>NZ_JBFASO010000001.1:0-1030223 GCF_040677775.1 Micromonospora sp. NPDC053740
CGCGACCCGCCTTGCGGCCCGCGCCCCGCGCCCCGCGCCCCGCGCCCCGCGCCCCGCGCCCCGCGCCCCGCGCCCCGCGCCAAGATCGTGCTCGAACCAAGATGTAGTGGCCTCATCGATGCGCCGATACCACTACTTCCTGGTTCGAGCACGATCTTGCGGCCCGCCCGAGGGAGCCATGGGCATCCTGAGATAGAGAACGGAGACGCAACTGCCGGCCTTGACACTCACTTATCTATGCGACTGCTGCACATCTCGGCCTTTCGCCATGGCAAATGCGGGCGTTAAGGTGAGCGGGTGACGACGTACCGGATCGGGGAGGCGGCCGACCTGCTCGGCGTCAGCGCCGACACCATTCGCCGTTGGGTGGACACCGGGCGTCTGACGGCCGGGCGCGATGAGCACGGCCACCGGGTCGTCGACGGCGTCGACCTGGCGTCCTTCGCTCGCGCTCAAGCCACCGACCCGGATGCGGGCGCCGAGTTCTCCTCGGCCCGTAACCGGTTGCGCGGCATCGTCGTCGACGTCCGTAAGGACACGGTGATGGCCCAGGTCGACATCCAGGCGGGCCCGTTCCGGGTCGTGTCGCTGATGAGCCGGGAGGCCGTCGACGAACTCGACCTGCGGGTCGGTTCGCTGGCAGTTGCGGTGATCAAGTCGACCACTGTCGTGGTGGAGCGGGCCGCACCCGCCCCGGCGCGCGGACGGTCGGCCAGATGAACGCGGCGACGGTCGGCCAGATGAACGCGGGGTCAGTAGGTCAGATGGACGCGGCGACGGTCGGGCGGATGAACTCGCGGAGCAGGCGTACGGCGGTGGCTGTCCTGATGGCGGCCGGCCTGGCGGTGACCGGCTGCGGCGCGGGCGACGGCCGGGCAACCGGCAGCGGTGGGGACGGGCGGGTGACCGGCCCGGTGACAGTGTTCGCGGCCGCCTCGCTGACCGAGTCGTTCACCCGCATCGGGAAGGACTTCGAGGCCGCCAACCCGGGCAGCTCCGTGACCCTCAACGTCGCCGGCAGTTCCGCCCTGGCCAACCAGATCACCCAGGGCGCGCCGGCGGACGTGTTCGCCTCGGCCGCCCCGGCGAACATGACCACTGTCGTCGCGGCTGGCGACGCCGACGGTACGCCGAGTGTCTTCGCCCGCAACCAACTGGTGATCGCGGTGCCCCGGGGCAACCCGAAGGCAGTGGCCGGCCTGGCCGACCTGACCGGCCCGGGTGTGAAGGTGGCGCTCTGCGCCAGTCAGGTTCCCTGCGGCGCGGCGGCCCGCACCGCACTGGACGCGGCCGGCGTCGCGCTGACGCCGGTCACACTGGAACAGGACGTCAAGGGTGCGCTGGCCAAGGTGAAGCTCGGCGAGGTCGACGCGGCACTGGTCTACCGCACTGACACCCGGGCGGCGAGCGCCGACGTGACAGGCGTGGAGTTTCCCGAGTCGGCGCGGGCAGTCAACGACTACCCGATCGTCGCGTTGAAGGACGCCCCGAATCCGAACGGCGCACGGGCTTTCGTCGCGTACGTCCGCTCGGCGCAGGCGCAGGCGGTCCTCGCCGAGGCGGGGTTCCAGGCTCCGTGAGGCAGGTCCACGACCACAAGGCATCCCGCGTTCGCCCGGCCACGTCTCGACGGCGGGTTGGGGTGCCGGCGGCGCTGCTGATCCCTGCCGGGCTGGGGTTGCTGTTCCTCGTCCTGCCGTTGGCGGGGCTGCTGATCCGGGCACCGTGGACGACACTGCTGGAGCGGCTCACCGAGCCGGGCGCGTTGACCGCTCTGCGGCTGTCGGTGCAGACCGCCACGCTGGCCACCGCGCTCTGTCTGCTGCTCGGGGTGCCGCTCGCCTGGGTGCTGGCCCGGGTCGAGTTTCCCGGCCGTCGGCTGGTACGCGCGCTGGTCACCGTGCCGCTGGTGCTGCCGCCGGTGGTCGGTGGGGTGGCGTTGTTGCTGGTCTTCGGCCGGCGTGGCCTGCTCGGCGGCTGGCTCGACAGCACGTTCGGTATCACCCTGCCCTTCACCACCACGGGTGTGGTGCTGGCCGAGTCGTTCGTCGCCATGCCGTTCCTGGTGATCGCCGTGGAGGGTGCGCTACGCGCCGCCGATCACCGCTACGAGGAGGCCGCGGCGACGTTGGGCGCCAGCCGGTGGACCACCTTCACCCACGTCACGCTGCCGCTGGTGGCGCCCGGGCTGGCCGCCGGGGCGGTGCTCTGCTGGGCGCGTGCGCTCGGCGAGTTCGGTGCCACCATCACCTTCGCCGGCAACTACCCCGGTCGGACGCAGACCATGCCGCTCGCCGTCTACCTGGCGTTGGAGACGGACCTGGAGTCCGCGATCGTGCTCAGCCTGGTGCTGCTCGTCGTGTCGGTGGGCATCCTGGTGGCGTTGCGGGAGCGCTGGATGACCACCGCATGAGCGACCGACTTCTCGACGCGCGGCTCGTCGTCGACCGGGGCGTCTTCCGGCTCGACGTGCCGCTGCGGGTCGCGCCGGGCGAGGTGGTGGCGCTGCTCGGCCCGAACGGCGCCGGCAAGACCACGGCGCTGCGGGCGCTGGCCGGGCTGCATCCCCTCACCGACGGGCACGTCACCCTCGACGAGGTCGACCTGGACCGCCCGGCGACCGGTGGCTGGGTGCCCACCGAACGCCGGTCGATCGGGGTGGTGTTCCAGGACTACCTGCTCTTTCCGCACCTCAGCGCATTGGACAATGTGGCCTTCGGGCCGCGCCGCCACGGCGTCGAGCGGCGGGCCGCCCGCGCCACGGCCCGGGAGTGGCTGGGCCGGGTGGGGCTTGACGCGCAGGCCCAGCGTCGGCCTCGGCAACTCTCCGGCGGTCAGGCCCAGCGGGTGGCGCTGGCCCGCGCGCTGGCCGTGGCACCGTCGCTGCTGCTGCTGGACGAGCCGCTCGCCGCGCTGGACGCCCGCACCCGGCTGGACACCCGCGCGGAGCTGCACCGGCACCTGTCGGCGCACGCGGGCGCGACGGTGCTGGTCACCCACGACCCGCTGGACGCGCTGGCGTTGGCCGACCGACTGGTCATCGTCGAGGGTGGCCGGGTCGTGCAGGAGGGTGACGGACCGAGCGTCACCGCCCGCCCGCGCACCGACTACGTCGCCCGGCTGGTCGGGCTGAACCTGTACCGGGGTCGCGCCGACGGGCACGGGGTCCGGGTGTCGCCGGAGCTGACCCTCACTGTCGCCGACCGGTTGGACGGCGAAGCGTTCGTGGCGTTCCGTCCGGCCGCTGTGGCTCTGCACCCGGCCCGACCGGAGGGCAGCCCGCGCAACACCTGGGCGGGCACCGTGGCCGGCGTTCAGCGCCACGGTGACAACGTGCGGGTGCAACTGGACGGGCCGATCGGGGTGGCCGCCGACGTCACGCCGGCCGCCGCCGCCCAACTGCGGCTTGTCCCCGGCCAGAAGGTCTGGGTGGCGGTCAAGGCGACCGAGACCCACGCGTACCCGGCCACCGGCTGACCCGAAGCCGGCCACAGCGTCACCGGGTGGACCCGGCCGGCGCGTCCGTCGCCGCCGCCCCTGCCACGCCGACCGCCGGCCCGCGCGGACGCCGACCGGGTTGTCTCGCCAACTCGGGACCGGTCGGCCGGCACGACATGCATGGCACGGCACCCGCTGAGGCGGGTGCGGCCAACGCCACCCGAACACGGACGCGGGTCAGCCGGCGAGCAGGTCGGCGTGTGCGGCGCGCAGCCGGGCCAGCGTCGGGTCGCTGCCCGGGACGACCCGGGTATCCAGCTCGGCCCACGCCTCGGCCAGCGCCGCGCGGACCGCGCCAAGCTCGGCGGCGTGCCGCTGGGTGCTGCGCCGGTGCTGCTCCTCGAGGCGGCGGGCCCAGCCGGCGGTGACGGTCGCGAGCCGGTCGGCGTCGGCGCGGGCCTGGGCGCCGCTGCGGGCGGCTGCGGCGGGGACGATCGCGGCGACCGGGCGGGGATCGCCGTCGCGGGTGACGACGGTGACCGCGTCGGTCAGCTCGGCCAGCGCGACGAGCTGGCTGAACCGGGTGCGCGCCTCACGCAGCGGCACGGAACGCGGCGGGTCGGAATGAGGGGTGAGCGCGGGGACGGCCATGGATGCATGGTGCCGCGCAGGTATGACAACTATTCGCTGTCGCCAGTGGACGGTGCGTGGCGGGCGGACCACTCGTCAGCCAGCACCGACCAGATTTCAATGTCGATCCGACCGTGCGGTCCGGGGATGACCTGGCGCAGCGTGCCGTCGAGGCGCAGGCCGAGCCGGTCGGCGAGGGCCTTGCTGCGGGTGTTGTCGGCGTTGGTGCGCCACTCCACCCGCTGGATGCCACGCTCGTGCACCGCCCAGTCGACGATCCGGCGCACCGCCGGGGCGACCATGCCTCTGCCCTGCGCCGCCGGCTCCACCCAGCAACCGACCTCGCAGACGCCCCGGGTCACGTCGAACGACACGAACATGACCCCACCGACGAGCGTGCCCCGCCACCACAGCCCCCAGATGCCGCCGCTGTCTGTGGCCCAGAGGTCGGCGTAGCGCTGCAACACGGCACGGGCCGACGGCAGGTCGGTGGCGACGAAGGACGGCGACACCCAGGGTTGGATGTGCTCGCGGGCCCGATCGAGGTGGGTGAGGAACTCCTCGGCCCGCCACGGCTCCAGCGGGCGCAGCTCGACGTCCTCGGTCAGCGGCAGGGCGAACACCGGGCCTCCACTCGATGCGCTTCTCACGTGGGTAGCCAGGCTCGCACAGGCACCTCGGTCGGGTCACGGCCGCCCTCACGCTTAGGTCGGCAGGTGTGTCTGCAGAGCGGCGAACTGGGCCACGGTCAGGTAGGAGGGGTTGGCGGCCTGCGGCTGACGGAACACCTCCAGGGCGGCGAGCCGGTCATCGGCGCGCAACAGCAGCCGGGATACCCGGTCCGGTTCGGCGAGGATGGGCAGATCCAGCGGCACCGACCACGGCTGCCCCGGTGCGCCTGGCTCGGCCGCCGCGGTGACCAGCCCGACGCCCCACACCCCGTACGGCAGTCGGCCTCGGCTGCCGCTGGCCCAGAAGACCACCGGCTGCCCGGCGCGCATCAACCGCGCCCGGTAGCCGGGGCGTACGCACCAGCTCGTCACCAGTGGCTCACTGGCGAACCGGGCGGCGAGGTCGACCAGGTCCGCGTTGCCCTTGATCAGCCAGGCGCCCAGGTCGTCGAGGCGTACCCGTGGCTTGGTCATGTCCCACACGTTGCCCGGTCGACGGCAGCGCCAATCAGATGATCATGTGGGTCCAGTAGCTGAGCCAGAGTACGAACAGCACGCCCTGCACCACGGCGAGCGTCGCGGTCAGCCACACGTCGACGCTGGCGTGGCGGGCCCAGCGGGCGAGCACCAGCGCCACCGGGAAGGCCGCGAGCAGGTAGCGCAGCAGGCTCTTGTACACCGGCGGGCCCATCGACAGTGGCACCAGCACCATGAGGACGCCGTACACCAGGTAGGCCAGCTCCCGGCGGCGGAACCCGGCGACCAGCACGGCCAGGACGGCCACGGCGAACCACACCCGAGCGGCGTCGCGCGGCTCCCCGGTCAACCCGTTCAGCAGCACCGGTACGGGGTTCTGCACCTCGATGCCCCAGCCGGTCTGTTGGGCGTGCTGGTAGGCGAACCAGTCCCCACCCCGCCACCGGCAGTAGGCCATGAAGGTGAACCATCCGGCGGGTAACAGCAGCAACGGCCAGCCGATCCGGAGGTAGCCGAGCAGGGCGCGCGGCCCGAGTCGCCAGTCGTGCTGCCGCAGCAGCACCAGGGCCAGCGGCAGCGCCACGAGCAGCCCGACGGAGCGGCTCATCGCCAGGAAGTAGCCGATCACGCCGACCAGCAGCCACTGGCGTCGCTCGGCGTAGTAGAAGGTGGCCAATGCGAGGCAGACGAAGAGTGACTCGGTCAGCGCGGCCTGGAACAGGAACGCGGTTGGCAGCAGCACCAGGTACCGCGTGAACCGGCGGGCCGCGTCCGCGTCGCCGAGCAGCAGCTCCGCCAGCCGGTAGCCGTACCAGAGCGCCAGCAGGAACGCGACGTTACTGATCAGCAGTAGGGCCAGTGCGGTGTCGCCACCGAGCACCGCGCCTAAGGGCCGGGCCAGGAACGGGTACAGCAGCGGAAATCCGAAGTCTCGCCACGGCCCGGTCAGCGGCAGCTCGCTCAGCCGCAGGTAGAGCAGCGAGTCCCAGGCGAACCAGAAGGAGATCCACCGGTGTCCGGAGATCTCCCGCTGTTGCGCCCACATCAACGCCTCGTCGGCCGGCGGGGCCCCGGGGACGCCGTCCCAGGCGTGCAGGACCAGGAGCCCGAGCACTGTAAGCAGCAGTTTCGCGCCGAGGAACAGGCCGATGACGTACGGCCAGGGCGCCGGCACCCGGCGGGCCAGGCGCGCTCCGCCGCGGCCGGTCGCGACCGCCCGGACGGTCAGCGTCGCCGCGCCGCTGCGCCACCGGTCCATCCGCCCCGCTTCCCCGCTCCCCCGGTCCGTCGGCCGCGTGGGGGAGTCGCTCTTCTCGTGGTACGCCGCCGCGTGCCCCGCCGAAGCGAGGACCGACCAATGCTAAGTGTGACATTCTGCGCAGAACGGGTAGACGCCGCGCCTCGACCATGGCGGAGAACAGGGAGCGCGTCAGCATGAGTGAGCAGAACGGCACGGTGATCATCGGTGCGGGGCCGGCCGGGCTCACCGCGGCGTACGAACTGCTCCGGTACGGCCGGTCGGTGCAGGTGTTCGAGGCCGACGAGGTGGTCGGCGGGATCAGTCGGACAGTGGAGCGCGACGGGTGGCGGTTCGACATCGGCGGGCACCGGTTCTTCACCAAGGTGCCCCGGGTGGAGGCGTTCTGGCACGAGATCCTGCCGGACGAGGACTTCCTGACCCGGCCCCGGATGAGCCGAATCTTCTACCGGGGCGCCCTGTTCAACTACCCGCTCAGCGCCATGAACGCGCTGCGCAACCTGGGTCTGCCGGAGGCCGCCCGCTGCCTCGGCTCATACGCCCGGGCCCGGCTGCGCCCGCCACGGGACCAGTCACACTTCGAGGGCTGGGTGTCGGCCCGGTTCGGCTGGCGGCTGTACTCGATCTTCTTCAAGACGTACACCGAGAAGGTCTGGGGTATGCCGGCGGACCGGTTGCAGGCCGACTGGGCGGCGCAGCGGATCAAGAACCTCTCGCTGGCCACGGCGATCCGCAACGCGCTGCTACCCCGGCGTCGACGTACCGACGTGACCAGCCTGATCGAGGAGTTCCAGTACCCGAAGTACGGGCCCGGGATGATGTGGGAGCGCTGCGCCGAGCAGGTCCGCGAGCGGGGCGGGCAACTTTCCACAGGCAGTTGGGTCACCGCCGTGCACCGCGACCCGGCACGTCGGCGGGCGATCAGCGTGACTGTCAACGGCGCGGGCGGGCAGCGTACCGAGGCTGCCGACCATGTCATCTCCTCCATGCCGATCTCGGAGCTGGTGACCGCGCTCCACCCGCCGGCGCCACCGGAGGTGCTGGCCTGCGCGGCCGATCTGCGCTACCGCGACTTCCTGACGGTCGCCCTGGTCGTGCCGGCGGAGTTCTCGTTCCCTGACAACTGGATCTACGTGCACGACCCGGGGGTACGGGTGGGCCGGATCCAGAACTTCGGCTCCTGGTCGCCGTACCTCGTCAAGGACGGCCGCACCTGCCTGGGCCTGGAGTACTTCGTGTTCGAGGACGACGAGATGTGGCGTACCCCGGATGCCGACCTCGTGGCCCTCGCCACCGCGGAGCTGGAGCGGTTGGGGTTGGTTCGACAGGGCGTGGTGGAGGCCGGCTACGTCGTGCGCATGCCCAAGGCCTACCCGGTGTACGACGAGCGCTACCAGCACAACGTAAACGTGATCCGGGCCTGGCTGACCGAGGCGGTGCCGAACGTGCACCCGGTGGGCCGCAACGGCATGCACCGCTACAACAACCAGGACCACTCGATGCTGACCGCGATGCTCACCGCCGAGAACATCGCCACCGGGACTACGCACGACGTCTGGTCGGTCAACGTGGAGCAGGACTACCACGAGGAATCCTCCGGCGGCGACGGCCGGCGGGGCACCGGCCGGGACGCACCGGTGCTGCCCAGCCGGATCATCGCGGCGCCGATCACCCTGCCGGAGGGGTCGGACGACCGAGCCCCTGTCGCGACTCCCCCGTCTCACGCGTGAAGCCGAGCACGCTCTCGCGGCACGGGCGGGTGCTCAACGCGGCAGGTGCGTGCAGTGGGCCACTGTGGCGTCGTCCGGGCTGTGCGTATCCGCGCCACCGGTGGTCTGCGCCTCGGCCTGCCGGACGCGGGCGATGACGCCGGCCGGCCCGCTGGTCTGAAGCAGGTCCAGCACGCCCGGCCAGTCGGTCCGACCGTACGGGCTGACGATGCGGCTGGCGCCGTTGCTGAGCAACGCGACACCGTTCAGGTCGGCGAGGGATCGGCTGCCGGTCACCGCTTCCCGCGCCGCGCGCGGGTCGTCCTTGGCGATCCAGTAGCCGCCCGGCTGGTTCCGGCGGGCACGCAGCGCGGTGGCGCAGGAGGCGCGCACACTGTCGTACTCCGGCGTTTCCTGAGCAATGCCGGCCAGCGGCGCCGAGCATTCCCGCCGGGCAGTCATCTCGCGTTCATCGGTGATCACCAGCGGGCCGCCGTCGACCTGGTCGACAAGGAGGAAGGAGTCCGCGAGCAGGAGCCAGTCCACGCGGTCCCGATGGGCGCGGACCATCGCGACGGTGGCCTGCGGGCTGCTGGGGTCCGCGATGTCGCAGGTGTCGCGGTGCTCGGCGGCGATGTCGCCGATGGCGGTGGCGAGGATCGCGGCGAGCTCTCGCCCGTCGCCGCGCGACAGCTGGCCGAGCAGCGCGCCACCGAGGCGGTGCGTGTACCAGGCGACGCCGTGGGAGCAGAGTGACTCGGCTCCCGGAATGCCGGCACCGTCGAGCAGGACGACAGCGCCGGGAACCGCACCGACGAAGTCCTCGTTCGACCGATCGGCCCTTCCGGAACTCGTCGCCAGGCTGACGTCCACTCGTGGGCTCCCTGTCTGGACTCGTGTCGCGGTTGGGTGGGTACGGCCAGTCGAGCAGGTGTCAGGAGAAACGCCCGGCCGGCGAGCCGCTGGTCGCAGCGCTTCGGATCACGCTGGGCGTTCGCGGGTAATGCCGTCCAGGATGGTGGTCAGGTTGTGGTTGAAGGTCTCCTCGGCGTTGAGGTGGGCGCCGTCGATGACGAGCCGGGCCACTGTGGGGTACCTGCCGGTTTTCAACATGCGCGTGAGGTAGGGGCCGAGGCTGGCCTGGAAGGCAGCTTCATCGGTGCCGGTGGAGCGTGCGGTGCGTCGTTCGGTGACCTCTCTGCGGACCGATCCGATGATGACGGCGTTGAGGGCGCCCACGGCTCGTTGGAGATCGTCGATGTCACGCACGCCGGGTGCCGCACTGAGCGCCGCGGCGGTCGCCTCGCCTACGGCGAGCGCGTGTGGTCCCAGGTGTGGCCGTCCGCCGAGCAGGTCGGAGAACCACTCATGGTCAAGGGCGGCATCGCGGGTCGCGTGGGCGACGGCCAGCACCGTGTCGCGCCACCCGGAGCGCTGGCCCACCTCGGCGATCCGGGCATAGACGACGTCGACCATGAGATCGAGTAGCTCCGACTTGTTGATCACATAGTCGTAGAGCCGCATCGGACCGACACCGAGCTCTTTTGCGATCTTGCGCAATGACAGCCCGTCGAGGCCGTGCGCGTCGGCAAGCCTGATCGCCGTAGCGGCGATCTTCTCGCGGCTCAACGGCACCGGCACCGGCCGCGGCTGAGGTTCGGGCCGCTCCCAGACGGGCACCGGCTTCCTACCGTACGGTGTATCCACCAATACAGTGTACGGTAGTGCCGTGAGAACGCGAATTGCGATCGCCGGTGGCGGACTCGGCGGGTTGACGCTGGCTCGGATCCTGCACCGACACGGCATCGACGCGTTGGTGTACGACCGGGAAGCGAGCCGATCCGCGCGCCCCCAGGGCGGTGCCCTCGATCTACACCCGGAGTCCGGGCAACTGGCCCTGGCCGAGGCGGGTCTCGCCGGCCGGTTCCGGTCTAAGGCGCGGCCCGACGGCGAGGAACATCGCATCCTCGACCCGACCGGACGCACCCTGGTGCACCACGTGCCGCACCCTGGCTCGTTCTCCGGACGTCCCGAGATCGACCGGGGCGCACTACGTGATCTTTTGCTCGACTCCCTCCCCGACGACACGGTTGCCTGGCGGCACCGGCTCGTCGCGGCGACCCACCGACCCGCCGAGGGCTGGGACCTGACGTTCCACGACGGTCAACGAGCCAGCTGCGACATCCTCATCGGCGCGGACGGCGCGCGCTCAGTCGTCCGGTCCCTGCTGACCGACGTCGAACTGTCCTACGTGGCCACTCTCGTGCAGCTGAGCGTCGTAGACGTCGACCGCCGGCATCCCGATCTCGCCGAGCTGGTCGGCCCCGGGAACCTGTGGTGTATCGGCGTGAACCAGATCCTGGCAGCGCAACGTCTCGGCGACGGCAGCCTCCAGGTCGGGATCTCGCTGCACGCGGAGGACCGACCCCTGGATTCGTACCGCAGTAAGCAGGCCCTGCTGGACCTGTTCGCCGGCTGGAACCCCCGCCTCACCGCGCTCATCGAGGCCGCCGAGGGCGCGCCGACGCCACGCCTGATCGAGGCGATGCCCATCGGTACGCGCTGGACCAGCCGGCCGGACGTCACCCTCATCGGCGACGCCGCGCACCTCATGCCACCGGTCGGCGAGGGCGCGAACCAGGCCATGCTCGACGCCGCGGAACTCGCCCGCCAGCTCGCCGCCGACCCCGCCGACCCGAATTCGGCGATTCGGGCGTACGAAGAATCGATGTTCAGCAGGATTCACCCGATCGCCGACATGTCCGCACGCGTCCAGGCGATGATGCTGTCCCCTACCGCGGCGGAAGACATCGTTCGCTTCTTCACCCGACCGGCGGAACCCGCACGCACAGACTGAGATCTGGCGCTGTCGACGCGGCTGGCGACAGTCGTTCCATGACGACGACGGCTTCCACACCACCTGCCGCACCAGAGATCGCTCCGCCCACGCGCGGTGTCCAGTGGCGAAGCCCTGATCGGACCGGTCAGGGCTTGCGGGCCACCGCGCCGTAGAGGGAGGCGTCGGCCGGAGGTGGACGCAGCTCCGGTGGCACCCGCGGCCGCCACTCGGTGACCGGGACGATGCCCGGTTCGGCCAGCTCCAGACCGGTGAAGAAGCGGGCGAACTCGGCACGGTCGCGGGGCACGGCGTCCTGCTTCATCCGACCGGAGGCGAACTCGGCGTACATCCGCTCAACGATCGCGGTGGGGATGTAGTCGGTGGTGAAGTGGGTCAGCGCCAACCAGCTGCCCGACGGCAGCGCGTCGAGCAGGCGGGCGACCTGCTCGTGTGGGCGGTCGTCGTCGGTGAGGAAGTGCGTCACGGCGACCAGCACCAGGGCCACCGGCCGGGACAGGTCAATCGTGGCGGACAGCTGCGGGTCGGCCAGGATCCGCTCCGGCTCGCGCAGGTCGGCGTCCAGGTAGGCCGTGATGCCCGCCGGGTTGCTGGTCAGCAGCGCTCGGGCGTGCACCAGCACCATCGGGTCGTTGTCGACGTAGACCACCCGGGAGTCGGGGGCGACGGACTGGGCCACCTCGTGGGTGTTGTCGGCGCTCGGGATGCCGGTGCCGATGTCGAGGAACTGCCGGACGCCGACCTCCTCGGCGAGGAACCGGACCGCCCGGCCGAGGAAGGCCCGGTTTTCCCGGGCGAGCGTGCGCACCCCCGGGTAGACGGCCGCGATCTGGTCGCCGGACTCCCGGTCGACGGCGAAATTGTCCTTGCCGCCCAGCCAGTAGTTGTAGCGGCGAGCCGGATGCACCGTCGTGGTGTCGATCCGGTCGGCACCCCGACCCTCGGGCAATTCCGACGTGGACGGCACCATCACGAGACCTCCCCAGGCCGACGGGACACGCTGCATTCGCAGAGTCACCGGTCGTATCCAGAGGACATCTTAAGGCGCCCCCGTGGCCCTGTGGGGCCCACCGACATACGGACACCACCGGAGCGGGAAACCGCTTACCTGAGGCTATTGACGGTCGTCACTGGCTGTCAGTACCGTGATGCGGGCAGCGAGAAAGCGCTTTCCGACCCCTCACCGTCCGACAGGGAGCGCCCCCATGCCCCGACACCTCCGTGCGTTCTGCCTGATCCTGCTCGCCATCGCCACAGTGGTGAGCACCACCACCGCCCTGCCCGCCGAAGCCGCCCCGCGCTTCCGGGTGCTGGTCTTCTCCAAGATCACCAACTTCTACCACGACTCGATCCCGGCCGGCATCGCCGCGATCCAGCAGCTCGGCACCGCCCACAACTTCGAGGTCGTCGCCACCACCGACGCGACGGCGTTCACCGACGCCAACCTCGCCACGTTCGACGCCCTGGTCTTCAACAACACCAACAGCCTCCCGACCTCGGGCGACCTGCTCAACACCAGCCAGCGGGCCGCGTTGCAGACGTTCATCCGCAACGGCGGCGGCTGGGCCGGTCTGCACGCCGCCTCGGCCAGCGAACGCGACTGGCAGTGGTACGAGGGCCTGGTCGGCACGATCTTCGACTACCACCCCGACTTCTCGTCCACCGGCGGCACCTTCCCCGGCCGGGTCAAGGTGCTCGACCGGGCGCACCCCTCGACGCGTAACCTGCCCGAGCTCTGGGAGCAGAGCGAGGAGTGGTACAACTGGCGGACCAACCCGACCGGCAACGTGCACACCCTCGCCCAGATCAAGGTCCGCGACGGGATCAACGGCCTGGACGAGGGCGTCGACCACGCGTACTCCTGGTGTCAGCGTTACGACGGCGGGCGGTCCTGGTTCACCGCCGGCGGGCACGCCAGTTCCCAGTTCAGCAGCCCGACCTTCCTGGAGCATCTGCGCTACGGCATCGAGTGGGCGGCCGGCGCGGTCGCCGGTGACTGCTCGGCCACCAGGACCAGCAACTTCGAACGGGTGGGGCTGGTCACCGAGAACCTGGCCGACCCCTTCGAACTGGCCGTCGGCCCGGACCGGAAGGTCTACTACATCCAACGCACCGGCGCGCTGAAGGTGGTCAACTCCGACACCCTGCAGGTCACCACGCTGCTGGACTTCGCGTACACCTCGGCGATGACCGACCAGTCCGACGGGCTGCTCGGGATGACCCTGGACCGCAACTTCGCCAGCAACGGCTGGATCTACCTGCTCTGGTCGGACAAGACCCTCAAACAGCTCAACCTGTCCCGGTTCACCGTCGCCAACAACAGCGTCGCGCTCTCCTCGGAGAAACGCCTGCTGGCCATCCCCACCTACCGGGGTGAGGGTCGGGCCAACTCGCACATGGGCGGGTCGCTGGCCATGGACGCCACCGGACGGCTCTACGCCGCGATCGGTGACAACACCGACCCGTTCGCCTCCAGCGGCTACACCCCTGTCGACGAACGCGCGCGCCGCGCCGCCTGGGACGCCCAGGGCACCGCCGGCAACACCAACGACCTGCGCGGCAAGATCCTGCGGATCACCCCACAATCCGACGGTACGTACACAGTGCCCAGCGGCAACCTCTTCCCGGCCGGCACCGCGAGGACCCGGCCGGAGATCTACGCGATGGGCATGCGCAACCCGTTCCGGATCACCATCGAACCGCAGACCAACGCGGTGCTGGTGGCCGACTACGGTCCGGACGCCCGCGCCGCCGACCCCACCCGTGGTCCGGAGGGGACTGTCGAGTTCAACCGGATCACCGGCGCCGGCAACTTCGGATGGCCGTACTGCGTGGGCAACAACATCCCGTTCAACGACTACAACTTCGCCACCAACACCTCGGGGGCGAAGTTCAACTGCGCCGCACCGGTGAACAACTCACCAAACAACACCGGCCTGACCAACCTACCGGCGGCGAGGTCCGCGCTGGTCTGGTACGCGTACTCCGCCTCCACCCAGTTCCCCGAGCTGGGCACCGGCGGTGGCGGGCCGATGAGCGGCCCGGTCTACGACTACGACCCGGCCAACACCCGCACGACGAAGTTCCCGGAGTACTTCGAGGGCAAGTGGATCACCTATGAGCTGACCCGCAGGTGGTTCAAGACGCTGTCGATCCACAAGACGGCGCAGACCTTCAGCAACGCGCGCTTCGGCCCGACCGCGGTGGGTGACCTCCAGTCGATCAACGGGATCTTCGACAACATGAGCTGGATCCAGCCCTTCGAGGCGGAGTTCGGCCCGGACGGTTCGCTCTACGTCATCGACTTCGGCGAGGGCACCGGCAGCGGTCGCGGCGGCAGCAACGCCGGCGCGGGCATCTACCGGATCGACTACGTCGCCAACGGGCGGCCACCGACCGCGAAGATCGCCGCCAGCCCGGACAGCGGACGTACGCCGCTCGCTGTGACGTTCTCCTCGGCCGGGTCGTCCGCCGGTGACGGGTCGGCGCTCAGCTACGCCTGGGACTTCACAAACGACGGCAGCACCGACTCCACCGCCGCCAACCCGAGCCACACCTACTCGACGGCCGGCAAGCACACCGCCCGGCTGACCGTCCGCAACAGCGGCAACGGGTTGACCGCCACCGCTGTCACCGACGTGGTGGTCGGCAACACCCGACCGACGGTGACCATCAGCGTGCCCGACGGCGGGTTCTTCGACTTCGGCGACAAGATCCCGTACACGGTGACGGTCACCGACCCGGAGGAGACCAGCATCGACTGCGCCAAGGTGACAGTGCAGACGCAGCTCGGCCACGACTCGCACGCCCACCCGCTGGACGTCTACACCGGCTGCTCCGGGCTGCTCGCCACCGAGGCGGACGCCGGTGACGGCCACGGGCCAGGGCAGAACCTCTACACGCTGATCACCGCGCAGTACACCGACGGTGGCGCGGCCGGCGCACCGGCGCTGACCGGCTCGACCCGCGTCCAGTTGCAGCCCAAGAGCAAGGAGGCCGAGCACTTCAGCGCCCAGTCCGGCGTCACTGTCAACGACCGGGCCACCGCCCGCGCCGGAAAGCGGCTCGGCGAGGTCGACCACAACGACTGGGTGGCGTTCGGTCCGGCGGACCTGCGCAACGTCGGCTCGGTGACGCTCGGGGTGACCAACGGCGGGCTCGGCGGCACCATCGAACTGCGCACCGGCTCGCCCACCGGCACGCTGATCGGCACTGCCACCATCGGCTCCACCGGCGGATGGGACAACCTGGTCTCGCCCACCGTCACGCTGACCAACAAGCCCACCGGCACGACCACCCTGTACGCGAAGTTCGTCAACGCCGCCCAGGTCAATGGCACACCGGACCTGCTCGCCCTGGACTGGCTGCGGTTCAACGGCGCCGGGGTCAAACAGGAGCCGGGCGGGACGTTATCCCTGGCCGCCAACCCGACCGGCGGCGCCGCACCGCTGACCACCACGCTCACCGCCACCGCGGCAGCGCCGTCCGGGCAGAGCATCACCGACTACGCGTGGGACTTCGGCGACAACAGCGCCATCACACACGGGGCGACACTGCGGTCGACCACCCATGCCTATCCCCGCAAGGGGACCTTCACCGCCCGGGTGACTGTCACCTACACCAGCGGGGAGACCCGCTCGCTCAACCTGACCATCACTGTCAGCTGACCCCGGTCGCCGGCGGGCGGGAGCGTCCCGCCCGCCGGTGCCACCAAGCGGAGGGTCGGGCGCGAATCAAGGTCCGGTCACGCCCTCGATGGGGGTGCGTCTTGCGGACGCAGTGCGGTCAGGAGACTGTCGAGTTGACCCCAGGCCCGCGCGCTGGCGATGGGGTCGATGTAATCCCTGGACTCGATGATGAGCCCGTCGCGGATACGCATCACGAAGACGCAGGGCACCGTGAACGCATCGCCAGTCTCGGCAACCCGCCCCTGATAGGCGAACTCGGCAACAATCACCTCCGGGTCCACAGTCTCGTGAACTGTCACGTCGACTGGCTTACGGACCAGCGTCCGAGCGACCGGAGGCGGCGAGGTGAAGTGCTCGTGCAGTTCGTTGCGGCTCCGCAGCGGCGGCGGGTTGAGCGGGTGGAACGGATGCGTGACATGGGTCTGTTCGGCGTACAGGTCGGCCAGGTCGTCGTACGGACCGTCGCAGACACCGTTCACCAGTCGGAGGAAAGTTTCGCGTGGGCTGCTCATGCCGGGCTTCCTTCGCGATCGGTAGATGTCACCTGAGCCACGCCGAGACCTACCTCCGGGGGTGGCTGGTTCCCCAACGACGGCACCCTACTGACCTCAGCCTCGATCTGACTGTCCCGAAGCGTTTTCCTCGCCCGTATCCATTGCATCGTCACCGACGGAGGGCGCGTGTCGGACCTGTGTGTGAGGCTACGAGGCATGGCGACTTTCGTTCTGATCCACGGCGGTGGGGGCAGCGCCTGGGACTGGCATCTCCTTGTCCCCGAGCTGACCAGCCGGGGCCACGACGTGGTGGTACCGGAACTGCCGATCGAGGACAGCTCCGCGGGGTTCGCCGAGTTCTGCCGGACCGTCGTCGACGCGATCGGCGATCGGAGCGACCTCGTGGTCGTCGGGCATTCGTACGGTGCGTTCACCGCGCCGCTCATTGCCGACAAGCTGCCGGTGCGGCTGCTCGTCCTGCTCACACCGATGGTCCCCAAGCCCGGTGAGCGGCCCGGTGACTGGTGGGCCAACACCGGTTACCGCAGCGCCGAAGGGCTCAGTGAGGAGCAGCAGTTCTACAACGGTGTCCCGGCCGAGATCATCGCGGAGGCAGCGGCACACAACCGGGACCAGGTCAGCGCGGAGGGCGACGAGCCGTGGCCCCTGGACGCCTGGCCAGACGTGCCGACGACGGTGCTCCTCGCACGCGAGGACCAGTTCTTCCCGGCGGACTTCCAACGGCGGGTTGCCGCCGACCGCCTCGGCGTCGTCCCGGACGAGATCGACGGCGGCCACACGGTTCCGCTCAGCCACCCGAAGCAACTCGCCGACCGTCTCACCGCGTACCCGCTGCCCTGAGGGCGTGGCCACGGCGGCACCGTCCGATCCTTCGGGCACCTCAGCGGGCTGGTCGGCCCTCGCAGACGCGCGCCTTCGGGCGTGGGTCCACGACCGTTGGTTGCTCGAACAGCCGGTCGACTCGGTCGGCCAGATCGTCCTGCAGTACCGGGCACACGAGCTGCGACTGCTGCGGTGGACGGCGCGGCGACAACAGCGCCGTCACGCACCGGACGACGTTAGGGTCGTCGGTCCGCTGACCGGGAAGCCGGCGGGTGAAGCGCGCCGAGCACCGGCGCGGCGTTTCCCACGTGACGGGGGAAGATCATGGATCTGCGGCTTGCTGGCAAGCGCGCTCCGGTCAGCGGCGCGAGCAGCGGTCCCGGCGCGGAGATCACGGCGAACTGTGGGGCGGTGCGCTCGGCACCGCCCCACAGTTCCGTTGAACGGTTACTGCCAGGAACTCTGTTGGGTGTAGACGAGGTTGCCGGGGACCACGGTGCCGTTGGTGCGGTATTCGGTGTACGCCCAGAAGTCACCCTCGGCCAGCGGCTTGTTCGGCTTCAGCGTGAAGTTGAAGCCCTGACCGCGCTCCGAGGTGGAGGGCAGCGTGAGGGTGGCACCCGAATACGTGGCGTTGCGGCCGATGACGGCGTGGCCCAGCTCGAAGTCGACGACGGGACCACCGGGGTACTGTGCGAACACGTACGCGGTGTAGCGCCCCGGCTCGGGCAGGAACTTGTACGCCTGCTCGGCGCTGGTCCAGTACCTGTCACTGCTGTAGACGAGGGTGTCGCCCTTGTACAGGTACAGATCGAGGTTCGTGTTCGGATCAGCGGTGTTGGCCTCGACGACAATGCCGGCGGTGTTCGCCGGCACCGTGAAGTCGACCTTCTTCACTCCGGTGGCGCTCGGGTCGAACACGCCCCCGTAGACGCCGGCCGGCATCGAGTACGACGTGCGCCGCATCGGGGTGTAACCGGTGCTGCGACCGGTGAGCGGGCCGGTGAAGCCCGGCTGGACCATGCCGAAGGCGCCGTTGCTCATCCGGGCGAACTCCTCGCCGTCGTCCGCGTACGGCCGGGCCGAGATGCCCCACGGACGGGCGGCGACCGGGATCCGGGCGCTGTGCGCCTTACCCTGCCAGGTGATCGACCCGGTCACGTACCGGTCCCAGGGCGCGCTGCCCCGACGCAGCGTGATGGTGACCGTCGCGGACTTCCCGGGCGCCAGGGTCACCGATGCCGGCGACACGGTGACCTTCATGCCGGGCAGGCCGGACACCGACGAACGGTAGGTCTCGCGCGCCTTGCCCACATTGGTCAGGGTGCGGGTGATGGTCACCGGCCGGGTCCCGTCGTACTCGCGCAACGAGATGGCCGGCAGGTTGAGTGCCTTGCCGTCGGGTTCGGTCGTCTCGCCGAACTCGATCAGCTCGGCGGCCGTGGGCTCGATGACCAGTCCCGGGTCGGTGGCCCGGGGCAGATTGATGAAGCCGCTGCCCTGCTCCAGGGGGCTGCTGGTGCCGACGGTGTCGGTGGCTGTGGTGCGCAGCGCGGAGGCGACCGCGCCGGGTGACCAGTCCGGGTGCGCGGCGCGCAGGACCGCCGCGGCCCCGGCCACGTACGGCGAGGCCATCGAGGTGCCGGAGTACGCGTCGTACTGTCGCCCGAAGTTGCCCACCGGTGAGACCGCGGCGATGATGTTCGACCCGGGCGCGACCAGGTCCGGCTTGAAGACGCCGAGGGTCACCTTGTCCGGGCCGGTGGAGGAGAAGTCCGCCACGCTCGGTATGCCCGGGACGCTGGAGCCGTCACCACCGGTGCGCAGCGAGACGGTGGCGTCGGTGGGGTGGCGCATCAGGTAGTTGAACAGCGTGCCGGCCTGCTTCTCGGTCGGCAGGTAGACCACCGGGAAGTTGAAGATGGAGTTGATCCGGTAGTTGCCGACCGGGTCGAACACCATCATCGCCGCCCCGCCCTTGGCCTTGATCTCGGCGGCGGAGCCGAACATGTCGGACAGCGCGCAGGCGACCACCTTGCCCTTGATCTTGGCGGGGTCGAGGCTGCCGGGCTCGCAGTAGACAGCGCCCAGATCCGGCGAGCCGGCCTGTTCACCGAAGACCAGCGGCAGTGCGCCACCGCCGGGCAGAGCGTCCAGCGAGCCGCCGACCAGCTTCGTGCCGTCGCCCAGCTTGGCGGTGGCCTCGTCGAGCTTGGTCACGGCAGCGCCGACAGTGGTCACCCAGGGCGCCGCGTTGCTGATGGCTCCACTCACGATGCCGGTGTTGCCGGCCGACGCCGCCACGAACACCCCGGACAGGGTGGCGTTGAGGAAGGCGATGCCGATGGGGGTGTTGGCCTCCCAGTCGCCGAGCTGCGAGCCGATCGAGAAGTTGAGCACCTGCACGCCGTCGGCGACGGCCGCGTCGATGCCGGCGATGATGTCGGCGTCGTAGCCCATGCCACCCCAGAGCACCTTGTAGACGGCGATCTGAGCATCCGGCGCAACGCCGGAGACGGGACCGAAGCGGCGTCCGTCGATCGTGACGTTCGCAATCGGCAGACCGGCCGCCGTGGAGGCGGTGTGGGTGCCGTGCCCGGATGCGTCGCGGGGGGACAGGAACTCGCCCTCGGGCACCGAGCCACCGCCGGCGAGCCACGAGTCGGCGAAGTACCGGGCACCGACGATCTTGCCGTTGCAGTGCTCGGCCACGAAGGCCACACCGGTCTGGCAGGTGCCGTGCCAGTTCGCGGGAGGGGGCATCTTCTTGGCGAACGACGCGCTCTCCGGCCAGATGCCGGTGTCCAGGACGCCGATCACCATGCCGGCGCCCGTGCCGGGGCCGGGCTTGGCCGGCCGGCCGGAGCGGTCCGTGGGCGCCGACCGCTCCGCGTCACTGGGGGTGGCGGGCGTCGGGTTGGCGGCGGTCGCCTTGGTAGCGGTGGGCGGCGCCGAGGGGGTGCCGAGGGCCCGCGAGGCGGTGACGGCGCGAACGCGCTTGTCCGCCCGCAACGTGCTCACCTGCTGGGCGGTCAGCTTCGCCGAGAACCCGTTGAAGGCGGTGGTGTAGACGGCGTTGACAGTGATCCCGGCCGCGGCGGCGACCGCGCCCCGCTGCGTGTCGAGGTGCCGGCGGTACGCCTGCGACGGCGTCGACGTCACGTCCAGCCGGTTACCCGCCGCCGGGCGGGTCCGGGCCAGACCGGACACCCCACCGGTGTACGTGGTCAACGGGTCTTCGGCCAGTTCGACGACGTACATGCCGGAGCCGGTCTCGTCGACGGCTGCCTTCGGCGTGGACGCACGGTTGCCGCCGGGTCGACGGTCGGCCCCGTCGGTCAGGGTGACCTTCCGGTCTGACCCGGCGGTGAAGTAGCCGGCGCCACTGCCGTTACCCGGCGACCCCGAGGGTGCCGCCAACGCCGTTCCCGCCACACCGGTGGTACCGGTGATCAGGGCGACGACCAGCGTAGGTATCGCCAGTCTTCGCAGCCTGTTTCCGCTCGTGCCTGTAGCCACGAGGCTCCTTTCGGTTGCTCCCTTGTGGAGCGGTGTTTCATTGATCGCGATCCGCCAGTGGGAGCGCTCCCCCACCCAAGTCCACGACGGTTAACCGAGGATTTGCGCGGTGTTACGGAAGGCCGGTACTGGCAAGATCACCGTACGCGCGGTAGGTAGCGTGCCGTCAATACCTTGATCGAAAACGGCGAACCTCGACGTCGTGGCGTCCGGAGGACGGTGACCACATGGCCAAGGTCATGGCTGATCTCACAGACCGCGTCCACTCCGGATGATCTGGCTCTGCAGGAACCGCTGCCACCGATGCGATTTCTCATAATGGTTGCACAGCCGAACCATCTGGTTGTACCGTCGAACCATGCAGGCTGGTGAGCTCGACGCGGCGCAGGAGGCACTGATGCGGTTCGTCCGCAACTTCGGCCTCCATCAGCCCGACCGGACTCCCTGCGGTCAGCCGCTGCCGGTGTCCGAGGCGTACGCCATGGTGGAGATCGCCCGGGAGGGGCAGCTCCGGCAGGTAGAGTTGGCTCGCCGGCTGCGTCTGGAGAAAAGCAGCATCAGCCGCCTGGTCGCCAACCTGGTCAACCGAGGCTGGGTGCACCGGGAAGCAGCCGAGGGTGACGGTCGCGGTGTTCTGCTCCTGCTGACCGCCGCGGGCACCACTGCCGCCGCGCGGCAGGCCGACGCCCGCCGGGACCGGCTCACCGCCCTGCTCGATCGCGTCCCCGACGACCAGCGCTCGGCAGTGGTGCGTGCGCTCCAGACCCTCGCGGAGGCCACCGGTGAACCGTTCTGACCGCCCTCGTTCCCAACGGGCTCTGCTCCTGGCAGCCATCGCTGTCACCGCGTTGAGCAGCGGCTGCGCCGACGAGCCCGCACCGTCGACACCGACAACGACGACCTCCAGTCGACAGGCCGACGTCGCCGAGCGAGGCGCGTCGGTCATGCCGTTCGACCTGGACCGCACCACGCACCGCTTCACCGGGACCGACACCGGCGGGGTGCAGACCGTGGTCGCCGACGACCCGCAGGACACCACCCAGATCACCCTCGTCCAACAGCATCTGACGGCGGAGGTCGAGCGGTTCCGGCGCGGCGACTTCAGCGATCCCGCCCGCATCCACGGCACCGGAATGCCCGGCCTGGCAACGCTTCGGGCACACGGCGGGCGGATCACCATCGAGTACGAGGCCATCCCCGACGGCGCGCGCGCCACCTACACCACGAACGACGCAGGGCTTCGCGATGCCCTCCACCACTGGTTCGACGCCCAGGTCAGCGACCACGGCCCGCACGCCACCCGCTAGGCCCCACCACGGGCCACCCGAGCCGCGCCCCGACGACGCCAGAGCACTGTGCACGTCGCGGCCAGGGCCAACCCGAGCAGTGGGGCGACAGCCACCCCGGCGAGCGTGCAGGCGACCGCGAGCAGCGCCGGCGGCATCCAGCACCAGGCGGGCACGGTACGCGGGACACGACCGCGCCGACGGGCCGCCGCTTCCACCGCCATCGGCACCACCAGCACCGGCAACGCGGCCGCCAGCAGAGTCAGCCAGGGCAGCACCAGACGGTCGAACCGCGCCACCGCCAGCATCCCGCCGAGCACCGCGACGAGCAGCATCGCCGCCCGCGCCGGCAGGCGGGGAGCCAGGCCACGCAACGCCAGGGAACCGGAGTACGTGGTGGTCAGCGCCGCCGCGAAGACCGCCACCGCGACGAACAGATTCGCGTACGCGGCCAGCCCCGTGCCGGTGGCGAGCAGCGCGACCACGTCGGCCGAGCCGGTCCGCAGCCACAGGCCGGCCCCGGCGAGCACCCCGAGCAACGCCGGCCCGATCAGCAGCCCCACGCACCAGGCCAGGTCCCGCCTTCGGGAAAGGCCCACGCTGAAGTCCGGTGCGCGCAGCGCGAACACGGCCGCGTACCCGATCAGCGCGGCGGCGTCGGCGAGCCCGCCGCCGGCGAGGCGGACCGGCGCGCCGGGTGGTGGAAGCACCGTCAGGCACCAGCCGACCAGCACCACCGCGCTGAGCGTGGTGACCACAGCGACCCGGTTGCCGAGCCGGGCCGGCGCCCAGGAGACGGCGAGGACGGCCACCTCCAGCAGCACCGGCCCGGTCCAGCCCGGCAGGTGGGTCAGCGCGGCCAGCGAGGCCCCGCCAAGCCCGACGTTGAACCCGTTCCAACCGACCATCGACACGGCCAGCACCGCCGCCAGCAGCAACCGCGAGGTGTCCCCCAGGTACGCGGGCAGCACCGCTGTCAACGTCCCGCCGTCGCCGAGCGGTCGGCGCAACCCGATCCGACCCTGCCCCCAGAGCAGGGCCGCCATCAGCGCCCCGCCGACCAGCAGCCCGGCCACCGGCACCGCGCCGCCGTGTCGGGCGGCCATCGCCGCGCCGAGCACCAGTGTGGCGGGTGCGGTGCCGATGCCCAGCCAGGCGCCGACCGCCGCCGGCCACCGCCGTTCCGGGCTGTCAGGCAACGTGGCGCAGGTAGCCGGCGATCGCCGCGTCGAGCACCTCCGCGCCCGGACGCGCCCACACCTCGGCGGAGAAGACCTCCACCTCGATCGGGCCGACGTAGCCGGCGGCGTCCACCGCCTCGCGCAGCCGACGCAGCTCGATGCAGCCGTCACCGGGCAACGCCCGGCCGAGCAACACCCCCTCCGGCAGCGGGGTCACCCAGTCGCAGACCTGGAACGCGGCGATCCGGGCGGCGGCCCGCGCGATCTGCGCGTACACCGTGTCGTCCCACCAGACGTGGTACGCGTCGACCACCACGCCGACCACCGCCGGGTCGAAGCGCTCGGCGATGTCCAGCGCCTGGCCCAGGGTGGCGATCACACACCGGTCGGCGGCGAACATCGGGTGCAGCGGCTCGATGGCCAGCCGTACCCCGGCGGCCTCGGCGTGCGGGGCAAGCTCGCCGATCGCGTCGGCGACGTGACGCCGCGCGCCGTCGATGTCCCGGCTGCCGGCCGGCAGCCCACCGGAGACCAGCACCAGCTCCGGGGCACCGAGGGCAGCCGCCTCCTCGATGGCCAGCAGATTCTCCGCGCGCCAGTCGTCGGCGGAGAAGAACCCGCCCCGGCACAGCGACGTGACGGCGAGGCCGGCGTCGCGGACCAGCTTCGCCGAGCGGGCCAACCCGTACTCGGCCACCGGCTCCCGCCACAGGCCGATGCCCGGTACGCCGGCCGCCACGCACCCGGCCACCGCGTCGGGCAGCGGCCAACGCTGGGCGGTCGCCTGGTTGAACGAGAACCGCGCGAGGCTCACTGCTCCACCCCCGCCACCGTGAACAGCGCTCGGGCGCGGGCGGCGGCCAGGTCGGCGTCGGGCAGCAGCCCTGCCGCGTCGGCCAGGGTGAGCAGTGCGGCCAGGTGTGCCGGAGACCGGCCGGACTGCGCGCCACCGACCATCGTGAAATGGTCCTGGTGCCCGGCCAACCAGGCCAGGAACACGATCCCCGTCTTGTAGTGCCAGGTCGGTGCCGCGAACAGGTGCCGGGCCAGCGGCACGGTGGGCCCGAAGATCTCGTCGTACGCCGTCAGGTCCCCCCGGTCCAGGGCGGCCAGCGCCGCGGCGGCGGCCGGCGCGATGGCCGCGAACACCCCGAGCAGCGCGTCGGAGTGACCCACCTCGTCGCCCCGGATCAGCTCCGGGTAGTGGAAGTCGTCACCGGTGTAGAGGCGTACCCCGGCCGGCAGGCGACGGCGCAACGCGACCTCCCGGTCGGCGTCCAGCAGCGACACCTTGATGCCGTCCACGGTGGACTGATGTGCCTTGATCAGCTCGATCACCGTGTCGGCGGCCAGGTCCAGGTCGGCAGCACCCCAGTAGCCGGTCAACGCTGGGTCGAACATCGGACCCAGCCAGTGCAGCACCACCGGTTCGTCGGCAGCGCTCAGCAGCTCGTCGTACACCCTCAGGTAGTCCTCCGGGCCGCGCGCGGCGGCGGCCAGGTGCCGGCTGCACATCAGCACCGGCCGAGCTCCGGCGGCGCGGACGTCGTCGAGCTGCTCGGCGTACGCGGCGGTGACCGCCGCCAGTGCGGCCGGGCCGACCGGCAGTTGGTCGGTGCCGACCCCGGCGACGATCCGCCCGTCGACCGCGCGGGCCTCGGCGGCGCTGCGCCGGATCAGCTCCCGGGTGGCCGGATAGTCCAACCCCATCCCCCGCTGGGCGGTGTCCATCGCCTCGGCGACCCCCAGCCCGTACGACCAGAGATGCCGCCGGAAGGCGAGGGTGGTGTCCCAGTCCACCGCCGCCGGTGCACCCGGCACGTTCTCCGCGCCCGGATCGGCGACCACGTGCGCCGCGGCGTACGCGATCCGGCTGGTCGCTGGGGCGGCCGGGTGGGCGAAGCCGCCACCCCCGGCGAACCGGTGCCGACGTCCACCGGGCAGCACCACCTCGGCCGTCATGAGCGCAGCTCCGGCACCTCGACGCGACCACCCTCGCGGGCGGAGCGCAGCCCCAGCTCGGCGAGCTGCACGCCGCGCGCGCCGGCCAGGAAGTCCCACCGGAACGGCTCACCGGCCACCACGTGCCGCAGGTACGCCTCCCACTGCACCTTGAAGCCGTTGTCGAAATCCTCGTTGTCGGGCACCTCGGCCCACTGGGCGCGGAAGTCCTCGGTGGCCGGCAGGTCCGGGTTCCACACCGGCTTCGGGGTGACCGCCCGGTGCTGCACCCGGCAGTTGCGCAGGCCGGCGATCGCGCTGCCCTCCGTGCCGTCGACCTGGAACTCCACCAGCTCGTCGCGGTACACCCGCACCGCCCAGGAGGAGTTGATCTGCGCGATCACTCCGCCGTCGAGTTCGAAGGTGGCGTACGCGGCGTCGTCGGCAGTGGCGGCATACGGGCGACCCGCCTCGTCGACCCGTTCGGGCACGTGGGTGGCGGTCACGCAGGAGACGGCCGTGACCCTGCCGAACAGCTCCTCCAGCACGTAGTGCCAGTGCGGGAACATGTCGACGACGATGCCGCCGCCGTCCTCGGCCCGGTAGTTCCACGACGGCCGCTGAGCGGGCTGCCAGTCGCCCTCGAAGACCCAGTACCCGAACTCGCCGCGCACCGAGAGGATCCGGCCGAAGAAGCCGCCGTCGATGAGGCGCTTGAGCTTGCGCAGACCGGGCAGGAAGAGCTTGTCCTGCACGACACCGGTGCGGACGCCGGCCGCGTCCGCCGCCCGGGCCAGGTCGAGGGCCGCCGCGGTGTCCTCGGCGAGGGGCTTCTCCGTGTAGATGTGCTTGCCGGCCTCGATGGCCTGCCGGATCGCCTTCTCCCGTTGCTGGGTGACCTGCGCGTCGAAGTAGATCTCGACGTCGTCGCGGGCCAGCGCCGAGGTCAGGTCGGTGGTCCAGTCGGTCAGCCCGTGCCGCTCGGCGAGCTCCCGGAGCTTCGTCTCGTTGCGCCCGACCAGGACTGGTTCCGGCCAGATGGTGGTGCCGTCGGCCAACGCCACACCACCGGATTCGCGGATGGCCAGCAGCGACCGGACGAGGTGCTGCCGGTAGCCCATCCGTCCGGTCACGCCGTTGACGATGATGCCGATCGACCTGCGGGTCATGGTGTTCCTTCCGTCGTGCTGGTCGTGCCGATCCGCGCTCAGTGGTTGGCGGCCGCGCTGCCGAGCAACCCACGCAGGTCGGTGGCGAGCCGGTCGAAGCGGGGATCCGACATCACCTGCGCGTAGTCGCGGTGCGCCGGCAGCTCGACCGGGAAGGTGCGGATGATCCGGCCGGGCCGGGGACTCATCACCACGACCCGGGTGCCGAGGAAGACCGCCTCGGCGATGGAGTGGGTGACCAGCACCACTGTGGTCCCGGTCTCCCGCCAGATCCGGTGCAGTTCGGCGTTCATCTGCTCGCGGGTCAGCGCGTCCAGGGCACCGAACGGTTCGTCCATCAGCAGCACCGGCGGGGAGTGCAGCAGCGCGCGGCAGAGCGCCACCCGCTGCTGCATGCCGCCGGACAGCTCGTGTGGCAACGCCTTCTCGAAGCCGGTCAGGCCGGTCATCTCGATCAGCTCGTCGGCGCGGCGGGCCGCCTGCGCCCGGTCCATGCCGCGCATCTCGGCCTGGAGCAGGATGTTGGCTCGGGCACCGCGCCACTCCAGCAGGGCGGCCTTCTGGAAGACGAAGCCGATCTCCTTCTGCGGGCCGCGCACCGGGCGTTCCAGCAGCGAAACGTCACCGCTGGTCGGCTTGACCAGCCCCGCGACGATCTTCAGGAGGGTGGACTTGCCGCAGCCGGACGGGCCGACGATCGTGACGAACTCGCCCGGCTCGATGTCCAGCGACACGTCGTCCAACGCTGTGGTCTGCGACCGTCGGGTGGTGAACCGGACTGTCAACCCGGACATCCCGATGGCGGTGCCGGTGGCTGCCGGCGCGGCGGTCACCGGGTCACCCCTGCGCCGCGTACGAGGAGTCCCAGTACGCGCTGGGCGCTCCCGGGTCCTTCAGCTCGGCGTAGCGCGACATCAGGTCGATGGTCTCGCTCCACTGGGCCTCGGTGTTCACCCCGGGCGGGCCGTCCGCGCCGATCAGTGGCATGTTGAGGGTGAGCTGCTTGGTGAGCACCTCGGGCGCCGGCTCGTTCTCGGCCAGAGCCGTCATCGCGCTCACCGCGCCGGCCGGGTCCCGGGCGGCGTCGGCCCAGGACTTCTGGGTTGCCCGGACGAACTTGCGGACCAGCTCCGGGTCCTTCTGCAGGGTCTGGGTGTTGGCGATCAGGCCGGTGCCGAGCAGGTTCATCCCGTAGTCGGCGAAGAGCAGCACGTCGACCTTCTTGCCGGTCTTGCTCTCGATGGTGGGCGCCTGGTCGTGGAAGAAGCCCATGATGGCGTCGACCTTGCCCTCGGCCAGGGCGGCGATCTTGCCGGCGGCGTCGACGTTGACCACCTTGACGTCGTCCTTCTTGAGGCCGTTCTTCTCCAGCCAGGCCGGGAAGGTCGCGTAGAGGGCGTCGCCGGGGGTGCCGCCGACGGTCTTTCCCTTGAGGTCGGCCGGGGTCTTGATGTTCTCCTCGGTGAAGAACTCCACGGAGGAGGGGCCCTTCTCCAGGTACGCGCCGAGGCTGCGCACCGGCATGCCGCTGGCCACCGACTTCAGCAGCACCGGGCTGTCCGCCCACCCGAAGTCGGTCTGCTTCTGGGCGACCTGCTTGACGGTGTTGCCCGAGCCGTTGCCGGGCAGGATCTTGAGGTCGATGCCCTCCGCGGAGTAGTAGCCCTTCTGCAGGCCGTAGTAGAAGGGCGCGTGCTCGCCGTAGGGCACCCAGTTGAGGGTGAGGGTGACCTGCTTGCTGCCGTCGGCGTTGGTGCTGCCGGCGGGATCGTCCCCGCCGCAGCCGGTGGCGGCGAGGAGCAGGGCGGCGGTGGCCAGGATGGTGGTGGCGGTGCGTTTCATCGGAGCCTCCGTGATGGGGTCGGTCAGGAGGTGGTGAGGGACACGCCGGCCCGGCGGCTGGCGTGCCACGGAATGAGCAGTGCCTCGGCGATCTCGACCAGGACGAACAGGACGATGCCGATGGCCGACATCAGGATCAGGTCGGCGAACAGCAGTGGGGCCTCGAGGTTGCCGTTTGCCAGCAACAGGACGTAGCCGAGCCCCTCGCTGGCGCCGACGAACTCACCGACCACGGCACCGACCACGGCGAGGGTGACGGCCACCTTCAGGCCGGCCATCAGGTGCGGCAACGCGTTCGGAAAGCGGATCTTGCGGAAGGTGCGCCACGGCCCGGCGCCCATCGTGGCGGCGAGGTCGAGCAGTTCCGGGTCGGTGGAGCGCAGCCCGGCCACGCCGGAGATGACCACCGGAAAGAACGCGATGAGCACGGCCAGGATGATCTTCGGTGTGAGGCCGAGGCCGAACCAGACCACCAGCAGCGGCGCGATGGCGATCTTCGGGATGACCTGTGCGAACAGGACGATCGGGTAGAGCGCCTTGTCCAGGGTGCGGGAGTAGGCGATGGCGACCGCTGTGACCAGACCCAACGCGGCGGCCAGCACGAAGCCGAGCACCGTCTCGTAGAGGGTCACCACTGTGTGCCGGGCCAGCTCGGACCACTGGGTGGTCATCGTCTCCCAGACCTGGCCCGGGGTGGGCACCAGGTAGTTCGGGACGTACTCGCGGGCCGCCACGAACCACCAGGCGGCGAAGAAGACCGCGAGCACCAACGCCGGGCGCCAGAGCGAGTCGGCGAAGGTCACCGCCCGTCGACCGAGCGTGGGACGTGGTGGACGCCCGCCGCCGGTCGGCGGCTTCACCACAGTGGACGAAGGTGTGCCGTCGAGGCCGTCCGCACCGACACCGCCGGGCCCGGCAGCGGTTGCTCGCGCACCACCGGCCTGGTCGGCGGCGGCCTGCCGGCCCGCCGTGTCCAAAGAGTTCTCGGTCACGCGGAACCTCCTCGGGGCCCGGCACGACGCCCATTCACCGGGGCCGGTCGACGGATCAGGCAAACGCTTTCCTGGAGCGTAGGCGGCCCCCTCACGCCGGGCAAGGCCTTTCCTCGATCTGTTTCCACCGATGCCTGGCAGCCGCCCGACAGCAGTCCCGAAGGGACTGTCAGGCGGCCGCCGGATAGGTGTCGAGGAGGCCGCACATACCCAACCGGCCCCGCTCGAGCGGCTCGTTCACCGCGTACACGCCGGCGTCGCCCAGGTACCCGGGCTCCCCCCGCTCCAGGGCGTCGAGCTGCGCGGCGGTGTCGGCGGCGGCGCGTCCCGCGCCGGCCTCCCACCGCTGCCGCCACCGCGTCAGCAACGGCTGGCGCAGGGCGATCGCGTGGGCGTGGAACGCGGCCAGCGCCGCCGGACCACCGGAGCGCAGCGCCTGGAAGCCCGTCACCGCCAGATCCCGACGGCGGTACGCGGCGCGCACGTCCGCGCCCGGCGCTCCCCCGTCGGGCAACGCCGCCGCCGCGGCGTACGCGGCCGGGTCGGCCAGCACCTCGGGTGGGAAGGTCAGCACCGCGTCGCCCGCCTCGGGCAGGCCGCTGTTCTGCATCAGCACCACGATGCTCAGCCCGCCCCCGTTGACCAGGCGATGCACCGTGCCCGGCTCGAACCAGACCACCACCCCCGGCCGCAGCGGCGTCTCCCGACAGCCGGCCATGGTCAGGGTCTGCACCACGCCCTCGCCGTCGGTCACCACGTACCCCTCGGTGCAGCACAGGTGCACGTGCGGGGTGCCGCCGACCAGGCCGTCCGGGGCCACCGTGTCGTAGACGCGCAGCCGGGACACCCCGACCCCGCCGGGCAGCGGTGCCGGCCGATCACGCACCGAAGTACTCGTCGGTGTCGTCAGCGGCCGGCAGGGACACCAGCAGCACTGTCAGATCGCCGATGGCCCGGTGCCGGCAGCCCGGCTTGATCAGGAAAGCGGACATCGGCCGAGCGGGGTGACGGACGCCGTCCAGCTCGATCTCGCCCTCACCGGCGAGCACGACGTAGTACTCGGTGGCGATCCGGTGGTGGTGGGTCACCGCGTCCTGCACCTGGAGCAGGTGCACGCTGGCCTGGCCCTCGCTCTCGGCGATGAAACCGCGGCGGGTGGTTCCACACGAGCAGCGCCGGGCGGGCAGGTCGTCGAGTTGAAGTACCGCGAAGCGATCGGACACGGCCGGGCCTCCCTGCGGGAAAGGGCTTTCTCTGCGGTACGGTGACGCTAGCCGGAGCGACGAAACGTCGTCAACAGATCGAGGGGGTGGGCCATGGCGACCCTGTCCGATGTGGCCCGCCGAGCGGGCGTCTCGCCCGCCACCGCCTCCCGCGTCATCAACGGCAGCAGCAAGCCGGTCACCGACGAGCTGCGCGAACGGGTGCTCGCCGCCGTCGCCGAGTTGCAGTACGTGCCGAACGCGCACGCCCAACTGCTGGCCCGCTCGCACCGCAGCGCTGTCGGCGTGATCGTGCACGACGTCTCCGACCCGTACTTCGCCGAGATCACCCGAGGGCTGCAACGGGTCGCCACCGACCAGGGCCGGCTGCTGATGATCTGCAACAGCTACCGGGACCCGGACCGCGAGTTGGAATACGTGGAGCTGCTGCGCGGCCACCAGGTGGCGGCGCTCATCCTGGCCGGCTCGGGCTACCACGACGAGGCGTTCACCCGGCAACTCAACGAGAAGCTCGCCGCGTACGAGGCCACCGGCGGGCGGGTGGCGGTGATCGGCCGACACGAGCACTCCGGCGACGCGGTGATGCCGGACAACCGGACCGGCGGCTACCTCGCCGGGCGGGAGCTGTGCGGTCTGGGGCACCGGGCGATCGGCGTGGTCGCCGGCCCGCGCATCCTGACCACCACCACCGACCGGCTCGCCGGCCTCCGGCAGGCCCTCACCGAGCAGGGCCGCGAGCTGCCCGAATCGCGCATCCGGTACGCGGAGTTCGACCGCGACGGTGGCGCGGAGGCCACCGCCCGACTGCTCGACGCCGACCCGGAGCTGACCGCGATCGTGGCGCTCAACGACTCGATGGCCATCGGCGCGCTCGCCACCCTGCGCGCACGTGGGTTGGCAGTGCCGCAGCAGATCTCGGTGCTGGGTTTCGACGACATGCCGATCGCCCGGGACGTGACACCGGCATTGACCACAGTGCGACTGCCCCTGGTCGACATGGGAGTGCGGGCGATGTCCCTGGTGCTCGGCGTCGGAGCACCGACTCCCCGGGTCGAGGTGCTCCCCGCCGAGCTGGTCCGCCGCGACACCGCCGGTCCCGTTCCCCGATCCACCCGCGCCACGGCGGGTTCCGCGCCCCGCGCACGGCGAGGTGACAGCACGTCGTGACCACTGTCAGCCCGACCCAGCGGCCCCTCACGCGCGCCGACGTGGCGTACCTGGTCGATGCGTCGTTCGGGCCACACACCCGGGTCCGGGACGCCGGTCCATTGGCCGGCGGCGGGTACGCGACGGTCTGGTGGGTGCAGCTCGACGACGACCGTCGAGTGGTGCTGAAGCTGGCCCCGGCGGCCGGAACGCCGCTGCTGCGCTACGAGCGCGGGCTCTGCGCCGCCGAGGAGCGGTATTTTCGGCTCGTCGCGCAGCGGGCGCCGCAGGTGCCCGTCCCCCCGGTGCTCCGGCGCGGCGCCGACCCGGCGTACGGCGAGTGGTTGGTCACCGCGATGCTGCCCGGGCGGTCGCTGGCCGACCTGGCCGAAGCCGGTGTCGTGGTCGACGACGGCCCGGCGCGCTACGACCTCGGGGTGGCTCTCGCCGCGGTGCACCAGATCACCGGTGAGCGTTTCGGGTACGACGACGACCGGGCCTCCGGGCCGACCTGGCGGGCGGCGTTCACGGCGATGCTCGACGCGCTCCTGGCCGACGCGGTCGACTGGGACGTCCGACTGCCGGTGACCTCGCAACATCTGCGCGCGCTGGTGGGGCGGCACGCCGACGTGCTCGACGAGGTGCGTCGACCGGCGCTGCTGCACTTCGACTGCTGGGACGGCAACCTGCTGGCGGCGCCCGACGGCGACGGCCGGTTACGGCTGCGCGGCCTGGTGGACGGCGAGCGGTTCCTCTACGGCGACCCACTGCTGGATCTGGTCTCGCCGCTGCTCTTCCGACGTGTCGAGGACGAGCCGGAGCACCCAGTGCTGCGCGGCTACCAGGCCAGCGCACCCGAACCGTTGGTGCTGAACGCTTCGGCACGCCGCCGGCTCGGCCTCTACCGGTTGCACCTCTACCTGCTGATGACTGTGGAGATGCCCAGCCGCGCGATGACCGCGCACAGCCATCCCGGGCGGTACGCCCGACTGGCGGCCCTGCTCGACGAGGAACTCGCCGCGCTCGCCTCGGGCTGACGGCCCGGCGCGGGTGGCGTCCGCCGCGTGGTCGAACGCCACCCGCCCTCGGTCAGGGCAGGTCGATCGGGCGCAGCACCCGGTCCACGGCGTGCGCGATCTGCCGGTTGCCCTTGTTGACGTCGTAGGAGACGACCCGGGCGTCGCGGTCGTTGGTGTCGGCGTCGACCAGCCGCACCTGGCGGAAGAAGTACAGGTAGGTGCGTACGTCGACCTCGACGGACGAGCCGAGCGCTGTGGTCAGGTCCGTGCCATCGGCCCGGACCGCCGTCTTGCGGTCGATGGTGGCGCCCGGGACCACGTGGTAGAGCAGCACCGACTCGACGGTGTCGATGCCCAGCCCGGCCACGGCGGTGAAGGTGGCGCTCTCACTCGGCAGCTTCCGGGCCTGCGTGATCTCGCGGACCAACTGCTGGAAGGCGGCGTCGGTGGGGATGAACGCGGTCAGCGCCACGGTGCCGTCGGTGAGTACCTTGACCGGCGAGTTCGGCTTGGCCTCCAGCACGGCCAGCACTGCCGCCGTCAGGACGTCGAAGTCACGCGAGTTGCTGTCGAAGCCGCTCTTGTCCCTGGTGAGCACCTGGGCGAGTGACGTCGTACCGAGCGGCTTGGGCTTGCTGGTGGCCTGGGCGGCCGGTACGGCGACCGCGGTGGTGGCCAGCGCGGTGGCCACGGCGCCCACCGCCATCCGGGCGGCGATTCGTGCGATCTTCATCAGCGGGCCTTTCGTCGAAGCGACCGGATCCGTGACGTCTCGTCACGACCCATGCTTCGCACCGGGGACGCCGCGCGGATGCACCCCGCGATATCGCGTTGTCCGGGACTCGTCCGGGGCTTAACCTCCCCGGGTGCTGATTCGGGAGTTCGTCGACCAGGACTGGTCGCAGGTGTGGCCGATCATCGAAGAGGTGATCCGGGCACAGGAGACCTTCGTCTACGACCCGGCGATGACCGCCGAGCAGTCGTACGGCATGTGGGTCGAGGCGGCGCCGGCGCGGACCGTCGTCGCGGTCGACGGCGAGCGGGTGCTCGGCACCGCGAAGATGGGCACCAACAGGCCCGGGCCGGGCGCGCACGTGTCCACCGCCAGCTTCATGGTCGCCGCCGACGCGCGGGGCCGGGGCGTGGGCGCCGCGCTGTGCCGCGACGCCCTGACCTGGGCCCGCCGGCAGGGGTACGCCGGCATGCAGTTCAACGCCGTGGCGGAGAGCAACGGGTCGGCGGTGCGGTTGTACCAGCGGGAGGGCTTCGAGGTGGTCGGCACCGTGCCGGGCGCCTTCCGTCACCCCACCCTCGGCCGGGTCGGCCTGCACGTGATGTACCAGGAGTTCTGAAACCAACCTCCGCGCCCGCTCGGCTCGCGCGGGAGGCCACTGTGGTGGTCGGCGCCTTTGGAGCTGATGTCACAAACGAATCGGCCGCTGGTTGGGCCGTCCGGATCTTCCCCACGGCCTGAATCGTTTACGACATCAGCTCCAAAGCGTCTCAACTAACGGTGCCGGCGGCCGGAGCCGGGCCCAGCAGCCCGGGCTGCCCGGCGACCGGCTCCGCGCCGGCACGGCGGATCGGGGTGAAGAGGCCGCCGACCGCGACCAGCAGGCATCCCGCGCCCGCCGCGAGCGTGACCGTCGGAGTCCCGTACCGCCCGGCGGCCCAGGTCAGCACGACAGCGCCGGCCGGACCGAGGGCGTAGTGCGTGCTCCAGAACGCCGACGTCACCCGGCCCAGCAGGTGATCGGGGGTGATCTCCTGCCGCAGGGACATCGAACAGATCCCGCCGACGCTGAGACAGCACAGGTACACAGCGGTCAGCGTGGTGACCGCCGGCACGGTGTTGGCGACGCCGACCCCCGCCACGGCGAAACCGCAGATCGCGTGCGCGCCGATCCAGGTGGCGCCGAAGCCACGACGGCGGCGCAGCGGGGCCACCAGCAGCGCACCGGCGACAGTGCCCAACGCCGCCAGGCCGAGCACCGTGCCGACGGTGCCCTCCGAGCCGCCGAGGTCGTGCGTGACGTGGTAGATCAGCACGTCGACGAAGCCGTAGGTGAGGAAGATGAAGACCGACAACAGGACTGTCAGCGCGCGCAGCACGGGCTGCCGCCACAGGAACCGCGCCCCGGCAAGGAACTCAGCCATCGGGCGTTGCCGGACCACCCCCTCGTCCACCTGGACGGGGCGCAGTCGGATCAACCACAGGCCGGCAGCCGAGAGCGCGAAGCTCGCCGCGTTGACGGCGATGGCGGTCGCCGGGCCGAAGCGGGCCGCCACCACACCGGCGAGCAGCGGCCCGAGGACGGCAGCCGCCGCGTACGTCGCCTGCAACCGGCCGTTGGCCTCGGTGATCCGATCGGAGTCGACGAGGTTACGGACCGCGGTCACCGCGGCGACCTGGAACAGCATGCCGGCCGCCTCGCAGATCGGCAGCACGACGAAGAGCAGCCAGACCTGCGGGCCGGCCAGCCACGCCAGTGGCACCACCGCGTAGAGCACCAGCCGGGTCAGGTCCGCCACGATCATCAGGGTGCGGCGGTCGTACCGGTCGACGAGCACCCCACCGAAGATCCCGGCGACGACTGACGCCGCGCCCGCGACGGCGGTGAGCAGGCCCATCTTCGCCACCGACCCGGTCGCCTGGAGCACCAGCAGCGGCACCGCCAGGTAGGCGAACGAGTCACCCGCCGCCGAGAGTGACTGCGCGACCCAGTACGTGCCGAAGGTCCGGTCCCTCCAGAGCGGAGCCCGACCGTCGGTGGCAGATCGGCTCATCGCGCCAAGGGTAGTCACAGTGGTCGTTCGACGCTGGCCGTGACGGGCGCCACAGGGCTGCCATGTCACGAACCGACGAGCGGCACGCATCTCATGGTCGTCACGTCGATCAGAGAGGCGAAACAATGAACACAGCGCAACGGCAGGTCCCGGCGGGCACACACCACGTGCTGATCCTCGGCGCGGGCTACGCGGGCCTGGCCGCGGCGACCCAACTCGCGGCCCGGACCAGGCGGGCGGACGTGCAGGTGACGCTGGTCAACGCGCAGGAGCGGTTCACCGAGCGCCTCCGGCTGCACATGACGGCGACCGGGCAGCGGCTCGCCGAGCTGGACATCCCTGAGCTGCTGGCGGGTACGGGTGCGCAGTTCGTGCGCGGCTGGGTGACGGCTGTGGACGCCAACGCGAAGACCGTCCGCGTCGACGACAGCCGGGTGCTGCGCTACGACACCCTGGTCTACGCGTTGGGCAGCGTGACCGACACGGCGGCGGTCCCTGGCGTCGAGGAGCACGCGTACGCCCTGGACGCTCCGAGCGGCGCGACCACGCTGGCGGACCGGCTTACCCGGCTCGGCGCCGGCACTGTCGTAGTGGTCGGCAGCGGGTTGACCGGGGTCGAGGCGGCCGCGGAGATCGCGGAACGGCACCCGGAGGTCGGTGTCACGTTGGTGGGCCGGCAGGACCCGGGAGCGGGCATGAACCCGAAGGCCCGGGCGTACCTGCGGGGCGCGCTGACCCGCCTCGGCGTCCAGGTGATCACCGGAGCGGCGGTCACCAGGGTCCGGCCCGACGCTGTCGAACTGGCCGGCGCGGAGACCGTGGCGGCCGATGTCGTGCTCTGGACGGGTGGTACCCGGGTGGCGCCGCTGGCCGCCGCCGCCGGGTTGACCGTCGACGAACGCGGTCGCGTCGTCACCGACTTCGCGTTGCGGTCGGTGTCGCACCCCGAGGTGTACGCGATCGGCGATGCGGCAGCCATCCGGCAGGGGTACGGGGTGCTGCACGGCACCTGCCAGAGCGGGATGCCGACCGGCGTGCACGCGGCGGTGTCGATCGCCCGCTCGCTGCGGGGCAGGCAGCCCAGGCCGTTCCGGTTCGGTTACTACCACACGCCGGTGAGCCTGGGTCGAAACGACGCGGTAGTGCAGTTCACCCGCCCCGACGACAGCCCTCGCCGCGGGTGCCTGACCGGGCGGATGGCGGTCTGGTACAAGGAGACCGTGAGCGCTTCGCCCTGGCCGACCTACCGTCGCATGTCGCGGTTGCCCTCCTCCGGCGCGTTCTGGCCGCGTGGCGGCCGCCTCACCCGCCTGCGGGACGCGCGGTGACGCACCCGCCGGACGCCGACGAGCAGGTGTTCCACAGTCATCGCAACCTGCTGTTCTCGGTGGCCTACCGGATCCTCGGCAGCGCGGCCGATGCCGAGGACGCGGTGCAGGACGCCTGGATCAGTTGGTCCTCGGCAGACCGCTCCCAGGTCGCCGACCCCAGGGCGTACCTCGCCCGCGTCGTGTCGAACCTCGCGTTGCAGCGCCTACGCTCGGCCCGGCACCACCGCGAGACCTATCCGGGGCCGTGGTTGCCCGAGCCCGTGCTGACCGAAGGGGACGCCGCCGACGCCGTCACCGACGCCGAGTCGGTGTCGATGGCGATGCTGGTGGTGCTGGAGACTCTCAGCCCACTCGAACGCGCCGTGTTCGTCCTGCGGGAGGTCTTCGACTTCAGCCACGCGGAGATCGCGGCGGCGGTGGAGCGCTCCGAGGCCGCGGTCCGCCAGACCGCCCACCGTGCCCGCGAGCACGTGCGGGGCCAGCGACCACGTTTCACGGCGGACCGGTCGCAGCAACGGGGGGTCACCGAGCGGTTCCTCGCCGCCGCGACCGGTGGCGACATCAACACCCTGCTGGAGCTGCTGTCCCCCGACGTCGCGTTGTGGACCGACGGTGGCGGTAAGGTCCGGCAGGCACTGCGTCCCGTCAGGGGTGCGGGAACTGTCGCCGCGTGGTTCGCGGCCATCGGCACCGTCACCTACCAGGGCGTTGCGCCGCACGACATGCGCGCCGCCCTGGTCGAGATCAACCGGGGGCCGGGTCTGGTGTTCAGCGGTGCGGGTCGGGTGGTCGCCACCGTCTCCTTCGACATCGACGCCGACGGTCGCATCACCGCCATCCACAACGTCGCCAACCCCGACAAGCTTCGCGCCGTCGCCGACGGCACCACCCACCACCTCGCGACGCGTTGAGCCGGCCGACCCCCCGTCAGCCGGTGCTGGTGAGGTCGGTCGTCGCCGCGAGGTCGGTGACCACGTCCAGGAGCCGGCGCAGCCCAGGCGCGGTGTTGCCCCCCAACCACACCATCTCGGTGTACGCGTAGGCGCCGGCCAGCGGGACGAACACCACGCCGGTGCGGCGGAGACTCGCCGCCGAGCAGGCGAGCCGGGTGACGCCGAGTCCGGCGGCGACCAGGCCGAGGAGGCTCTGCACGCCGGCCTCCTCCTGAACGACTGTCGGTACGAAGCCCGCTTCCCGGAACTGGTCCTCGTAGGCACGGTGCCAGGGTTCCCAGGAGCTACGCGGCGTCATGACCCACTGTTCGTTGGCCAGGTCGGCGAGGGTCAACTCGTCGCGCCCGGCGAGCGGGTGGCCCTCGGGCAGCACCGCGCAGACCGGTTCGGTGGTCAGTCTCCTGGACTCCAGGCCGGGAACGAGCGGGGTCCGGGTGAAGGCGACGTCGAACTTCCCGTCGAGAACGCCCTGGACCAGGGGCGCGATGCTTGTGGACTCGGTGGTCAGGTGCAGGTCGGGCAGGTGGTGGCGGACTGCCCGGACCACCGGGGGCAGCAGGTGGTTGGCGACTGTGGTCAGGAAGGCGAGCCGGAGGGTGCCGACCTCACCCCGCAGGGCCCGCCCCACGACGGCGATGGCCTGCTCGGCGCGCTCGGTCACGGCGCGCGCCTCGGGCACGAACAGGGCGCCGATGTCGGTGAGGGTGGTGCCGCGGCTGTCGCGGTCGAACAGTTTCGCCCCGAGGGCGCGTTCCAGGGCGGTGATCTGCTGCGACAGCGACTGCTGGGCGATCATCAGGCGGGCGGCGGCCCGGGTGAAGCTCAGCTCCTCCGCGAGGACCAGGAAGTACCGCAGTTGTCGCAGCTCAGGCGTGGCCACAGGAACAGACTGTAGCCACGCCAGGAAGAGCGTGTTGGCCGTCCGCGCAGACCTCCGCGCACGATCGGTGCGGAGGGCGGTACCGGCACACCGTACGCCTGTACGGCGAGCTGCCACTGCCACGCGAGGACACCTACCGAAGGAAATCGATCATGTCGGAATCACGCGTCAGCACGCCGTTCAACGCCCGGTCCACCGCCGCCGACGTCGTGGCCGGTGTCGACCTGACCGGGCGACGCGCCATCGTCACCGGCGCCTCGTCGGGCATCGGGGTGGAGACCGCCCGGGCGCTGGCCATGGCGGGCGCCGAGGTGACACTGGCGGTACGGGATGTGCGGGCCGGCGAGCGGACCGCGCGGGAGATCGGCGCCGGGACCGCGAACCGCCTGCTCCGGGTCGCGCCCTTGGACCTGTCCGACCAGCGGTCGGTCGCCGAGTTCGTGGCCGCCTGGGACGGGCCCCTGCACATCCTGGTCAACAACGCCGGGGTGTCGGCGACCCCGGAGATGCGCACGGCGGAGGGTTGGGAGTTGCAGTTGGCCACCAACCACCTCGGCCACTTCGCGCTCGCCAACGGCCTGCACCGGGCGCTCGTCGCGGCCGGTCGGGCCCGCGTGGTGTCGCTGAGTTCCATCGCCCACGTTCAGGCCCCGATGGTCTTCGAGGACGTCAACTTCCGGGAACGCCGGTATGACCGTCTGCTCGCCTACGGCGAGTCGAAGACCGCCACCGCGCTGTTCGCTGTCGAAGCGAACCGGCGTTGGGCCGGCGACGGCATCACCGTCAACGTGGCCAATCCGGGCGCGGTCGCCACCAACCTGGGACGGCACCTCACCGAGGAGGACTACGCGCAGCTTCCGGCATTCGATTTCAAGACCCCGCAGCAGGGAGCCGCGACGTCCGTGCTGCTCGCCGCCGGGCCGCAGGTGGAGGGCATCGGCGGTCGATACTTCGAGGACTGTGCGCAGGCGGTGCGCCACGACCCGGCGGACCCGCTGCGCGGCGTCGCCGACCACGCGATCGACCCCGCGGCGGCGGCGCGACTGTGGCAGCTCTCGCTGGATCTGTTCGCCGACGCGGAGCGTGCCTGACGTCCGGAAACGGCCGTGGGATCCCCCGCGGCCGTTTCCGGACGACGCGAATCGCTCAGCCCTTGCGCAGCGGGGCGAGCGCCGTGCTCCAGGCGACCACCTGGTCGAGGGTGGCGGTCAGCGAGTCCTGGTGGAACTGGTTGGGCTTGAAGACGCTGAAGTTCTCGAAGTCGGTGAAGAGCGACAGGGCGACCTGCGAACGCACGTCGGCCATCTGGAGCTCACCGGAGATCAGACGCAGGTGCTCCACGGCGCGCGTCCCACCGACCGAGCCGTAGCTGACGAAGCCGACGGCCTTGTTGTTCCACTCGGCGTAGAGGAAGTCGATCGCGTTCTTCAGGGCGCCCGAGGTCGAGTGGTTGTACTCGGGGGTGACGATGACGAACCCGTCGAACGACGCGATCGTCTCGGCCCACCGCTTGGTGTGCGGCTGGGTGTACTGGCCCATCGAGGGCGGGTACGCCTCGTCGAGGTGCGGCAGCTGGTAGTCGAGCAGGTCGATCAGCTCGTACTCCGCGTCGGAGCGCTGCTTGGCGATCTCGAGCACCCAGCGGGCGACGGCCTCGCCGTTACGCCCCGGGCGGGTGCTTCCGAGGATGATCCCGATCCTGGTCATGTGTGGCGCCTTTCAGAGGTCCTTGCCTGACGACCGGAACGCTAACCGGTGCTTGATTGGTCAAGCAAATATGTGGCCTATGGGCGTGGTCACACGGAGGGTGAGCACTTGCTCGGTCAAACAAGTATGATAGGAGGATGTCCAACACCTCCGCAGCGACTCCGCAACCCCTCACCCCAGACGAGGAAGCGCTGGTCCGCGCCCTGGGTCAGGTCATGCACGTGCTGCCCCGCGCGATCGACGCGGACATGGTCGGTGACCGTCAGCTACCGCTCACCGAGTACACGGCGCTGATGAACCTCTCCGAGACACCGGACCGGCGGATGCGCATGAACGAGCTCGCCGCGCTCTGCCACCTCTCCCTCAGCGGCATGACCCGCACGATCATCAGGCTGGAGACGCAGGGCCTGGTCCGTCGGGAACGGTGCGAGGAGGACGCGCGCGGCTGGAACGCCGTCCTCACCGACGCGGGCTACGCCCGCCTGGAGGAATCCTGGCCGAGTCACCTGGCCGCCGTACGGCGCCGGTTCCTCCAGCACTTCGACGGCCTCGACCTCGCCGCGTTGGCCCGCGCGTTCCAGCAAGCCGGCACGGCGGAGCCGACCGACTGAGCCAGCGCCGGCCCGGTCGGTCGGCCAACCGGCCTCAGCCGAGCAGCCGGCCGAAGGCGGCGAACAGCCCGGCGGTCAGGCCGGTGGTCAGCGTGGCGGCGAACAGGCTGGCGGTACTCAGAACTCCCATTCGCCTATTGCACCCGCTGGCGTGCGCGCCGACCAGACGCGACAGCGGTCACCGGGCCGGAGCGTGGGCGGCGAGCGGGTTGGTGAGGGTGCCGACGAACTGGAGCGCCGCGGACGGGTCGGCCAGGTCGATCATCTGCTGGTTGTCGCGAAGTTGCAGCCGGTTGAGGCAGGACAGCGTGAACTCCGGCGCGAACAGGTCGTAGTGGCGGACCCGCTCGGCCAGGTGCGGCACCCGGTCGAAGTAGTCGGCGGCGCAGGCAGCGACAGTGCGCCAGAAGTCGTCCTCGGCGAGCACGCCGGCCTCGACCAGGACGGCGTTGAGGTGCCGCAGGAAGCAGTCCACCACGTCGGTGAAGATGCTCAGCAGCTTGGTGTCGTCGGGCACCTCGACGCGGATCCGCTCCACCGCCGCCGGCAGCTCGACCCTGTCGCTCATCACCGCGATCTCCTCGGCGATGTCCTTGAAGATCACCCGCTGGACGGTGTCCTGCTCGTCGAGGACCAGGATGACGTTCTCGCCGTGCGGCATGAAGGCCAGGTCGTGGGCGTAGAAGCTGTGCAGCAGCGGGGTCAGGTACGCGTCCAGGTAGCGACGCAGCCACACCTCGGGCGTCAGGCCGGACCGGGCGATCAGCGCGGCCGCCAGTGACCCGCCCTCGTCGTCGACGTGCAGCAGCGCGGCCATGGTGGACAGCCGCTGCCCTGGCGCCAGGTCGGGCACCGGGCTCTCCCGCCACAGGGCTGCCAACATCTTGCGGTACGGGGAGGTGCGCTCGGTCGCCGCCTCGTACTGCCGGTGCCGGTAACCCACAGCGGCTCGCTCCCGGATGACGGTCAGTCCGGTGCCGGTCAACACCTCGTCGGCGGCGATCAGGTCGGCCAGCCAGTCGTTGATCGCCGGGGTGGCCGCCATGTACGCCGCCGACAACCCCCGCATGAAGCCCATGTTCAGCACCGACAGCGCGGTCTTGACGTAGTGCCGCCCCTGCTCGCTGACGTTGAAGAAGGTTCGGATGGACTGCTGGGCGAGGTACACGTCCGGCCCGGGCCCGAGGTGCACCAGCCGCCGCTGGGCCAACTCGCCGGCGAAGGTGACAGCCAGCTTGTTCCACCACTGCCACGGGTGCGCCGGGATCAGGTGGTAGTCGGCGAGGTCCAGCCCGAGATCGGCCATGGTGGCCGCGAACCGGGTCCGGGTCTCGGCGTCCAACTCGCGCTCGATGAGCGTGTCGTAGTCGAGGTCGGCGGCGCTGCTGAACGTCGAGTGGTCCCGGTGCGCGGCCAGCCACTCCAGCCGCACCGGCGCGGCGGCCTCCGGGGCGTACCGGTGGTACTCGTCGACGCCGAAGCCGAGCCGGCCGTTGTTCGCCACGAAGCACGGGTGGCCCTCGGTCATCGAGGTCTCGATGGTCTGGAAGTCCGCCTCGGCCAGCTCGGCGGCGCTCGGCGCGGCCTGGGCCAGCTTGTACGCCGTACCCGCCAGCGTCGAGGTGATCTCCTCCAGGTAGACCGGGAGCACCCGCGCGGAGAGCCCGAGGGTGTCGCGCAGTTCGACGATGAGGTCCACCGCGTCGGGGGCCACTGGCGTGCCGTCGCGGTGTCGGGTGATGCTGTCCGCGTCGATCTGCCAGTGCGCCAGGGCGAGCACCCGCGCCGCGAACCGGTAGGTGACAGTGCCGTCGTCGCTGCGGACCTCGTACCACTGCCGCTCGTCGGGGCCGGTCACTGCCTCCGGGGTGAGCAGCCGCTCGTGGGTGAACTCGGCGAGAGCCTTGCGGACCAGCAGCCGGTTGGCCCGGGCCCAGCGCTGCGGGGTGAGGTGCCCGACCGGGTCGCCGGAGGCGCTGTGCGCGGTGGTGACGGGAGGGTGGGTGGGGACGGCGGTGGTGGTCACGCCGGGGCTCCTTCGGTTCGGGTGGCAGCGGCGTTGTCGACCGTGGCGCGATCGGCGGCGGCCTGGAACTGGGCCCGGGTGCAGACGCTGAGCAGCGCGTCCTTCTCGGGCTTGACGATCGGGCCGACGACGGTGAAGCCGACGGCGGCGTTCAGCGCGTGCACAGCGGTGTTGCGCACGTCCGGTTCGACCACCACCCGTCGGGTCGGCGGGTCGGCGAAGAGCCACGCCATGACGGTGCCGATCACCGCCCGGGTGAAGCCGTGCACCGGCGCGTCGACCGGCGCGCAGAGGAAGTGCATGCCCACGTCACCGGGCTGGTGGTCGTACAGGCCGACCAGCTCGACGTGGGCCGGGTCGTAGCGCTCCGCCAGGAAGGCGGGACTCCCCCGCCACAGGCCGAGGTACGCGTCGTGGTGCGGGTGCGCGGCGATGCGCCGGTACTCCTCGGTGACCTGGGCCAGGTCGGCGTCCTGCATCATCCAGAACGCCGCCTTCGGATGGGTCACCCAGGTGTGCAGCAGCGCCGCGTCGACGTCCGGATCGAGCGGCCGCAGCGCGAACTCACCGAGCCCTTCGTCGACGTGGGTGAAGACGGTGGTCACGACGACACCCCGAACTCCTGGAAGGTGATGCTCTTCTCGATCGGGTAGTGCTCCCGGCCGAGCAACTCCCTGATGATCCAGGAGTTGCGGTAGGCGCCCATGCCCAGGTCCGGTGAGGTGATGCTGTGCGTGTGGGTGCCCGCGTTCTGTAGGAAGATGCCCCGCCCGCTGTGGTCGATGCTGTAGTTGCGGGCCACGTCGAAGCGGCCGTGCGCGTCCCAGCGGATCCGGTCCCGCACCGGCGTGAGGAACTCCGGCACCCGGTAGTGGTAGCCGGTGGCCAGGACGAGGCCCTCGGTACGCAGGGCGAAGTCGCGTTCCTGTTCCACCTGCCGCAAACCCAGCGTGTACTGCCCGTCCCGGTGCTCGGCGCTGACCAGCTCGGTGTTGGTGAGCAGGCGGGTGTTCACCGGCCCGTCCACGCTGTGCGCGTAGAGCAGGTCGAAGATGTCGTTGATCAGGTCCGCGTTGATCCCCTTGAACAGGCCCTTCTGCTCGGACTCCAGCCGGTAGCGGGTCGCCTCCGGCAGCGCGTGGAAGTAGTCCACGTAGTCCGGCGAGGTCATCTCCAGCGTCAGCTTGGTGTATTCGAGCGGGAAGAACCGCGGCGACCGGGTCACCCAGTTGAGCTGGTAGCCGTAGCGGCCGATGTCGCCGAGCAGGTCGTGGTAGATCTCGGCGGCGCTCTGCCCGCTGCCCACCACTGTGATGCTGCGCTTGGTGCGCAGCGCCGAACGGTGCTCCAGGTAGTGGGAGTTGTGCACGGCGTCACCGGGCAACCCGGCCACGGCCGGGGGCAGGTGCGGCGGGGTGCCGGTGCCGAGCACCAGGTGCCGGGCCCGGTATGCCACCGTCTCCCCCGTGCCGGTGCTGGCGCGCACCACGTACCGCTCGTCGGCGGTGTCGTACTCCACAGTTGTCACGCTGTGACCGAATCGCAGGTTCGGCAGTTTCGCCGCCGCCCACCGGCAGTACGCGTCGTACTCGCTGCGCAGCGGGTAGAAGCTCTCCCGGATGTAGAACGGGTACAGCCGGCCGATCTCCTTGAGGTAGTTGAGGAAGGAGTACGGCGACGTCGGGTCGGCGAGGCTGACCAGGTCGGCGATGAACGGGGTCTGCAACCGGGCCGACTCCAGCAGCATGCCGGGGTGCCAGGCGAGGCTCGGCCGCGCCTCCAGGAACACGCCGTCGAGCTCGTCGATGGGCGCGGTGAGGCAGGCCAGGCCCAGGTTGTACGGGCCCAACCCGATGGCGACGAAGTCGTGGGTGGACATCGGGGTCTCCAGGCGCGGGTTCGTTGTCACCGGCGTCAGCCGACGTGGCAGGTCAGGTCGGCGTCGACGTGGTCGTGCACGTACCGGCCGGCGTGGGTGGCGATCAGGTCGAGCACGTACCCGACGTCGTCGACTGTGGTTTCCGGGTTGAGCAGTGTGAACTTCAGGAAGTGCCGGCCGTCCACCCGGGTCCCGGCGACCACTGCGAGACCGGACGCCGCGAGGGCCTCCCGGGCGTGCAGGTTGGCGGCGTCGGCCAACTCCCGGCCGGGGCCGGTGGGCAGGTAACGGAACACCACAGTGCTCAGCTCCGAGCGCGTCACCACCTCGAAGCGCGGGTCCTCGCTGACCAGCTGCCAGGCGTCGGCGGCCCGGTCGACGACCTCGTCGAAGAGCCCGCCGAGCGCGTCCGGGCCCATCACCCGCAGGGTGAGCCATAGCTTCAGCGCGTCGAAGCGGCGGGTGGTCTGCAAGCTCTTGTCGACCTGGTTGGGGATGCGCTGCTCCACCATCCGGGCCGGGTTGAGGTAGTCGGCGTGGTAGGTGGCGTGCCGCAACGTCCGCCGGTCGCGGACCAGCAGCGCGCTGGAGCTGACCGGCTGGAAGAACGACTTGTGGAAGTCCACTGTCACCGAGTCGGCACGCTCGATGCCGTCGAGCAGGTGCCGGCGCGTCGGTGAGACGAGCAGACCGCACCCGTACGCGGCGTCCACGTGCAGCCAGACGTCGGCTGCCGCGCAGATCGCGGCCAGCTCCGTGAGCGGGTCGATCGAGCCGAAGTCTGTGGTGCCGGCGGTGCCGACGACGGCCATCACCACGAGCCCGGCCTGACGGCACCGCACGATCTCCGCACTGACCGCGGCCGCGCTGATCCGTCGCCGGGTGTCGGTGGCCACCGCGATGACCGCGTCCGGGGAGAGGCCGAGCAGCTTGGCCGACTTCTGCACGCTGAAGTGACCGGCAGCGGAGGTGATCACGCGCAGCCGGGGCAGCAGTTCCGCGCGCGCCGCCGGGCCGATGGCGTCGGCGCACGCCTCCTCCCGGGCCAACAGCAGCGCCTGGAGGTTGGACTGGCTGCCGCCGCTGGTGAAGATCCCGTCCGGATGCGGACCGAGTCCGATCCGCTCGGCCGTCCAGTCGATCAGCCGGCGCTCGATGAGGGTGGCCCCGGCGCTCTGGTCCCAGGTGTCCAGCGAGGAGTTCACGGCGGTCAGCACCGACTCGCCGAGCAGCGCCGGGATGGCCACCGGGCAGTTGAGGTGGGCCAGGTAGCGGGGGTGGTGGAACCAGACGGCGTCGCGCAGGTAGACGTCCTCCAGCTCGTCGAGGGCGGCGCCGGCGTCGCCCAGCGGACGGTCCAGGTCCACCCGGTCGACAAGCGGGGCCAGTTCGGCCGGCGTGATTCCGGTACCGGGACGGTCCACCGTGGCCACCCGACGGGCGACCCGGTCGACGCCGTCGGCGATCGTCCGGCGGTACTGCTCGACCGAGCCGCCATGCAGCAGCTGGGCCCGCGCGGCGGTTGACGCCGGTGGCGGCGTGGTGCTCTCGACTGGGTACGTCGGCACGGTCACGGAATGTCCTTCCACGTTCTCCACGAGGGCAGCCGGAACCCACCCCGGGCGCGGCGATGCGCCTCGGGATGTGGTTTCCGTCAGCTGACCTTCTTCGCGTTCCGGATGGCGGTGGCGAGGTTCTCCAACAGCGGCGCGGAGCCGGCGTACGAGAAGCGGGGCACCGCGTCCCACGGGCTCACCTGGTTGGCCCTGACCGCCGGCAGTTGCTGCCAGGTCGGCTTGGCGGTGAGGTCCTTGGCCTGCAGGGCGGTGCTGCGGTTGTCGAGCAGGATCAGGTCGGCTGGGAACTTGCCGGCGCTCTCCCAGCTCAGCGCCTCGAAGTAGTCGCCGGCTTCGAGTTTGGTGGGGACCACGATGTCGACGCCCAACTCGGCGAAGTACATCAGGTCGGTGCTGACCTTCGGGTTGGAGACGTAGAAGAGGTCGGGGCTGCCGGAGCAGGCCATAACCTTGATCCCGGGGTTGGCCTTGACCGCCTGCCGGACCGCCTCGGCGGCGGCGTCGAAGCGGGCCTTTCCGTCGGTGACCTTCTTCGCGGACAGGTCCGCGCCGAGCGACTCGGCCAGCGCCGCGTACCGCTCGATGGGCTTGGTCATCGGCACCCGGGCGGTGGTGATCGCCACACTGGGTGCCAGCGGGAGGATCTTGGCCTTGCTCTCGTCCGGCACGTACCAGAGCGCGTCCGGGTCGTACATGTGGGTGACAAGCAGTTCGGGGCGCAGCGCCGCGTACTTCTCCAGGCTGAACTCGCCCCACACATTGCCGAGGATCTCGACGCCCTCGACGTTCAGGTCACCGGCTTGCGGCTCGGCGGTGCCGTCGGCGCGTTTGGTCTCACCGAACACGCCCACGAGCTGCTTGTCGAGACCGAAATCGATCAGTGCCGCCGCCACGCCGGTGAAGGCCACCACGCGGGTCGGACGGGCCGCCGCTGCCACCTTCGTGCCCCGGTCGTCGGTGAACGACCAGGGGCCGTTTCCGTTGCCTGCGGCGGGTTTCGCGGCGTCGTCAGTGCCACAGGCGGCGAGCAGGGTGGCCAGTGTGGCAGCGCCACCGGCGGCCAGCAGGCCACGGCGGGAGAGGCGGCGGGCGGACAGGGCATCGGGCATGGTGTTGTCTTTCGATCAAGGGTTGGCCGGGGTCGACCAGGGCAGCGGGGTTAGGTTAGCCTAACCTCGGTCATTGTCAACAGCGGTACGCCGTGTCGCCACCACCCCGGAGCCCACACTGGACGCCACACCCACAGTCACCCGACCGGCACCACCCGTGCCGGTCAGGGAAGCGGCCGCACCCCCGAGCCGGCGTGACCGTCGGGCGGCCCGCGCCGCCGGGCTGGTCACCGCCGTGGCACTGCTCGCGGTGATCGTGGTGCTCAGCATCGCGGTCGGCGCGAAGGCCATGCCGCTCGCCGACGTCTGGTCCGGGTTGCTGCACCGCGACGCCACCGAGTACGCGGTGGTGCACCGGATGCGCCTGCCCCGCACCCTGCTCGGGCTGCTCGCCGGCACCGCCCTCGGTGTGGCGGGCGCGGTCATGCAGGCCCTCACCCGCAACCCACTCGCCGACCCCGGGCTACTCGGCATCAACGCCGGCGCGTCCGCGGCCGTCGCCACCGCCGCCGCGTTCCTGGGCGTCACCGCCGTCGGCGGGTACGTCTGGTTCGCGCTGCTCGGCGCGGCGGCGGTGACCGCGCTCGTCTACGCCGTCGGCGGCGGACGCGGCGCCACACCGGCCCGACTCGCGCTGGCCGGAGCCGCGCTCAACGCCACCCTCTACTCCTACGTGAGCGCGGTGATGCTGCTGGACACCGCGTCGCTGGAGCGGCTGCGCTTCTGGACCGTCGGCTCGCTGGCCAGCGCGGACTCCGCGACCGTCACCAGGGTGCTGCCGTTCATCATCGTCGGGCTGCTGGTCGCGCTCGGTGCCGCCCGTCCGCTGAACGCGCTGGCGCTCGGCGACGACGCGGCGCGAGCCCTCGGCGCTCGACCCGCGCTGATCCGCGCCGCCGTCATCGTCGCCGTCACCCTGCTCTGCGGCGCGGCGACCGCCGCGTGCGGGCCGATCGTCTTCGTCGGTCTGCTCGTGCCGCACCTGGTCCGTGCCCTGACCGGCCCGGACCTGCGCTGGCTGCTTCCGTACTGCGCGGTGCTCGCACCCGCGTTGCTGCTCGGCGCCGACGTGCTCGGCCGGGTGCTGGGCCGCCCCGGAGAACTCCAGGTAGGCATGGTGACCGCCGTGCTGGGCGGCCCGCTCTTCCTGTGGCTGGTCAGCCGCCGACCGGTGGCGCAACCGTGACAGTTCTGCGTACTTCATGGGGGTTGTCGCTGCGGTTCCGACCCCGCGCGTTGGGCGTCGGTGCCGGCGCGGCGGTGCTCGCGGCCGGCTTCGGTCTGGTGGCCCTGGGCAGTGGTGACTACCCGATGGGGCCGGCCGACGTGCTACGCACGCTGACCGGCGGTGGCACCGTGGCGGAGCAGTTCATCGTGCTCGAACTGCGCCTGCCCCGGCTGGTCACCGCAGTGTTGGTCGGCGCGGCGTTGGCTCTCGCCGGCACGGTGTTCCAGTCGCTGGTGCGCAACCCGTTGGGCAGCCCGGACATTCTGGGCTTCACCCAGGGCGCGTCGACCGGCGCGCTGGTGGTGGTCGTCCTCGGTGGCAGCAGCCTGGCGTTGGCCGGCGCGGCGGTCGTCGGTGGCCTCGGCACCGGTCTGGTGATCTACGCGCTCGCCTGGCGGCGCGGAGTGCACGGCTACCGGCTCATCCTGGTCGGCATCGGGGTGGCCGCGATCCTGACCGGCGTCAACGGCTACCTGCTGACCCGGGCGCCCCTGATGGAAGCCGCCCGCGCGGTGCTCTGGCTCACCGGCAGCCTGGACGGACGGGGCTGGGCAAACGCCGGGCCGCTGCTCGCCGTCCTGGTCCTGTTGGCGCCGCTGGTGCTCGTCGGCTGCGCTCCGGCGCTGCGGATGATGGAGCTGGGCGACGACGCGGCCAGCGCCCTGGGGGTGCCGGTACGCCGGCTGCGCCTGGTACTGCTCGCTGCCGCCGTGCTGCTGGTCTCGTTCGCGGCGGCCGCCGCCGGGCCGGTGTCCTTCGTGGCGCTCGTCGCCCCGCACGTGGCGAAACGACTGACCCGGGCCCCGGGTCCGAACCTGCTGCCGTCGATGGCCGTCGGCGCGGCGCTGCTGGTCGGGGCCGACCTTGCGGCGCAGCGCGCGTTCGCCGGGCACCAACTCCCGGTCGGCGTGGTCACCGGCGTGATCGGCGGCGGTTACCTGGTCTGGCTGCTGGCGATGGAACGTCGGGCCGGCCGGCTGTGAACACCAGTGACGCCCTCGAAGGAGCACCCATGCGACCCGGCGATTCCCGACTCGGCGGCACCGCGCTGACCCTCGCCTACGACCAGCGCACCATCGCCGAGAACCTGACAGTGGCGGTGCCCGACAGGTCCTTCACGGTGATCATCGGCCCGAACGCGTGCGGCAAGTCGACGCTGCTGCGCGCGCTGTCCCGGATGCTGCGCCCCAGCGCCGGTGCGGTGCTGCTGGACGGACGCGACATTCACGATCTGCCGGCCCGCACCGTGGCCCGGACACTCGGCCTGCTGCCGCAGTCGTCGATCGCACCGGACGGCATCAGCGTCGCCGAACTGGTCGCCCGGGGTCGCTACCCCCACCAGGGGCTGCTGCGGCAGTGGTCCCGCGAGGACGAACGGGTGGTCGAGGAGTCGATGGCCGCGACCGGTGTCGACGACCTCGCCGACCGGGCGGTGGACGAACTGTCCGGCGGGCAGCGGCAACGGGTCTGGATCGCCATGGCACTGGCCCAGCAGACGCCCCTGCTGCTGCTCGACGAGCCGACCACGTACCTCGACATCGCCCACCAGATCGAGATCCTGGACCTCTGCGCCCGGTTGCACGAGGAGCAGGGCCGCACCCTTGTCGCGGTGCTGCACGACCTGAACCACGCGGCCCGCTACGCCACCCACCTGATCGCCATGCGCGACGGACGGGTGGTGGCCGCCGGGGAGCCGGCGTCGGTGGTCACCGCCGACCTGGTGGCGGAGGTGTTCGGGCTGCCCTGCCGGGTGATCGACGACCCGGAGACGGGCACCCCGCTGGTCGTCCCCGCGGCCCGACGACGGGCCACCACCCTGGCACCGGAGCCGGCGTGAGCGAGCGCAGCGCCCGGCGTTTCCGTGACCCGTGGGGGGTTCCGCACCTGCGGGCCGACGACCCGCTCGCCCTCGCCACGGCACAGGGCCGGGTGACCGCGTACGACCGGGCCTGGCAGATCGAGGTGGAACGGCACCGCGCCCAGGGCACCAGCGCGGCGTTCCTCGGCCCCGACGCGCTCGGCTGGGACCGCTTCGTCCGGCAGGTCCGGCTCGACGACACCGCACGCCGCTGCCACGCGGCACTGGACCCGGCGACCGCCGAGTGGGTGGGCGCCTACGTGGACGGCGTCAACGCCAGCCTCGCCGCCGGGGCGGCCCGGTCACCGGAGTTCGCCGCCACCGGGCTGCGCCCGGGTCGGTGGGAGCCGTGGACGCCACTCGCGGTCTGGCTGGGCCACCACATCCTGTTCGCCGGGTTCCCCGGCAAGCTCTGGCGCGAGCACGTGGCGCAGCGGCTCGGGCCGGACGCGGTCGACAGGTTCGCCACCGACGGGCCCGCCGTGGCCGGCAGCAACGGGTGGCTGCTCGCCACCGAGCGCACCGGCACCGGGGCGGCGCTGCTCGCCGGCGATCCGCACCGGTTCATCGAGGATCCCGGCGTCTACCAGCAGATCCGGCTGGCCTGCCCGGAGTACGACGTGGTCGGGTTGGCGGTGCCGGGTGTGCCGGGCATCGCGCACTTCGGGCACACCGGTCAGGTGGCCTGGGCGATCACCAACGCGATGGCCGACTACCAGGACGTGTACGCGGAGCGGCTGCGCCGCGACGGCCCCCGGGTGCAGGCGCTCGGCCCGGACGGCTGGCGACCGGCGCACCGCCACGTCGAAACGATCGAGGTGGCTGGGGCCGACCCGGTCGAGGTCGAGGTGGTGGAGACCGATCGTGGTCCGGTGATCGCCGGTGGGCCGGACGACGAGAGTGCCGTCAGCCTGCGCTACCCGCCCCGGGTCCGGGGTGACCTCGGTTTCGCGACGCTGCCGGAGCTGCTGCGCGCCCGGACCGTGGCCGATGTCGACCACGCCCTGCGGCACTGGGTGGAGCCGGTCAACGTGGTGCAGGCGGCGGACACCGCCGGAGGGCTGTTGCACCGGGTCGCCGGCGCGGTGCCGGTACGGCACCCGGAAAACGGTCGGCGGGTGGTCCCCGGATGGGACACCGCGTACGCCTGGCAGGGCTGGCACGCGCCGATGCCCAGCGCCGAGGTGGTCGGTAGGTCGGTGATGGCCAACGAGCGCGGGCTGGCGGCACCGCTCGGTGTGGAGTTCGCCCCACCGCACCGGGCGCATCGCATCGCCGAGCTGCTCGACGCCCGTTCGGCCTGGACGGCCGACGAGATGGCCTCGGTGCACACCGACACGTACCTGGGCGCGGCCGGGCCGCTGCTGGCGGTCCTCGCCGAGTCGACGGGGCTCGGTCCGGCCGCCGCCGCGCTGCGTGAACGGCTGCTGCGCTGGGACCGCCGGATGGCCGCCGACAGCACGGACGCGGCGGCCTACGCCATCCTGCGGGCGGCTGTCGTACGTCGGATCGCCGCCCACCCGGCGCTGGCCGCGCTGGCCGAGCCGCCCGCGTACCCCGAGGTGTTCGCGCCCTGGCTGGCGCTGACGCCGCGGGTCGGTCACGCGCTGGAGCACCTGCTCGGCGCGACCCCGATGCCCGGTGTGGACATCGCCGCGCTGGTGGGCGCGGCGGCCGAGGAGGTCGCCGACGCGGCAGCCCGGCAGGTGCCCTGGGGGGACCTGCACCGGCTGGCGCCGTGGCGGGCCCTGCCCGGCTCGGACACCGGGCCCGGCCCCCGGCTCGACGGTGACCACGACTGCGTGTTGGCCACCTCCAGCGTGCCCGGGGTCACCCACTGGTGCTTCCGGGGGCCGGCGGCGCGCTTCGTCTGGGACCTGGCCCACCGCTCGGACAGCCGCTGGGTGGTCCCCCTGGGCACCTGCGGGGTGCCCGGCGACAGGCACCACGACGACCAGAGCGCCGCCTGGCTGGCCGGCGACCTGCTGCCGGTCATCACGGACTGGGACCAGCTCGCCGAGGAACGGGGCTGACGGCACCGGCCGCCGCCGGGGTGCGCGAGGCACCCCGAGCGACGGCCGGCCGCAGTGCTGTCAGCGCAGGCCGAACGCCCGGCTGATGCTCTGACTCACGGTGTTGCCGGCGTTGTCCCGCGCCGTGGCGCGCAGGCTCACGAAACCGGCCTTCGCCGGCGCGGCCAGTGAGGCACGCCAGCCGTCGCCGTGCCGGGTCAGCCGCTGCTTCTGCCAGGTCGCCCCGTCGTCGTAGGACACCTCGACGGTCACCGCGTTGATGGTGCCGGTGACGCCGGGCAAGTGGGAGGCGACAACTGTCAGCGGCGCCCGCCGCGACGCAGTGCCGGCGGAGTCGATGGCCACCTGGTAGTCCAGCTGGATCATCGGCAGCGCCTCGGCCGACTCCTCCCCGGTGACCGCCGAGTGGAAACCCCACTCGGTGCGGGTCTGCCGGGAGTACGGGTTGGTCCACGCGGCCCTGTCGTTCTCCACCACCAGCCGGTACGGCAGTCGCTGAGACGCCAGCCCGGAGACCTGGAGGTACTCGGCGTTGCCCCAGTTCAGCTCCTTGTCGCCCTGGTAGAGGGTGGTCCGGTTGACCATGTCGTAGTTCGCGTACGCCTCACCGATGTGACCGCCCCCGTCGCCCCACCCGGGCGCGGGCAGGTAGACGGTGTCCAGGTACCGGACCGGCACGTAGCTGCCGCCCATCCGGGGTCGCTGGATCGGCCCGAACCAGGTGACGGTGCTCGGCTTGCCGGCGGGGTACGTGGTCGCCGCCATCAGGTGCTGCCCGGTCTCGCCGGCGATGAACGCGTCGTCGATCCACAGTTGGTCGGCGCTCACCCAGTCGGTGCGTCGGCCCTGCGCCGGGGCCGGTTCCTGGTTGCTCGACGCCCAGCCGCGCCAGACGTCGGTGCGGAACTCCAGCGCCTTGCCCTGCCGGTAGTTGCGGAACTCCACGTCGACCCGGGCCAACTGCCGCTTCGTGGGCCGGTAGGTGGGGTCGGCCGGCACCGTGCCGGTCCAGTGGTGCGCCACGTCGTACAGGTAGTCGGTCTGCGGGTGCGACTCGACGGTGAGCCGCACCGCGCCCCGCTCCAGCGCGGCGATGAGCTGCCCACCCTCGTCGGCGCCGAGGGTGGCGACGGTAACCGGGGCCGGGCTCTCCGGGCTCCACGCGAACTCGTCCCAGGGCTGGAGCCGACCGACACCGTCGTTGACCACGAGCAGCAGCTTCGCTCCGGCCGCCGCGGCGGCCTGCGCCTGGGTGGCGATGTCCACACTGTCACTGCGGCGTACCACCACGGCCCGGTCAAGGACCGGACGCTTGGCCAGCCCCGCCGCCGACGCGTCGGCGACGTAGACCGCGTCCAACTGGCGACGACCGGCCGGCAGCGCCGGGGTCGCCCGCTTCACCAACAGATCGTCGTACGAGCGACCGCCCGCCGAAACGGTCAGGGCCGGCTGCTCCAACCGCCAGCGGGCACCGAACTCGAACTCGCCGTCGGTCACGGGACGGCTCGTCGGCAACGCCCACATGCTGTCGTACGAGTCGTCGGGCAGCACCTGACTCTCGGTGAGACCGTTCTTCGTGGACCGGTGGATGTCCATCCGCAGCGCGCTGGCGGTGGCCTCCTGCGGCACCCGGGCCTGCACCTGTCGGGCGGCGCGCGCGTCCAGGGTGACGGTGCGGTCGCGGTCCAGGTTCACGTCGGTGAAGCTGAGCATCGCCATGCCCTTGGAGTGCGGGCCGTGCGCGCCGCGCACGTCCGCGGAGATCCAACCGTTCCAGCTTCCCACCGGCAGCCGCAGCGTGGCGGTGCCGCTCTCGGGCAGGTCCACGGCGGTGAAGAGGGTGTCGGCGGTGAGGATGACCTTGCCGACGAGCGGCTTGCCGTCCCGATCCTTGGCGACAAGCGTCAGGTTCTGCCGCTGACCCTCCTTGCCGGCCCCGATCAGGATGCGGCCACGCACCGCACCGGTGTCGTCGGTGGCGACGACCATGCCGCTGACCTGCTTCTCCACCGGCAGCTTGTCGTACTCGGCGGTCACCGTCACGGTGGCGGTGCCGCCCGCGGGCACTGTGACCCGGTCGGCGGAGAGCGCGAACAGTCCGGCCGGCGCGGTGGACGCGTCGACTGCCAGCTTCAGGGCCACCGGCGCGCTGCCGAGGTTGGTGTAGGTGACAGTACGGTCGACGGTAGCGCCCGGCTGCTGCGGCCACGCCTGGAAACCGGAGTAGGCACTCGGGGTGGCGAAGACCGTGGCGTGCGCGGCGGCGACCGCGTCGACCCGACCGGCACCCGCCTGGTACGGGGTGTACTCGGGGGTGGCCTTGACCGTGCTGACCAGCGCTTCCTTGATCCGCTGACCGGTCCAGTCCGGGTGCGCGGCGGCGACCAGCGCGGCGGTGCCGGCAACGTGCGGGGTGGCCATCGACGTGCCGCTCATCAGCGTGTAGTCACCGGCGCCGCCCCGCACGAGGTGCGAGCGGGCCGCCAGGATGTCCACGCCGGGGGCGGTGATCTCGGGCTTGAGCCCGCCGTCGCCGGCGCGTGGCCCCTGGCTGGAGAAGTCGGCGAGGTGGTCGGTGCTGTCGACGGCACCGACGGTGAGCGCGGAGTTGGCTGCACCCGGGCTGCCGATGCTCGCCGGGCCGCTGTTGCCGGCGGCGATCACGAAGAGGGCACCGGTCTCGGCGCTGAGCCGGTCGACCGCCTGGCTCATCGGGTCGCTGCCGTCGGTGGACTCGCCACCCAGGCTCATGCTGACCACCCGGGCCTTCTGCTCCCGGGCCGCCCACTCCATGCCGGCGATGATCCAGGAGTCCTGCCCGCTGCCCTCGCTGTTGAGCACCTTGCCGATGTGCAGCCGGGCACCGGGGGCCACACCCCGCTCGGCGCCACCGGACGCGGCGCCGGTGCCCGCGATCGTCGAGGCGACATGCGTGCCGTGGCCCTTGTAGTCGAGGATGTCGGGCTCCTCGGGCACGAAGCTGCTGGACTCGGCGATCTGACCGACGAGATCAGGGTGTTCGGCGTCCGCACCCGAGTCGAGCACCGCGACGTCGACACCGGAGGCGTTGTTGCCCTCGGCCCACAGCTTCGGCGCGCCGATCTGCGCTGTCGACTCGGCCAGGTCGGCGTGCACCCGACCGTCCAACCAGACCTTGGCGATGCCGCCTGCCAGGGTCGGGACGTCACCCGTACGCCGGGCCGAACCGGCGGTCAGCGCGGTCCAGAACCGGTCGGCGGTGGCCCGCTGGCGGGTCAGCGCCGCGCCCTGCACGCTGTCCAACTGGCGGACCAGTTTGGCGCCGTCCACGGCGGGACGGGTGCGGTTGCGGGCCGCCGCGTCGGTCATCGTGACGATCAACGGAAGCGCGTCGGTGTGCGCGTCGTCGTAACCGTCGGCGATGAGATCGGTGACGTTGAACAGTTGCCGGTCCAACACGCCGCTGGTCACATAGGACAGCGCGGCGTCCGGGTAGACGTAGGTGTCGCCGTCGCGCACGGTGCGGTGGAAGCTCGGGGTGCTGCCGTCCGGCCGGCGCACCGTCGACACCGTGCTGCCGTCCGCCGCTGTGGTGACGGTGACCGTGTCACCGGTGATCAGGGTGACGGTGGACGCGCGCCCGGCGGTGGCCGGGGGTTGACCCGCCGGGCGGTCGGGGTTGTTCGGCGGGGCGGCGCCCGCTCCCGTGCCGGGTGGTGTGAACCCGGCCGCCAGGGTGAGGGCGGCGCCGAGGGCGATCAGCCCGGATCGGCGACGCCGGTGAGACAGAGCCACGATGACCTCTTTGTGTCGAGAAGTGGTACGCACCACAGCATCGACGCAGACCCCACCCCAACCCCGCCCCCAACCCCGACGCACTTACGCCATGGCACAACCCCGCCACGACCCCGCCTCCTCCCCGCGCGCCACCACCCACCTCGCGCGCCGATCTTGCACTTTGTGTCGCGACCAACGTGGCGAATCAGGACGCATCGGCGACCGTAAGTGCAAGATCGGCGGGGCGGGGCGGGGCCGGGGCGGGGCCGGGGCCGGGGCGGGGCGGGGCGGGGCGGGGCGGGTTAGAGGGCGGGGCGGGTTAGCTTGGCTAGGGCGTCGAGTTGGGTGGGGTCGGAGAGGGCGGAGCCGACGGCCACCACACGTACACCTGCTTGCAGGAACGCGCCGGCGTTGCTGGCGTCGAGGCCGCCGGTGGCGACGAAGCGCAACTGTGGCAACGGACCGGCGACGGCCTTGAACCAGGCCGGCCCGAGGGAGATCGCGGGGAACGCCTTGAGCCAGGTGAGGCCGTGCCGCAGTGCCTGCTGGGCCTCGGTCGGGGTGGCCACACCGGGCAGGTGCGGCAGGCCACGCGCGGCGGCGGCGTCGGCGACCGCGAGGTCCAGGCCGGGCGCGACGGTGAACCGGGCGCCCGCGTCGGCCGCCGCGGCGACCTGTTCGACGTCGAGCACGGTGCCGGCGCCGACGATCCGATCGCGCTCGGCGCCCGCCTCGACGGCGGCCCGCAGCGCCGGCACCGCGTCGGCGGTGGCCACCGGCACCTCCACCACGTCGATGCCGAGATCCCAGGCACGCTCGGCGAGCCGAACGGTTTCGGCGACCGGCAGGCCGCGCAGGATCGCCATCACCCGGGCGCCGCCGAAGATGTGGTCGAAGTCCGGTGTGGTCATGGTGCACTCCATCCGAGGTCGCGGTGGGACTGTTGCTGCTGGTCGGGTCGCAACCCGACGACCCGACTCAGGTCGTCGCGCCCGGGTCGGTCAGGTCGAGTGGCGACCAGGCGTCGGCGGGGGCGTCGAGGAGTTTCTCGAACCAGGCCCACTGCGGGACCGGGGCGTTGTCGCCGCTGCTGGTCAACGCCTGCGCCGCGACGAGGTGACCGAGGCGCAACCGCCGCACCGGGTCGAGGCCGCGTAGCAGCCCGGCCAGGTAGCCGGCGGCGAAGGCGTCTCCGGCGCCGACCGGCTCCACCACAGTCACCCGGGGCGCGGGCACGAAGACCGGTTCGGCGTCGCGGACCAGTGCGGTGGCGCCCACCGCGCCGTCCTTGACCACAACCGTCTCCGGGTCGGGCAACAGCTCGCGTACGGCCGTCGGGTCGGTGGTGCCCCACAGGGTCTCCGCCTCGTCCTGCCCGACGAAGACGAGGTCGCAGCGGTTGGCGAGGTCGCGCAGCACCGGCGCGGCCTGCTCGGCGGGCCACAGCCGGGCCCGGTGGTTGACGTCGAAACTGACCAACGCCTGCGCCAGCGGCCGGTCGGTCACCGCGTGCTCGACCAGCGCCCGGCAGGACGCGGACAGCGCCGGGGTGATTCCGGACAGGTGCAGCACCTGGGCACCGGCCAACGCCGGGTCGGCCAGCGTGGCGGGGTCCATCCGGGCGGCCGCCGACCCGGCCCGGTAGTAGTGCACGGCGGTCCCCTCCGGGCCAGGGTCCTTGACGTACAGGCCGGTGGGGGCGGCCGGGTCCACGCACACCTGGTCGACGCGGACGCCGGCGGCGGCGACGTGCCGGATGACGGCCCGGCCGAAGGGGTCGTCGCCGACCCGGCTCACCCAGGTCGTCAGGTGTCCCAGGCGGGCCAGGTAACCGGCCACGTTGGACTCGGCCCCGCCGACCGAGACGGCGACCCGCTCTGCGTGCTCGAGCGGCTCACCCGGCGCGGGGCAGAGCACCACCATCGTCTCCCCCACGGCGGCCACCTCGATCGACGGGAGGCCTGCCGGAACACTCGGCCGGTCAGGTCGGGGGGCGGTCGGCATCGGGCACACGTCCTCGCGGCGGGGGTGCTGGGCGTCGCCGAGCCTAGGTGTCCCGCGCGGGACGGGCAACCCGTCGTACGTCACACCTCTACGCTCAGGGCAACGTCAGCCCGTACGCGGCCAGCACCTCAGCGATCGGCTGGTAGTAGGTGGTGCCACCGGCGGTGCAGTTGCCGGTGCCACCGGAGAGGATGCCGAGGATCCTGCCCGTGGAGGCCACGTAGAGCGGTCCGCCACTGTCCCCCGGCTCGGCGCAGATGTTGGTGCGGATCAGGCCGTAGATCACCCCGGTGGCGTAGTTGACCGTCTGGTTGAGGCCGGTGACGGTGCCGCAGCGCACGCCGGTGGTGCTGCCGCTGCGGCACACCGCCTGACCGATGTACGCGTTGCCGGGGCCGTTGATGGTCAGCAGGCCGGGGTAGGTGTAGACCGCGCTCGGGTGGGCGATCCGGCCGGTGTAGCGGATCAGCCCGTAGTCGTTGGTGGGGTAGCTGGTGGCGGTGCGGGTGCCGAGCACTGTGGTCTGGGCGCTGTCGGCGTACCAGGTGGCGGCGGCGGTGGTGCAGTGCCCGGCGGTGATCACGTAGTAGGTGCTGCCGCTGCGGGCGTTCGCGCCGAGCGAGCAACGCGCGCCACCGCCGCCGTAGATGCTCTGCCCCCCGGCGATCAGGGGGCGCAGCGTTCCGGGTTCGCGGCGCAGCAGCACGCCGGCCCGGTCGGTCACCGCCCGCAGTGCGGCCAGTTCGCTCGGGGTCACGGTGTCGTCGACGGTGAGGGTCATCCGGCCGGTGGCGGGGTCCAGACCCCAGGCGGTGCCCGTGGTGCGTACCCCGGTCAGCGTGGCCGTCGGGTCGGCGGCGGGCGCGGCGGCCCGGTCGGGGACGGCGGCCTGCGCCGCGCCGGGCGCGACGAGCAGCAGGGTGGTCAGGACGAGGGCGGCCAGTGGGGAGCGGCGCATCCGAACCTCCGAAGAGATCGAGATTAATGGATGCAGAAAAGCATCGCCCGGTGCCCGACGTCGTGGCAACCTCCGGCCGCCCTCTTCCCCGACCGGCGGGAATCGCCGATCCGGGGACGACCCGTGCCAGGGCCGCCGATAATTCCTCGGGAGACGCGGCGGGAGGCCAGGCATGACCACCAAAGGGAATGCGGCGCTGGTACGTCGGCGGGACCAGTCGACCCGGGCGACACTGCTGGAGTTGCTCTTCGACGTGGTCTTCGTGGCAGCCCTCGCACTGACATCGAAACTGCTGTCCGAAGAGCTCTCCTGGTCCGGCGGCGCGAAGCTGCTGCTGATGCTGACCGCCGTCTGGTGGACGTGGTCGGTCACCACGACCACCACCGAGTTCTACGACCCGCAGCAACGCCCGATCCAGGCCATCCTGATGATCGCCATGGTCGGGTCGGTGGGGATGGCGGCATCGCTGCCGATGGTCAGCATCGCGCATCTGCTGCTCTTCGTGATCTCGTACGTCGGCACGCACGTGGTTCGCTGCATCATCCTGGTCACCGCCCTGCACCGGCAGGGGCACCGGACGGCACGGGAACGGGCCACCCGGTTTCTCTTCTGGTTCACGGTGTCCGGCGCCCTCTGGGTCCTCGGCGCGCTGTCAGAGACTCCGAACTGGGGGCTCTGGGCGATCGCCATAACCATCGACCTGGTCGCCGGGGCGACCCGCTACCCCACACCGTGGCTGGGCCGGGTGCCGATAGCGCAGTACGGGCGAACCACCGAGCACCTGGGCGAGCGGTACCAACAGTTCATCATCCTGGCCCTCGGCGACATCATCCTGTTGCCGACGCTACAGGTCAGCCGGGGCCATCTCGACCACCTCCGGCTCGTCTCCCTGCTCTGCGCCTTCGCCACGATGCTGCTGCTCTGGCAGATCTACGTCTTCCGCGCCGGCGAGTTGCTGGTGGCGGCCGGGTCCCACGGGGGCCGGGCAACGCGACTGGCCCCGTTCACCCATCTGGTCATGCTGGCCGGCGTAGCCGGCACTGCCGCCACCTTCGACCTGGTCGTCACCAGGCCGACCGGAACGACGCCGGTGCCGTGGCTCGTCCTGATCATCGCCGGCCCGACGCTCTTCGTGGTCGGCCGCGTCCTCTTCACCCTGGCGGTGTCGTGGGTCATGCCGTGGCGGCGAGTTGCCTGGCAGCTCCTGCCGCTGCTGGTGCTGCCGTGGGCCGGCGGTTGGCCGCCGGTGCTGGTAGCCACGATCGTGGCGCTCGGGTTGGCCGGTCACATCCTGTTTCCCGGAGCAGCCCGGGAGACCACGCCCGGCCTGCGGCTGCGGCAATCCGACGACTGACCCCCGCTTGTTCGGCCGACGTGTCGACCGGTGCTCGCCGTGGGAGCCTCCAGCCGCCTTCCCCGGGCGGCGGGAATCGCCGATCCGGGGACGGGCCGCGCCGGCGCCGCCGATAATTTTCGGAGACACGGCGGGAGGCCGGGCATGACCACCGGAGGCACCGCGGCACTGGTACGCCGGCCGGACGGTTCCACGCGGGCCACGCTGCTGGAGTTGCTCTTCGACGTGGTCTTCGTGGCCTCGCTCGCGCTGACCTCGACCCTGCTCGCGAACGTCCACAACTGGTCCGGCGCGGCGATGGTCCTGCTGATGCTGACAGCGATCTGGTGGACCTGGTCGGTCACCTCCACCACCACCGAGTTCTACGACCCGCAGCAGCGCCCCATCCAGACCATCCTGATGGTCGCCATGGTCGGTTCGGTGGGGATGGCGGCATCGTTGCCGATGGTCTCCGACGGGCACGCGATGGTTTTCGCGATCTCCTACGTCGGCACGCACGTGATCCGCGGCGTCATCCTGGTGACGACGTTGTACCGGAAGCGACATCGGTTGGCCATGGTCCGGGCCACCCGGTTCTTCTTCTGGTTCGTGGTGTCCGGCGTCTTCTGGGTCACCGGCGCGGTGTCCGGCACTGTGAACTGGGCCCTCTGGACCATCGCCATCATGATCGACCTGATCTCCGCGGCGGCCCGCTACCCCACGCCCTGGCTGGGCCGGGTGCCGTTCGAACAGTACGAGCGAACCACAGCACATCTGGGCGAGCGGTACCAGCAGTTCATCATCCTGGCCCTCGGCGACATCATCCTGGTTCCCACGCTGCAGGTCAGCCGGGGCCCGCTGGCCGGGCTCCGGGTCAGCGCGCTGTTCTGCGCGTTCGCCATCATGCTGCTGCTCTGGCAGGTCTACGTCTTCCGCGCCGGCGAGCTGCTGGAGGCCGGAGCCGGGCCGAAGTCGGGCCGGCCAGCGCGAGTGGCTCCGTACACCCATCTGGTGATGCTCGCCGGGGTCGTCGCCACGGCGGCCTCGTTCGACCTGGTCGTCACCCGGCCGACCGGCACCACGCCGGTGGGGTGGCTGTTACTGATCCTGGGCGGCCCGGCGCTGTTCGTGATCGGCCGCGCCCTGTTCACCCTGCTGGTGTCCAGGCTCCTGCCGTGGCGGCGAATGCTCTGCCTCCCCCTGCCGCTGCTGACGCTGCCGTGGGCCGGCCGTTGGCCGCCGCTGCTGGTCACCACAGTCGTGGCGCTCACGTTGGCGGCGCACATCCTGATTCCCGGAGCGGCCCGGGAGACCACACCGGACCTGCGGCTGCGGCAACCCGACGACTGACCCGCCAGGCTCAGCCGAAGTATCGACCGGCCCAGTCGGCCAGGTCCCGGGCGCACGCGTCCACCGACTCCTGCCAGGTCCGGGCCGCGCCCTCCCCCGCCTCGTCGCTGACCTGCTTGACCAGCCGGCACGGCACGCCGGCCTGCGCCGCGGCCCAGGCCACCGCGTACCCCTCCATGTCGACCAGGTCGGCGCGCTGCGCCAACCGGTCCCGCTCCGCGTCGTCGGCCACGAAGGTGTCACCGGTGGCCAGCACCGCGCCCTCGGCGGCCAGCGACAGCGGCGCCCCGTAGGTCTCGCCGGTGAGCGTGCGCAGCAGGTCGGTGTCCAGGTCGTGCTGGAGAACTGTGGCGACCTCGTGGATGCCGGCCCAGCCGGGACGCAACGCGCCCGCCGTACCCAGGTTGAGCAGCAGGGTGGGGCGCGGCCCGGCGGCCAGCACCGCTGCCACCGCGCTGGCGGCGTTCACCTTGCCCATGCCGGTGAGCAGGACCGGCAGCTCGGGCGGCAGGTAGCGGGCCTCCTCCCCCACGGCAAGAACCACCAACGGACGATCGGCGCGGACCGTACCTCGAAGATTCACCGGAGCATCGTACGAGCCGACCGGTGGGCAGTTGACGTCAGTCGTCGGAGAAGCGGTACAGCACGAAGTCCTTCTCCGCGCCGCAGGCGATCACGTGGGTGTTCCACGAGCAGGACGAGCTGCGCACGTCCTTCAGCTCACCCAACTCGTCGACCTCCCCGGACTCGGCCCACACCCCGGCCAGCACCCGGTTGTCAGCGACCACGCTGGGCGCCTTGGCGAAGACCAGCAGGTTGCCGGCGTCCAGACGGACAGCCACCCCGCCCCGGTCCCGCAGCACCGGCTCGCCGGCGGCGTCGAAGACGGTGACGGTCGGCTCCGGCAACTCCCGCTGGGCGAGCACCTGCTCACCCAACGGGACCAGGCCGGTCACGCCCGGCGCCGACCACCTGATCATGCGCTCGCCCTCGGTGGCCGCGACCACCTCGGTGCGCGCGACGTCATTGTCCGGCACCTGCAACAGGCAGGCCCGCCGCTCACCGCAGGCGACCAGCTCCTTCGGGCGGAACGCGTCGTTGCCGGAACGGTGCAGCACCACCGGCTCGGCGTCGGAGCCCAGGTCGTACGAGAGCAGCTGGTAACCACCCTCGTTGGCGGCCACGTACAGGCGGTCCTCGTGGGCGACCACCAGGTCGTCGAGGTCGGCGACGCTGCCCCACTGGCGCAGCACCGCGCCGGACGCCATGTCGAGCAGCCGCACCGACCGGTCCGCACCCACCTGCACCAGTCGCCGCCCCTTGCTCACCCACGGGTTGCGGGGCGTGCCGTCGAGGAAGGCCGGCCCGCCCGCCGCCGCGTCGGTGCCGACCGGCCGGACCACGGTACGGCCACCGGCGTACTGGCCGCGGGGGTTGGGCTGCTTCCACTTCGCCGAGCCGTTGGTCAGGCGCAGGCCGACCAGTTCGTCAGCGGCCCGGTCCACCACCACCGCAGTGTCGTCGCTGAAGTAGACGTCGTCGTCGCCACGCAGAACGCGTTGCCAGCGCTGCTCGCCGCTACGACCGTCGAGGACGGCCAGCGGTCGGGGGGTGCTGTCGCCCGGTGCGTCGGCGAGGACCGCCACCGCCCCGGGGACGGCGATGATCGCCTCCCAGTCGTCGGCCCGCACGTCGGTCTGCTCGCGCCACACCTCGCGGCCGTTGCCCGCGTCGACGGCCACCACCTCGAGCCGGTCGTCGGGCAGCGGAAACGCCAGGTAGGCCCGGTCGTCGAGCACCGCAGTCCACATGCCGACCGGCCGTTCGGCGCCGGCCGACAGCCGGGACAGCTCGCGCAGCGAGGCGAACTCCAGATCCGGGTAGCGGTCCCGGGTCAGGTAGAGCGTCGCCGCGGTGGCCACCCCGGCCAGGGCCAGCACCGCGCCGAGCACCACCCAGCGCGCCCTCCGCCAGCGGGTCGCGCCGACAGGTGGCGTCGGGGTGGCGCCAGCCAGGCCCGGCCCGGGGGGCGGGCCCGCCGGCGGGGTGGATCCCGGCCAGGGCTGCGACGGTACGACCGGCGCGGGCGCTCCGGCCGGGGCCGGCGGGCTCACCGGAGCAGGCGCGGGTGGTGCGAGTGGCGATCCCGCGTACGCCGGGGCGGGCAGCGGCTTGCGCAGCGGCAGGTCGGTCAGGGCGCCCTCGGCCACCGGCAACTCGGGCTGGTCCAGCACCGTCGGCGCGATCCCCAGCTCGGCGTGCAGCATGCGGGCCACCAGCGGGATTCGCGACGACCCGCCCACGAGGAACAGCCCGTCGAGCTGATCGGGGCGCAGCCCGGCGGCGGCGATGACCTCCCGGGCCCGCTGCACCGCCCGGCGCAGCAGCGGTGTGGCCACCCGCTCGACGTCCGCCCGGGTCAGCTGGATCGTCTCGGCCACTCCCGGCACCGCCACCGGGGCGACAGCAGACCGGGACAGGGTCTCCTTCGCACCACGTACCTCGTCCCAGAGCCGGACCTGGTCGCGGCGCTGTGCCGGATCCACCGGCCGGGTGAGCCGGGCCCACTGCGCGGCGTGCCGCTCACCGACCAACTCACCGACCCGCCGCACCAACGCGGCGTCGAGGTCCAGGCCGCCCAGGTCGGGCAGGCCACCGTCGGCGACCACGCTGAAGCCGGAGTCCCCCCAGGGGTCGGCGCCCTCGTTGCGCAGCACCGCGACGTCGAGCGTCCCGCCACCGAAGTCGAAGACCGCTATCGCCCCGCCGACCGGCACCGGACGGTGCAGCACCTGCGTGTAGTAGCGGGCGGCGGCCACCGGCTCCCGCAGCAACCGGGTGCCCGGCGGCGTCGGCCCGGCCAGGGTGTGCTCGGCCGCCTGCGGCCAGCCCGCCCGCAGCAGCGCGTCGGCGAGGACCTGCCGCCGCGTCGCGTCCCAGGCGGCCGGGCAGGTCACCACGGCCGGCGGCAGGAAACCCACAGCGCCCACCGCCGCGCGGCCGACCGTCGCCAGCACCGCGGCGAGCAGGTCGGCCGGCGGGTACGCGCGGTCGCCGAGCTGCACTGTCGGCTCGTCCACCCGACGCTTCGGGTTCGCCTCGAACCGGGCCGGGTCGGCCTGCGCCAACCGGCGCGCGTCCCAGCCGGTGTGCAGGGTGCCGTCCGGGTCGGCGTAGACAGCGGACGGACTGAGCGGTTGACCGTCCATCAGCAGCGGACGGGTCCGCCCGTCCGGCCAGCGCAGCACCGCGACCGTGTTGGACGTACCGAGGTCGATGCCGAGAGCGAAACCCTCGTGCTGGCCTGCCATTGCCCGATACCTCCGCCGCGACGAGGGGAACTCGACCCCGCATCGTACGCAGGCCCCGCCGCACTGCTGATCACTCGGTCCGGGGTGGTCGACGGCGTCCGATCAGTGGGTGGAGTGGACGCCCACCACCTCGTCCTCGCTGGTCTCCCCGGTCAGCTGGAACCCGAGTTTCAGGTAGAACCGCTCCGGGCCGTCCGGCCCCGGCTTCCAGGTCGTGTAGACGCGGTAGTGCCCACGTTGGCGGGCCTCGTCGCGGACGGCCTGCACCGCGAAGCGGCCATACCCCCGACCCTGGTGCTCGGCGGCGATGTTCAGCCGCCACAGCCCCGAGCGCCTGTCGTCCGGGTGGGCGGGATCCCACACGATGTCGAAGAAGCCCATCAGGAAGCCGACGATCTCGTCATCCTCGACGATCAGACGCGGCCACGCGATCTCGGGCTGCACGTACGCCTCGGCGAGGGACCAGGCGACCGGAGAGGCGAATTTCTCCTGGTCGGGCCGCACGCTCACCCGGCACGCGGCATCCACATTGTCTTGCGTGACCTTCACCAGTCGCGGCACGCCGGCAACCCTACCGAGACGGGCCGCGCAACAGGCCGTCGAGCAGCCCGCGCAGGCCGAACTGGAACCACGCGTCCAGGTCGGTGTCGGGTCTGGTCTGCCCGGCCGCGACCAGCCACTGTCGGTTGCGGGTACGACCGGTCCGTTCCAGCCGGGTGCGGGTCGCCGACCACCAGGCGTGGTAGGTGCTGTCGACGGGATCGCGCCGGATGAGCAGGGCCATGCCCTGGATGTAGCCGCTGAGCGCCAGGTAGGCGCGGAACGCCTCGGCCGGGTCGTATCCGGCGCTGCTGAACGCTGCGACCACCCGGTCGACCATGGCGAGTACCGCCGGCCCGGTCGGCGGTCGGTCGGTGGCGAGGATGGCCAGCAGCCAGGGATGGCGGCGGTACATCGCCCACTCGTCCTCGGCCAGCCGTTCGAGCCGTTGTCGAGGATCAGGCGGTAGTGGCGCGGCGCCCGGCGGGCGGGTCGCGGTGATCTGCTCGGCCATGGCGGCGAGGAGGTCGGCCCGGTTCCGGACGTGCCGGTACACGGCGTGGGCGGGCAGGCCGGCGCGTTGGGCGAGGACCCGCAGGGAGACGGCGTCCAGGCCGCCGGCGTCCGCCAGCTCGACAGCGAGGGCGACAAACCGGTGACGCGGGTCGCCGCCGGTCGGCGCGGGCAGGTCCGGCAATCGACGCGGGGTGCTGGTGGGGCCGTGCTCACGACGCCTGCGGTACGCGCGGGCCTGGCAGCGCCGGGAGCAGTAGCGGCGTGGGCGCCCCCGGCCGGCGCCGGCGGGCAGCTCCGCCTCGCACTCGACACACCGGACACTGAGCACGCCGCCTCCAGCCTCGTCACGGCACTGCCAGTGACGAAGGTACTACGGGCGAGCAGCCGGGCCGCCCCGATCGGTCCGTGCGGCGCGGAGCAGCCGGAGCTGACCGATCTCCGCGACGTTCTTCATCAGCTCCGAGTTGACCCAACCGACCGTGTGCGTGACCGTGTGGTCGGTCCCGTCCGGCCAGGGGAACGTCGCGATGCGGTCGAGGTCGCTGTCACCGAGCTGATCGAGCAGACCCAGCCACTCGGTGCGCAGGCCCCGCAGCCAGACGACACTCGGCTCGCCCGGGCCGGGCCAGACAACGGCCGTGCGCTGCCGGACTGGTCCACCCCGGAGATGGTCCATCGCCACTGTCCACCACCAGCCGACGTGCCAGGTGAGCCAGCCGATCGTCGGCACCGGGACCGGGTCGGGTTCGGTGTCGGCCCAGTCCGGGGTCCACGTGCCGTCGGTGCTCTGCCGCACCGACCAGCAGTGGTCGGCCGGCTCCCAGAGGAAGTCAGCGGCATCGAGTCGCTCAAGGTGGTACTCGAACAGCGACCACGTCAGGTCGAACTGCGAGCGCAGGATGGCCAGGGGCGCTACGGACATCCGGAGATTCTGTCGGGGCACGGCACTGCCGTCCACGAAATAACCCCACCCACCCAGCGGTCGGGGTGATCCCGGGTTGGCGGGTTCCGCGGAAATCGAATCACCCGCCAAACCCCTGATCAACCGATAGGGCGGGCAGGGTCGGCCGGGCAGCGGGCGGAGAGGGCGTAACGGAGCAGGACCACGTCACCGATCTGGCGGGCCTCGGCCAGGCGGGCGCGGCGGCCCGGGTGCCAGGGGAAGCGACCCTCGCCGACGAACCGGGGCGCCCGGCCGTCGCCGACGAAGAACGGGGCGACCACCAGGTGCAGTTCGTCGGCGAGACCGGCGGCGAGGAACTGCGCGTGCACCGTCCCGCCGCCCTCCACCATCAACCGCTGAACACCCCGCGCGGCCAGGTCGGTCAGCATCCACCCCGGGTCGACGGGCTCACCCGCGTCGATCACTGTGGCCAGTCGGCCGACCCGCTCCTCGGTCTTCTCCAGCGCGCCCGTGGCGCAGTACACGAGCCGGGCCGAATCACCGGCGGTGAAGAAGCGGGCGGTCGAATCGAGGTCACCCTGGGCGGTCAGGGTGACCTTGGTGGGCGAGGCCGGCCGACCGGCCGCCACCCGCTCGGCCCGTCGACTCGGGGAGCGCACCAGCAGCCGAGGGTCGTCTCGTCGGACGGTGCCGGCGCCGACCAGGATGGCATCGCAGCTGGCCCGGACCGCGTCGACGCGGTCCAGGTCCTCCTCGTTGGACAGCAGTAACCGCTGCTCGGAGGCGTCGTCGATGTACCCGTCGATGGAGGCGGCACAACTCAGCAGCACGTACGGCCGCGCCGGCCCCGGCCGCCAACTCATCGGGAGACGGGCCGCTCAGGAGCACGACCCGCGAGCACATCCGCCGCCTCGACCGCCTCGGCCGCCTCGACCTCCGCCGCCTTGGCCGCCTTGGCAGCCAGGTAGTCGGCGTTGGCCGGCGAGAGGAAGACGCTGGTGAGCACCCGTTCGACAACGTCCACGCCCAGCCGGGTCAACTGCTCGGCCTTGTCCGGGTTGCTGCTCAGCAGTCGGACCCGCGGCACGCCCAACGTGGCCAGCATCTGCGCGGCGGCCGTGTAGTCCCGCTCGTCCTCGCCCCGGCCCAGCGCGACGTTGGCCTGGTAGGTGTCCAACCCGGCGTCCTGCAACGCGTACGCGTCGAGTTTGGCGTACAGGCCGATGCCACGGCCCTCCTGCCGGAGGTAGAGCAGGAAACCGCCGGTCTCGGCGATCCGCTGCACCGCCTCGCGCAGTTGCGGCCCGCAGTCGCAGCGTTGGCTGCCGAACACGTCGCCGGTCAGGCACTCGCTGTGCGGACGGACCAGCGGGGCTGCTCCCCCGGCGGCCAGCCGGTCCAGGGCGCCCGCCCAGTCGCCGAGGCCGAGGGCCAGGTGCTCCCGACCGTCCACCAGGCCCTTGAAGGTGAACACCCGGGCGGTGGTGGTGTAGCCATCCGGAAACGCCAGCGGCACCGTGACCTGCGTGCGGATCGTGGCAACCGGCAATGCTTCGGGCATGGGACTCCTTCGTCCGGCGTCACCGTCGTCCGGCGACGCGTACCGTCTCACAACCGACTCAACATCCGCCGCCGGAGGCGGCTTCCCGGGCGGCGACCGGAGTTCGACGCCGCCGGGCCAGCAGCACGGCGGCCCCGGGCAGGCTGGCCACCAGCACCAGTGCACCGTAGACGGTGGCGGTGGCGACGCCCTCGGCCGCGCTGAGACCGGCTGCACCGAACACCCATGCTGCCACCCCCTCGCGAGGACCGAAGCCGGCCACGTTCAGCGGCAGGCCCATGGCGAGCAGTGCGAGCAGCGTCAACGGCAGCAGTCGGGACAGCGGGGCGTCCGATCCGGCGGTGCGCGCCGCCACCAGGAAGGTGGCCAGGTGACCGGCGACCATCACGGCCGAGGCGACCAGCACACCGAACCAGGTGCGCCGCGCCAGCAGCCCCGACCGCACGTCCGCCACGGCGGTACGCAGCGCCGTCGCCCAACGCGACCCGCCACCGTTGGGAAGGACCCTGGCCACCAGCACGACGACCAACCCGCCGGCGACGAGCAGCGCGGCGGCGACCGGCAGGTACCGCCGCACCGGGGACGGGAAGGCGGCGAGCACCACCAGCGCGACCCCGACCAGGACCACCTGCCCGGCGGCACGCTCCCAGACCACAGCGCGGATGCCCCGGCTCACGTCACCGGCGTCGCGGCCGTGGCGTACCGCCCGGTGCACGTCGCCGAGCATCCCGCCAGGCAGTGTGGCGTTGAGGAACACGGCCCGGTAGCAGTGCGCCACAGCCGTCGCCAGTGGCAGGCGTACGCCGAGGCCGCCGGCGACCAGGCTCCACCGCCACGCCGCGCAGACGGTGGTGAGCACCCCGATGACCAGCGCCGCGGCCAACGCCGGCGCGTCGATCAGTCGCACTCCGGCGAGGAACGGGCCGCTGCCCACCTGCCACAGCAGGACGGCGAGCAGACCCACCCCGCCGACCACTCGTGCCCAGGCCCAGAACATCGGCGCCGGCCTCCCCTTTGAAGATCGTCCACTTGCCCTAGTGCACGTACCCAGGGCGTGAACGGTTCATCCACCGGCGAGGAGGTCAGTGTGTTCGACAAGCACTGTGAGTCGTCCGGCCGCCGCGTCATCCAACCGACGGCGGGCGTACGCCTGGGCGGGATCGGCCAGGTCGGGGCGCTGCTCGCAGGCCGCCGCGAGCCACCCTCGAAACCATTCGACGGTCAGGTCGGCCTGCTCCGGGCCGAGACGCCACGGGCTGGGCCGTTCCCGCACGTCGACGCCGCGCCGGGCGAACGCGGCGGCGGTGGCGGCGACGGCATCCGGGCCCAGCAGCCGTCGGCCCTCGACGGTACGCCGCTGGTGGTCGTTGAACGCGGCCTCGACCGCCTCGTCGAGCGGGTCGGCCGGGGTGAACCGGACCCGCCCGGTCACCGAGATGGCGAACAGGGCGGGTCGGCCGACGCAGGCGTCCGCCACCCGTTCGATCTCCTCCACGGTGAGCATGTCCAGCAGCGCGGACGCGGTGACCAGGGAACCGTCGGCGAAATCGGCGGCGGTCAGCCGGGTGAGGTCGCCGCAGCGGGTGTGGACGGTGACCGGGGCGCCGTCGGCGGCGGTCACCCCCCTCATGCCCTCGGCGGCACGGGCCAGCAGGTCGGGGTCCCGGTCGTGCAGCACCCAGTGCTGTGGTCCGGGTAGCCGGGCGGCCAGCCAACGACTCATCGACCCGGTGCCGCTGCCCAGGTCGTGGATCACCGTCGGGCCGTCACCGGTCAGCCGGGCCCGGACGGCATCGAGCAGGTCCTCGGCGCGTGCCGCCGCGTCGGCCGGCTCACGCAACCGCAGCCAGTCGGCGAACGGCAGGGTCTCCTCGGCGGTCATTCCGCCACCTCCTTCAGCACGCCGGCCAGCAACGCGGTGGTCACCGGCCAGTCGGTCAGGGTGTCGCGCCGGGCGAGAGCGGCACGCCGCAGCCGGGCGCGCAGCGCGTCGTCGTCCAGCCAGCGGATCAGCGCGGCGGCCAGCGCCGCCGGGTCACCGGGTGGGACCAGCAGTCCCGGGCGCTCACCGCCGGGCGCGTGACCCAGCGCCTCCGGCAGCCCGCCCACGGCGGTGGTCAACACCGGCAGGCCGCGGGCCAGCGCCTCGGTGACGACCATGCCGTACGTCTCGCCTCTCGACGGCAGCACCAGCAGGTCGGCGGCGGCGTACGCGTCGTCCAACGCGGCGCCGGTCAGCGGGCCGACCAGCCGCACCCGCTCGGTGAGGCCCGCCCCGGTCAACCGGTCGCGCAGCCGGTGCACAAGGTCCGGTTCCCGGGCCAGCGTGCCCGCACAGACCATCGTCCACTGCCGGCCGACCAGCGTGGCCATCGCGTCGACCAGCACGTCGTACCCCTTGTGGTGGGTGACAGCCGCGACGCAGAGCAACCGGTCGCCGGCCACCGAGCCGGCCGCTGGCGGCGCGGGCCGCACCCCGGGCGGCACGGCCCGGACCCGGCCGGCGAGGGCCGGGTGGCGGGCCAGCAGGGCTCGGCATGTCCAAACGCTAGTGGTGACGACGGCGCGGGCGGTGGCCAGGGCGCGGGCCTCCGGCTCGTCGTCGAGCGGCAGGTGCACCAGGATCACCAGGCGCAGCCGACTGGCGTGCGGGGCGAGCAGGTCCGGTACGGCCGAGGCGACCAGGCCGTCGATCAGCACCACGGCGTCGTCGGGGGCGGCGGCGAGCACCCCGCCCAACGTCGCCATGTCGGCCGGGTCGGGGTGCGGCCACGCGCCGGGCACCTGATGCTCGTGCACCGACCACCCGCGCTCGCCCAGCCCCGCGCAGATCCGCCGGTCGTAGGCGTTGCCGCCGCTGGGCGTGGCCGGGTCGTCGATGTCACCGGGCAGGACGACGTGCACCGCCCGGCCCGCATCGGTCACAACGACCGCTCGTAGCTCGCCCAGGCGATGTGCGACTCGTGCAGGGTGACAGTGATGCCGCTCAGGTCGCGCGCCCCCGCGCCCAGCTCACCGGCGTGCACCCGCTCGACCAGCCGGTCCGCGACAGTACGGGCCAGCACCTCGGTGGTGGTGTTCACCCCGGCGAAGGCCGCCTCGTCGTCGAGGTTGCGGTACGTCAGCTCGCTCAGCACGGCCCGTAGCTGCTCGGTGGCCAGGCCGATGTCCACCACGATTCCGTCGCCGTCCAGGTCCGGCCGGCGGAACGTCGCGTCCACCACGAACGTCGCGCCGTGCAGCCGTTGGGCGGGCCCGAACACCTCGCCTCGGAAACTGTGGGCGATCATCATGTGGTCCCGAACTGTCACGCTGAACACTGTCACTCTCCGTCTTCGTAGGTGATGAGGTGGCAGAGCGCGGGCAGGTCGCCCGAGGTCAGTCTGTCGAGCACGTCGGGCAGCTCCGCGAAGCGCGACGCGCCGGTGATCAACGCGTCGAAGGCCGGGTCGTCGAGCAGGTCCAGGGCGAGCGCCAGTCGGTCGGTGTAACTGCGCCGTCCCCGTCGGGCGGGTGCCACCATGCCGACCTGGCTGCTGCGCACGCTGAGTCGACCGGAGTGGAACGCGCCGCCCAGTGACACCTGCACCGGGCGGTCGCCGTACCAGCTCAGCTCGATGACGGTGCCCTCCGGGGCGAGCAGGTCCAGCGACTGTTGCAGGCCGGCGGCGGTGGCGCTGGCGTGCACGACCAGGTCCCGGTCGCCACGGGCTTCGGCCGGGTTGGCGAAGTCGACGCCGAGGGCCCCGGCGACGCCGGCCCTGCGCGCGTCGGTGTCGACCAGCTCGACGTGCACGCCGGGGAACCGGGCCAGAAGCGCCGCGACGCAGCAGCCCACCATGCCCGCGCCGATCACCGTGACCCGGTCGCCGACCAGCGGCGCCGCGTCCCAGAGCGCGTTGACGGCGGTCTCCACGGTGCCGGCGAGCACCGCTCGGGCGGCCGGCACCCCCTCCGGCACCGGCACCACGGCACTCACCGGCACGACGTAGGCGCTCTGGTGCGGGTGCAGACAGAACACCGTCCGTCCGAGCAGCTCCGGCGGGCCCTGCTCGACCACGCCGACGCTCAGGTAGCCGTACTTCACCGGGCCGGGGAACTCGCCCTCCTGAAACGGCGCGCGCATGGTGGCGTACTGGTCGGCGGGCACCCGGCCGGCGAAGACCAGCGTCTCGGTGCCCCGGCTGACCCCTGAGTAACGGGTCCGAACCAGCACCTCGTCGGGGCCAGGGGCGGTCAGCGACACCGGCCGGATCTCGGCCACCCCGGGTTCGCGCACCCAGCAGGCGTACGCCTCGCGGATCACCGTCGCGCACCTCAGCTCTGCTCCGGGCCGAATCGATCGGCCAGGTCGGATCCCCGGTCGGGGGTTGTCGATCATAAACACGGAAGTTCGGTGCGCACAGTTCGAAGCTCGCCCGGCAGGACCGCCATTCCGGCCTGCCTCGCTCCGAGGTCGTCCGGTCTGGCCACGGTGCGGCGGACCGCCGTGGGACGCTCCGGGCGGGCGTCCGTCGGATAGCTACCTCATTGATACGTTGGGTCACGAAGGGCGGGCCGCTGCGGCTGCCCATCGGCGGGTTTCGGGTGTGCGCCGCGCCGACGTCCGGAGGTCCGCTCCCCCGGTGCTCCGGTGTGGTGACCGGCAGGTCACGGGTGTCCGGGCTGGTGTGAGCCTTGACGTCGCCCGCTGCGGAATTCGCGGGCCAGAACCGGGCCGAGACGAGAAGGATGGAGCAGGACATGATCGTTCCGCAGGGGTTCCGCGCGGTGGTCGCGAACGCCGGGCTCAAGGAGGACGAGGACGACTTCACCGCCCTGGTCTCCGAGGTGCCCGCGGTCAGCGCCGCGGTGTTCACCCGCTCCCGGTTCGCCGGCCCCAGCGTCGTGCTCAGCCGTTCGGCGGCGTCGACGTCCTCCGCCCGCGGCGTCGTGGTGCTCTCCCGCAACGCGAACGTGGCCACCGGCAAGGAAGGGCTGGAGAACGCCCGCGAGGTGCGGTCCACAGTGGCTCGCGCCGCCGGGCTGGACGACGAGGAGCTGCTCATCGCGTCGACCGGGGTGATCGGGAAGCAGTATCCGATGCTGAGGGTGCGACAGCGCCTGGCCGAGCTTCGGTGGCCCTTTCCGCCTGCCGATTTCGACCGGGTCGCACGGGCGATCATGACCACCGACACCACGCCCAAGGTGGTACGGGCCAGCTGCGGAGCGGCGAGCATCGTCGGTGTCGCGAAGGGCGTCGGCATGATCGAACCGAACATGGCCACCCTGTTGACGTTCTTCTGTACGGACGCCCGCATCGAGCCGGTCGACCTGGACCGGGTGTTCCGGTCGGTTATCGCTCGCACCTTCAACGCGGTCAGCATTGACACCGACACCTCCACCAGCGACACAGCGGCCGTCTTCGCCAACGGCCTGGCCGGGCCGGTGGATCTGGACGACTTCGAGCAGGCGTTGTACACGGTCGCACTGGATCTGGTGCGGATGGTCGCCCGCGACGGGGAGGGCGCCAGCAAACTCATCGAGGTACGGGTCAGCGGCGCCCGGGACGGCCAGCAGGCCAAGCGGGTCGGCAAGGCCATCGTCAACTCACCGCTGGTGAAGACGGCAGTGCACGGCGCGGACCCGAACTGGGGCCGGGTGGCCATGGCGGTCGGCAAGTGCGAGGACGACGAGGACATCGACCAGCAACGGGTACGGATCGGCTTCGGCGGTATCGAGGTCTATCCGACACCGGCCACTGAGGAGACCCTGGTTCGGCTGCGGCGCCACCTCGAAGGCGAGGACGTGGTGATCGAGGTGGACCTGGGGATCGGCGCCGACGCTTTCACCGTGTACGGGTGCGACCTCACTGACGGATACATCCGGATCAACGCTGACTACACCACCTGAGCGCCGATGCATCCGGGCGGTACCCCCCGAGGTACCGCCCGGACGTTCGGAGCCGAGCCGTGCGGGTCAGCGGGATGCCAGCCGGAACCGGAGGGGAACCGGTCCGGCCCTCGCGGCACGTCACCCCACGACCACGACTGTCGACGTCACCGATTCGGGAGCGGCGCGACCACCTCGGTCGACCGCCAGGCCCTGCTCGCGACGTCGTAGACCATCCGGCGGTCGACCTGCTTCGGGACCGGCTGGCCGAGCCGCCACGATTCGGACGTGGCGTGCAGATCGACAGTCACCGAGCCCGGTGTCGCGGCGCCCAACTCGCCGACCCAGTGCCGGCTCTGCTCGATCAGCCGCTGCACGGTCTCGACGTCAGGCGTCGTCACCGCCACCACTGTGGTGTCGACGAGCGCCGAGCCGACCAACAGGGCCAGGAGCCGACCGAGGACCGCCGCGGGCACCGCGCGGTCCGTCGTCTCGACAACCACGTAGCAGTCGTCGTGCCCGGAGAACAGCAGGCGTGAACCTGCCAGCGCGGGTAGGACCGGCTTGTCGTACGTGGCCGTTCCGATGACCACGATCATCTCGTCGACCCGCGCGGCGGAAGGCGTACCCGGCACGTCGACGAGTGTCAGCTCGTAGGGGTACCAGCCGGCCAGGAACCGGGGCAGCTGCTCCCGGCCGATCAGCAGGGCCTCTTCGCTGAGGCCGACGACCCCGGCCGTCAGCGCACCGACCTGGTGCACCTCGAAGCTGACGCCCTGCTCCGCAGCGATCCGCGACGGCCGCCACTGCTGATAGTCCTCGTCCAGGAAGCTGTTGGTATCCAGGCCGACGACCATGATGGTGTCGTTGCCGGCGAACATGAGCACATCAGCCAGCTCGGCGGCCTGCGCCGCGGTCGCGGTCACCATCCAGGAGCCGCCCTTCTCGCAAACGTTGAAGCTCAACGGGAAGGGCGCGCCGTCCAGCCCCACGCTGTTCACGGAGAACGCGCCATCAGGTCGGATCTCTACCGTCGCGGCGTCGCCCACGGCGATCGGGTAGCCGATCTCGGTGAGGTCCACCCGCAGGTCGGCGACGCTGAGCTGCGGATTCACTGCCCTTGTCACGGTGTCGGTGAGCGGTCGATGGGCAACGATGTGCTCGACCGCCGCCCGGTCCACCGTCATCTCGTAGTAGTCGACGGCGAACTCGACGAAGCGGTCGACGATGTCGTCGAGCAGGATGTCGAGCAGCCCTGACCCGTCCGGGCCGTTGTCGTCGTACGGCCTTGGTGGTGGGAAGGCGATGCCGTCACCGGCGTGCCAGCGATCGTCCTCCGCCAGCCGCCACAGCACCGTCGTCGCGACGAGTTGCCCGTCCTCGTCGCAGAAGGCGGGTTCCGTCACGTGTGGACGCAGGACCTCCGGAACACCGTCGACCAGGCCCGGCCACAGCTCGTGGTCCGGGTGGCGGTACGGCGACATCGCCGACTCGTGGTCGAAGAGTCGGATGAAGGCACCGTCGGCGGTGAACACGACGGCCCACTCGTCGCCGCTGCCGTTGCTCATCGACGCCGCCTCGTCCCCGCCCCAGTTCGAGGTGTAGGCGTAGTAGGGCTCACCGCCGTCGATGATGCGCTCGAGCACAGCCAACGCCTTGCAGCGCTGCCGCAGCAGGTCGATGTCGGGCAGTTGGGCGGCGACGTCGTAGGCGGTCACCGGGTCACCCTAGTGAGGCGGCAGCGCCCCGGTGTCGGGGGCGAGGACCCGGGTGAAGAACGCCAGGGTGTCGCGGATCAGCGGCTCCACCGGCACTCCGGCGAAGCAGTGGTCGGCCCCCCGCACCACCGACAACTCGACATCGGCGCCCGCCGCGGTCAACGCCGCGGCCAGCTCCTCGCTCTGCCCCACCGGTACGACCAGGTCCTGGTCGCCGTGGATCAGCAGCATGGGTGGGGCCTGGTCGGTGACGTGGGTGATCGGGCTGGCCGCCCGGCCCAGGCCCGGGTTGTCCGCCAACGGGGCGCCGATCAGCAGCGACTCCGGCGAGTCGGCGGCGTCGTGGTCGATCGTTCCGGCCGGGTGTGCCTGCGACTGCATGGTCAACAGGTTCGACGGCGCGTACCAGCAGACCGCCGCCTCGACGCGGCTGTCGTCCTGGTCGTCGCAGGTCAGCGCGAGCATCGAGGCCAGGTGTCCACCAGCCGACTCACCCCACACCCCGATCCGCTCGCGGTCCACGCCCACCGTGTCGCCGTGTCGGCGCAGCCAGCGCACCGCCGCCTTGACGTCGTCGAGTTGGGCCGGGAAGTGCGCCTCGCCGCTGAGCCGGTACTGGGCGGAGGCGACAGCGAACCCGGCACTGATGGCGGCGGTGAACGGGTCCACCTCCATCAGCCAGTCCGCCGGGTGTTTGGGCGAGCCGAACAGCCAGGCGCCCCCGTGGATCCACACCAGGACCGGGGCCGGTTGGGGCGCCGCCACCGGCACGGCAAGGTCCAACGTCAGCGGGCGGAAGCCCGGGACCTCGTTGACGACGATGTCGCGGTGCTCGGTCCGGTCGGTCGAGCCTCGGGATGCCGCATCGATCATCAGGCCATCTTCGCACCGACGGTCCCGGCGTACCCGCTCACGGAAGCCGAGCTGATCACTGCTGCTTGTCGGGCGTGGCGGGGCGGGCGCGGACGTGCAGTCGCTCCCCCTGCGGCCCGAAGAGACTGAGGGCCTCCGCGGTGCCGGGGCCGGGGTTGAAGAAGAGGTGCGGAATGCGCGTGTCGAACTCGGCCACCTCCCCCGGGGTCAGCGTGAGATCACGGTCGCCGAGCAGCAGGCGCAGCCGGCCGGAGAGCACGTAGAGCCACTCGTACCCCTCGTGGGCCTGCGGGATTCGGCCCCCGGCGGACGGGTCCGGCGGGAAGATCTGCTTGAACGCCTGGACACCGCCCGGCCGGCGGGTCAGCGGCAGGTACGTCACGCCGTGGATGACTATCGGTTTGGGGCGTACCCGGGGGTCGCCGGTGGCGGGGGCGTCGACCAGTTCGTCCAGCGCCACCTGGTAGGCCCTCGCCAGCGGGAGCAGTAACTCCAGGGTGGGGCGACGGCTACCCGACTCCAGCCGGGACAGGGTGCTCACCGAGATGCCGGTCAGGTCGGCGAGCTGGGTCAGCGTGGTCCCGCGTTGGTGACGCAGGGCACGCAGCCGGGGGCCGACGGCCGCCAGCGCGGCGCTGTCCTCGTTTGCCATAACGGCAAGGATAGTTGCCACCTTGCCGACGGCGACGGATGGTGGGCGCAGCCGACAGAGCAAGAGGGAGATATACCGGTGGACGAGACATATGACGTGGTGGTGGTGGGTGGCGGTGCCGCAGGGCTCAGCGGAGCCCTGGCGCTGAGCCGGGCCCGACGCTCGGTACTGGTGATCGACTCCGGTGAGCCGCGCAACGCGCCGGCCGACCGGATACACAACTACCTCGGCCGGGAGGGGACGCCGCCGGGCGAGCTGCTCGCGATCGGCCGGGCCGAGGTGGCGGGGTATGGCGGGCAGTTCCGCACCGGACGGGTGCAGGCCGCGACCCGGGACGACGACGGGTTCCGGCTGAGCCTCGACGGCGGGGAATCGGTGCGGGCCCGCCGGCTGCTGGTGACCACCGGCCTGACCGACGAACTGCCCGACGTGCCCGGCCTCGCCGAGCGGTGGGGTCGCGACGTGCTGCACTGCCCGTACTGCCACGGCTGGGAGGTTCGGGACCGCCGGATCGGCGTCCTGGCGACCAGCCCGCTGAGCGTGCACCAGGCCGAGATGTGGCGACAGTGGAGTTCCAGCGTGCTGCTCCTCCTGCACGACGCTCCGGCGCCGGACGCGGAGACCGCCGAGCGGCTCGCCGCCCGCAGCATCGCGGTGGTGCCCGGCCCGGTCGCCGCTGTGGAGGTGACCGACGACGCGCTGACCGGTGTACGGCTCGCCGACGGCCGGGTGGTGGCGCTCGACGCGATAGTGGTGGCGACGCGGGTGACTCCCCGCGCCGACATGCTGGTGGGGTTGGGTCTGGCCCCGGAGGAGGTGACGATGGGCGAGCACGTCATCGGCGCCCAGATCCCGACCGACGCCACCGGCGCGACCACCGTCAGTGGTGTCTGGGTCGCGGGCAACGTGGCCGACATCCGCGGTCAGGTGATCACGTCCGCCGGGGCCGGCCTGAACGCGGCGGCGGCGATCAACGCCGATCTCATCGCCGAGGAGACCCGCGACGCGGTGGCCGCGTACCGGGAGTTGGTGGCCACGACGTTCGAGGAACCGGCGTGGGAGGAGCGCTACCAGTCCCGCCCCTCGGTCTGGAGTGGCCGGCCCAACCCGCAACTGGTCGCCGAGGTCACCGACCTGGCCCCGGGGCGCGCCCTGGACGTGGGCAGCGGCGAGGGTGCCGACGCGGTGTGGTTGGCCGAGCGCGGCTGGCAGGTGACGGCGGTGGACATCTCCACCACCGCGTTGAGCCGGGCCGCCGCACACGCCGAGACCGCCGGCGTGGGCGACCGGATCGAGTTCACCCACGCCGACCTACGGGAGAAGCCGCCCACCGAGGAGGCGTACGACCTGGTGTCCGCGCAGTTCATGCACCTGCCACCGACGGAGCGGCGGGAGTTGTTCGGCCGGCTGGCCGCGGCAGTGGCACCCGGCGGCGTCCTGCTGATCGTCGGGCACCACCCGTCGGATCTGTGGGGGTCGGCGCACCGGATGCACATGCCGGACATGATGTACACCGCGCAGGACGTGGCCGCCGATCTGGCGCCGGCCCAGTGGGAGGTGCTGGCGGCTGAGGAACGCTCCCGCCTCGCCACCGACCAGAACGGTGAGGACATCACCCTCCACGACGCGGTACTGGTCGCCCGCCGACGCTGACCTCGCACCACCGACAGGCGTCGATCATGGAGTTGTGGTGGATGACAAAGGTGGCGGAGCACCACAGTTCCGGCACCACGACTCCATGATCGGCGCGGCAACACTGGCACACGGGACGGCAACGTGAGAGGTGGTGGGGCAGGACTTCGCATGAGGTCCGCTCGGCGGTAGCGTTGCGCCACACTGACGGCCAGTGGGGCAGGCGACCGCCGACCCTGACGCCCCGATCGTACGGAGGATGGTGCATGTCCATCGGCGCTGAGCCGCACGCAGCACGCGACGATGCGGCCTCCCGGCCGAGCTTCGAGCTCGCCCTGCGCGGATACGACAAACGCCAGGTGGACCGGCACCTGGAGCAGCTCGACGGCCAGATCGCGATGCTGAGCGGAGAGCACGGGCGCTCCGCCGTCCGCGTCCGTGAACTGACCGCCGAGGTGCAGCGGCTGCGTGCCGAACTGGCTGAGCTTCAGGAGCAACCCGTGCAGGTGGACCGCGCTTCGTTCCACGATCTGGGCCCGATGGTCGGCGAGATCATGGCGCTCGCCGAGAAGCAGGCCGGCATCATCACCGAGTCGGCCACCGACCGGGCCAACGAGCTGCGCAGCGAGTCCGAGCGGATCCTCGCCGACACCCGTGAGCGGGCCGCGCAGGCACGTCAGGATCTGGCCGAGGAGCTGGCCGCCCGACGGGCCGAGCAGGAGCAGGCGCACGAGGAGCGGCGCACCCTGGCTGAGGCGGAACTGACAGCGATCCGCGAGCACGCCGAGCAGTTGCGGGCCGACGGTGAGGCAGCGCACGAGCGCGCCCAGGCCGAGGCCAAGCGGATCACCGAGCAGAGCGCGCAGCAGCTCAACCAGACCCGGGTGGCCGCCGACGCGCTCATGAAGTCAGCCCGTACCCAGATCCAGCAGGAACTCCAGTCGACCCGCTCCAAGCACCAGCAGGAGATGGCCCAGTGGCAGGCCAGCGTGGAGCGAGAGGTCAACGAGCGGCGTACCGCCGCCGAGCAGGACATCGCCGAACAGCAGGCCGCCGCCGAGCAGGAGCTGGCCGAGCAGCGCAGCGCGACCGAGCAGCAGATCGCGGCGCTGCTCGCCGAGGCGCAGCAGCACGTGACCGAGCTGCGCAACCGCGCCGACGAGCAGGCCGCCAGCCATCAGCAGCAGCTCGCCGCCCTGCAGAAGGAGCTTGACGAGCGCCGGCAGGAGGCCGCTGACCTGAACGCCGAGCTGGACACCGGCCGCCAGCAGCTCGCCGAGATCCGCCAGGAGGGCGAGACGCTGGAGAACGAGCTGTCCCGGATGCAGCAGCGACTCAGTGAGGTCCGTCGGGACCTTACCGCCGAAAGTGCCCGGTTGGACGAGGCCCGGCGGGCCGGGGACTCCGCCGAGCGGCACGCCAAGGAGGTCCGCGCCCGCGTACAGCGGGAGGCGAAGCGGGTGGCCGACCTCGCCGCCGCGGCGGTCATGGCCGCGGCAGCCGGCGGTACGGAGACCGCCGAGTACCCGATGGTGGGTTCCCGCTCCAACGCCGACCGGCCCGCCCCGGAGCGGGTGGGCGTCGAGCGGCTCACCGTCGACCGCGTCGGCGTCGACAGGTACTCCGCCGAGCGCCCCACGGTGGACGATGCGGACGCCGATCGCGCCCCGCTCCGCCCCGCGCCCGTCGACCGCACCCCGGTCGAGAACCGCTACGCCGACCTGACCCCTGTGGAACAGGCCAATGGCGACCAGGCCCCGGCCGAGCAGGCGAACGGCGACCGGGCAGGGGCGGAGCAGGCGAACGGCGAGCATGCGGACGCACCGGCGGCGGCGGACGAGTCGACGACGTCCGAACCTACGGCGGCCCGCGAGGTTGGCGCCGACGACGCCGAGCGGACCTTCCCCCGGCACATCGGCACTGACGCACCGACGCCAGTGCCGTTCCTGGCCTTCGGGCAGCCGGTCAGCGAGAACGGCGCCGCCCGCCACTGACCTCACCCGTGGTTGCACCCCCGGCCCCGCCCGCGCCGATCTTGCAGTTTCGGTTGCCCAGATGCGCGGAAATGCCCCCTTACGTCGGCACAGTAAGTGCAAGATCGCGGGATGAGGGTGGTCCGGGCGGATTCTGCACGGAAGCGGGTCGCCGTAGCCGGTTGAGCTGGCAGGCTGGGCTGGCCGCCGCGCACCAGCGGTGGCCGCCGGCCTGGCCGGTGACCGAGAGGAGCGCCCGGTGACCGACCAACCGGAGGAGTTCGACCTTCTCGTCGTCGGTGGCGGCAAGGCCGGCAAGACGCTGAGCATGGACGTCGCCCGCTCCGGTCAGCGGGTCGCCATGGTCGAGCGCGGCATGATCGGCGGCAGCTGCATCAACGTCGCGTGCATCCCGACGAAGGCGCTGGTGACCAGCGCGCGGGCCGCCCGCCAACTGCGGGACGCGTCGGCGCTCGGCCTGGCGGTGGAGGGCGGCCGGGTCGACATCGACCTGTTGCGCGCGCACAAGCAGGACGTGGTGGAGGGAATGGTCGCCGCCAACCGGCAGCAGTTCCTCGACTCCGGTCTGCACCTGGTTATCGGCGAGGCCCGGTTCATCGCCCCCCGGACCGTACGGGTGGCACTCGCCGACGGCGGCGAGCGGCTGCTGCGCGGCAGCGACGTGGTGATCAACACGGGCACCCGCCCCCATCTGCCGTCGGTGCCCGGGATGGCCGAGGCCGGAGTGCTCACCAGCGACGAGTTGCTGCGCCTGGACCGGCTGCCGGCCCGGCTGGTGGTGCTCGGCGGCGGCACCGTCGGGGTGGAGTTCGCGCAGATGTTCGCGTTGTTCGGCAGCGCGGTGACGCTGGTCGAGGGCGGTCCACGGCTGCTCACCCGCGAGGACCCCGACATCAGCGACGCGGTGATGCGCGTCTTCCTCGACGACGGCATCGACGTACGGGTGGGTGTGGCTGTCGCACGGGTCGACCGGGACGCCGACGGCGCGCTCAGGGTGACGCTGGACGACGGCAGCGTGGTGGTCGGGGACGACGTGCTGGTGGCGGCCGGCCGGGAACCGGTCACCGACGGGCTCGGCCTGGACGTGGCCGGCGTACGGCTGAGCGAGCGGGGCTTCGTGGACGTCGACGAGCACCTGCGTACCAGCGCCGAGCGCACCTGGGCGGCCGGGGACGTCGCCGGCAGCCCGCAGTTCACCCACGTCTCGTTGGACGACTACCGGATCATCCGCGCGAACCTCGCTGGAGGCCAGCGCAGCACCGCCGACCGGCTGATCCCGTACACCGTCTTCACCACACCGGAGCTGGCGCGGGTCGGGCTGACCGAGACCGAGGCGCGCCGCGCCGGGTACGACATCCAGGTCGCCCACCTGCCGGTCGCCGCCATCCCCCGGGCCCGCACCCTGCGCCAGACCCAGGGCATGTGGAAGGCGGTCATCGACACCAGCAGCGACCGGATCCTCGGTGCGGCGTTGCTCGGCGCCGAGGCCGGCGAGGTGATCACGTCGGTGCAGCTGGCCATGCTCGCCGGGATGCCGTGGACCGCCCTGCGGGACGCTGTCATCACCCACCCGACAATGACCGAGGGTCTCAACCTGCTCTTCGCCTCGCTGAAGTCCAGCCCGGTCCGCTGAGCGCCGCGAGGCCCGACCGGCAACCGGGCGACGGCTACCCGGCGATCTCGTCGCGTACCCGTTGTTGGAAGGCGCGGGCCTGCGCCCCGGTGGGCGGGGGCCCGCCGTGGCGTGCGGCGACCGCCCGACGGATCACCTCGGCCCGGTCGCCGGCGTCGATCAGCCGCTGGCCGGCTGCCACCTTCGCCAACCAGACGCCGTCGCGGTGGCGCACCAGTGACCGGCAGGCGCCCAGTACGGCGTCCTCGCTGCCGGGCGCGGGTTGGTCGGCCGGGGGTGTGGGCAGGGCGAGCCACCAGGACAGCGCCTCGATGAGCAGCCGGCGCAGGTCGGCCGGGGCGAGGTCGGCGAAGGCATCCCCGGCCGGCGGCCCGAGCAGTGGGAGTCCACTCTGGTGCAGGATGCTGCGATCGAGGCCGTACCAGAATCGGCCGTCGGCGTCCGGGCGGTCGGCGGGGTCGAGGGTGCGCCGGAACGGCATGCCGGCCCCGGTGTTCAGTTCGACCTCGAAGCCGGGCTCCGGGGTGCCGGAGGCGGCCACCGCCCGGTCGTAGGCGACCAACTCCAGTCCGCGTGCCGGGCAGGGCAGCGCCTCGTGCCGCAGCCGGGCGACCAACGTCTGCTTGGCGGCCTCGGTGAGCGGCCCGGCGCTGAGCAGCGCCACGTCCACGTCGCTGCGGCCGGGCTGGTACGCCCCGAGCCCCACCGAACCGGCCGCGTACGCGCCGACCAGGTCGGGGCCGAGCACGTCCCGGGCGGTGCTGACGAGGTCGTCGAGGTAGCGCTGAAGATCGGAGTCCACGGGCCATCATGACGCACGGGTCGGCAGCCGGCCGGGGCTACCCCGCGTAGAGCAGCAGCAGACCGGCGACGGTGTAGGCGACCATCAACGCCAGCAGGGGTAGTTGGCCGGCCACCGCCCGGGCCCGGGGAAACAGGTACAGGGCGCGGTCGTGGGCGAGCAGCGTGCCGAGCAGGTGCCCGAGGATGATGACGGTGATCTGGAGGGTCGCCACCCCGGAGGGCGTGATCAGCGCGGTCTGCGGCTCCCAGCCGGCGGTGCCGAGCCAGTTGGCACCGGCGCCCAAGGGGTCGGAGAGCAACGCGACGGTGCGTTGGCCCTCCAGGATCAGCAGCGAGTAGTAGTGCGCCACCACGTACCCCACGGCGATCGGCACGATGGAGTGGGCGATCTCGCCCGGCACCGCACGGGCCTCGGCCGCGTCGGCACGACCGATGCGTGCCGCGGCACCGGTGGCGGCGAGGTACGCCACCGCGACGGCGGCGATGACGAGGCTCAGACCGGCGCTGCCGGTGACCGCCGGGTGCAGGCCGTTCTCCTGGCTGAAGCGCAACCAGGCCGGCGCGTTGGAGAGGCTGTCGTACATTGTCGAGCCGAGCAGCACGACCACCAGGGCGACCAGCCCGGGGCGGGGTCGCAGGCCGGCGATCCCGTCGAGCGGGTTGCGCCACACCAGAACGCCGTCGGCGGCCCGACCGAGCGGGGCGAGTTGACCGATCACCGTGCTGTACGCCTCGAACGGGTCGGCGTTGTCGAACCAGCCGGCCCCGAACAGGACCGCGCCGACCAGCATGACCACCGCGTACCCGGCCAGCCAGGCGGTGATGACCGGCAGGGTGGCCCGGTCCGGGGCGACCAGCTCCAGCCAGACGAACCCGAACACTGTGGCGGCTGCCGGCCACCAACCGACGCTGTCGGGCAGCTCACGCAGCCCTCGGTTCGGGTCGCGCCGTGCCGCCAGCGCCGCGAGCAGGTGCACAGTGCGCAGCGGGTTGACCGCACGCCAGACCGGGCCGAGCAGCAGCGACAGCGGGGCCAGCCCGACCCAGAGCAGCACGTAGAGCGCTCCGGCGGTCGGGTTGTCCGCGGTGTCCGGCCCACCCAGCAGACCGAGGCAGAACCAGGCCACGGCGAGCAGGCCGAGCCCGCGCAGCGCCCACCGGAACGTGGGCGCGTCGACGAGTCGGGCGAGCCAGCGCGGCACCGGGCGACCGCCGACGGCGTCCCGGTCGAGCCGGGGCTCGCGCCAGAGCAGGCCCAGCGCCACGAACGTGACGACGAGGGTCAGCGCGGCGGCGACGACGAGCTGCGGCAGCGTGATCGGCAGGTCCTGGCGGCCACCGACGCCGTGTGCCAGCAGTGAGGGGGCGGCCGTCATGTCGTTCAGCGGACGACGAGCTGGAAGAGCACCAGCTCGGACTCGTGCGTCTCCACCTCGAACAGCCCGGTCTTGTCGGCGCGGAACTCCACCGAGCCGGGCGTGCCGGCCGGCAGCCGGGCACCCAGGTCGTAGCCGTGCACGTGCAACTCGTCGGCCACGTCGGAGGTGACGGTGATCCGGACCAGTTGGCCCTTACTGACGGTGACCCGTCCGGTCGGCGGGTCGACCCGCTTCTTCGCGATCGTGACGGTGATCTGTTGGTCCACGGCGGCGGTGCTGGCGGTGGCGCTGGGCGTGCTGGTGGCTGTCGCGGTCGGCGCGGTGGAGGTGGCGTTCGACGGGGCGACGGCCGTGGGCGCCGGCGAGGGGGTGGCCACGGAGGGGTCGTCGTCCTGCCCACAACCGGCGAGGAGCAGCGCGGCGACGGTGGCGGCGGCGAGGGTGGCGACGGTCCGGGCGGCGGGGGTGGTCACGAGCACGGGCGGACTCCGAACGACGCGAGGGGGACGGGTGTCGGGTTGATCGTCGGGGAGGAGAACTCTACGTCTTGTTCGGTGCCGGGGAAATGACCATGATGAACGAATGCGATCGAAGCTGGTCACTGTACGTAAGGTCCTGAGCCGTGTCGTGGCTGCGCTGGCGGCGACAGTGGTGGTGTCGCTGCTGCTGCCTGTCGCCCCGGCGTCCGCGCACGGCCAACTGGCGACCTCCACCCCGCTGAAGGGCACTGTCGTACGCGAGCCGCTGACCCAGTTGGCGTTGTACTTCACCGAGAAGCCGGCGTCCAACGCGCACTTCGCCATCAGTGGTCCGGACGGGTCGCGAGTGGACAACGGGTGGTCCTACGGTGAGCCGAAGCGACTGGACAAGCCGGTCACCGAGTACTTCATGGTCAACGGTGTGTTCGAGCCGCGGCTCTACCACACCGGCTTCCCGGCGATGGTGACCGTCGCGCACTGGCCGGCGAAGGGCCGCTACACCGCCAGTTACCTCTCGGTCGCCTCGGACGGTGAGGCGGTGCGGGGCGAGGTGGCCTTCGACTACCAGGGCCCCGGCACGCCGACCCCGGCCGGTTGGTCGGCGCCCACGTCGGGGCCGGATCCGGCACTGCTCGCGCAGGCCGAGGGCGAGGGCTCGACCAACTCCGGGGCCAGCGGCAGCCCGGTCGCCCCTACCGGCGCTGCGGCGGACAACCCGGCCGGCGCGGCGCAGGAGCAACGCGGCGGCGGGTTCCCGGCCTGGTTGGTCCCGGCGCTGATCGTCGTCGTGGTCTCGGCGATCGTGCTGGTGGCGGCCCGTCGCCGGCCCGCGACGCGCGGATCCTCCGCAGTGGATCGTCGGTCCGCCGGCGGCGCGGGTCGGGGCGGAGCCGCGACCCGCAAGTCCGCCAACCCGCCCCGGAAGACCGGCAATCGGGCCGGCGGTCCGGCGCGGCGCGGGCGGCGGTAGACAGTTCCAATAGCCGGGCACTCTTCGCGTACCATCGCGAACTTTCGCACGGACATAGCAAACTTTTGATGCATCAAGGCGAAGCCATGGACACTCCAATCGAAACACCTTAATGTTGCGAGCCATCCACCCGGTGTTTCCGCAACGTCACTCGTCGGCGTCGAGGACGTTACGGAGCCGGGCCGACGGTCATCCTCACCGCTGATCCACGCCGGCCGTCGGACACTCCACTGCCTCCTGGAGGAACGATGGGCACACGCCTGCTACGCCGACTCCACCATCCCGTCCTGGGTGCGCTGGCACTCGTCCTCGCCGCCGGTCTCTGGGCCGTCCCCGCCAACGCCGCCCCCGCGCAGGAACCGGGCGTCACGCTGCGCGTCTTCGACGTGCAGGTGCCGCTGTCCGAGTTGTGCACCCTCAAACCGGCCCAGACCCCTAACGTGGACAAGCTGATGTCCACAATCAACTGGACCTCGGCGGCCGACTTCGGCTTCGAGGACAACTTCGTCTCGCAGGTGCTCGGCAACATCACCACCACCCAGGCCGGCAGCTACACCTTCCGGCTCAGCAGCGACGACGGCTCCAGTCTGTCGATCGACAACGCCGTGGTGATCAACCATGACGGCCTGCACGGCGCGACCCCGCCGAAGGAGGGCAGTGTCACCCTCACCGCCGGTCTGCACCCGCTGCGCATCGACCACTTCGAGCGTGGGGGCGGGCAGCAGATCACCCTGGAGTGGAAGACTCCCGGTTCGTCGACCTTCGTTGTCGTACCGAACTCGGCGCTGAGCACCGACGCCGGCGTGGTCCGGGTGACCGCACCCGGACGCAAGGAGTGCGAGGGGATCTCCGACACCCCCGGTGACGGCCTGCCGCTGACCGGCGTGCACCCCGGCTACACCCTGACCAACCTGCGGCCCAGCGGCTTCCAGCCGAAGGTCACCGGCATGGACTGGCTGACCGACGGCCGGCTGGTCATCAGCACCTGGGGCGGCAGCGACCAGTCCGGCACCTCCCAGGACGGCGAGGTCTGGATCCTCGGCAACACCGGCGGGTCGACGACCCCGGGCGCCGTGACCACCAAGAAGATCGCCGGCGGCCTCAAGGAACCGATGGGGCTCAAGGTCGTCGACGGGGTGGTCTACGTGACCGAGAAGCAGCGGCTGACCCGGCTGGTGAACACCGGCGGTGACGAGGTGGCCGAGCGCCTGGAGACCGTCGCCACCTGGCCGTACGGCGGCAACTTCCACGAGTTCGCGTTCGGCCTGCTCTACCAGGACGGATTCTTCTATCTGAACCTGTCGGTGTCGATTAACTCCGGCGGCGCCACCACCAACCCGCAGCCCGCCACCAACCGCGGCACCACCCTCAAGGTCAACAAGGACACCGGCGCGGTCAGCTACGTCGCCGGCGGTCTGCGTACGCCACACGGCATCGGCTGGGGCCCGGAGGGCGGCATCTTCGTCACCGACAACCAGGGCGGCTGGCTGCCCTCGTCGAAGCTGGTGCACGTCAAGCAGGGCCGGTTCTTCAACCACTTCACGAACCCGGCGGGTCCGTTCGACACCGCACCGGTCACCCAGCCGGTGCTCTGGATGCCGCAGAACGAGATCGCCAACTCGCCCAGCACGCCGCTCTACCTGACCAGCGGTCGCTACGCCGGCCAGTTCGTCATCGGTGACGTGACATACGGCGGCCTGCAACGCGCGAATGTGGAAAAGGTCAACGGCGAGTACCAGGGCGCGCTGTTCCGGCTCACCCAGGGCCTGGAGGCGGGCGTCTCCGAGGTCAACGTCGGCCCGGACGGCGCGATCTACGTCGGCGGGCTCGGCGCGGGCGGCAACTGGGGCCAGACCGGCAAGCTCTCGTACGGCCTGCAGAAACTCACGCCGAACACCGCCACCACGTTCGAGATGCTCGCGATGCGCGCCACCACAACCGGCTTCGAGGTGGAGTACACCCAGCCGGTGTCGACGGCGACCGCCACCGACCTGGCCGCGCGCTACAAGCTCAAGCAGTGGCGGTACGTGGCGACGTCGAACTACGGCGGTCCGAAGATCGACGAGGAGACCCTGACAGTCACCTCGGCCACCCTCTCGGCGGACGGTAAGAAGGTCAGCCTCACGGTGCCCGGTCGCAAGGCCGGCAGGGTGGTGCACCTGCGGTCACCGCGCCCGTTCACCTCCAACAGCGGCCAGTCCCTGTGGAGCACCGAGGCGTGGTACACGCTCAACTCGATCCCGGGCAGTCCCCCGCCGCCGACCGGCGGCACCATCACCGGCGTCGGTGGCAAGTGCCTGGACGTCGACAACGCGGGCACCGCCGACGGCACGAAGATCCAGCTCTGGACCTGCAACGGCACCACCGCACAGTCGTGGACGAAGGTCGGCGACACGTACCGGGTGCTGGGCAAGTGCCTGGACGTGGACAACGGCGGCACCGCCAACGGCACGAAGGTTCAGCTCTGGACCTGCAACGCCACCGCGGCACAGGTATGGCAGCCGCAGGCCGACGGGTCGATCCGCAACCCGCAGTCCGGCAAGGTCCTGGAGGCCGCCGGCGGCAGCAGCGCCGACCGCACCCAGATCCAGCTCGGCACGTACGCGGGCGGCGCACACCAGAAGTGGGTGGTCAGCAGCGGGGTAACCGGCTGACCTCGGACGAGGGGGCGCGGACTGACCGGCGGGTCAGACCGCGCCCCGCCCGTCAGCGGCGCGAGGATCTCCGCTCAGCGGAACAGCACCGGCCGGTTACCCCGGGCGCCGACGAGGTGGCCCCGGATGTTGATGTCCTCGATCGAGTCGGTCTCCCACACGCCCCGGGTGGTCAGGTCGGTCATCACCCCGTTGCGCCAGAGGAACGGGCGCCACGCCACCGTGGTGGTGCTCTGGCCCACCACCTCGCCCCGGTCGTTGATCGCGGTGGCGCGACTCCAGTCGCCACCGAGCGTGCCGAGGTCGGTCAGTGTCCCGTTCTGCCAGCGGAACGCCCGCCCGTTCGCCGCGCCCACCACCTGGCCCCGGTTGTTGATCCCGACGGCCTCGCTGCCGATCTGTGTGAGCACCCCGTCGCGCAGCCGGCCACCGACGCAGGTGCACGGGTAGTCCTGCGGCGGCACGTTGAACCCGCCCACCACGTCGCCCGCGTTGTTGAAGTCGGCGGTGAACTCGTAGAAGTACTCCCGACCCAGGTCGGTGAAGACGCCGTTGCGCCACAGGAAGCGGTGCGGCATGTCGCCGGCCGGTTCACTGGTGCCGAGCACCTGCCGCCGGTCGTTGACGCCGATCGCCACGCTGTTCTCCCCGCCCAGGGTGCCCAGGTCGTGGAGTTGGCCGTCACGCCAGAGCACCGCGCGGGTCAGGTAGTCCGGGCCGAAGGAGGTGATCGCCACGTCACCGAACTCGTTGACGTCCACGGCGCTGGAATCCGTGTCGCCCGGCAGCACGCCCAGGTCGGTGATGACACCGTGGCGCCAGAGCACGGCGTGCCGCGCGCCGCTGGCGACGGTGCTCCAGCCGACGACGTCGCCGCGGTCGTTCATCGCTGTGGCGGCGCCGTCACCGCCGCTCAGGGTGCCGAGGTCGACGACCCGGTAGCTGTGCGCAGACGCGGCGGCGGGAGCGGGAGCGAGGGTGATCAACGCGACGACGGTCGTCGCTGCGGTCAGCAGGGGACGCGGGGACACCATGGACGCCAAGGGGGACGCTCCTCGGATCGGAGCGGCGACGACCCGGCGGACGGGCGCGGGGCCACCACCACTGCGCGTTCGATCGGTAACGCACAGTAGATCCGGTGTCATGGCGGGGCGCCAGGGACCGAACGGTCACCGACGCCCGAGGCGTGCGGCGCTGGGGCGTCGGTCAGGGGCCGTGTGGCAGCGGCTGCGCCAGTGCCCGTAGGTCCGCCGGCAGTTGGGCCAGGGCGTCCTCGAACTCCCGGTGCCCGACCACCCGGTGCATCGTCTGGAGCACCGCGCGGGTGCCCCGCTCGGCGGCCGGCCGGTCGATCCCGGCGCGCTCGGCCACCCGGCGCAGGAACTCGTCGTAGCCGAACGTCTCCGGCGGCTCGGCGGCCTTGACCAGCAGCGGGCTCAGCTCGTCGGCCAGGTGGGGGGCCAACGCGCCCGCCTCCCCGCCGCTGAGCCGCTCGGTGAGGGTCCGCAGGACCGCCTCGGTGAGCGGGCGCGCCTGCTCCGGCGGGAGACCCGCCCGTGCCGCAACCTTGTCGACGAACGCCAGCTCGGCCATGCCCCCGCCCTTCGCTTTCGGAAACGCGTGGCTACCCGGGCCCACCGGCAGCAAACCCGGCAGCCGGAGCGGGATGGTTCTGCTTGTTGCTCCGCGCGGTGCCGTCCGCTTCTCGTACGGTGAGGTCGGACCGGGAACCCGACGGCTGCCCGACGGCGGCCCGTGCCGCAGGAGGAGCAGATGGCCCTCGACCTGCCCGACGTGATCGACCGGTACTTCCGGGCCGTCAACGACCGGGACCTGGACGCCTTCGTCGCCTGCTTCGCGGACACCGCGAGCGTCGCCGACGAGGACCGGCTGTACGACGGGCGGGCCTCGATCCGCGCCTGGCGGCAGAAGACGATGGACGCCTACTCGTACACCGCCGAGCCGGTCCGGGTCACGTCGCAGGCGGGCGACTCGTACCTGGCCCTCACCCGGGTGTCCGGTGACTTCCCCGGCAGCCCGATCGAGCTGCGGTACCGGTTCACGCTGCGCGACGGGCTGATCGGCGCCCTGGACATCCGTCCCTGACGGCGAGTGCCCCACCGATACGAAGGGGAACGCCGTGCCGCGAGTTCGGCTCAGCACCGGCTGTTCGCGCGGTCTCGCTGATCTCTCTGCCGCCGGGGCCGCGAGGCTGGTCGGGCCCGCCCGCAGGTGATCAACCGCCGAACGGACGAGACAGTCAAGAGGGCAGTGGGTGACATGACGTGGCGGCAACAGCTGTCGCTACGAGAAGGGTTCCGGCTGCCCGATGGCGCACCTAGAGGCTCGCACGCCCACGACACCCGCGCGGAACGCGGTGCCGCTGGCCGGGCTGCCGCACCGGGCGGGCTGATGCCGGGCGAGCGACGGGAGACCGTGGCCGAGCAGAGTGTCCCCACCCATGCCGCGGACACCATGGCGTATCAGGTCGCGACCGACATACGAGCGCTGCGCGCGTTCGTCAGCGCCGGGGCGCTGGCCCGCGGCCTGTCGGCAGAGCGGGTGGAACTGTTGACCCTGGCGGTCAGCGAGCTGGCCACCAACACGTTGCAGCACACCACCGGCGGCGGCTGGGTACGGCTCTGGGCCGAGCCGGGTCAGTTGTTCTGCGACGTGGTCGACCACGGGCCGACGCGGGCGTTGGGCCGGAGCATGCCGGCCGCCGACTCGGTACGGGGTCGCGGGCTGGCGATCGTCGAGCAGATCTGTGACGAGGTCGCTGTGCTCACCGGCCCGGGGGAGACCGTCGTACGGATTCGCCTGAGTCTGTGAAGGTCGGCGGCGATCCCCATCCGCCCCCGGCCAGGTTGGCTGCCACAATGCGGACAGCCCGGGCCGATGGTGGCACCGGGTCGGACCCGAACGGGAGGACGTCACGATGCCGGACAGCGCACGCGAGGCCGAACTGCTCGACGCCGAGCGCACCCTGCAGGCCGCCCAGCGGGCCGGTGACGTCGCCGCCCTCGATCAGCTGCTGGTCGACCAGCTGATCGCGATCGGCCCGGACGGGCGTACCCAGACCAAGCAGGACGACCTGGCCGCCCATCGGGACCGCCGCCTGGTCATTGAGGAACTGGTGGAGGAGGAGCTGGACCTGCTCGTTGTCGGCGCGACGGGGGTGACGTTCTTCCTGGGCCGGGTGTCCGGCGTCTCCGAGGGGGCGCCGTTCGCTGCGCGGCTGCGCTACACCCGGACGTGGGTGCACGACGACCCGCACGGCTGGCGGGTCCTGGCCGCACACATCAGCCCGGTCTGACTCAGCTGCCGTCCTCGTCGTCCTCATCGAGCAGGCCCTGCTCGTCGAGGAACGCGAACCACATGTCGTCGGCGGGGGTCAGGTCGGCGTAGCCCGGCCCGAGCAGGTAGTAGTCCACGAAGGATTCCACGTCGGGGGCCAACTCCTCGAACGCGTCGGACATGAACCATTCGGTGCCGTTGGGTGGGAAGTACCAGATCGCTCCCGTGCCGCGATCCATGAAGATCGGCTCGTCGCTGCGGGTGCCGACCACCAGCCAGCCGGCCCGGTCCTGCGGGATGGACGAGAAGTCCGGCGCGTAGTCCAGGTGGTACTGCATCCCGGTGAGGGTCGACGAGGACGCCAGCTCGACCCGGCCCGCCCGCAGCCCGTCGGCAACCAGCAGGAGGTCTCGGAGGTCGGCCGGGAGCCCCGCCGGCACGGCGTCGATCCCCGCCCCCTCGCCGAACTCGGCGTAGGCCAGGCTGTCCGGCACATCGGCCAGCTCAGCCCGCAGCTCCTCGATGAGCTGCCGCAGCTCGAGGTTCAACGCACCACCTCTGTTTCGGATGAGGTCCCGTCGGCACTGCCCCCGGCTGCCCGGAGACCTGCGAGCCGATGCGCGGTTTGGTTCTACCACGCGCCAGCTCGCCAGAGCGTCACCTCGCCGAATCCGCCAGCTCGGCCGTCGACGTCGAGCCCTGTCCTCAGCTCACGACGGCCTCTAAAGCGCCGACGCGCAGGGTTCCGTCGTTGAGGGGCGTACAGCGGATGCCGCCGGTGGTGCGCAGCGCCTTCCACGTCCCCGGGCCGACGGTGACGTCCATCCAGGCGCACGGTCGGGCCGCCCGGTTGACCCGCAGGCTGACCGGGCCGTCGCCGGAGTCCAGCACCAGCACCCTGCCGATCAGCTCGTCCACGGCGATCCCGGTGGTGAGGATGTTGCGCCGCACCTCGGCCAGGCCGATGCCGACCGGCAGCGACTCCTGGGCGATGACTGTGACGCTGGCGTCGCGGTGTGCCTGCTGGCCGAAGTACCTGTCGCCGACGATGCCGAGGCCGGCCCGGATCCGGACGGCGTCAACCAGCTCACCGGGCGGGGCCGGGGCCGGGCCGTCGGCGGGCCGGCCCAGGAAGCGGTGCACGGGCGAGGCCAACAACTCGACGATCTCCGGCATGGCAGGAATTCTACGAACCGGACCGGGCCCGCCGGGGCAGGTCGACGGATGAGCCGGTGGGGACGACGGCGCGAGCGTCGTCGTCCCCACCGCGCCCCCGGTTCAGGCCGGCGTGCCGGTGACGGTCAGGTTGCGCAGTCGGCCCACGTTGTCGAACGAGCCGAAGCCGACCCGGCCCGAGCCGAAGGTGGTGTCCTTCGCGGTGAGCAGCGGGTCGCGGTGCCCGTCGAGGTAGACGGCGATCTCGCCGGTGCTCGGCAGGTGCACCACCCGGACGTGGTGCCACCTGGCATCGGTGATCGCCGGATTGGCGCCCCGGGAGCGGCCGTTCCACTGGTGGTCGATGCGCTCCCGGTCGGCGTCGTCCACCTTGAAGATGCCGTTGTGCGGATAGATCGTGTTGTCGGTGGAGAGGTGGGCGTAGTAGAACTCGGTGTCGGAGCGCCAGCCGAAGACGATGATCACGTCCCGGTTGGTGACCTCCACCGGGGTGTCGAGTCGTACCTCGGCGTCGATCCGCACCGACGACCACTGCGGGCCGTTGGTCAGCACTGCGTACTCGAAGGGCCGGCGCGGGCCCGGCCGGCTCTCCCCGGCCTCGGCCAGGATGACCTGGTCGCCTGTGAACTGCCACTTCGCCGGCGTCACCGGCGCCCAGTTCGCGGCTCCGGCGGTGCGGCGGACTGTGACGTCTCCGACGTCACCGCTGGCGAACTCCCGGGTACCGGTCACCTTCCAGACCTTTCCGTTGGCCTTCGCGACGACGTAGAGCTCACCGGCGGCGTCGGTGCCGAAGCGCAGGTCCACCCGGTTGGGGTCACCGGGCGCGCCCGGGGCGGACAGGTCGCGCATCCGGACCGGGGTGCCAGCCGTGTCGAAGAGCGCGAGCTGGTGGATCGTGGCCAGATCCCGGCCCCGGCGCATCTCGTTGGCCTCGGTGTAGAGCACCCGGCCGTCGACCAGGTCGCCGAAGACGTACTTTCCGCGCAGCGCGGGCAGCGCCCGCCCCCGGTAGACGAAGCCACCGGCCACCGCGACACCGACGTCGTCGGTGCAGTTCCAACCGGCGGCGGGGTCGTGGTCGTACGCGGCGACCGGGTAGGTGTAGCCGTACCTGTCATCGTCGGCGGGCAGCGGGAACAGCCGGTCGCACTGGTTCGTTGCCGCCCTGTCGAAGACGAAGGACCCTTCGCGCTCGCTCCAGCCGAAGTTGTCCCCGGCGCGGACCTCGTAGATGGCCTCGACGGCGTGTTCACCGATGTGCCCGAGGTACATCCGGCCGGTCGCCCGGTCCCAGCTGAACCGGTGCGGGTCCCGGAAACCCACCGCGTAGAGCTCGCCGAGCGCGCCGGGCCTGCCGACGAACGGGTTCCCGGCGGGGATGCCGTAACGCCCGTTGGCGGAGTTGGTGCCCCGGGGGTCGATCCGCAGCAGCTTGCCGTGCGGCAGGGCAAGGTTCTGCGGATCGGTGTTGCGCGCGCCCTGGCCACCGTCGCCGACGGCGAGGTACAGCAGGCCGTAGTCGCGGTCGTGCCGCTTGGCGGTGGGGTTGAAGTTGATCTCCTGGATGCCGTGTACCTGACCGCCGAAGCCGATGCGCAGCACCTCCCGGTGCGTACCGGCGAAGGTGGCGGCGGCCGGATCCGTCGCCGTCCACTCGGTGATGACACCGTGGAAGAGGGTGTTGGGCTGGGCGTAGTCCGCTGTGGCGGTCGTCGTCGACGCCAACTCGGTGTGGATGGTGTAGAACCGGCCGTTCGCCCCGAACTCCGGGTGGAAGGCGACGTACCCGAAGCCCTGGCCGAGCCCACGACCGGAGAAGAACCGCGGCGCGAACGTCGCGGCCACGTCCAGGTAGACGTGCGGCACGCCACCCTCGACCAGGTAGAGGCTGCCGTTGAGGTCGGGCACCGCCCGCCGGCCGGAGCCGTCGGGCACCTCCATGATGGTGTTGATCCGTGCGGTACGCATGAGCCGCGCGTCGGTCGGCGCCGGCGTGGGGTACGACTGCGGGAAGCTGGCGTACTCGCTGAGGACCAGCCCCAGTCGGGACTGGACCGGCATCTCGGGGATCGGGTCGTAGACCGCGTCGGCGGCGCGCGCGGGCGTGGCGACCAGTGTGGACAGGATCAGCACGAGGGCGGTGAGGCCGGCCCTCAGTGTGGGCCGGCGGACGGTGCCGGCGCGGCGGTGCAGGGTGCGCACGCGTGTCTCCTTCTCGGTGGGACGGTGCCGAGGGTGGTCAGCGGGCAAGGTGGCGGTACTGCCTCCGTACGTCGTTTGCGGAGACCACACTGTCGAGGAACATCAGGCCGTCGATCCGGCAGTCGCACGGGTTGCGTTCGAGTGTGTCCTGCGGGAAGCTCCCGCCGATCTTGATGCCCCGGGGGTCGGACGCGGTGGTCACGTGCGGGCCCGGCCCGGACACCAGCCACGGGTCGTCGGCGCGGGTGTAGAAGCCGTCCACCGGCTCGCCGTTGCGGTAGAGGGCGAGCGCGCCGGTGTTGAAGTCGAAGGTGGCGGCGAGGTGCACCCACTCCCCCACCGGCAGCAGCTCACGCCAGTCCCGGGTGGCGGCGAAGGTCTGTGAGTTGCCGCCGTCGAGCCGCCGGCCGAGCGCGACGAGGCGCAACTCCCCGTCGACGTCGATCAGCTCCAGCAGGGCGCGGACGCCGTGGCCGTCGGAGTCGCCGGTCAGCACTCCGGCCAGCCCGATCGCGTTGTACCTGTCGTCCGGGTCGGCGGTGGTGGAGTTGGGTAGCGGGCTGTCCATGTTCAGCTTGAACCAGCCCATGACCGTGGTGCCGGCGGTGGCGCTGAAGGCACGCAGTGTCCGCACCCCGCTGGCCGACCAGGTGCCGGCCTTCCAGTCGTCGTTGCCGGCGACGGCGGGGGCGACCTGCCGGGTCTGCACCGCGTTGCCGCTGCCGCGGTAGGCGCGGTCCGGCACCCGCATGGCGGCACCGCCGTTGATCAGCTCGATCTCGGTGCCGGAACGCCCCTGGTCGCGTTCGAGGGCGGGGTCGCCGGGCACCGGGTGGTCGAAGTCGTACGCGGCGACCAGGTGCGCGCGCAGCGCCGGGTGGACGTCGGGCGACATGCTGCGATCCGCCTGCGCCGCTGGCGCGCTGGCGCCGGTCAGTGCGCCGATCGCCAGGAGGGAGACGGCCGCTCTTCGGGCCCTGGACATGGCTGTCACCTCGTTTCGCGGCATCCCGGATGCCGGTCACGTAAGCGCTTACGAAAGCGCTTACGTACCCTAGGCTTCGATCGATGTCGCTCGCAACAGATCGGGCGACATGGATGTTTTCGGAAGGTTGCCGATGCCCAGGGCCAGCCAGCGGCCGCGCCTCGTGGACGTCGCCCGACACGCCGCCGTCTCGCTGGCGACCGCCTCCCGCGCCCTCGCCGGCCGTGAGGGGGTCAGCGCCGAGGTGGCCGATCGGATCCGGCAGGTCGCTCGCGAACTGGGCTACGTGGCCAACCCGTACGCCCGCACCCTGGCCAGCGGGGCCACCTCCACTGTGGGTCTGATCGTCCATCAGGTCGACGACCCGTATTTCTCCGAGATCGCCGCCGGGGTCATCCAGCTCGCCGCCGAGCAGGGGCTGCTCGTGCAGATCTGCCAGTCCGGCCGCGACCCCGACTACGAGCTGCAACAGCTGCGCCACCTGATCGCCCAGCGGGTCGGCATCGTCCTGATCAGCGGTTCCGGCTACGACGACCCACGGATGGAGAGCGCGGCGCGCGCCGAGCTGGCCACGTTCCAGGACCACGGCGGCCGGGCCGCCGCCATCGGACGGCACGCGCTCGGCGTCGACGCCGTGCTGCCGGACAACGAGGCCGGTGGCTTCGCGCTCGCCCAGCACCTGATGGATCTCGGCCACCGGCGGATCGCTGTCGCCGCGGGCAGCGCCGGCCTCACCACCGTCGCCGACCGGCTGGCCGGAGTGTCGTCGGCTCTGCGGGAGCGCGGGCGGTCCCCCGCCGACCTCGCCGTCGTGCACAGCGACTTCACCCGCGGCGGTGGACGCGCCGCCGCCGAGCAGATCCTCAACGACCATCCCGAGACGACGGCGATCATCGCGCTCAACGACGCGATGGCCATTGGCGTGCTGTCGACGTTGCGCTCGCGCCGCGTGCCGGTGCCCGCGCGGATGTCAGTCGTCGGCTTCGACGACGTCTCCGTGGCTGCCGACCTCGCACCCAGCCTCACCACCATCCGCCTGCCGATGACCGAGATGGGCCGCACGGCACTCGCCCTCGCGCTCAAGCCACGCACGACACGCCCTCGCCGCCGCCCCACCGGGCACCTGCTGGTGGTCCGCGACTCGACCGGGCCGGCACCGACGATCTGACCGACGCCACGCCGATCACACCGCCAACGCCGCCCGGACCTCCCGCTCGGCAGTGGAACCCCCGTCGCCGTGCGAGGTGACCCGACCCGACTCCAGCACGTGGTAGCGGTCCGCCACCCGCAGCGCGAAACCCAGGTGCTGCTCGACGAGGAGCACACTGAACCCGGACTGCCGGGTCAGCTCGACGATCCGTTCCTGGATCTCCGCGACAACCGACGGCTGGATGCCCTCGGTCGGCTCGTCGAGCATCAGCAGCCGCGGCCGGGTGATCAGGGCCCGGGCGATGGCCAGCTGCTGGCGCTGACCGCCGGAGAGCAGCCCGGCCCGACGCCGCAACAGCGGGCGCAACGCGGGAAACAGATCCAGCACCTCCGCCGTGGCCACCGCCCCGTCGCGCCGACCGTCAGCGACAAGCCGCAGGTTCTCCGCGGCGGTCAGGTGCGGGAAGCACTGCTGACCCTGCGGCACGTACGCCATCCCCCGCGCCACCCGCTCGTGCGGCCCGGCGCGGGTGACGTCCTCACCGTCCAACTCGACGGTGCCGGCACTCGGGCGCAGCAGCCCCGCCGCAACCCGCAGCAGTGTGCTCTTGCCGGCACCGTTGTGCCCGAGCACGGCGGCCACCCCGTCGGGCGGGACCGCCAGATCGACCCCGTGCAGCACCTCAGAACGCCCGTACCCGGCGTGCACCCCGCGCAGCGTCAGCATCATGCCTCCAGGCCGGTGCGGGCCGACCCGGCGTCCACCGGGTGGCCAAGGTAGACCTCCTGCACGCGCGGATCCGCCTGGACCTGCGCGACAGTGCCCTCGCTGAGCACCCGGCCGGCGTGCAGCACCGTGACGCTGCGCGCGAACCGACGCAGGAAGTCCATGTCGTGCTCGATCACGACGACGGTGCGGTCCCGGCTCACCGTCTCCAACAGGGCGCCGGTGGCGTCGCGTTCCTCATGGCTCATCCCGGCGACCGGCTCGTCCAGCAGCAGCAGCCGCGCGTCCTGCACCAGCAGCATGCCGATCTCCAGCCACTGCTTCTGGCCGTGCGCGAGCGTCCCGGCGAGGTCAGCGGCCCGCTCGGCCAGGCCGATGGTCTCCAGCGCGGCGGCGACCTCGTCGGGCACACCACGGCGGCGGCGGGCCAGCGTCGCCCAACTGCGGCGAGCGCCCGCCGCGATGTCGAGGTTCTGCAACACCGACAGCTCCTCGAATACCGTCGAGGTCTGGAAGGTCCGCCCGATGCCGAGTCGGCTGATCCGGTGCACCGGCCGGCCGAGCAGTTCCTCCTCCCCGAACCGGACCGAGCCGGTGGCCCGGACCAGACCGGTGACCGCGTCGACAACCGTGGTCTTGCCGGCGCCGTTCGGCCCGATCAGGAACCGGATGTCACCGGCGGGCACCTCCAACGAGACGCCGTCCACAGCGGTGAAGCCGTCGAAGCTGACCCGCAGGTCACGGACGGACAACCCGTCCAACCGTTCGCCGCTCATGCCGTGCTGGCTGGGCATGCGCTCACGGCCCTCCCTGCGCTCGGTGCGTTCGCTCATGCCGTGCTGGCTGGGCATGCGCTCACGGCCCTCCCTGCGCTCGGTGCGTTCGCTCATGCCGCCGGCACCTCCGTCCGCTCGGCGCGTCGTCGGCCCAGCGACAACCACCCGCGCCGCAGCGGCTGCGCGGCGACGTCGCGGCGGCGGGCCAACGCCCACAGCGACGCCAGACCGCCGGGCAGGAACGCCACCACGACCACGAAGAGCAACCCCTGGAGGTACGTCCAGGTGCCCGGGAAACGCTCGGAGAGAGCGGTACGCGCCCAGGCGACCGCCACCGCGCCGAGCACCGGCCCGAGCAGTGTCGCCCGGCCGCCCACTGCGACGCCGATGACGAACTCGATCGACGGGACGATGCCGATCAGCGCGGGCGAGATGATGCCCACCGCCGGCACGAACAGCGCCCCGGCCAGCCCGGCCATCCCCGCCGCGACCACGTACGCCACCAGCTTGACCGACGCCGGGTCGTAGCCCAGGAAGCGGACCCGTTCCTCACCGTCGCGGACCGCCACCAGCAGCTCGCCGTAGCGGCTGTGGATGAGCTGACGGGTCAGCGCGAGCAACGCCAGCAGCGTCCCGGCGATGATGAAGTACACCATCCGCTGGTTGACCGGGTCGTCCAGGTCGTAGCCGAAGAAGCCGGTGATGTCGGTGAGCCCGTTGGTGCCGCCCGTGGTGCCCTGCTGGCCGATCAGCAGGATCACCATCGCGGCGGCGAGCGCCTGGCTGAGGATGGCGAAGTACGCGCCACGGACCCGGCGACGGAAGACCAGCGAGCCGAGCCCGAAGGCGACAGCCATCGGCAGCAGCACAGTGGCGGGCAGCGCGAACCACGGGCTGGCGAACGGCCGCCACCACAGCGGCAGCTCGTCGAGTTGCCCGTACAGCTGCATGAAGTCGGGCATCCCACCCGGGCCCGCGTCGGCGAGCTTGAGGTGCATGGCCATCGCGTAGCCGCCGAGGCCGAAGAAGACGCCCTGGCCCAGGGTGAGCATCCCGCCCCGGCCCCAGGCGATCCCGATGCCGACCGCGACCATGGCGACACAGAGGTACTTGGCGAGCAGGGCCAGCCGGAAGTCCGACAACACCAGCGGGGCGACGGCGAACAGCAGCGCCGCGCCGAAGGCGAAGCCGGCCAGGGTGCGGAGTCGCGAGCGGCCGGCGGGGCGGTTCGGGGGTACGGCGCCGGCGGGCGCCGGACGGACGGCGGTGCTGGGCGGCGCGGGGGTGACGGCGGTCATGCGAGGCTCCTGGTCCGCAGCGTGAACAGACCCTGTGGCCGCCACTGGAGGAACGCGACGATCGCCACGAACACGATCACCTTGGCGACGCTGAGGGTGGTCAGGTACTCCCCGGTGGCCTGGAGCACGCCGAGGGCGAAGGCGACGATCACACTGCCCTTGAGTTGGCCGATCCCGCCGACCACGACGACCAGGAAGGCGTCGATGATCAGGTTGGTGCCCATTGTCGGGCCGATCGGGCCGAGCAGGGTGAGGGCCACCCCGGCGAGCCCGGCCAGGCCGGAGCCGAGGAAGAAGGTCGTCCGGTCGACCCGGGAGGTGGCGATGCCGGACACGGCGGCGAGGTCGCGGTTCTGCACCACCGCGCGGATGCGACGCCCGAGCGGGGTGAGTCGCAGCGCCAGTGTGAGCGCCGCGACGGCGGCCAGCGCCAGGGCCAGGATGAACAGCCGGTTGTTGGCGATGGTCAGCCCGCCGGGCAGCGCCACGTTGCCGGTGAGCAGCTCGGGCGCGCGGGTTTGCACGTTCGGGCTGCCGAAGATGTCCCGAGCCAGTTGTTGCAGAATCAGCGAGACACCCCAGGTGACCAGCAGGGTGTCCAGTGGCCGGGCGTAGAGCCGGCGAATGAGCAGCACCTCCAGCAGGACACCCATGGTGCCGGCGACCACGAACGCCACCGGCAGCGCGACCGCCAGCGAGAGGCCGGCGCCGGTGATGCTCTGTTGCAGAACGTAGGTGGTGTACGCGCCGGCCATGATGAATTCACCGTGCGCCATGTTGATCACGTTCATCTGGCCGAAGGTCAGCGCCAGGCCGAGCGCGATGAGCAGCAGCACCGCGCCGATGCTGATGCCGGTGAAGAGTTGACCGAAGAGGACTGTCACTGTGGGGACTCCGAACTGCTGGTCGGGTGGCCCGGGCGGAGCGCGCGGCAACGCGTTCCGCCCGGGCCGGCGGCGTCAGCTCAGGCCGCTCGCCCACGGGTAGGTCTTGAGGTACGGGTCCGGTGCGACCGGCTTGCCGGAGTTCCACACCTCGGTGATCAGACCGTCCGCGCCGATCTTGCCGATCCGGGCGGTCTTGGCGATGTGCTGGGTCTTGCCGTCGACGGTGACCAGACCCTCCGGCGCGTCGAAGGTGATCCCGTCCGAGGCGGAGCGAACCTTCTCCACGTCGAAGGCGCCGGCCTTCTCGACCATCGCCTTCCACAGGTGCACGCCGACGTACGCGGCCTCCATCGGATCGCTTGTCGGCTTGTCCGCGCCGTACTTCGCCTTGTACGCGGCCACGAACTTCGAGTTCGCCGCGCCCGGGGTGGTCTGGTAGTAGTTCCAGGCCGTCAGCTGGCCCTCCAGGTACTGGGTGCCGATGCCCTTCACCTCTTCCTCGGCGATCGACACCGACACCACCGGCATCGCGGCGGCGCTCAGACCCGCGGACTTGTACTCCTTGAAGAAGGCCACGTTGCTGTCACCGTTGAGTGTGTTGAACACCGCGTCCGCGCCGGACGATTTGACCTTGTTGACGATGGTGCCGAACTCGGTGGAGCCGAGCGGCGCGTAATCCTCACCCAGCACCGTCATCCCGTTCGCGGTCGCGTACGCCTTGATGATTTTGTTTGCGGTTCGCGGGAAGACGTAGTCGCTACCGACCAGATAGACCGACTTGACGCCTTGCGACTTGAGGTAGTCCAGCCCGGGAACGATCTGCTGGTTGGTCGTCGCTCCGGTGTAGAAGATGTAGGGCGACTGCTCAAGCCCCTCGTACTGCACCGGGTAGAACAGCAACGCCTTGTTCTTCTCGAACACCGGCTTGACCGCCTTGCGGCTGGCCGACGTCCAGCAGCCGAAGACGGCGGCAACGCGGTCCTCGGAGATGAGCTTCTCGGCCTTCTCGGCGAAGGTGGGCCAGTCCGAGGCGCCGTCCTCACCGACCGGCTGGATCTTCTTGCCGAGGACACCGCCGGCCGCGTTGATCTCATCGACGGCGAGCATGATGGAGTCGCGGACGGTGACCTCGCTGATCGCCATGGTCCCGGAGAGCGAGTTGAGCAGGCCCACCTTGACGGTGTCACCGGAGACGTCGGCGGTGACGCCGGTCGCGCCGCCCTCGTCGGTGGTCTTGCTGCCGCACGCGGTCATCGCGGCCGCGGCGACCAGGGTCATGGCACCCGCCAGGATGCGGCGGCCCCGGAATAATGACATCTACTCTCCCTGCGGTGCACTCAAGTGGCGAAAGGACGGTCGGTGCGGTCCGATGGAGCTGACGTGGGCGATGCCAGGGTCGACGGGTGGACGCCGCGCAGGGCACCGGATCGGATATGGGCAGGGAAAGCGTTGACCGGCATGATTGCGCGGGTGTTTCCCAGTCCTTAATTGACTGTTTCCGAGGGACCGTCGAGGCGCGCACGAAAAACGGCCGACACCGTTGGGGAGGAAGCGGTGTCGGCCGTTCGGAAAAACGCAGGATAAGTGCCACCACAATGGTCGACGGACGAATCCGTCAACGGTGGGCGCGCAATGGTGAGATCTGACCCCATGGCAGATACTTCACGCAGGAAGCATCTTAGGACGGGATCGGGTGGCGCTGTCAAGGGTCGGCTGGGCCGACTGCCGTGCTGAGTTCAGAGCTGGGCGAGCACTGTGAAGTCGAGCCCGTCGGCCTCGGCGAGGTAGATGCGCTGCCGGACGTGCCGCTGGCGCAGCCGCAACCGCCCACGGGGCCCGTGGTAGGCAACCGTGTCGGCGGCCGTCTCGATGGCCCGTACATCGAGGGTGCGGGCCTGGCCGATCAGCGCGGCAAGCAGCATGACGCCCTCGTAGCAGGACTCGCCCAGGCTTCCCAGCGGCGGCGCCTCCACCCCGAAACGCCGCGCGAACTCGCCGTGGAAGTCGAGATTCTCCTGTGTGACCAGCCCGGCGAAGAAACCCGCCGTGCTGTACAGCCTCCGGGTCGCGCCGGCGCCGCTGGCCAACAGCATGTTCTCGTCCATCAGGGTGCTCAACCGCAGGCAGCGCTGGTCCAGGCCGGATCGGGCGAACGCGCGGTTGAACCGGACCGCGTCGGCACCGACCAGCAGCATCAACACCGCGTCCGCGTCACTGTGCTCGATGCGGCGCAGCACCTCGGTGAAGTCGTGCGCGTCCAACGGCAGGAAGTGCCTGCCCACCACCTGCCCACCGGCGCGCAGCGCGTACCGCTGGGCCGCGCGCGACGTCCGGCGCGGCCACACGTAGTCGTTGCCCACCACGAACCAGCGGCGCACGCCCTGCTCCGCGGCGAGCAGCCGCATCGCGGGCCACAGTTGGGCATCCGGCGTCTCGCTGGTCAGGAAGACACCTTCGGTGCGTTCGCCGCCCTCGTAGAGTGCGGTGTAGACGTAGGGCACCCGGTGCGCGACGCGGGGCGCCAACGCCTGGCGCACCGAGGAGATGTGCCACCCCGTCACCCCCTGCACGGCCCCCACCGACACCAACGCCTCGACCTCGGCGGCCACCTCGGCCGGCGGTGCGCCACCGTCGACCGGCACCAGCCGGACCTCCCGACCCAGCACGCCACCGCACCGATTGATCTCCTCGACCGCGAGTTGCGCGCAGAGTTCACAGGTGGGGCCGAACATGCCGGCCGGCCCGCGCATCGGGTAGACCAGCGCGATGCTGACCACGGCACTGTCGACGGTCAGCCACGGCGGTGCCGGCGCGGACATGACCACATGATTGCCCGGCCCACGACGGAAGACCAGCGCTCACCACTGGCCGGGACGACTCGCTACCATGACAGGGCCACCGGCCCAGGGAGTTTCATGTCAGACGTGCCCGGGACGCCAGCCGACCTGCTGCGCTCGCTCACCCGCGCCGAACGGCTGCTCTCCCGCCGACTGGGCGCTGTTCTGGCCGACGACGCGATCAGCATCGAGGCGTGGCGGGTGCTCTGCCTGCTCGCCGACGGCCAGGGTCACCCGATGAGCGAGGTGTCCGTCGAGGCGTCACTGCCGCCGGGCACCCTCACCAAGCTGGTCGACCAGCTCGTCGACCGCAACCTCGTCTTCCGCCGGGTCGATCCGATCGACCGCCGACGGATCCGGGCGTACCTGACAGTTCGCGGCCGCCGCGAGCACGCCCGCCTGGACGAACGAGTCCGAGCCAGCATCGCCGAACTGGGCGTCCGGCAGGCCGCTGACCTGATCGGCCACCTCGACGACCTAGTCGGCCGCCTCGACCCGACCCGTCAGCGGGAGCACGCCGACGCGGTCGGTCCACACCGCTGACCCCCTTCCCCGCTCCCGCCCGGCGCCGTCGCTCACCGCACCAAACTGACCTCGGAAACGGCCTCGCTGACCGAGGTCGATCCCGGCAGGACCAGCGGACGACTCGGCAGCGGGTCCCTAGACGCTGAGGTGGGCGCGCAGGGTGTGCGCGTCGGGAGCCGTGGCGGTCCACAGTGTCGCGGGGCCACCGGCCAACGGCAGCCGGGCGACACTGCCGTCGGCCATTGGCGGTTCGGCGGCCTGCGACGGATCGACCACGAGCAGCGATCCGGTGGCCGGGGCGCCGCCGAGCACCGCCGGGCCGGCCCAGCCCGGCGCGTGCGGTCCCACAGCGAGGGACTGGCGCAGCAGTGGTCGACCCGCGTAGTCGACCTGGGTGTGTACGACGGCGCCGCCGGGCGCCTCGCCGTACCGGCCGCAGATCAGCTCGTCGCGCCACAGCAGGCTCGCACCGGCGGCCAACTCGATCCGGGACTCGGCGAGGTGCGCGCAGCCGGCCGCCGCGACCAACTGTTCCGGAAGCCAGTGCAGCGTGGCGTCGGCGTGCACCACCGCCCGAACCGCCATCCGGGAGACGGCACCCGCGCGACCCGGTAGGGCGATCGACGCGGCGACGCTGTGCACCCGGACGGCCGCGCCCGGTCCAACCTCGATCTCCAGGCGCAGATCGTCGCCGGCGAGCGGTCCGGCCGCCCCGCCGACGAGGTGCACCGTGGCGACACCACCGTCGGTCGGGGTCTGGCGCAGCAGCAACGGCGTTTCGCCGTGCAGCTCGACCAGGGCCGTGCCACCCCGACCGTCGGCCCGGGCGACCAGCCGAGCGAGCGCTCGCATCAGGCCGGGCCGACCGGCACGGTCAGTGGGTGCGCTGCGGCGTGGTGGGCCAACTCGTGCCGGATCCAGTCCGCTACCGACGTGGCGGTGGGGTCTCCCACGATGGACAGGAAGAGGGTCGGGAGGTCGCCGCGCCGGGCCCGCGCGTCACGATCCATGACGGCGAGGTCGGCACCCACCATCGGCGCCAGGTCGGTCTTGTTGATCACGAGAAGGTCGGCGGCGGTGACCCCGGGCCCGCCCTTGCGGGGCACCTTGTCCCCGCCCGCCACGTCGACCACGAAGATCTGCCGGTCGACCAGCCCGCGACTGAAGGTCGCGGTCAGGTTGTCCCCACCGCTCTCCACGAGGACGAGGTCCAACGGGCCGACGGCCTCGGCCAGCTCGTCGACGGCGTCCAGGTTGGCACCGATGTCGTCACGGATCGCCGTGTGCGGGCAGCAGCCGGTCTCCACAGCGCGGATCCGGGCCGGGTCCAGCACACCGGCCCGCCGGAGGAAATCGGCGTCTTCGGTCGTGTAGATGTCGTTGGTCACCACGCCGAGCCGCAACTCGTCGGCGAAGGCACGGCAGAGCGCGGCCACCAGGGCCGTCTTGCCGGAGCCGACCGGGCCGCCGATGCCGACCCGCAGGGCCCGACCGGCACGCGCCAACGGCGGATGGGGGTCCACCCCCGGCTCCGGATGGGCGTGCGGAACGCTCTCGTCGTGGGGTGGGACGGCCGGCGGCGTGAGCGGTTCGACGGCGGGCACAGCGCTCGGCACAACGGTGTCAGGACGCAAAGAGACGCACCTCCCAGGTGGCATGGATTTCGGCATGGATGTCGGCAAGTGGGGCGGCGGCGGCCGGCAGCCGCTCCGGTGGGTCATCGGCGGCCCGCGCCGCGTCGGCGGCAGTGCCGTCGCAGGCGTCGGCCAGGCCGACAAGCAGGGCCTGGACCTGGTACGGATCGAGGCCGAGCAGACGTACACCGGCGCTGGCCGCCCCGGTCAACGTCCCGTACGCGGCGATCGTGGCGGTCTCGACGCGGGACAACCCGGCCGCAGCGCAGAGCAGCCCGAGCACCAGCGGTTGGTGCGCGCCACCTGGCGTCGCGGGCAGGTCGGCGAACGGGGCGTCCGACCAGATGGACCGGCCGGCTCGCAGCAGCGCCCGGCCCTGCCGGCGCGAGACCGCCCGCAACGCCGGGGCGGCGGTACGCGCGTCCAGCTCCGCGTCGAGCCGGGCCAGCGCCCCCGACCGAGCGGGAGACCCGACCGGCGCGTCCGATGGTCGGGCGGACCGGGCCGGGTGCGCCGAGCCGACCGTCTCGGGCATCGCCACCCGGTGTGCGGCCGCCGCGAACGCCGCGCCGACAAGACCGGCGGTGGCCAGCCGTCCGGCCAGGAACGCCTCCAACGAGGTCAGGTCGGTGACCCGGCCGGCGGCGACGGCCGCCTCCAGACCACCGGAGTGCGCGTGCGCCCCGGCCGGGAAGCGCCCGTCGGCCAACAGCAACAGCAGGCTCGGCGTCGCCATCAGAACAGGAAGTACCGCTGGGCCATCGGCAGCCGGGTCACCGGGTCCGGCTCCACCACCTGCCCGTCGATCCGCACGGTGAAGGTGTCCGGGTCCACCTCGATGCGCGGCATCGCGTTGTTCTCCGGCAGGTCGGCCTTGCCCCGCGACCGTACGTCGCTCACCGGCACCACCCGGCGACGCACGTCGAGGCGGAGTCCGGCGTCCAGGGCCGCCGGGGCCACGAAGGCCAGGCTGGTGGCGGCCGCCGCTGCGCCGTACGCCCCGAACATCGGCCTCGGCAGCATCGGCTGCGGTGTCGGGATCGAGGCGTTGGCGTCGCCCATCTGGGCGTACGCGATCATGCCGCCCTTGAGCACCAGGTGCGGCCGTACGCCGAAGAACGCCGGGTCCCACAGCACCAGGTCGGCGAGCTTGCCCGGTTCGACCGAGCCGACCTCCCGTTCCAGGCCGTTGGCCATCGCCGCGCAGATGGTGTATTTCGCCACGTACCGTCGGGCCCGGTTGTTGTCGGCGGGCCCGTCACCCGGCAGGGCGCCGACCCGGTCCTTCATCACGTGGGCGCTCTGCCAGGTCCGCATGATCACCTCGCCGACCCGGCCCATCGCCTGCGCGTCCGAGCCGATGATCGAGATCGCGCCGAGGTCGTGCAGCAGGTCCTCGGCCGCCATCGTGGACGGTCGGATCCGACTCTCGGCGAAGGCCAGGTCCTCCGGGACGGACGGATTGAGATGGTGGCAGACCATCAACATGTCCAGGTGCTCGGCCAGGGTGTTTGCGGTGTACGGCCGGGTCGGGTTGGTCGACGACGGCAGCACGTTCGGTTCGCTGGCCACTGTGATGATGTCCGGCGCGTGCCCGCCACCGGCTCCCTCGGTGTGGTACGAGTGGATCGCCCGTCCACCGATCGCCCGCAGGGTGTCGGCGACGAACCCGGCCTCGTTGAGCGTGTCGGTGTGGATCGACACCTGGACCCCGGACGCGTCCGCCACCCGCAGGCACGCGTCGATCGCCGCCGGTGTGGTGCCCCAGTCCTCGTGCAGCTTGAAACCGCCCGCGCCGGCCCGCAACTGTTCCCACAGCGCCTCACTGGAGACGGTGTTGCCCTTGCCGAGCAGCAGCACGTTGACCGGCATGGTGTCCAGTGCCTCGTGCATCCGGGCCAGGTGCCAGGCGTTCGGGGTGACAGTTGTCGCGCGGGTCCCCTCGGCCGGCCCGGTGCCACCGCCGACCATCGTGGTGATGCCACTGGCCAGCGCCTCGGTGACGATCTGCGGGCAGATGAAGTGCACATGGGTGTCGACAGCTCCGGCGGTGAGGATCCGACCGTTGCCCGCGATCACCTCGGTCGACGGGCCGATGACCAGGTCGGGGTGGACACCGGGCATGGTGTCCGGGTTGCCGGACCGGCCGAGCGCCACGATGCGCCCGTCGCGCAGCCCCACGTCGGCCTTGACCACGCCCCAGTGGTCGAGCACCACAGCGCCGGTGATGACGGTGTCCAGCGCCCCCTCGGCGCGGGTGGCACGGGACTGCCCCATCGACTCGCGGATCACCTTCCCGCCGCCGAAGACCGCCTCGTCGCCTCCCACGCAGTGGTCGGTCTCCACCTCGATCAGCAGGTTGGTGTCGGCCAGTCGGATCCGGTCACCGGTCGTCGGTCCGTACAGGTCGATGTAGCGGTCCCGCCGCACGGCGCTCACCGCGGCGACCCGTCGGCCGTGACCGCGTGCGGCGACGGGTCCAACGGTCCGGCGCACTCTGCGCGCAGGCCCGGCACGACGCGTGCGCCGCCAAGTGGCACGAGGTCGACGCTGCGGTTGATGCCCGGCTCGAACCGGACCGAGGTGCCGGCCGGAACGGCGAGCCGTTGTCCCCAGGCCGCGCCCCGGTCGAACGACAGCGCCGGATTGGCCTCGGCGAAGTGGTAATGCGAGCCGACCTGCACCGGGCGATCGGCGGTGTTGACCACGAGCACCGTGGTCACCGGACGCCCCACGTTGATCTCGACCGGGTCCGCCGCCGGCAGGATCTCCCCGGGGATCATGGGATCGGGTGGTGCACGGTCACGAGCTTGGTGCCGTCCGGGAAGGTCGCCTCCACCTGCACCTCCCTCAGCAGCTCGGGGATGCCGTCCTGGACGTCGTCGCGGCCGAGCACCGCCCGGCCGGCGGACATCAGGTCGACCACCGACCGCCCGTCGCGGGCACCTTCGAGGAGGAACGCGGTGATCACCGCGACGGCTTCGGGGTAGTTGAGGCGCAGGCCGCGTTCGCGGCGGGCGCGGGCGACATCTGCCGCGACGTGGACGAGCAGGCGGTCCTGCTCGTGCGGGCTGAGGAACACGGGGCTCTCCCGGTGGGTCGGCGTGCCCCGGCTCGCCGTCGGCTCCACACGGAGCCACCCGGGCAACAGGACCCGAGGGGACGAGCTGGGAGTCACACGACCGCCGGGTCACCGCCGACGGGGCGACCCGGGATTCCACCATCCCGGCCCGCACGACGGGCAACCGGCGGTGTCGGGTCGGATGCGGACCGCACCGCCCACCGCTGAGCAGACCGTAGAGGATCGCCACCGACCGAGGCAACAGCCATCAGGGATGGTGCCGGGTGCCGGTCCGTGTTCCGGTGCGGCGGCAGGCAGGGCATGATCGCCCGATGACGGCGACGAGGGGTACCCGCGCACTGCTCGGTGTTCTGTTTCTGGCGGCGGCCACGGTCGGTGCGTGGATCCTCTGGCTGGGCTGGGACACCCGGTACACGGTCGACGCGCAGACCGGCGCGAGCAGCGGCCCGTACGAGGCGTGGCAGGTGATCGGCTGCGTGCTGACGCTGGTGCTGCTGGCCGCGCTCGCCGGGACGCGGCTCAGTCCGTGGCTGGTGGCGCCGGTGATGACTGTGGCGTTCACGGCGGTCTGGTCGTGGCGGGCCGCCGGGACCGACGACAGCGGGCTGTGGGTGGTCGGCGGGATTCTGGTGCTGGTCGGGATGGCTGTCGGCAGCACGCTGGTGAGCCTCGCCGGGCGGCGGGTCGGCCAGCGGTTCGCCGGCCGCTCCGCCTAGAGACGTCCCGTCGCCCCCGTGGGCGCCGAAATGCTACGAAGGGGAGGTGCCTGACCCGAAAAGCTCCCCTGATGCCACGTCCCTGGAAACTCCGCGGCTGCTGTTGCGCCGCATGCGAAGCGATGATCTGGACGGGTTCGCCGCCGTCAACGCGCAGCCCGAGGTGATGCGCTACATCCATGACGGCCGCACCCTGGACCGGGCCGCGACCGCGGAGCGTCTGGCCACCTATCAGCGGCAGTGGGACGAGCACGGCTTCGGCCTGTACGCGGTGGAGGTCAGAGAGACCGGCGAGCTGGCCGGTTTCACCGGACTGGCGGTGCCGACCTTCCTGCCCGAGATCATGCCGGCCGTGGAGATCGGCTGGCGGCTCGGCCGCGCGTACTGGGGTCGGGGCCTGGCCACCGAGGCGGCCCGGGCCGTTGTCGCCCACACCCGTGCCACGCTCGACCTGCGGCGGCTGGTCAGCATCCACGTCGTCGGCAACGAGGCGTCCGCGCGGGTGATGGTCAAGCTGGGCATGTCGCTGGAACGCGAGACCGTGCAGCCGGACACCGGCCGTCAGGTCCGGGTCTACGCGATGGACCTGTGAGCGGCCGTGGCGCCGGTTGCCGCGGGTCGGTCGGTCAGCGGGCTCCGGCGGGCTGCGGCGCTGGCACGCCGGCGAACGGGACGTCGACGTGGTCGGCGGCCCCTGGTTGGCCGTCGGGGTGCCGCCACAGCCCACGGTCGCGCAGGATCGGCAGCACGCCCTCACCGAACCAGTACGCCTCCTCCAGGTGCGGGTAGCCGGAGAGGATGAACTCGTCGATGCCGAGCGCGTGGTACTCGGCGATCCGGTCGGCGACCTCGGCATGACTGCCCACCAGGGCGGTGCCGGCCCCGCCACGGACCAGCCCGACGCCCGCCCACAGGTTGGGCGCGACCTCCAGCCCGTCGCGGGAGCCACCGTGCAGGTCGAGCATCCGGCGCTGCCCCTCGGACTCGCTGCGGCGCAGGCCCTCCTGCACGGCCCGGATGTCAGCCTCGGCGACCCCGTCGAGCAGGCGCTGGGCCTGCCCCCACGCCTGTTCGGCGGTATCGCGCGCGATGACGTGCAGCCGGATGCCGAAGCGCAACTCCCGTCCGGAGCGGGCGGCCAACGCCCGAACCCGCTCCAGTTTGTCGGCGACCAGGGCTGGTGGTTCGCCCCAGGTGAGGTAGACGTCGCTGTGCCGCACCGCCACCGGGAGGGCGGCCGCGGAGGACCCACCGAAGTAGACCGGTGGCACCGGGTCGGGCAGCCGGTGCAGCCGGGCCTGTTCGACGCGTACGTGGGTGCCGTCGTGGTCGACTGTCTCGCCGCGCCAGAGCGCGCGCACCACGTGTAGAAACTCGTCGGCCCGCGCGTACCGGGCGTCCTTGTCCAGGAAGTCGCCGTAGGCCCGCTGCTCCTGCGACTCGCCGCCGGTGACGACGTTGAGCAGCAGCCGGCCCCGGGACAACCGCTGGAAGGTGGAGGCCATCTGGGCAGCGAGGGTGGGGGCCAGCAGCCCGGGTCGGAAGGCGACCAGGAACTTGAGTCGCTCGGTCACCTCGGTGAGCATCGCGGTGCTGAGCCAGGCGTCCTCGCACCAGGCGCCGGTGGGGGTGAGCGCGCCGACGAAGCCGAGTTGCTCGGCGCTGCGCGCGATCTGTCCGAGGTACGCCACGCTGGCGGGGCGTGCGCCTCCGGCGGCGCCGGTCGGTACACCGTGTCCGCCGCCGACGATGTCCCGGCTGTCGCCGTTGGTGGGCAGGAACCAGTGGAAGGTGAGGGTCATCGCGGCTCTTTCCGTCGGCGGGGCGGTCGGCGCACGCGGTGACGCGGGCACCTCCTGAGGGGTGGGACGATCCCGCCGACAGCCTACCCATAAAACCTATCGGGTTAGTAGGCTACTTCAGGCGCCGACACCGGTCGATGCGTCGCCACCCCGCCCTGCCCGACCCGAGGAGCCGCCATGCCCACCCCGTCGACGAGCCACCCCCCGCATCGCCGCCTGCTGACGGCCGCGCTCACCACCGTGGCGGTGCTCGCCACGGTCGCGGTCAGCGGGTGCGGCGGGTCCGCCGATGCTGACGCCGCGCCGGGCAAGCTCCGGATCGGCTACCAGCGCTTCGGCGGGCTGAGCCTGGTCAAGGCGCGCGACGCCGCACCGGATGTGCAGTGGTCGTTGTTCGAGAGCGGTCCGGCGCTCACCGAAGCGCTCAAGGCCGGCTCGATCGACATCGGACAGGTCGGCGAGGCGCCGCCCGTCTTCGCCGCCGCCGGAAAGATCCCGTTCTCCATCATCGGCACCTCGGCGCCGATCCCGCAGGGCGAGGCCGTGCTGGTCAAGGCCGATCGGGGCTACCGCAGCTTCGCCGACCTCAAGGGCAGGACGGTGGCCCTGAACAAGGGGTCCAACGTGCACTGGCTGCTGGTCCGGCTGCTGGAGGCGAACCACATGACCCTGAAGGACATCCAGGTCAAGTACCTCAAGCCCGCCGAGGGGCGGCCCGCGTTCGACGGCGGCCAGATCGACGCCTGGGTGATCTGGGACCCGTACTTCGCGCTGGCCGAGCAGCCGGGGGTCCAGGTGCTCGCCGACGCGACGGGCCTGGCCAGCAACCGTGAGTACGTCCTGGCCGCGCCCCGGGCGGTCGACAAGCGCTCGGACGAGATCCGGGCGTTCCTCCAGCGCTACCGCGAGGTGACCGACTGGGGCATCGCCCACCCCGAGGAGCGAGCCAGCACCCTCGCACCGGAGCTGAAGATCCCGCAGGACGTCACCAGCCGCGCGCTGGCCCGCAGCGCCAGGCCCCTCGCCCCGGTCACCCCGGCCATCGGCGACGAACTTCAGGCGATCACCGACAGCTTCATCGCCCTGGAACTCATCCCGGGGCCGGTCGACCTTCGATCCCGGGTCGACGGTCGGTTCAACGAGGTGTTCCAGTGAGTCGTACCAGCCTCGTCGAGGCGCCCGACGAGGTCACGGCGCGGTGCCGGTCGTACCCCGTCATCAGCGGCCGGCCCGGCGCTGGCGGCGGGTGGTGAGCCCGGTGGCGCTGGTCCTGGGCTGGGAGTTGGCCGCGCGGACCGGGCTGCTGGCGGCCGAGAAGCTGCCCGCGCCCAGCGACGTCCTGGCCACCGGCTTGCGGCTCAGCCGGGACGGAACACTCGGCATCCACCTGCTGGACTCCCTCACCCGCGCCGGGGCGGGCCTGCTGATCGGAGGTCTCCTGGCCCTGGCCCTGGGCACCGTGGCCGGGCTGCTGCGGCTCGGTGACGACCTGGTCGACCCGCCGGTGCAGATGGCCCGGATGCTGCCGCACCTCGGGCTGGTGCCGCTGCTGATCATCTGGGTCGGCATCGGCGAATCACTGAAGATCAGCCTGGTGGCGCTGGGCGCGTTCTTCCCCATCTACTTCAACACCTACGCCGGCATCCGGGACATCGACGAACGGCTGGTGGAGGCGGCCCGTACCTGTGGTCTGGGCCAGGCCGCCCGGCTGCGCCACGTGGTGCTGCCCGGCGCGCTGCCGTCGCTCTTCCTCGGCCTGCGGCTGGCGATCGGCGCGGCCTGGCTCAGCCTGGTCGTCGGCGAGCAGGTCAACGCCCAGACCGGGATCGGCTTTCTGATGATGGAGGCGCGGGAGTTCAGCCAGACCGACGTGGTGGTGCTCGGCCTGCTCGTCTACGCCCTTCTCGGGCTGATATCCGACAGTGCGTTGCGCGTACTGGAGAGGAGGATGTTGACATGGCGTCGCGGACTGCGGGCCACCTGACCGGCGCGGAGCCGGTGCTGACCGCGCACGCGGTGCGCCGGGCGTTCGGGCCGACGGTCGTGCTGGCCGGGGTCGACCTGAGCATCGCCCGGGGTGAGGTGGTGGCCCTGCTGGGCGGCAGTGGTTCCGGCAAGAGCACGCTCCTGCGGATTCTCGCCGGGTTGGACGGCGAGGCCAGCGGGACGAGCGTCGTACACGGCACCGCCGCCGTGGTCTTCCAGGAACACCGGTTGCTGCCGTGGAAACGGGTGGCGGACAACGTGGGGCTCGGGCTGTCCGGCGTGGACGGCCCGGGGCGGATCCGGCGGGCGCTGGCCGAGGTCGGTCTCGCCGAGCGGCACCGCGCCTGGCCGGCCGAGTTGTCCGGCGGGCAGGCGCAGCGGGTGGCAGTGGCGCGGGCTCTGGTCCGCGAACCGGACCTGCTGCTGCTCGACGAGCCGTTCGGCGCGCTGGACGCGCTGACCCGACTGCGGATGCAGATCCTGCTGCGCCGGCTGCGCGCCGAGCACGGCTTCGCCGCCCTGCTGGTCACCCACGACGTGGAGGAGGCGCTGCTGCTCGCCGACCGGATCCTGCTCCTCGACGACTGCCGCATCGCCGCGGAGCTACCCGTCGACCTCGGCCCCATCCGCACCCCGGACGACCCGGCCTTCGGCGCGCTGCGCCGCCACCTGCTCGACCGACTTGGCGTCCCCACCACCTGACGAGCGGAGCTGTGATGACCCGCTGGACTCCCGATCCCACGTTCTACCCCTCGCCCCGCGAGGCGGTGACCGCACCGGCGGAGAAGCTCGCCTACGTGGCGGCCTTCGACCGGACGGCCAGCCGTCCGGACGCCATCGTGGTGCTGGACACCGACCCCGACTCGGCCGACTACGGCCGGGTCGTCGGCTGGACCGACCTGCCGTACGTCGGTGACGAGCTGCACCACTTCGGCTGGAACGCGTGCAGCAGCGCGCTCTGCCCGACCGCCCCGCACCCGCACGTCGAGCGGCGCTACCTGATCGTGCCCGGCCTGCGGTCGTCACGCATCCACGTGCTCGACACTCAGCCTGATCCGCGCCAGCCGCAGATCGTCAAGGTGATCGGGGCGGAGGAGCTGGCGAAGCGGGCCGGCTACTCGCGGCCGCACACTGTGCACTGTGGCCCGGACGGCATCTATCTCTCCGCTCTGGGCGGCGCGGACGGCGAGGAGGGTCCCGGTGGCATCGCCATCCTCGATCACACCACGTTCGAGGTACGCGGGGCGTGGGAGGCCGACCGGGGTCCGCAGTTCCTGGCGTACGACGTGTGGTGGCACCTGACCCAGGACGTGCTGGTCACCAGCGAGTGGGGCACCCCGTCGATGATCGAGGACGGCATCATCGGCGAGTTGCTGCTGGGCCGTCGCTACGGGCACGCCATCCACTTCTGGGACCTGGCGAAACGCCGGCACGTGCAACGGGTCGATCTCGGTGACCAGTATCAGATGCCGCTGGAGCTGCGGCCGGCGCACGACCCGACGAAGTCGTACGGGTTCGTCGGGGTGGTGATCAGCGTCGAGGACCTGTCCGCCTCGATCTGGTTGTGGCATCGCGACGGGGACGCCTGGGCGGTCACCAAGGTGATCGACATCCCGGCCGAGCCGGCCGATCCGGCGAAGCTGCCCGACCTGCTCAAGCCGTTCGGGGCGGTGCCGCCACTGGTGACCGACATCGACCTGTCGGTGGACGACCGGTTCCTCTACGTCTCCTGCTGGGGCACCGGTGAGCTGCGCCAGTACGACGTCAGCGACCCCCTGCACCCGGTGCAGACGGGCTCGGTGCACCTCGGCGGGATCGTCCGCCGGACCGCGCACCCGTCCGCGCCGGACGAGGCGTTGGCCGGTGGCCCGCAGATGGTGGAGGTGAGCCGCGACGGCCGGCGGGTCTACGTCAGCAACTCGCTCTACGGCGCGTGGGACGACCAGTTCTACCCCGACGGGGTGGGCGCCTGGCTGGCGAAGCTCGACGTCGACGTGGACGCCGGTGGGCTGACCCCGGATGAGCGGTTCTTCCCGCACGGGGAGGAGTTCCGCGGCCTGCGGGTGCACCAGACCCGGTTGCAGGGCGGCGACGCGTCCTCAGACTCGTACTGCTTTCCATGACCGTCACCACACTGGCGACGCTCGCCGCGCTCGGCGCGTTCCATGGTCTGAACCCGGCGATGGGGTGGCTGTTCGCGGTGGCCCGGGGTCTCCAGGAGCGCAACCGGCTGGCGCTGCTGCGCGCCCTGCCGCCGATCGCGGCTGGGCATCTCGCTTCGGTGGCCATCGTCGCCGCGTTGGTCGCCGCCACCCGGTCGGTGACGGCGAGCACCGCTCTCGCGGTGGTCGGCGGTGTGCTGCTGGTCGCCTTCGGGCTGTGGCGGCTGCTCTCCGAGCGGCACTTCCGCTGGGCGGGGATGCGGCTGTCCGCGGCGCAGCTCGCCGGCTGGTCGTTCCTGATGTCGTCGGCGCACGGCGCCGGGCTAATGCTGTTGCCGGTGCTGGTGGCCGAGCCGGTGTCCGGGGGTCACTCCGGGCACCTGGCCGCCGCGCCGGTGGGTGCGCTGTCCGGCATCGCGGCGGCCGGGGTGCACACGGTGGCCATGCTCGGCGTTGCCCTGGTCGTCGCGTTGCTGGTCTATCAGGTGTTCGGGGTCGGTGTGCTGCGTCGGGCCTGGTTCAACGTGGACCGGCTGTGGGCCGGGGTGCTGGTGGCCGCGGGGTTGGTGACGCTGATCCGGGCGTGACCATCCATCGTGGAAACGTGTGATGTGTGATCTCATGTCCTGGTGATCACCCCGACTCCCCTCATGCGTCTGGTGGCCGGTGTGTGGGGGTTCAAGACCCTCGCGGTCGGCGTTGAACTCGGCCTGTTCACCCGGTTGGCCGGCGGGCGGACGATGACCGTCGAGCAGGCCGCCGCCGAGTTCGGGTTGCCCGACCGGCCCGCGGACCTGCTGCTGGCCGCCTGTGCGTCGCTCGGCCTGTTGGAGAAGGCCGGCGACGGTTACCGCAACTCGGAGTTGGCCGAGCAGTTCCTGGTCGAGGGTCGCCCGTACTACTTCGGGGCGCAGGTTCGCTACTCGGACCTGCGCACCTACCTGCCCTGGCACCGCATCGGCGAGGCCCTGCGCACGGATCGGCCGTTGACCTGGGATCCGGAGTCCCAACAGTCGATGTTCGACACCGAGGACCCGCAGATGCTGGCGCAGTTCTGGGACGCGATGTTCTCCACGTCCAGCTTCACCGCCAGCGCGTTGGCCGACGCCTACGACTTCTCCGCGCACCGCCGGCTGCTCGACGTGGGCGGCGGGGCGGGCGCGTTCCCGATCGAGTTCTGCCGCCGTCTGCCCGAGCTGCGGGCGACCGTCCTGGATCTGCCGCATGTCTGCGTCCGAGCCCGGGAGCGGATCGCTGAGGCCGGCCTGACCGGGCGGATCGACGCCGTGGCCGGTGATTTCCTCGCCGACCCGGCGCTACCGGACGGGCACGACGTCATCCTGCTCAGCATGATCCTGCACGACTGGGACGAGCCGACGAACCGGGCGTTACTGGCCCGGTGCCACGCGGCGTTGCCACCCGGCGGGGCGATCGTCGTCTGTGAACTGCTGCTCAACGACGAGCGCACCGGGCCGCCCGAGGCGGCCCTGATGGGGATGAACATGCTTGTCGAGACCGAGGGCGGGCGGAACTACTCGGGCGCCGAGTACGCGGCCTGGCTCACCGACGCCGGCTTCGTCGACGTGCGTACCGTGCCGTTCGACGCGCCCGGCGCCAACGGCGCTGTGGTGGCCCGCCGGGCCTGACCGACGACGACACCCGGCCCCGGTGCGAACCGTGGGCCGGGTGCCGCGGCGCCTCACGGCGCTGGCGTCCGATCGGCTACCGGTACGGGTCAGGCGCGAGCCTTCGCCGGCTGCTTCATGAAGTCCATGATCGCCTTGTTGACCTCGTCGGCGTGGGTCCACGGAATGCCGTGCGGCGCGCCCTTGAGCGTGACGAGCGTGCCGGTCGGCATCATCGGCCCGAGGCGCTGACCGGTCACCGGGTAGGGCAGCACCCGGTCCTGGTCACCCTGCACGATCAACACCGGAATGTTGATCTTCGGCAGGTCCTGGCGGAAGTCCTCCTGCCAGGCGTCCACGCTGTCGTGGGTGGCCTTACCGGAGGCCATCGCGCCGATCTGCCAGTGCGCCCGGTACGCCTCCTCGCTGACCCGCTTGCCCATGTTCTGGTCCGGGTTGAAGAACGCGTCACAGAAGGACGTCAGGTAGGCGAAGCGGTCCTTGATGATGGCGTCCTGGAAACCCTTGAACAGGCTCCGGTCGACGCCCTCCGGGTTGTCGCTCGCCTTGGCCAGCATCGGTTGCAACGGGCTGAGCAGCACGGCCCGGCTGACCCGCTGCGAGCCGTAGTTACCGAGGTAGCGGACCACCTCACCGGTGCCCATCGAGTGACCGATCAGGGTCACCTCGTTCAGGTCCAACTCGGTCATCAACACGTCAAGGTCCGCCGCGAACGTGTTGTAGTCGTACCCGAACGCCGGCTGGGCGGAGTTGCCGTTACCGCGCCGGTCGTAGGTGATCGTCCGGTATCCGGCGTTGAGCAGCGCGGTGGTCTCCTTCTCCCAGGTCGCGCCGTTGAACGGGAAGCCGTGGATCAGCACCACCGGCTTACCGGAACCGTGGTCCTCGTAGTACAGGTCGATGGGCGCGGAGTTTTCCGTCCCCACGGTGATGAAAGGCATGTTTTACTCCTGCTCCGGTCTCGGGCTGTCGGACGCCCCGCGCTTTCCCGTCGGGTCGCCGGATATGCGGGCCGTCGGATCGGCCCGAACGGCAGGCGCAGAGGTTCCGCGACCACCCTCTGCCGTCCTAACCTCGGGAGGTGAACCTTCCGCCCCGGCTACGGGCCGTCAGCGACCTGCACGTCGGGCACCCGCAGAACCGCGCGTTCGTGCAGGACCTGCACCCGGACAACGCCGGGGACTGGCTGCTCGTCGCCGGTGACGTCGCCGACCGGTTCGCCGACATCGAGTGGGCGCTCGGGCTGCTGAGCAGTCGGTTCGCGCGGGTCATCTGGGCGCCGGGCAACCACGAGCTGTGGACGCCACCGCGCGACCCGGTCACGGTGCGCGGTGCGGAGCGTTACCGCGAGCTGGTGCGGATGTGCCGACGGTTGGGGGTGGTCACTCCGGAGGATCCGTACCCGGTGTGGGACGGCGACGGCGGCCCGGCGACCATCGCCCCGCTCTTCGTGCTCTACGACTACACGTTCCGGGTGCCGCAGGCACGCACCCAGCAGGAGTCGCTGGCCCTGGCGTACGAGGCCGGGGTGGTGTGCACCGACGAGGCGCTGCTGCACCCCGACCCGTACCCGAGCCGGGAGGCATGGTGCGCGGCCCGGGTCACCGAGACCGAAGGCCGGCTGGCCGAACGCGACCCGGCGCTGCCGACGGTGCTGGTCAACCACTACCCGCTGGTGCGCGAACCCACCGACGTCCTGCGGTACCCGCTGTTCGCCCAGTGGTGCGGCACCGTCCGCACCAGCGACTGGCACCTGCGCTTCGGCGCGGCCACAGTGGTGTACGGGCACCTGCACATCCCCCGCACCACGTTCCACGACGGGGTCCGGTTCGAGGAGGTCTCCCTCGGCTACCCCCGCGAGTGGCAGCCCCGCGCGCCGGTGCCCGATCCGGTACGCACGATCAACCCGGCCGACGACGTACGCAGGCGCTCGTCCGTCAGCGGGTGACGACGTCAGGCTTTCCGCAGCGGCCGGAACGCGGCCCGCACCTCGGCGGAGAAGAGTTCCGGCTCCTCCCACGCCGCGAAGTGCCCGCCGCGGTCAGCCTCGTTGAAGTACGCGATGCCGGGGTAGACCGCCTCGGCCCAGCTACGTGGAGCGGGCCAAATCTCGCCGGGGAACGTGGTGAAGCCGACCGGCACCGTGACCGGCGGCGGGGCCTGACCGGCCGCCTGGGCCGCCGCTTGAAACCGCCCCTGCTCCCAGTACCACCGGGCGGACGAGGCACCGGTACCCGTCAACCAGTACAGCGTGATGTTGTCGAGGATGCTCTCGCGGGTGAGGCCGCCGCTCGGCTCGCCGTCGAGGAACGCCCGGGAGATCTTGTAGTAGCTGTCCGTGTCGTGGTCGAGCATCCAGGCCGCCAACCCGACAGGTGAGTCCAGCAGCGAATAGCCGATCGTCTGCGGCCGGGTGGACTGCTCCAGGAAGTAGCCGAAGCCGTCCTTGGCGAACAGGTTGAGCGCGTCCAGCGCGGCGCGTTCCTGCTCGGTTTTCGCCGGCAACTTGTCCTTGATGCCTACCGCCCCGGCGAGCAGGTTCACGTGGATGCCGAGCAGCCCCTGGGGACCTTGGCGTCCCATGGCGTCCGTGACGGCGGCGCCGACATCCCCGCCCTGTGCGACGTAGCGCTGGTACCCGAGGCGGTCCATGAGTTTCGCCCACGCCTGCGCCATCCGCGCGGAATTCCAGCCAGGCTCGGTTGGCTCTCCGGAGAAGCCGTAGCCCGGCAACGACGGCAGCACCAGGTGGAACGCGTCCTCGGGCGTGCCGCCGTGCGCCGTCGGGTCGGTCAGCGGGCCGACGGCTCCGAGCAGCTCGACGACCGAGCCCGGCCAGCCGTGCGTCATGATCAGCGGCATGGCGTTCTCATGCTGCGACCGCACGTGGATGAAGTGAATGTCGACGCCGTCGATGGTCGTCGTGTACTGCGGCAACGAATTCAGCTTCGTCTCGCACGGACGCCAGTCGTAATCGGACATCCAGTACCGGGCCAACTCCTGGATCGTCGCCAACTGCACCCCCTGCGAGCGATCGGTGACCAACTCGCGAGTGGGCCAGCGGGTAGCCGCGATCCGGCGACGCAGGTCGGCGATCGTGTCCTCCGGTATGTCCAGCCGGAAGGGACGAATCTCGTTGTCGTTGGGCATCTTCCCCACCTCGCCACGTCGAGTCGGACAGTGCCGATGCACCGATGGAGTCGGCACTCGCCCAGTCTCACAGCGGGCCGGCACCACCCGGACCGAAACGCGAATCGCCGACGCGCCTCCACGTCGCACCCATGAGATGATCAACCGGTGAGCCAACCGGACGAACTCGACGACAACTGGCTTAACGGCGAGGAAATCACCTGTCCGGAGTGCCACGAACGCCTCTACCGCCTCGACCACTCGCCGATGCTGGACTGCCATTTCCTCTACTGCGAGAGCTGCCCGATGCGGGTAGATGTCGGTTACTACGACAGGACGTTCAGGAGCATCGCCGACGCGCTCCCTTTCGAGGACAGGACCTACGCCACGCTGATGGCGGCACTTGAGGCACGGCTACGGCGATGCGACTGCGGCGGGCGGTTCCGGGACTCCGCGCCTCGACGCTGCCACCGGTGCTCCACCGTCCTGACTGCCATCAGCGCGCCCTCCGGTGTCGACGTCTGGCCAGGCTGGTGGACAGACGAGACGGACACCGGCCCCCTGGAAGAGACGTTCACCGCCAGGTACTTCCGCACCGAGGACCTCTGGGAGCACTGACGCTGCCGGTACGCACCATTCGCCCGGCCGACGACCTGCGCCGACGCTCGTCTGTCAATGGGTAAGCCCGACCACCGTGGCCAGTCGCGCCACGCCGGCCGGCGCGGGCTGCGCGCGGGCGACATCGGCGATGAGGGTACGCGCCAACGGCCGGCACCGAACCTCAGCCGGCGCGATGCTGTCCGCGTCGACAAGCGCGCGAGCAGCCCCGCGCAGGTCACCCACCTGGAGGTACGCCCGAGCGGCGTCGACCAGGTACGCGCCCCGATACTCGGCCGGCAACCGCCGCCACCCCTCCCGCCGCACCACAATCGGGTGCCTTCGCAGCGCCTCGGCGGCGTCACCTCGTTGCGCCGCCACCAGAACACGGGCCAACTCGACAGCGATCGGCCCGAAGTTGGTGCGGTGCGGATCGTCGTACCCCCTCAGGCTGGCGGCGATCCCCGCGGCCCGCTCGGTCAGCTCGTCGGCTTGGCGGTGCTCGCCGCAACCGGCGGCGGCCAGGGCCGCCTGAAGCAGCAACGTCCCACCCACCGCCCACTCCCGGCTGTCGCCCTGAACCCGGTGATCGCCCCGACCCCGGTGATCAAGAGGTTTGAGGCAATTTTGATCTCCAAAGGTCCCACAAACCTCTTGATCACCATCGTGGGATGAGGGTGGAAGGAGGCGATTGGCGGCGGGGAGCAGTGCGGCCAGGGCCAGGTGGTCTCGGTCTTGCGCGCGGAGCGCTTGGCCTACCGAGATGGCTGCTGTTGCCGCCAGGATCGGGTCGTCGCCGGCAGCGGACATCGCCCGGTCGGCGGCCAGCCACCCGAGGTCGGCCTCGTCGAGCTTCACCAACAACGACGAGGTGATCCGGTACGTCTGCACCAGCAACTCCGGTGACCGCACGGCCTGAGCGGCGTCGAGCAGACCCGGAAGGACTCGCACCAACTGGCCGTAGTGCGCGTGCTGGTAGCTCAGCCAGGCGTACCCGACCTGCCTCCTCAGCTCGTCCGTATGCTGCGCGGCTTGCGGGGTGCCGTAGCGGGCGAGCGCGGCCCGGATGTCGTCCACCCCGTCCGGTATGCCCGCCGAGGTGCTGGGCTGCTGGCCGAGCAGCACCTCCGGGTCGACCCGCAGCACGTGGGCCAACTCCTGGATCACCGAGTACCGGTCCAGGGCGCGAACTCCCCGCTCCACCTTGTCCACCCAGCTCTTCGACCTGCGCAGCCGGTCGGCCAGCATCTGCTGCGTCATCGACCGCCGCACCCGCCACCGTGCCACCCGGCGACCGATCGGGACGTCATCGTTGGTCACGCCGCCACCGCCGGTCCGGGACCGCACGGGTCGTGTCCTCCACGGGTACGCGCTCCGCCTCGGCCTGCGCCAAGAGACGCTGTTTGGCAGCCTCCCGCTCGACCGCGTCGCACTCCTCGCCCCTGCTCGTCGGCTCGTCGCCGTGCATTCCCACCACCTCCGTCAGTCGGCGCGCGACGCTAGGACATCGCCGGCGCCTAGGGCTCCTGCAATCACCGAAGCCGGTTGCCGATCGACGGACCAGATGGCAAGCAATGCGTGCGATTGCGCTGGTCAGGACGTGGGTTGCGCGGGGTTGCGCAGGTCCCCATAGGACCGCATCAACCCATAGGCTCGTCACTAGTTGTAGTTGGCTGATACCTGGAGGCGGAACCATGGCGCGACCGGTGACGAACGCAGCATTCGAAGGGCTGCTGCTTGCCGCCGGCTACGGCAACGCCCACGCCGCCTTCGCTCGGCAGCTCAACCACGCCGGGCGCAACGAGGGCGCTTGGCGCTACGACGCTGCCAGCGTCTACTGGTGGTTGCGGGGTCGCCGGCCAGGCGAGCACGTCCAGACGGCCATGGCCGAGACCCTGACCCGCAAGCTCGGTCGGTTCGTCGCCGCCACGGAGCTGGGCTTCGGTGCGGCCGACAGCGTCGGAACGTGCGTCTACCCCGCGTCCGTCGACGGCGCGATCGATACCGCCGAGCAGATCTGGACGAGGCTCGCCAAGCACCTCAGCTCACAGGTCAGCGGGCCGTTCGACAGCGGCAAAGCCCTACAGACGGCACTCGGTTGGCGGTATGACCCGAGCGACGTGACAGTCAGCAGGAGCGGCCGACAGCAAGTCACCTCCACCGACGTCCAGTCGCTGTACGCGCTGGCGGACCACTTCACCGACCTCGACCGACGCCACGGCAGCGGCTCTCCGTGCACCCGTTCCCTCATGGCCGACTTCCTCGTACGCCAGGTCGCACCCATGCTGCACGGCACCTACACCGAAGCCGTTGGGCGTCACCTCATGCGCGCAGCCGCGACATTGTGCGGACAACTCGCCTTCATGTCATATGACGCGGGCGACCATGCCACTGCCCAACAACACGTGACCGTCGCATTGCGGCTCGCCAAGGCCGCCGATGACCGCCTGTACGGCGCACACCTGCTGGCCAACCTCGCTACCCAGGCCGTGCACCTGGGCCAATCTCGGGACGCGGCCCGGCTAGCCGAAGCGGCCATCGACGGGGCAGGGCGTGCGCCGGCCGCCGTACTCGCTCGGCTGAACGCCACCGCCGCCACCGCGTACGCGCAGTCAGGCGAGCGACGAGGCTGCCAGCTCGCGCTCGCCAGAGCCGAGCGTGCTCTCGACCGCGCAGGCGCAGTCCCCGGTCCACGATGGGTCACCTACTTCAGCCCGGCCCACCTCGCCGGAGCCGCACTGAGGTGCTTGGGCGACCTACAGCTGTATTCGCAGGCCCTTGACCACGCGACCGACGCTCTCACCCTCGCCAGCGAGAACACCCGGACGCGTGCCCTGCACACCGCTCTCGTCGCCGTGACTCATGCCCGCGCTGGGGACACCGACGCCGCCTGCAACTGGGGTCGGAAGTTGGCACAGCACGCCTCGGGCATCCATTCGGCACGTGTGCAACAGCGCGTCCGCGAACTGGCGGCAACACTCAGCCCTCAGCAGGCGTCGTCCCAGGTCAGCGAAGTTCTGCACAGCCTCGCGACCATGCCGGCAGCCGCGTAGCGCGGGAGCCACACCTGGACCCGTCCGCTAGCGTCACGAAGGTGACCTGGACGGAGCCTGCCACGTGGTACGCCAACCTGGCTTCCTTCTACGCCGCCGCTGCGGCCTTCATCACCGACCCGGCCGGCAACGTGCTGCTCGTCAAGCCCACGTACCGCGACCACTGGGCCTTCCCCGGCGGCTACGTCGACGAGGGCGAATACCCACATGACGCCTGCGCCCGTGAGATCCGAGAGGAGTTGGGGATCGCCGCGGTGGTGGGCGACCTGCTCGTAGTGGACTGGGCACCGCCCGCCGCGCAGCGGCCGCGCGCAATTGTCAGCTTTACCTTCGACTGCGGGTCTATAGCCAACCTCGATGGTCTCGTCCTGCCAGGACAGGAGTTGGAGGACGCCGCCTTCTTCTCGCCCCGAGAGGCCGAGCAGCGCCTTCCCGACAACGTCGCCACCCGAGTGCGTGCGGCGATGAGCGCTCACGACCTACACGCTGCGCTGTACCTTGCTGGCGGCTCGGTCCTCCCACCGCCATCCGGTGATGGAGCAGAACACGAAGCAGAGCGTCGGTCGCGGACTGCGTGAACAAATTCCGGCGCACCCGTCAACTCGTCGGTCGCTCACCAGCCCAGACGCCTGTTACGGCTTACGAATGCGGATCTGGCGAACTGCCCCCTTCTGAGTTCGGTCCGTGCACCGTCTCGACGATGGCCAAGGCCCGCTCAAGCAGTGGTCGAGCCGCCGCTGCGTCCCCCAAATCCCGCAGGATCAGGGCGAGATTTCTCAGCCGGATCGCGACGTCAGGGTGATCCGGCCGGTATGCCGCCTCACTAATGGCCAAGGCCCGCTCAGCCAGTGGTCGAGCCGCCGCCGCGTCTCCCAAGGCGTGCAGGACCGTGGCGAGATTGTTCAGCTCGGTAGCAACGGCAGGGTGGTCCGGCCCGTACACCGTTTCGTCGATGGCCAAGGCCCGCTCAAGCAGCGATCGCGCCGCCGCCGCATCCCCCAAGTTTCGCAGGACCAGGGCGAGATTGTTCAGCCCGGTAGCAACGGCAGGGTGGTCCGGCCCGCGCACCGTCTCGTCGATGGCCAAGGCCCGCTCAAGCAACGGCCGAGCCGCCGCCGCATCCCCCAAATCCTGCAGGACCATGGCGAGATTGTTCAGCCCCGTCGCGACGTCAGGATGGTCCGGCCCGAACGCCACCTCACTAATGGCCAAGGCCCGCTCAGCCATCTGTTGAGCCCTTGCCATCTCCCCCAAATCCTGCAGGACCAGGGCGAGATTGCTCAGCCCGATAGCAACGGCAGGGTGGTCCCGTCCGTACACCGTCTCGTCGATGGCCAAGGCCCGCTCAAGCAGCGATCGTGCCGCCGCCGCATCCCCCATATTTCGCAGGACTAGGGCGAGATTGTTCAGCCCGGTCGCGACGTCAGGGTGGTCCGGCCCGTGCACCGCCTGATGGATGGCCAACGCCCGCTCAAGCAGAGGTGTGGCCTCGACGTATCGCCCGTGTGCCTGAAGGAAGGTTCCAGCGCGATCAAGTAGATAACTACAATCCTGAGCCACCGCAGAATCTTCGCCACCATCATCAGACACATGACCGGTGGCCGTCAGAACATGCGGCAACAGAACCGACCACCTAGGCCATCCCTCAGGGGACTGCAGAACATCTTCACCGGGCGCGGCGGCCCGCAACAGACTCAAGGCCACTGCCAAGGGATTCACCACCAGCATCCTTGATCAACCCACCCGTCCGGCACCTCGGTGCCAAGGCACGAATCCGACGCTCACAGGAGTGTTGTAATGATCAATGCAACTCCGTAGGCCGCTATTCCGCAATGAAGTCCGGTCCACAGGTGGTGTAAGCGCACTCGATGTAGGCGAGGGTGCTTTTCGTAGTGTGCTTCCCGGAATTGCCGTATAAGATCGTCGCCGCGCGCCAACGAGCCGTCCTCTTTCAGTGCCTGGGTCAGGGCCCGAGCTTGCTGGAGATGATATTCGGCACGCTCGTGATATTTCGCTGCCGCTAGGGCACCGAATAGTCCCGACAGCGTGATTAGAATAGACAGCGGCAAAGTTGTGGCGGCGAACTTCTGTTGCGCGATGAGGCCGCTCAGCGCAGCCGTGATGGCAAGCAGGTAGTTGGTGAGGACCGCACGCTGGTTCTCCGATTGCCGTAACTGCTCGCGGTGTTCACCCCAGTAAGCAAGGGTGGCAGCATCGGCCTGGCTCATTTAACGATCTCCTCTGAATACGATTGCGCGAGGCCCGTCGCCGCCTCGTCGATCACCACCGCCCGCTCAGGCAACGGCCGAGCCGCCCCCGTATCCCCCACATCCCGCAGGAGCATGGCGAGATTGTGCAGCACGGTCGCAACGACAGGGTGGTCCGGCCCGTGCACGGCCTCAGCGATGGCCGCTGCCCGCTCAAGCAACGGCCGAGCCGCCGCCGCATCCCCCAAATCCTGCAGGACCGTCGCGAGATTGTTCAGCCCGGTCGCGACGTCGGGGTGGCCTCGTCCGTGTACCGCCTCAGCGATGACCAACGCCCGCTCAAGCAACGGCCGAGCCGCCGCCGCATCCCCCAAGTCGCGCAGGACCGTCGCGAGATTGTTCAGCCCGGTCGCGACGTCAGGGTGGTCCGGCCCGTACACCGCCTCAGCGATGACCAACGCCCGCTCAAGCAACGGCCGAGCCGCCGCCGCATCCCCCAAATCCTGCAGGACCGTCGCGAGATTGTTCAGCCCGGTCGCGACGTCGGGGTGGCCTCGTCCGTGTACCGCCTCAGCGATGACCAACGCCCGCTCAAGCAACGGCCGAGCCGCCGCCGCATCCCCCAAGTCGCGCAGGACCGTCGCGAGATTGCTCAGCCGGATCGCAACGACAGGGTGGTCCGGCCCGTACACCGCCTCAGCGATGACCAACGCCCGCTCAAGCAACGGCCGAGCCGCCGCCGCATCCCCCAAGTCGCGCAGGACTAGGGCGAGATTGTTCAGCCGGGTCGCAACGACAGGGTGATCCGGCCCATGCATCACCTCAGCGATGACCAACGCCCGCTCAACCAGCGGCCGAGCTGACGCCGCATCCCCCGAAGCCCGCAGGACCATGGCGAGATTGCTCAGCCGGATCGCTACGTCAGGGTGGCCTCGTCCGTGTACCGCCTCAGCGATGACCAACGCCCGCTCAAGCAACGGCCGAGCCGCCGCCGCATCCCCCAAGTCGCGCAGGACCGTCGCGAGATTGCTCAGCCCGGTCGCGACGTCAGGGTGGTCCGGCCCGTACACCGCCTCAACGATGACCAACGCCCGCTCAAGCAACGGCCGAGCCGCCGCCGCATCCCCCAAATCCTGCAGGACCATGGCGAGATTGTTCAGCCCCGTCGCGACGTCAGGATGGTCCGGCCCGTGCACCGCCTCAGCGATGGCCAACGCCCGCTCAAGCAGAGGCGTGGCCTCGACGTATCGCCCGTGTGCCTGAAGGAACGTCGCAGCGCGATCAAGTAGATAACTACAATCCTGAGCCACCGCAGAATCTTCGCCACCATCATCAGACACATGACCGGTGGCCGTCAGAACATGCGGCAACAGAACCGACCACCTAGGCCATCCCTCAGGAGACCGCAGAACATCATCACCAGGCACGGAGGCCCGCAACAAGCCCAACGCCACAGCCAACGAATCCACTACCGGCTTCCCCTCAGCTGGTCATTCAGGAGGTGCCGGAGACGATTTTACCGTGACGGTGCCTCAACGCGGCCTGCACTAAGCGATGCAGCTGCAACCCTGATTCCGTGCGCCTCGCCAACGAATAGTCCACCACCGCAGCCACGGCGTCGCTGAAGCCCAGGGGATCCCGTGCGGTTACCGCCAACGGCTCCGGCAGCCAACCATGGTGAGTAGTGAACAAGTCCAACGGTATTGGCTCTGGCGCCAAGTAGGCACAGATATCCAATAACTGAACAGAGGATGGACTGTCCGCCATCAGACGTTCAAGACTCAGTTCCCACACGGTGGTTATCTTCTCCGGCCGATACGCAGACTGGCCGCGGCTGTACAACTCCGGGGCCCTCGTACGCAGCAAATGCAGATACTCGATGGGCGGCATTTGAGTGCTATCGAGATAGGCGGAGGCCTGCTCCAACGCCAACGGCAACCGGCCCAACTCTTCGGCGATCTGCACTGCAACGTTCTCAGGGAGCGCAGGCACCCGTGCTCGCATCAAGTCCACCGCCTCGCCCGATTCGACCACGTCCAGGTCGTGCACGCGCCCTATGGCCGAGAACCCGCCCCGGCGGGTTGTCATGAGGACATGGCCGGGGATACCCGGCGGGAGCGGAACCGCTGGCAACCATGGGCGCACCTGCTCGACAGCGTCGGCGTTGTCGAACACGAGCAGCCATCCGGGCACCTCCCGCAACGCCTCATGCACCGTCACCCGCAGCGTCTCCGGATCGACTTCGGTTTCCAGACCCAACCGCTGTGCCAGCCGCGCGAACTGGTCCGGAATCAACGCGGGCTTCTCGGCTGCCACCCACCACACCAGGTCGTAGGCACTCATGTGCCGGTTCGCATACTCGACTGCGAGTTGCGTTTTACCGACTCCTCCCAGCCCACGTATCGAATGCACGGTGAGCGGTAAGCCCGCCGTCAACCCCTCCGCCAACGCCTTCAGGTCCCGATCCCGTCCCGTGAAGTGCGGGTTGCGGGCGGGCACGTTCCATACCGTCGGCAGAGCCCCCGGGAACCGCGTCTCTCGCGGCATCGCCCGGCTCTCCGGGAAGGCAGGTGGGCTGGATGGTTTGGCCCGCCCCACAAGCGCTCGTGCCACCATCGATCGGACCCGGGCCTTCGCCTTCGCCTCGGGCACGCCGAATATGTCGACACCCACCACGTTGGCCAACAGACCCGGTCGCTCACAGTCACTTACCCGCACAGTGAGCAGCTTGCGGAGACGACCGGCGGGATCTGCCGCCCAAGCAGCCTGCCACTCTGCGCCGCCATACACAGACGTCAGATACTCCGGCGACAACACCGCAATCGTTCGCTCAGCGTGCTGTGTCCCATCCTGCATGCCCTGGATCCAGTGAGTACCCGGCACGAAATCCCACGCTTGAACCAACACATGATGGCCGTCTTCCTCCAACAGCCACGCGATCCATTCCGCCCACGACCGATCGGCCTGCGTGTACGAAACGAAAAAGTCCCAACCTGTGGTCTCACTGTCACCATTGGTCACTCAGCCAGGCTGCCACACAGGCCACTCCACGCCAATCAACCTGCCAGCCGTCTCCCTCGGCACCCATGTAGGTCCAAGCGGTGAGGGCTAGCCAGGTCGGTGCGTAGGGCGCGTAGCCACACGGACGATGGGTGAGCGGCCGCCGGTCGGCGTCCGGCGGCCGCCCCATGACCGGCTCAGTTCGCGTACACCTCCAGGGTGGACAGTTGCCCGGCCGGCCACCCGGTGTTGCCGGTGACGGTGATCCGCACGTAGCGCGCCTGCGCGGCGCTGAACGTCAGCGTCACCTGGTTACCAGTGGCCGGGTCGAAGGTCCGCCCCGCCGACCCGACAAGCGTGCCGAAGCTCCCCCCGTCGGTGCTGCCCTGCACGGAGAGGGTTTGCGTCCGACTCCCCCACGCCGACGACGGTGGCAGCTTCAGCACCACCCGCCCAACTGTGCGCGAGGAACCCAGATCGACCTGCACCCACTGCGGGAACGCGCTGTTGGCGCTCTCCCAGTAGCTGTTCGCGTCTCCGTCGACCACGTTGCCCGACCCGTAGCTCTGAACGTGGCTGCTCTCCGACGTCGGTCGACCCCGGGCGAGGTCCGAGTTCGCCGCGGCGTCCGTGGTGACGGTGACCGCGGTGGACGCGCTGGAGGCGTTCCCGGCGGCGTCGCGGGCAACCACCGAGAAGGTGTACGCGGTGGACGGGCTGAGCCCGCTCACCGTCGCCGTGGTGCCGGTGACGGTGGAGACAACCGTGCCGCCCTGGCGTACCTGGTAGCCCGTCACGCCGGTGTCGTCGGTGGAGGCCGTCCACGCCAGCGACACGCTCGTCGAGGTCTTGCCCGTGACAGTGAGGCCGCTCGGGGCGGTCGGCGGGTTGTCCGGGACGGTGCTGCCGGCGTACACCTCGATCTGGGCGAGTTGGGCGGCCGGCCAGCCGGTGTTGCCGCTGATGCTGAGGCGGACGTGGCGGGCCGTGGTGGTCGTCAGCGTGCGGGTGACGCTGTTGCCGGTGGCCGGGTCGAAGGCGAACGCGGAGGCCCCGGCGATGGTGGCGAAGGAGTTGCCGTCGACGCTGCCCTGCACGGTGATGGTCTGGGTGCGCGCTCCCCAGCCGGCGGGCAGCCGGACCACGAGCTTGTTGACCTGGTGGCTGGCGCCGAGGTCGACCTGCCACCAGTGTGGGAACCCACCGCCGCCGCTCTCCCAGTAGCTGCCGGCGTTCGAGTCCACAGCGTTCGACGCCGGGAACCCGCCGCCCTGGCTGCTGGCCGCTGTGGGTCTGCCGGCGGCCAGGTTGCCGCTGACCGGCGGAGGGGTGCCGACCATCGGTGGGGTGGGGCGTACGGCGGTGAGCGCGAGTTGCCCCTTGAGCATCCGGCCGCCGTCGGCGGTGATCCGCAGGTAGTAGTCGGAGGAGCAGGCCACGCCGTCCTCGTCCAGGGCCCTGATGTTCGCCCCGGCGGGGGTGGTGGCCTGGGTCTCGGACGTCTTGGCGATCTGGTTGCCCTCGTTGTACTCGTCGAACATGGACACGTACAGGCCCTGGGATCCGAGTCGGACCATGTTGTAGATGTGCCGCCAGTAGAAGTCGCCGTGCTTGCGGTGGCCCCCGGCGAGGTCGCCGGGCATCACGCAGGGCAGGTAGTCGATGCCGCGCGCCGCGCAGTCGGCCATGTCGCCGACGTTGACGTTGTTGTAGTAGGAGTCCAGCTCCTCCACGGTCCTGGCCCGGTAGACCATCCACGGTGAGATCGCGTGGAACGCGTGGTAGACGTCGAGGAAGCCGGGGCGGGAGTCCTCGATGCCCTGCCGCCACCAGGTGGGCACGCCACCGATGACGTAGCAGCCCTGCGCCTTGAACCAGTTGATGACCTCCAGGCACGGCCCGGGGGTGAAGGGACGGCTGGGCTCGCTGAAGCCGAAGCCCCAGATGCAGACGACCGGTTTGCCGTTCTGCCGGGCGTACGCGGAGGACGCGGTGTGCGCCGCCATCTTCGTCGTCCAGTCGGTCTTGATCTCCGATTGGAAGCTCAGCCAGTCGGTGACGTCGTACATGATGTAGAACTTGCGGTTGTGACGCTCGGCCGCGGAGCGCACCTTCTGCGTCATCGCGTCGCGGGTCGGGCCCTCGTCGCCCATCGGGTTGAACCGTTGCAGCGCGGCGGTGTCGCAGCCGTTCTCCTGCATCCACCGGAAGTGGGTGTCCACGGTCTGCTGGTCGTACGAGGAGAAGAGGGTGGCCGGTTGGCCGTTGCCCAGGTTGGGGTACGCGGTGGGATAGCTGCGGGTGTACTCGCGCATGTCCGGCCAGGACACGATTGTGGTGTTGGCGGGTGAGGGCGGCTGGAACCGGTCGCGGCCCCAGTGCCACCATCCGCCGATCGGCGCGCCGTCGCCGGGTGCGCTGAACCAGCCCTGGTAGCCGACCGTCACCTTGCCGACCACGTCCCCGGGGGGACTGGCGGCGTGCGCGGGGCTGGCCACTGCGGTGAGCAGCTCGGTGGTGGAGGCGGTGGCGAGGGCGGACCCGGCCAGCACCGATGTGACGAACCTGCGGCGGGACACCGCCATGACGACCACTCCTTCGGGACGGAAGGCATTGACGGCCATCGTGGCAGTAGTGGATGCCGACCCGCAAGAGTTAGACTGATCGATGAAATTACCGATCAGACGACGGGAATTATGCGGTTCGTCATCAGTGGCTGAGCGCCCACACCAGGGACAGGTTCTGGCTGCCGGCCTGGCGGCGACGCGCGTCGCGCACCGTCATCCGCACGCCCTCGGTGAAGCCGATTCTGGGATACCACCCGAGCAGCTCGCGCGCCTTCCTGGTGTCCAGCGCCATGCTGCGCACCTCGTCCGGCCAGGGCGGCAGCTCGTAACGGGCCGCGTCGCCAACGCCGGACGCCTCCCGGACCGTGTCGTACACCTCGTTGACGCTCGTCTGCCGGCCCGAGGCGATGTTGACCATCCCCACCCCGTCGTGGTGACAGGCGACAGCGATCGCCTCGGCCACATCGCTGACGTAGACGAAATCCCTGGTCTGCGTACCGTCGCCGTAGATGACCGCCTGTCGGCCCTCGAGAAGCGCGTCGGCCATCAGGGACACCACGCCGCAGTCGCCGCCCTCCCGCCGGGGCCCGTAGACATTTCCCAACACCATCGAGGTGTACGACAGGGCGTGCTGACGCCCGTACCAGTCGACGTAGTGCACGCCCACGGCCTTGCTGACGCCGTACGGGCTCACCGGCGCGATCGGATGGTCCTCGCGGACCGGCAACTCGTCGGCGGCGACGCTGCCGAAGATGTCACTGCTGGCCGCGTTGACGAGCAGGCGTACGCCGCCGCGCGCGCAGGCGTCCAGCACGTTCACGGTGCCGAACACGTTCACGTCCGCGTCGTACAGGGGTGAATGACGGGCCGTGGGAACGCTCGGCTGCGCGGCGAGGTGCACCACCACGTCCGGCTGCCACTGGTGGATGACCTCGACACCCTCCGGCGTACGGATGTCACCCGATACGACGTCCGCCTCGGTCAACCCGCCGGACGCGGCGTCGGCCAGGTTCTCGATCCGGCCCGTGGAGAAGTTGTCGAGCACCCGGACCTGGCTGCCCATCAGCATCAGCCGGGCGACCACGTGACTGCCGATGAAGCCGGCACCCCCGGTCACCAGAATGCGCCGGGGTGTCAGGGTCGTCGACGGGTCGGCACCGACGGCGGAACCGGGCAGGTCCATCTGGAACTCCTCGCAACGACGGTACGGTCGGCCCGCTGCGGCAACCGGACGGCCGGCCACGACGGTAACCCACCGAAGGGCCACCAAACGGACACTTGACCCAATGTCTCGTGTAGATATGCGTGTTTTGTGGTGGAAAGTGCTGTATCTCGCTATTCATCATTGTTAGGCCCTTTCTCGCGGGTAACTTCTCCCGGAGGTGGCCACCGGCATGCCCGGGACCACCCGAAGAGGAGGGAGGACGGCCCGTTGAGAGAGACTCTGGGTCCGCCACCGCAACGACCCGGCGGTGTCGAGATGGGCGCTCCGCTGCTGTCGGTGCTGCTGGTCAGCTGGAACACCCGCGAGCAGACCCGGCAGTGCCTGGACTCGCTGGCGTCGACCGCCGACCCCGATCTCGACTACGAGGTGGTGGCCGTCGACAACGGCTCGTCCGACGGCTCTGCCGACCTGCTCGCCGACCAACCACGGGTCCGACTGATCCGCAACAAACACAACAACGGTTTCGCCGCCGCCGTGAACCAGGCGTACCGCCGCGCGAACGGACAGCTGGTCCTGCTGCTCAGCAGCGACATCCGGTTTCACCCGGGCGCGCTGTCCCGGATCGTCGACCATCTGCGCGAGCGGCCGGAGGTCGCCGGGGTCAGCCCGCTGTACCTCAACCCGGACGGCACCGTCCAAGCGCACTACGCCCAACAGCCCAGCTTCGCCGCCACCATCGCACTGGTGACCGCGCTGCGCCGACTGCCCGGGTTCCGCCAGGCGCTGCACCGGTTCCAGCTGCGGGGCGAGGACTTCACCCGTCCCCGGCAACTCGCCTCGGGCAGCTGCGTGCTGCTACGCCGCAGGGTGCTCGGGCAGCAGACGATCCTCGACGAGACGTTCCCCGTCTACTGGAACGACGTGGTCCTCGCGCGGCAGCTCGACCAGGCCGGTCATGAGATGTGGATGCTTCCCGACGCCGTCGTGACGCACAGCCGTGGCGCGTCCACCCGGCTGCTCGGGCCGACCATCCGCTCTCGACACCTGCTGGGCAGCCTGGTCGGATATCTGCGGATGACCCAGCCCCGGCACCGGTTGCCGGTGTTCCGGGCCACGCTGCTCGCCGACCACCTGGTCAGGCGACTCCTCGGTCGACCCGTACGGCTGGGCCTGGGTGACCTGCTCGCCACGCTGCGCGGCGACGTCGGCCCGCTGCCCGCCGGTGACACCCGCGACTGGGTGGTGCTGTTCAGCCGTACCCGCTGGTCTGTCGACGGGCATCCGACGATGCTGGGGCAGTTGGCGTCCGGGCAACGCTTGCTCTTCGTCGACCCACCAGGACGCCGGCCGCGCTGGCGGTGCGAGGTGAGCCCGATCGGCTCGGCGGCCTGGCACGCCATCGCACCGACCGCGCTGCCGCTGGGTGACTCGGTGCCGCTGGTCAACTGGATCAACCGGCGGATCGCGGCTGGCGCGCTGCGTGGCTGGCTGGACCGGCACGCCGGCGCCCGCCTGCTGCGACTCGACGACGAACGCGCCCGCCCGGTGCTCGGTTGGCTGGGCGAGGACGAGTTGCTGCCCGCCGGAGCGCCACGGCCGATGGAGCGGTCGGGCCGTGGTTGAGCGCACCACCCCGCGGCCGGCGGCCGGAACGGACTGGACTCTTACCCGATGCCGGGAGGTCGCCCCCCGCAGAAGCTGGACGGCACGGGGCGTCCAGCCGCACTTTCTGTTGGAGGCGTCGCCGCGATGAGAGTGCTGGTCGTCGCACCCGGTGTGCTGCTCGCCGGCGTCGGGTTGGGCGGAGTGGTGACCGTGGTGACCCTGCTGCCCGGGCCGGTCGGCCTGGCCGCCGCCATCGGAGTGCTGTGTGCCGGTGCGTTCCTGCTCTTGCCCTGGCCTTCCCCCAGATACAGGACCGGCAGCGGGCACGGGTGCCCGACGCGACCCATACCTCCAGACCAGTTCAGACCCTGTCCTGCTGCGGGCGGAGCCCGTCCATGATGACCAAGACGTAATTCTCGGCGAGTGCCGGTGATGCGGATTTCGACCTCGCGATCGCGTAGGTCACCTCGCTGATCAACACGGTAACGATGGTGGCGTCGATGTCGGTACGGATCGCACCGCCGTCCCGGGCCCTGGTGATCAGATCGAGCCCGACCTTGTTCAGAGCGGCTCGTTGCGCCGTCGTGCTCGGTAGCTCCATGTCCCCGAGCCGTTCACCCATGATCCAGTGCGCGGACTGAAACGCGATCACCTCGACGAGGAAGCCTCGAAGAGCCTGTTCGGCATCCGGCTCAAGCAGCGCGTCCCGGCCACGCTGAATGAGCGGTTCGAGCAGCTCGGCCACGGCCGCGTCGATGAGCGCCTCCTTGCTGCCGAAGGTGCGCACGACAGTGGCCGCTCCCACGCCCGCCCGCTGCGAGATTGCGTCGACGGTGATGGCGACGCGCCCCTCGGCGAAGAGGGCCTTCGTCGCCGCCAGCACACGTTGGCGATTGCGGACGGCGTCCGCCCTGCGTCGGGTCACGCCATCGGCGGCAGGGGTTGACATCTGAAACGACCATTCCATATCGTCAAGTGGAACGCGTATTTCATTTAGCCTACGAAAACTCCCCGGAACACGCAAGCGGCGCACGTGCCACTGGCGTGCTCCTCGCTGCGCCAGCAAGGAGGAGTCAATGAACCAGCGGATTCTCATCTCCGGGGCCAGCATCGCGGGGCCGACCCTGGCCTTCTGGCTGGCCAGGTATGGCTTTGCGCCCACAGTGGTCGAGCGTGCGCCCCGCCTGCGCGAGGGCGGCAACGGTGTCGACGTACGCGGGCAGGCCGTTGACGTCGTCGAACGGATGGGGATCATGTCGCGAGTCCGCGCGGCGGCGGCGGACGTGATCGGAATGTCCTTCGTGGACGAGGACAATCGCAGTGTGGCTCGCATCGACATGCGGGCGATCCAGGGCAGAGCCGCCAGCACCGAGGTCGAGATCATGCGCGGCGACCTGGCGGCGATCCTGCACGAGACGACAAAGGACGACGTCGAGTACATCTTCGATGACTCGATCCGCACCATCGACCAGGACAACGATGGCGTGACTGTCACCTTCGAGCACGGCCCGACCCGCCGGTTCGACCTGATCGTTGGCGCTGACGGCACACACTCCACGGTGCGGCAGTTGGCCTTCGGCCCAGAGTCGCAGTTCCTCCGGCATCTGGGGCACTACTTCGCATCCGCGAACGTAAACCCTGACCTGGGTGAGCAGCGGTGGGTGACGCTCTACAACCGACCGGGTCGGGCGGCGGGCATCTATCGTTCGGGCACCCATGCCGGGGCCAAAGTGAACTTTCTGTTCCGCAGCAGGCCCCTCACGTACGACTACCGGAACGTCGAGCAGCAGAAGCGTCTGCTGCGGGAGGCGTTCGCGGACCTGCCATGGCACGTCCCGCAACTGCTGGCGGGCGCACTCACCGATCCTGACTTCTACTTCGACGCGTTGAGCCAGGTGCGGATGGCGTCGTGGTCGTCCGGGCGGGTCGCGCTCCTCGGAGACGCCGCGCACTGTGCGTCACCGGCTGCCGGCGCCGGGGCGACGCTGTCTCTCATCGGCGCCTACCGACTCGCGGGAGAACTCGCATCCGCCGGCGGGGATCATCGGATCGCCTTCCACCGGTACGAGCAGGGCCATCGGAAGATGGTCGAGCGGAGTCAATCTAACCTCTTCATCGGCATGCTCGCCCCGAAGAGCCGGGCCGGCATCTGGGCTCGCAACACGATGGCCCGACTTCCATTGCTCGGAGCCATGGCGGGAGTGGAACGACGCCTACAGCCCAGGCTCCCGCCACTGCCGGACTATCGACCGGCCGCCGGGTCCCGGTCGAGCTAGGCAACCGCCCGCAACAGGTCAGGCGGGCCGTGGCAGACCATCCGTGCGGGGCCGGAGCCGTCGCCGGCTCCGGCCCCGTCGGTACGCCCGGTCCCGCTACGGAGTCGGGTGCCGGGCCAGGTAGACCGGAGCGCCGACCTTGGTCATGTCGGCCGCCTCGCCGACACCGTTGACCACGTGGTCGATGGTGCCGGCGCTGAGGTTGACGGTCATGATGTGGTGCAGCCGCACCCCAGGCCGGTCCGGGACCTCGAAGCCGTTCTCGGTGTGGATCGACGGGTTGTTCTGGTTGAAGACGTACACCCCGCCGCCGTACAGGGTGTGGTGGCGCACCCGGTCACCGACCTTGTACCCGGCCCAACCCTCGACCGGGCCGTTCATCCAGTCGGCCTGCGTCGGCGGGTCGTACGGCAGCTCGTTCTGGTAGAGGATCGTGGTGCCGTGCTCGCCGTTCCAGACCGTGTTGTAGCGCTGGAAGTGCTCGACGAACAGGCCGGTCGCTGTCACGTGATCGCCGTTGATGACGGCGCCGTAGCGACCGGTGTTGGTACGCCAGCGGTCGGTGTCACCGTTGACGCCCTCGGTGAAGCCCTCGACGCCGTGATCACCCCGCCACACCCAGGTGTGGTCGATCAGCACGTTGTCGCTGTTGACCTCCAGCGCGGTGTTCGTCCGTCCGATGTGCGGGCCGCCGACCCGGAAGTACACGTCGGAGAGCGTGGTCGGGTTGTGCGGGCTGCTCGCGTTGTGGCCGTGCTGGCGTCCGACCCGCAGCAGGACCGGTGATTCGACGGTGCCGGCGTCGATAGTGACACCGGCGACGATCACCCCTGGCACACCGGCCACATCCAGCGGGATCGCGCCGTTCACGGCGGTGAGCGTGGCGTGCCCGATCCCGAGCACGACGGTGTTCGGTCGCCGAACCTCGATGCTGCGGGCGATGTCGTAGGTGCCGGGGGTGAGCAGCAGGTGCTTGCCGCGCGCCAACTGGCTGTTGATGACGCGGACCGGGTCGGACGGCTTGGCGATGAAGAAGTCATCGATCCCGATGGTCCGCCCCGGCGTGATGCCGTCGGCCCAGGAGACGCCCCGGCTGTCGCGTTGCGCCGCAGGCACCCGTACCTGGTAACGACCCTTGCCGTCGACGAAGAGGTAGGGCTTCTCCCGGCTGAGCGGGGTGGCCTCCAGTGTGGTGTACGGAGGGTCGGGGAAGGTGGCGTCGTCGGGCGCGCCCTCGACCCCCGCGAACACCTGGTTCCACACCGCGTTGGACCAACTCGCGACCTCGCTGTTGCGGGTCAGCCACTGCTGCTGGGAGCCGTTGGTGGTGGCCGGCAGCCGCGAGTCGGCGATGAACCCGCCGCTGGCGTACTGCGGGCCCGCGGTGCAGTAGTCCATCAGCGACAGGCTGCCGCCGCCGATGTTGAGCCGGCGCATCGACACCGCCTGGGACACCGCCCAGAAGTTCGCCGTCGACCGGCAGTCGTCCTGACCGGCCGCATTGATGGTGAGCGAGAGGTTGGACAGGGTGCGCCAGAAGTTCACCAGCGCGAGGCAGTTGCCGGTGCCCCCGTCGGCCAGGCAGCGGTTGTAGACCTCGATCTTGCCGTTGACCGTGACGTCGGTGGGCGAGGCGCCCAGGCCGGACACCTCGGTGTAGTAGCCGACCTTGGCCTGCAACGGCTGCGCGGCCGTGCCGTACGTGCCGGGCTTGAACAGGTACGCGTGCCGCTCGGTGCCCATCTCGTTGTCGACCTGGCGGGCGTGCGCCGCGTCGAGGGTCTGCTGAATCTCGCCGACCGGCATCGACGGGTCAAAGATCGTCACGTTCGGGCCGAAGTCGGGTGCGCCGTGCGTCGGGCGGCCGGCGCTGGCCGCCGTGCTGGTCATCGTGGTGGCGGTGGTCAAGACCAGAGCGAGCAGGAGGGTACGACCGGATCTCCGGCGCACGTCTCGGGACGGGGTTGTCATGTGGTTCGTCCTCTCCGCTGGCCGGGGCGTACTTCCGGCGCAGCTCGGGGCGGTGAGAGCGCTCTCTGATCCCTGCGGTCGAAGGTGGGGTCGCACCGAAGGGTTGACATGTTTCTACCCCCTGAGCCGGCCGCGCGCCATGACCACGGACACGCGAACTTCAAGCCGAGCGGGTGGGAACAACGGTCATGCGGTGACCCGGACCGAGTCGGTGTCAGTCAGGCAGCACCGACGCAAGCATGTCCAAGAGAGCCCCGTTGTGGCGCCCGATGCTGAGGAGTGCAGTTCCGTTCCCACGCTCCTGGGCCCCAACCCCGCGATCTTGCACTCCCTGCTGCCGCCATGCGGCTTTTGCGACTGATGCCGCCACAGAAAGTGCAAGATCGCGCGAGGGTCTCTCCCTCCACTCCGTCGATCATGGAGTTGTGGTGGTGCATGCCCAGGCTTCCGCCCGTTCACAGTCTGATTCAGGTCTGCTCGCCGGCGCTAGGATGACCGCCGTGCAGTTCGGGGTGCTCGGGCCGCTCGCCGTGACCACGGACGCCGGCGAGCCGGTGGTGGTGCCCGGCACCAAGGTACGGGCGTTGCTGGCCGACCTGTTGGCCAACCGCAACCAGGTCGTCTCGGCGGACCGCCTCATCGACGACCTGTGGGGTGACGACGCCCCCGCCAATCCGGCCGGAGCCCTCCAGGTGCGGGTGTCTCAGCTCCGCAAGGCGCTGAACGATGCCGAGCCCGGCGCCCGCGAGCTTGTCGAGTCCCGGCCACCCGGCTACCTGCTGCGGGTCGACGCGGTCGACGTCGGCCGCTTCGACGAGCTGGCCCGCTGCGCCGATGTCGAACGGCTGACCGAGGCCCTCGCGTTGTGGCGCGGCGAGGCGTACGCCGACGTGGCCGACGCCGAGTTCGTGCGCGCCGAGGCGGCCCGCCTCGGCGAGCAGCGCCTCGTCGTTCAGGAGCGGCTGGCGCAGGCCCGGCTGGCCCGGGGCGAGCATGACCTGGTGGCCGCGGACCTGGCCGAGTTGGTCGCCAGGCATCCGCTGCGCGAGGGCCTGCGGGCGGTGCAGTTGCGCGCGTTGTACGCGGCCGGCCGCCAGTCCGAGGCGTTGGAGAGCTACGCCGAGCTGCGGGCCCGGCTCGCCGAGGAGCTGGGCCTCGACCCCGGCCCGGAGCTGGTCGCCCTGCACCGCAGGATCCTCGAACAGGACGCCGGCCTGAACGCCCCGCCGAGGGCGGCGACCATCCGGAACAACCTGCCGGCCCCGCTCGACGAGTTGATCGGGCGGGACGAGGCGCTGGCCGAGCTACTGGCGCTGCTGCCCCGGCAGCGACTGGTCACGCTGGTCGGGCCAGGTGGCGTCGGCAAGACGCGGCTGGCCACCGAGACGGCCCGAGCGGCGTCTCCTCCGGACGGTGTCCGACTGGTCGAGCTGGCACCACTCCCGGCCGGCGACGCCCGCGTCGCCGAACAGGTGCTCGGCGCCCTGGGCGCCCACGAGGCCGCCGGAACGACCCAGTCCCCCACCGACCGGGTGGTCACGGCCCTGCGGCACCGGCAGCTGCTGCTCGTGCTGGACAACTGCGAACACGTCATCGAACCGGTCGCCGAGCTGGTCGCCCGGCTGCTGCGCGACGTGTCCGGGGTGAGCGTGCTGGCCACCAGCAGAGAGCCACTCGGGCTGACCGGTGAGCTGATCTGGGAGGTACCCCCACTGCCGGTGCCGGACGACGGTGACCTGGAGGCGGTCCGGCGCTCGGCGGCGGCCCGGTTGTTCGTCGCCCGCGCCGCAACGCAGCAGCGCGGTTTCCGCCTCGACGGACAGACCGCGACGGCGGTGGCCCAGCTCTGCCGCCGCCTCGACGGTCTACCGCTGGCGTTGGAGCTGGCCGCGACCCGGGTCCGCGCGCTGGGCGTACGCGGGGTGGTGGACCGGCTCGACGACCGGTTCCGGTTGCTCACCACCGCGCAGCGGGACGTGCCACCTCGACAGCGGACACTCACCGCGGTGATCGGCTGGAGCTGGGACCTCCTGGACGAGTCCGACCGGGTGGTGCTCGCCCAACTGGCGGTGTTCCCGGACGGCTGCACCCCGGAGGCCGCCGAACAGGTCTGCCGAACCGACCTGGACGTCCTCGCCCGGCTGGTGGACCGGTCGCTTGTGGTGCTCGACGACTCCGGTGCAGCCCCCCGCTACCGGCTGCTCGAATCGGTGGCCGCGTTCTGCCTGGACCGCCTCACCGACGCCGACGAGGTACGCGGGCGGCACGCCACCTACTACACGGAGCTGGCCGAACGGGCCGACCCCGGGCTGCGCGGGGCCGACCAGCAGCGGTGGCTGGCGCTTCTCGACACCGAGCTGGCGAACCTGCGGTCGGCGCTGGCGCACGGTGGCGGGCTGCGCCTGGCTGTCGCACTGAGCTGGTACTGGTTCCTGCGCGGCCGGCTCACCGAGGCGCGGCGGGCGCTGGCCGTGCCCGGCGACCCGGAGCAGGAGGCCCGCGCGGCACCCTGGCGGGTCGGTTTCGCCCTGTCGCAGGGTGAGGTGATCGCACCGGACGACGTACGCGCCGCAGTGGCCGCCGACCCGGACAGCCACGCCGCGTGGTTCGCGGCCAACGCGGTGATCGAACACGGCGACCTGGCCCTGGTGTCGGAGCTGCTGCCCACCGCCGCAGCCGATCCGTGGACCGAGGCGGCGGTGCTCACCTCCCTGGCCCACATCGCCCACGCCAACGGTGACCAGGCCACCCTGGAGCGCACCGCGACCCGCAGCGCCGCGCTCTTCGCCGACCTCGGCGACCGGTGGGGTCGGCTCCGGGCGACCGAGTGGGTGGGTGGGCTGGCCGACATGCGCGGCGAGCACGAGCGCGCCGCCGCGCTGCACCGCGACGGGCTGCGCTGGGCCGAGGAGCTGGCGCTGTGGCCGCAGGTCTGCGCCGAGCTGTCCTGGCTGGCCTGGCTCGCCGTACAGACCCGCGACTACGCGCAGGGTCGGGAACTGGCCGAACGCGCCTACGACCTGGCGGTGGAGCAGGGCTCGCCCGGAGCGTTGATCTTCGCGGAGATGAGCCTCGGGCTGGCCGCCCGCCGCGACGGCAAGCTCGATCTGGCCGTCACCCACCTCAGCCACCTCGCCGACCTGGGCCGCGGCGAGAGCCAACCCGCGCTCTACCTGCCGATGGTGCTGGTCGAGCTGGGCTACGCGGTCGAGCAGGGCGGCGACCCGGACGCCGCACTGGCCCTGCACATCGAGGCGTTCGAGGCCGCCGAGGCGATGGCGACGATGCGCGACGCGGTCGGACCGCTGGAGGGGATGGCGGCGGCCGTCCGCTCCCCCGAGGTCGCCGCCCGACTGCTGGGCGCCGCAGCCGCCGCCCGACTCGCCACGCAGTCCCCCGCCGCTCCGGCCGAACGCGACGACACCGACCGGACGACAGCACGACTGCGAGCCGAACTCGGGCCGGAACGCTTCGACGCGCTGCTCGCCGAGGGCGCGCAGCTGAGCCCGGGCGAGGCCCGGGCCCAGCTCTGACCGGTGCTCAGGAGGACACCTTCGGCTGGTACGAGGCGACGATCACGCCGCTCTTGTGCACCCGGGTGTCGACCAGGTCGAACGACGCCTTGACGTCGGCCAGCGGCGTGGTGAGGCTGGGGCCGCCCTCCAGCACCGGGTGGATCCAGAACCGGACCTCGTCCACCAGGCCCGCCCGGAGCAGCTCGGCGGTGACCGAGCCGAAGCCGTACTGGATGATGTTCTTGCCCGGCCGGGCCTTGAGCGCGGTGACCGCCTCGACCAGGTCGCCCTGGAGCACCTCCGTGTTGTTCCAGGTGGGGTTGGTCAGGGTGGTCGAGGCGACGTACTTCTTGACGTTGTTGAAGTACGCGGCGCCAGTGGTCGGGTCGCTCTCGTCCCTGGTCGGCCATGCGGCGGACATGCCGTCATAGGTGGCCCGGCCCATCAGCATCGCGTCGGCCTCCTCGGTCTGCGCCCCGGCCAGGCTGGCGGCCTCCTCGTCGAAGTACGGCATGGTCCACATCGGGTTTTCGATGACGCCGTCGAGGGTGATGTAGGTCGAGTTGATGAGCTTGCGCATCGGGATCTCCTGGGTGTCTGTCGTGCTCTCCGGTGACACCCAGAACTCTGCCGGAGCCCGCTTACGATTCGCTTCAGGTGCTCTTACGCCCGTCGTCGACGGGGCCCTGCGCCGGGTCGGTCGACGGGATCGGCAGCGCCTGCGGGGTGACGGTGCCGCCGCCGGTCGAGTGGGCCGGGGCGGGGCGGTCACCGCCGCGGCTGTGCAGCCGCCCGCGCCCGGTCGGGCCGGCCCGCCGGGTCACCTCGACGGTCACCATCCGCACCGGCGGTGGCGGCGCTGTGAAACGTCCGACACCCCACCGCACCCAGATCGGGATCCGGCCGGCGTCCGCCTCCGCGCGCAGTTTCTGCACCGTACGGGCCCGGTCGGTGTGGTCGACCTCCACCACGACGGGTGGGCCGTCCGGACGGGCACACGCCACGTCGAGCACCGAGTGCCGCTGCTCCAGGGGCGGCGGCAACGGCAGCACGCTTGGCGCACGCCGGTACACCCGCCAGCCCTGGGCCTCGGCCCACCGCACCACCGCGTCGATCACCCGCGCGGTGACCTCGTCGGTGTCCAGGTCGACGAAGGTCACCTCGGCCAGCCAGCGACCCAGGTCCGCGGCCAACCGCTCGTCCTGCGCCGCGACCTCCACCGGCGCAGGATAACGCCTCAGCCGAAGACGCTCGCGGTCGCGGCGAGATGCCGGGTCAGCCAGCCGGTGGTGGCCGCACGGGCCGCCTCGGCGTTGGTCCGGGTCAGGAAGTCGTGCCCCTCCCCGGCGAGCACCAGGTGCCCGTACGGCACACCGCGGTCGGCGAGGGCCTGGGCGACCTGCGCCGACTCGCCGGCCGGCACGTTCGTGTCGTTGGCGCCGTGGATCAGCAGCACCGGCACGTCCAGCCGGTCGATGTGGGTCAGCGGGGAGAGGTCGCGCAGCAGATCGGCGTCCCGGTGCGGGTCGCCGTACTTGCTGACGGCGGCGGCGGCGATCCACGGCTCGGTGCCGGCGAAGAAGGTCCGGAAGTCGGAGATGCCGCACTCGGCGACCCCGGCGGCGAACAGCCCGGGGAAGTTCACCAGCACCGCGAGGACCAGGTATCCGCCGTAGGAGCGACCCAGAACGCCGAGCTGGCCGGGCCGGGCGACGCCAGCGTCGACGAGGAAGTCGGCGCAGGCCGCCACGTCGGCGATCGCGCCGTAGCGGCCGGCGAGGTTGTCGGCGGCGACGAACGAGCGGCCGAACCCGGACGACCCACGGACGTTGGGCGCGAAGACCGCGATGCCCTTTGCCACCAGGGCCTGGAACAGCGGGTTGTAGCCGGGACGCTCCTGCGCCTCCGGGCCACCGTGCAGGCTGATCGCGGTCGGCCAGGGGCCCGGCCCTGCCGGGCGGTAGAGCCAGCCGGAGAGCGGCAGCCCGTCCCGGGCGCGCAGGTCGAGAAGTTGCGGTGCGACACCGGCATCGTCGGAGCGCGGGGCGGTGGCCGGCCGCAGCGGGCGCGGCACCCCTGTCGACGGGTCGACCAGCCACAGCTCCCGGGGCTGCACCGGCCCCTGCGCGGTGAGGCAGAGCAGGCCGCCGTCGGCGGCGAAGACGGCGTCGCCGAGCACCTCGCCGGGGGCGGTGACGGCCCGCTGCACACCGCTGGCGAAGTCGAGCAGGCTCAGCTCGCTGCGCCCGCCGTAGGTGTTCCACAGCAACGCGCCGCGCTGCCCGTCCGCGCTGGGCGTGACGTGTTCCAGCTCGGCGTCCGGTCGCCCGGCGAGCCGGGTCGGCGGCTGTTCCGGTCGGGTCAGGTCGACCCGCACCAACGCGGCGAGTTCGGAGTACGCGTCGGTGCGGGCCAGCACGCTCGTTCCGTCCGGGCCGAACCAGCCCTGGTCGGTGCTGCCCCGCCCGGTGTCCGGGAACAACCGCCGCCGAACGCCGGTGGCCACGTCGAGCACCTCCAGCCAGCGGGCGTTACGGGGGCCGCGGCGCAGCAGCGCCACAGCGGCGTCCGGGGTCACGTCCAGGAGGGTGAGCAGGTCGCCCTCAGCGAGCACCCGCCGGTGACCGGTGGCCGCGTCGACCAGCAGGGCCTGCCCGTGCTCGTCGGTCTCGGTGACCACCAGCACCGCGCCGTGAGGCAGCCAGCCGGCCAGCGCGGCGCTGCGTCGACCGAACCCGGCGACCTGGTGGCGTCGCGTGCCGTCGGGGCGTAACACCCACAGCTCGGTGCGGGGCGCGCCACCGGGGGCGACGACACAGGCCAACCACTGGCCGTCCGGGGACCAGCTCAGCGCGAGGACCGGCTCGTCACCGACTGGCACCGCGACGGGCGCACCCGCGTCGACCTGGCAGACCCAGACGCCGGGCGTGCCGGCCCGGTCGGAGAGGAACGCCACCCGACGGCCGTCGGGGGACGGCGCGGGGGCGAACTCCTCGCTGATCGGCACCGGCGGCGACACCGGCCGGTGGCTGGCGGGTCGGGGCCGCCGGGTGGTGCGCGGCGACTCAATCCGTACGCTCATCTAAACCCCGATCCGCTGCAACCAGAGCTCCAGCAGCCCGAGCTGCCAGAGCGCGTTGGAGCCCAGCGTGGTCCGCCGGGCGTTCGGCGCGTCCAGCAACTCCTCCAGGTAGTCCTTGCGGAACAGGCCCCGCTCGCGCGCCGGTCCGGCGGTCAGCGCGTCCCGCACGTCGTCGAGCAGCGGACCGGAGAGGTGCCGGATGGCGGGCACCGGGAAGTAGCCCTTCGGCCTGTCGATCACCTCGTCCGGGACGATGCCCCGGCTCGCCGCCTTCAGCACCCCCTTGCCGCCGTGGGCCAGCTTCAGGGCCGGTGGGCAGGCCGCGGCCAGCTCGACCACCTCGTGGTCGAGGAACGGCACCCGGGCCTCCAGCCCCCAGGCCATCGTCATGTTGTCGACGCGCTTGACCGGATCGTCGACGAGCATCACCAGGCTGTCCAGGCGCAGCGCCGCGTCCAGCGCGGTGTCCGCTCCGGGCGCGCCGAAGTGCGCGGCGACGAACTCCAGGCTGGCGTCGTGGTCGAGCATCCACTCGGGCGCCAGGTGCCCGCCGAGCGCGTCGTGGCGACGATCGAAGAACACCCGGGCGTACGCCTCGACGGCGTCCGCGCGGGCCACGTTGGCCATCGGCGGGTACCAGTCGTAGCCGGCGAGGATCTCGTCGGCGCCCTGGCCGGACTGCACCACCGTGATCCGCTGCGAGACCTCCTCGGAAAGCAGGTGGAACGCTACGCAGTCGTGGCTGACCATCGGCTCGCTCATCGCCGCGATGGCCTGGTGCACGGCGGGGACGAACCGCTTCGCGCCGATGCGGATCTGCTGGTGGTCGGTGTCGAAGTGGCGGGCCATCAGGTCGGAGTAGTGGAACTCGTCGCCGCTCTCCCCCGCCGCCGCCTCGAAGCCGATGCTGAAGGTGGCCAGGCCGGTCTGGCCCTGCTCGGCCAGCAGGGCGACGATCAGGCTGGAGTCGAGACCGCCGGAGAGCAGCACGCCGACCGGCACGTCGGCGACCATCCGCCGTCGTACGGCGGTGCGCAACGCCGCCATGAGCCGTTCCTGCCACTCGTTGGCGGACATGGCGGGGACGGCGGCCCGGTTGAACCCCGGCCGCCAGTAGGTGGTGTCCGTGCTCCGGCCGTCTGCGGTGATCACCCGCACGGTGGCCGGCGGCAGCTTGCGGACCCCGGCGAGGATCGTGCGCGGCGGCGGCACCACCGAGTGGAAGCTCATGTAGTGGTGCAGCGCCACCGGGTCGAGGTCGGTGTCCACGTCACCGGCGGCGAGCAACGCCGGCACTGTCGAGGCGAAGCGCACCCGGCCCGGCCCTTCGGCCAGGTAGAGCGGTTTGATGCCGAGCCGGTCCCGGGCCAGCACCACCGTGTGCGTGTCCAGCTCGACCAGGGCGAACGCGAACATCCCGTAGAACCGCTCGACGCAGGCCGCCCCCCACCTGTGGTACGCCTTGAGGATCACCTCGGTGTCCGAGGTGGACCGGAAGGAGTAGCCGGCGGTGGTCAGCTCGTCGCGCAGCTCCCGGTAGTTGTAGATACAGCCGTTGAAGACAGTGGCCAGACCCAGCTCGGTGTCGACCATCGGCTGGGCGCCCGCGTCGGACAGGTCGATGATGCGCAGCCGGCGGTGCACCAGGGCCACCGGCCCGTGCTGCCACCGACCCTCGCCGTCCGGGCCCCGGGAGGCCAGGGCGGGGAGCATCCGCTCGACGGCGGCCAGGTCCGGCGGCGCTCCGTCGAGGCGGAACTCGCCTCCGATACCGCACATGGCGTACACCTCTCATCGGCTGGATCCGCTGGGGGCCGCTGACCGGTCCAGGCTTGGCGGCCCGGGTTGCGTCCCGATGACGGGTGGGTCAAGCGTCGGTTACGCCGACTGTTCGTCGGCTCCACCGAGCAGCCAGGTGTCCTTCGACCCGCCGCCGCGCGACGAGTTGACGATCATGCTGCCGGCCGGAGCCACCCGGGTCAGTGCCACCGGCGCGACCTCGGCGGTGTCACCCAGGAAGACGAACGCCCGCAGGTCGACGTGACGGGGAGCCAGCGCCGTGCCGTCGAAGACCGGGTGGGTGGTCAGCGCGATCATCTCCTGGGCGATCCACCGGTGCGGGGCCGCGAGGATCTGCTCCCGGACGGCGGCCAACTCCTCCACCTCGGCGCGGGGGCCGATCACCACCCGGTCACCGCCGTACCCGTCGACCGGCTTGAGCACCAGCTCGTCGAGCCGGCCCAGCACCTCGGCCCGCTGCTCGGGCAGCCCACACAGGTACGTCGGCACGTCCCCGAGCAGCGGCTTCTCGCCCAGGTAGTACTCGATCAGCCGGGGCACGTACGCGTACAGCGCCTTGTCGTCACCGACACCGTTGCCCAGCGCGTTGGCCAGCGTGAGCCGCCCGGCGTGCACTGCGGCGAGCAGCGGCCAGCCCAGCGGCACCCCGTCCGCGCCGGGCGCGTGCAGCAGCGCCTCCTCGTCCATCCGCAGGTAGATCACGTCGACCTCGCGGCGGCAGCCGTCGCGGACCAGTCGGACCCGACCCTCCTCCACCAGCAGGTCGCTGGTCTCGGTCAGCGGCACACCCATCTCGTCGGCGAGCAGCCGATGCTCGAACCACGCCGGGTCACCGGGGCCGCTGCTGAGCACCACCACGGCGGGGTCGTCGGCCGCGGCGGGCGCGGCGGCGACCAGCGCCCGGTACAGCATCGCCGGCGTCTCGTCGGCGGGCAGCAGATCCTCCGGCACCGGCAGCTCCGGCAACACCGCCTGGGTCAGTCGACGGTTCTGCACCGCGTAGCCGATTCCGGAGGGCACCCGCAGGTTGTCCTCCAGCACGTACCAGCCGCCGTCCGGGTCCCGGACGAGGTCGGTGCCGGACACCTGGGCGCGGGTGCCCCGACGGCCCATGAGCGCGCCTGTCGGGCGCAGCCCGGGTGAGGACTCCACCACCCACGCCGGCACCACACCGTCGGCCACCACGGCCCGGTCGGCGTAGACGTCGCGCAGGAACGCGTCGAGGGCGCGGGCGCGTTGCACCAGGCCGGTCCGCAGGGTCCGCCAGTCGGCGGCGGGCACCACCCGGGGCACCAGGTCGACCGGGAAGAGCCGGGTGCTCGCCTCGCCGGCCACGCTGAACGTCACGCCTCGGGCCCGCTGCTCCTCGTCCCGGTCGTGTTCGCGTTGACGCAGGGCCCCGGCGCCGAGTTGGCGCAGGGCCGCGAGCATCGGGGCGTACGCCGGTTGCGGTCCGGCCGGTCCGAAGACCTCGTCGCCGGCGTCGACGTACGTGGGCAGCGCCGGCGGTGTCGGCGCACCCGGCAGCGGAGCACGGACCCGGCCCCGGGTCTCGTCGAGCAGCAGGTCGACCACGTCGGCCAACCGGCCCCGTCGCTCGTACGCCCGCCGCTGCCGCGCGGCGCAGCTGCCACGTTCCAGCGCGTACCGGGTCAGCTCGCTGACCTGCTCCCAGTCCCCGGTCGCCACCAGCTGTGGGCGCAGGTCGGTCACCAGGCGGCGGACCGCCTGGGCGGCCGGCACCGGTCGGGCCGACCGGGGCAGGTCGAGCAGGTCACCTTCCAACCCGGAGCGGGCGGCCCGCCACACGGCGGCGCGCAGTACCGGTGGTCGCACGGCAGTGCGTTCCACACCGGCGCGCAGGGCGGCGACCTCCCGTCGGACGAGCGCCCGGAACAGACCGGTGAGCAGGACGATGGTCTCGACGTCGGGGTTGGCGTCGGTGATCCGCAGCTCCACCGTGGGCACGTGCGCCGACGGCCGGACGTCGAAATAGATCATGGCGGGGTCGGTGATGGTCTCGGAAGAGATCAGCTCGGCGACCAACGCCTCGTGGTCGGCGGCGCTGGTCACCTCGCCCGGATCGCCAGCGGTGGGCCAGCGCTGCCAGACCAGGGAGCGGACGCTGGCGTAGCCGCTGTCCTGGCCCATCCAGTACGGCGAACTGGTGGAGAGGGCGAGCAGCACCGGCAGCCACGGCTGGACCCGGCGGGTGACCGCCACCGCCAGGTCCCGGTCGGAGACACCGACGTGCACCTGCGCGCCGCAGATCAACTGCTCCCGGGCGAGCATCTGATACTCGTCGAGCATCCGCCGGTAGCGGGAGGTGGGGGTGACACTGGGGTCGCCGTCGGCGCGCAGCGGCACCGTACCGGCCGCCACGATGCCCAGACCGGCCCGGTCGGCGACCTGGACGGCCGCCTGACGCAGCCGGGTCAGCTCGGCGCGGATCTCGTCCAGGGTGCGGCAGACAGCGGTGTTGGTCTCCACCACGCTGCGGTGCAGTTCGGCGGTGAACGAGGCCGCCGGCAACCGGTCGAGCAACTCCCCGGCGCGGGGCACCAACTCCCGGGTGTGCAGGTCGACGACGTGGAACTCCTCTTCCACCCCGATCGTGGCCAGGTCCGCCGGATCGCCGTCGTCCAGCGACAGGACCGAATTCGTACGGGGGGTGGGCAGCGTCCGGCCGTTGCCGGACCGGCCCACCGGCTCGTCGTACGTCGGCGCGTTTGTGGTGTTGTCGGCCATTGTCACCCCGGTTCGCGTGTCGGTGGTCTGGCTGTCCGACGAGCGTTCCCAGGGTTGGTACCGGGGGTGTTTCCGGCGCGTTAAGGTGACGCGCCCGTTCTGTTCGCGCTGCTCAGCGTCGCGCAGCCCGGTACTCGATGGCCGCGGCGACCCGGTCGGCGGTGGCGGCGTCGAGTTCCCGTTCCGTGAGCCACAGGCCCAGATCGAGTCCGGCCGACAGCGCGCCGGCGGTGACCCGGTCACCGTCGTCGACCACCCGCTCGTCGAGGACTGTGACGTCGTGCGCGCGCAACTCGTCGTACGCGTTGCGGTTGGTGGTCGCCCGCCGACCGGTCAGCAGGCCGGCGGACGCGAGCACCAGCGCACCGGTGCACACCGACGCCATCCACCGGGCCGATGGTGCCAGCGCGGCCAGCCTCGCCGGCAGCACACCGCGCTGCGCCTGCGCCCAGGCACCCTCGGGCGTTCGGTTCAGCCATCCGCCACCCGGGACGATCACACCGTCGGCCCGACCCAGCACCTCGGGGACCTGGAGTTGGACGCCCCGCATGCTGGTGACCAGCCCCGACCGTTCGACGGCGACCAGCGCCACGTCGAAACCGGCCATCGACAACACCTCGAACGGCCCGAAGACGTCCAGTTCGTCGAAGCCGTCGAACACCACGATCTCGATTCGCATACGGCCCAGAATCTCCCGTCGAGCGGGCGGCGACGAGTGGCATCCTTGCCATCATGCGTAAGAGTTCCGCCACGCATCAGGTCGCCGTTCTCGCCCTGCCCAGAGTCGTCGCCTTCGATCTGACCATCGCGACGCAGGTGTTCGGCCACGAGGGCCACGGTCGGTACGCGATGACTGTGTGCGCACTGGACGGTGGCTCGGTCACCACCACCACCGCCGGCCTGGAGCTGACCGTCGCCGCGACGCTTGACGCCCTCGACGATGCCGACACGGTGATCGTGCCCGGGTTCCGCCGTGGCCCGGCACCGACGCGCGCCCTCGAAGCGCTACGGCTCGCCCACCGTCGTGGCGCTCGCATCGCGTCGATCTGCACCGGCGCCTTCGCGCTGGCCCAGGCCGGTCTGCTCGACGGCCGCCGCGCGACGACCCACTGGGCGCACGCCGACGCGCTCGCCCACGAGCACCCACTGGTGTCAGTGGACGCGGGTGCGCTCTACATCGACGAAGGTGAGGTGCTCACCAGCGCCGGACTCGCCGCCGGTCTTGACATGTGCCTCTACCTCGTCGGCCGCGACCACGGGCAGGCTGTCGCCATCCAACGGGCCCGGCACATGGTCACACCATTGCACCGGGCCGGCGGTCAGGCCCAGTTCATTCCGGTCGACGTAACGGGTCCGGACGACGAGTTGGCCGCTGTCACCGCTTGGGCGAGCGGCAATCTGCACCGCCCGATCACCGTCGCGGACCTTGCCCGGCAGGGTGTGATGTCCAGCCGTACGCTGCACCGCGCCTTTCAGAGTCGGCTCCGGATGAGCCCACGAGCCTGGCTGATCCAGCAACGGCTGCGCGCCGCCTGCACTCTGCTCGAGGACGGCGGAATCACCATCGACGAGGTCGCACGGCGCACCGGCCTGGGCACGGCGACCAACCTCCGTGCGCATTTCCAGCGGGCCTTCGCCACCACCCCTACCGCGTACCGGCGGGCTTTCACCCCCTGACCCTGCGACGGTGGTCGTGCTGGGGGTCGGTGATGTCGGGGTGTCCCGCCGGCCTGGACACCCCGACATCAGCAGTCTCGATTCGAACAATCCCGGTCAAGGCGCCGCCGGGATCACCTCATGTTCGCCACCACGAACGGCGCGTGGCCGTGCAGGTAGTTGGTCCACCCGCCGGTCACCGGCGCCCCCGGGCTGAGCAGGTTCGTGGTGTCGGTGCCGACGTCGAGTTTCCAGGCCGTCCACGAAATGCCGTTCGCCTTCATCCAGTCGATCCAGGACTGCGCCTCGGGCAGACAGGACCGGCCGTCGAGGCCGCCGTCGGCGTTACTGGCGCCCCACTCCGTGACGAACAGCGCCAGACCCGCGCGGATCGCCGCGTCGCCCTTGGCGCGCAGCGACGCCCCGTGCGTGCAGGAGTAGAAGTGCAGGGTGTACATCAGGTTGGTGCCGGTGACCGGGCTGGCCGCCGCGACATCCACGTCCTGTGACCAGGTCGGGGTGCCGAGCACGACGATGTTGTCCGGGTCGGCGGCGCGGATCGCGGACACCACCGCCTGGTGGTACGGCTTGATGACATTGGTCCAGCTCACCTGGAGCGGCTCGTTGTAGGGCTCCCAGATGACGTTGGGCAGGTGGCCGTACCGGCGGGCCAGGTCACCGAAGAACGCCACCGCCTGGGACTGGTTGTTCTGCGCCTCGTGCGCGTGCCAGTCGACGATCACGTAGACCCCGGCGGTGACCGCGTTGTTGATGATGGTCTCCACCTGCGCGCGCGCCTTGGCCGGGTCACTGAGGTACGCCCCCGCCGGCTCCACGCCCATGGCCGCGCGGATCACCTGGAGATTCCAGTTGTCGCGCATCCAGGTCAACGCGGAGAGGTTCTCGGCGTACGGGGCCGTCTCCCAGTTGAGCCACATGCTGCTGATGCCCCGCAGCTGCACCCGCGCGCCGGACCTGTCGCACATCGTGGTGCCGCAGACCCGCAGTTGCCCGTGTCGCTCGACCGGCGTGCCGGTGGTCGGCGGCGGGGTCGTCGGGGGCGGGGTGGTGGGCGGCGGCGTGGTCGGGGGCGGGCCGCCGGCGCAGGACGCGCCGTTCACCGTGCAGTTGACCGGGGTGCCGGTGCCGTTGACGAGGAAGCCGAACGAGGTGGAGGCGCCGGCGGCGAGGGTGCCGTTCCAGGACACGTTGGCGAAGGTGTAGTGGCTGCCCGAGGTCGTCTGTTGCGCGTTCCACGACTGGCTGACCGCCGAGGAGGACGGCAGGTCGAACTCGACCCGCCAGCTGGTGATCGGTGCGGAGGTGTCGTTGGTGACGGTGACCTGCCCCTGGTAGCCGTTGCCCCAGTTGTTCGTCACCGAGAACACGGCCCTCGCCGCGCTGGCCGGTGTGGCGGCGACCACTGCCACCCCACCGGCGAGCAGGCCGGCGACGGCCAGGGTCGTGACAAGTCTCAGTGTGCGCATGCGGAACCCGCTTCGGATCGACGGTGGTGGTCTGAGGCGGGGCGGCGCCTGCGCGCACAATATCGATCAATGACTATGGGAGCAAGGTGGGGGCGCTGGCCCCCGCGGCGCTCAGGCCGCTGGGCGTACCCGGTAGGCCAGGTGGGTGACGCCATCGCCCTCGACGACGCTGAACGGACCGTCCAGCTGAAGTGGCGCGATCCTCAGGTCGGCGAAGAGCGGGATGCCGGCGCCGAGCAGGACCGGGACGAGGTCGACGTGCACCTCGTCGAGCAGGCCGGCCTCGACGACCTGGGCGGCGATGGTGCCGCCGTTGACGCCGACCTCCTTGTCGCCGGCGATCGCCTTCGCCCGGGCGATGGCGCTCTCGATGCCGTCGGTGACGAAGACGAAGGAGTCGTTCTCGGGTGCCCAGCCCTCCGGCACGCTGTGCGTGACAACCACGACCGGCACGTCCAACGGATGCCGGCCACCCCACCCGCTGGTGATGTCGAAGAGCCTCCTGCCGACGACGAGCGCGCCGGTGCGCTCGGTGCGAGCCCGCAGGTGCCGGGCGCTCGCGGCGGACGTCCGGAAGGTCAGCTCGGGGTCGACCGTCGGCGTCTCGACGTCGCCGTTCTCGTACCACTGGAAGAGATACTCGAAGCCGCCGTGGGACGCGTCCGCGATGTAGCCGTCCAACGACATCGTCGCTCCGGTCGTCACCTTCGTCATCGATCCGCTCCTCGGTCCGTGGGGTGTCGGCTTGTCGGCGAGGCCGGCTGTCTCCGGCCCTCAACACGTTGTCGAAGCCGCGCTACCGTCCTCGACACGTCGGCCGAGCTTTCTCCCAGTGTCAGCCGTGGCCGTCAGGGGCGCAGCGCGTTGAGCACGAGGTCGGCGTAGCGGCGCCACACCGCCGGGTCGCGCTCGTCGAACACGATGAGCTGCCGGACCGCTCCGCAGAGGATTACCCGGATGTCCAGCTCCCCGGCGTCCGGGCGGATCTTGCCGGACGCTCGGGCTGCCGCCACCAGTTGCCCGATCAGTTCCAGGATGCGCGCGGCGGGCACCAGCCGGCCCTCGAAGAACGCGTCGGCGAGGACCCGGTCGCGGGCGAGGCGTCCGAACAGGTCGGGCACGAAGGAACACCACTCCCGGTACGCGTCGACGCCGTCGAGCGCCGCGCGGATGCGCTGCTCCAACTCCTCGAACTGCCGCTGGACGACAGCGACGATCAGGTCTTCCTTGCTGGGGTAGCTGCGGTACACAGTCGCGCGACCCACCCCGGCCCGTTCCGCCACCTGCGGCACCGTCACCTGGAGACCCTGCTCGCTGAAGAGCTCCCGGGCGGCGGCGATGACCCGCTCCTGGTTGCGACGGGCGTCCAGCCGCCGATGGGGGGTATCCGGGTCGCTCGGCGTCGGCGCGGTCATCGCCTCAGTCTGCCCGCTCGGTCTCGTCGGTCAGCAGCGGCTCGTCGCCGTACACGGTGCTGAGTTCGACGTTGAGCACAGTGGCCACCCGGCCGAACGACCAGTAGTAGCCGATCACCTGGAGCACCTCGACGATCTCGCGCTCGCTGAGGATGTGCCGCACCTGGTCGAAGAGGTCGTCGGGAACCCGCGGTGACCGCACCACCTCGGCGGCGAACCGGATGAGCGTGCGGTCGTACGCGGAGAGGTGCGGGTTGTCGACGTCCCGACTGCTGATGATCCCCCGGGTGCGCTCGTCGACGCCGGCCGTCGCGGACATCGGGCCGTGCTGGGCCGCCACGAACTCGCACCCGGTGTGCGCGGCCACGGTGAGGATGACCAGCTCCCGCGAGCGGGCGGGCAGCTCCAACGAGGTGAACTGCGCCCTCGCGAGCTGGATGAAGAGGTTCACGGTGCCGGTCGAGTGGGTCAGCATCTTGACCATCGGGTCGGGCGGCAGGGCGGACAGAACGGCGCGGACGTCGGCCGGAATCGTGTTCGGGTCGGGGTCGGTAAGGCGGGGCATGGCTCTCTCTTCTTTGTTGGTGGTCGAGGTGGGGTCAGGCGGGCAGGTCGAAACCCGTCTCGCTGAGGTGGCGGAAGCGGCCGTCCTCGGCGTACGTCCCGAAGATGGTGATCTCCCGCCGGGCGGTCGACCCGTCGGCCACTGTGATCTCGTAGACGTGTCGTTCGGCGTAGCGCAGACCGTCGCGCAGCTCGTCGAGGACCCGCACGGTGCCGCTGACGATCTGACCGCGGACCTGGGTCACCATCTCGACGAATCCGGCCCGGTCGAGGGTCTCGCCGTCGCTGCGGTGGGTGTAGTCGGGGGCGTAGAACTCGTCGAGCGCCTCGGTCAGGTCGCGCGTCGGCTCGAAGACCACAGCGCGCAGGGCGTCACTGATCCGTACGTAGGTCATGGGGCTCCTCGTGGGTCACTCTCAGGCATATCCGGACTCGCAGGTCCGCTTAGCCCTCACCGTACCGGACTCCCGAGTCCATTTCCGGTGAGAGTCGTCACCTGCCCGGGAACATCAATGCCCCGCTCGGCGGGTGCGGGTCGGCCGGGCCAGTCGTAGCGTGGGCGCATGCGAACCACCACGCTGGGCAGCACCGGACCCGAGGTCGGCGTCATCGGCCTCGGCTGCATGGGCATGAGCCACGCCTACGACATCACCGGCCCTCACGACGACGACACGTCGATCTCCGTCATCCGACAGGCACTGGACCTGGGCGCGACACTGATCGACACGTCGGACGTGTACGGGCCGTACACAAACGAGGAGCTGGTCGGGCGGGCGCTGGCCGGCGGTCACCGGGAGCGGGCCGTACTGGCCACGAAGGTCGGCCTGGTGGCCACCTCCCCCACCGGCGACACCGGCAAGTTGCCGAAGATCGGCAACAACGGCCGCCCGGAGCACATCCGCGCCGCGATCGACGAGAGCCTGCGCCGGCTCGGCACCGACCACGTCGACCTCTACCAACTGCACCGGGTCGACCCGGAGGTGCCCATCGAGGAGTCCTGGGGCGCGATGGCCGAGGTCGTGGCGGCGGGCAAGGCCCGGCAGCTCGGGTTGTCCGAGGTGACTGTCGCGCAGATCGTGCGGGCCCAGGCCGTGCACCCGGTGGCGTCGGTGCAGTCCGAGTTGTCACTGTGGACGCGCGACCCGTTGACCGAGGTGTTGCCGTACTGCGCCGAGCAGGGCATCGCCTTCCTGCCGTTCTCCCCGCTCGGTCGCGGCTTCCTCGCCGGCCGGTTCACCTCGTTCGACGACCTGCCCGCCGACGACTTCCGGCGCGGCCTGCCGCGCTTCCAGCAGGACGCGCTGCGCGCGAACCTCGCCATCGTCGCCCGGGTCCGGGAGATCGCCGACCGGGCCGGCTTCAGCCCCGCGCAGGTCGCCCTCGCCTGGGTGGTCGCCCAGGGGGACCAGGTCATCCCGATCCCCGGCACCAAGACCCCGAAGTACCTGGTGGACAACTGCTTGGCCGCTGACGTGCGGCTCAGCGCCGAGGACCTTGCCGACCTGGACGCGCTGCCCGCACCCGAGGGTGGCCGCTACTGAGGCTCCGGCGGCCCGGCACCGCGTGGCCGGGCCGCCACCGGCGGGCCGAACCTGACCCCGACACCGGGCGAGTAGAGCACGCTCACCGGTGGCCCGACCGGTGCCGGTAGCCCGGCGGCGGCGACCAACTCGTCATCCAGGTGCAGCATCTCGGCCCGGTGCAGTGGCCAGCTCGGATGCCAGTTCGGCAGGTGCAGCGTGCGCCCGTACGCCCGGGTGTGCAGCCCCCAGCGGGCGGTGACGAAGTGTTCGAGCGGGGTCGGCTCGACGATCCGCTCCCCCACCCGCACCACCATCCGGCTCGTCGCGCCCGCTGGCCCCGGCCAGCGTCGCCGGCAGCGGTAGGTGCGACGGTCGCCGTCGCGATCCAACCGCATCGACGACCACAGGTACGGCAGGCGCAGCGTCGCCCGCGCCACCAGCACCGGCAGCAGGCGGGACGCGTCGAGCGAGCGGAACACGACAGCTCGGCGGCCGGCGTCGTCGACGGAGTAGAGCCGGACGTTTGTCTCCCAGAAGGTGCCGAAGTACGGCACCCCCGGCCCCCGGCCGAGGCCCAGCCCGACCATCCGGAAACCGATCAGGCCGACGTAGCTGACCCCGTCCAGGGTGTCCGGACGGGTGCCGGCGGGCAGCAACGGCGCGACCACCTCCGGAGCGACGGCCCAGTGCAGGAAGGTGAGGTCCTCCCAGCGTTGGCGCAGGAGCGCCCAGGGGAACGCCTGCCGGGGCGCGTGGTCGACCGGTTCGGGGTGCACACTCCCATCGTCGCCCAGGCGGTGAGCCGGCGTGGCCTCAGGCATGCGGACCGACACTGACGGTGCCGATGGTCAACGACGCCTTGCCCTCCAGGATCTCGCCGACCCGTTCGGCCTCCTCCCCCAACGCCCGCTTCTGGGCGGCTCCGAGCGCCCGCAGCGGCTCGACGGTGACCCGGATCGAGCGGCCGGAACGGCGTTGATGCCACACGCCGGCGACCACCCCGTCGACCAGCAGCACCGGATAGTTGCCGGCCTGACCACCGGCGAGCGCCCGCTCGGCGGCGGCACCGGGAAAGAGCCGTTCGCGGGGGTGGCAGCCAACCGCGTACGCGTCGAAGTACGGCAGCAGCCGCAACCCGGACGGCCGGTCGTCGGGGAACTCGGTGTCGTCGGCGGTCACCCAGGCCCCTGCGCCCTCCACCGTCACCTCGGTCAGGTCGAGCGAGTCGAACAGCAACGTCCCCCACCCCGTGGGCACCCCCAGCCACCGGGCGAACTGCGCCGGGGTGGCCGGCCCGTACGCGTGCAGGTAGCCGCGGACGAGGGCGGCCAGAGCGGCCCGGCCGGGCATCGGCGCGAAGTCGGGCAGCCACCGGGTTGGGCTGGTGTACGTGCTGGCCCGACCGCGATTCGGGCCGAAGCAGACCACTCCGGCCCGGGTGGCGGCGGTCATCGCCGCGACCCACCGGGGCCACTTGTCCTGAAACGCCTCCATGACCAGGTCACCCGCCCACGGGCCGGTACGGGCGACGACCTCCTCGGTCAGCTCGGCGGTGGTCAGGTCGGCCTCGGCGACCGCGTCGGCGATGGCCGCGAGGACCTGCTCGGTCTGCCGGGGCGTCAGCAGGACCACACTTCGCTCCCACGACGGGGCCGGCAACGCGGACAGCGCGCCGACCCACATCGGCAGGTCCGCCGCGGCGAGCAGGTGCACCGTCCCGCGCGGCCCCCGGGTCTTGACCACTGTGCGATCGGTCCACAGTGATCGGCGCACCAGGGCGCGGGTCGCGCCCGGCAGCCGCAGCCCGATGGACAGCTCGGCGGCCGACGCGATCTGGGCGTGCGCGCCGCAGATCGCCGACACCACGTCGGCGACGCGTGCGGCGTCCGGTGCCGTCGGCGCGGCCGACGGGTCGAGCCGGTGCCGCTGAAGACGTCGAGCGGAGACCTGAGCCCAGGTCAGCTCGATCATCGCAGGCCCGCGAAGAACGCGCGGATGACCGCCGCGTGCGCCAGCGGCTCGTCCATCGCCACGAAGTGGCTGCCCGGGTAGAGGCTCACATTGGTGAGCAGGTGGTCCCGGTCGATGGCCTGTTCCGGCGTCGACACCGTCATGGTGAACTCCTTCAACGTCTGCATCATCCAGGCCAGCAGCCCGACCGGCGAGTCGTTCCAGGCCTGCGAAATGGCGTCATGCCCCGAACGCTACGGCCCATGTAGGACAGCTTCTGGCACACATCGCTGGCATTCTGGGATCATGTCCGACACCCCCGGCCGACTGTCGACCCGGAGCACCTGAACGCGCTGGCCGCCGCCGTCAACAACCGGGAGCAGCTGCGATTCACCTACCGCCGTCGCGACGGCGTGGACACCGAACGGCTCGTCGAGCCGTACAAGCTGGTGTCGGCGGGTCGGCGGGTCGGCGCTGGTATCTGGTGGGCTACGACAACGACCGTGACGACAGGCGGATCTTCCGGGTCGACCGGATCACCGACCTGCGCCCCACCCGGACCCGGGTCGCCGCACGGCAACTGCCGGCGTCCGACGCCGCCTCGTTCATGGCGGAGAAGCTGCTTGAGCTGACGCCCGTCTACCGGGCGGTGGTGACGCTGCACGCGCCGATCGAGCGGATGGCAGGCCCGCTCGGTGACGCCGGCGTCGATCTGGAGCCGATCGACGCGACCTCCCGCCGGTTGCGCAGCAACGCCGACACTCTGGAGTGGCTGGCGTGGCGCCTGCTGACCCTCGGTTACGACATGGAGCTGCACGAGCCTCCGGAGTTGATCGCGCACCTGCGGCAGATCGGCTCCCGGGCGACCCGCGCCGCCAGCCCGTCCGCAGCGTAGGACGGTCGACGGCCCGGGGCATCGACACGCCGGCCCGCCGTACGCTTGATGGAGCACAAGCGTTCAGAACAGGCGTTTCGGGGAGGAACTGGGCGTGACGCAGAGCGACGGAGAGCTGGTCGTACTCGCGCAGGCGGGAGACGCGGCTGCGCTGGGGGCGCTGCTGGCCCGGCACGAGGCCGGGATGCGGGCCGTCGCGCTGAGCGTCCTCGGTTACGGACCGGACGCCGAGGACGCGGTGCAGGACACGATGGTCGTCGCCCTGCGTCGCATCGGCGAGGTCCGCGACCCGAACGCCGTCGGCCAGTGGTTGCGAGCCATCGTCCGTAACAACAGCCGGATGACGTTGCGTGGGCCCAGAGCCGTCCCGGTCGCCGAACCCGAGTGGTTCACCCGCCCCGCCGACACACCCACCCCGGAGGAGGCACTGGACCGGGCCGCGATGCGCGACTGGGTGTGGCACTCCCTGGGGCAACTGTCCGAACCTGACCGGCTCGTCACCCTGCTGCGGTACTTCAGCGACGCGTCCTCGTACGACCAGATCGCGGCAGTGTGTGGTGTGCCGGTCGGCACCGTCCGCAGCCGCCTCAGCCACGCCCGCCGGGCGCTCGCCGGCGGCCTGCGGGCGGCGGCGGACGCCGCCCACACGGACGTCACCGCCTCGAACGACTCGCGGTGGCGGGCGGGCCACGACATGATCACCACGGCGATGGGCGGCGACTTCGAGCGGGTGGTCCGCGAGAGCTGGTGGCCGGACGCCGAGATGATCGTGCCGGGCGGCCCGCGCGGTGGCCGTGATCTGGCGATCAACGGCATGAACCGCGACCTGACCGCCGGGGTACGTCAGCGGCTGCGCAACGTGGTGGCCAGCGGCGACGTGCTGATCTGGGAAACCGACCTGATCAGCCCACCCGACGACCCACAGCACTGCCCACCGGCGGCACTGTGGTTGCAGGTGCTGCGCGAGGGCCGGGTACGCCAACTCACCCTCTTCCACCCCGTCCCCGCGCTGGTCTGAAGAAACTTCTCCGACCGAGCGAACTTTTCCCGCGCCCCGCGCATCTGGTCCGCGTCATGCACCAGTTGCCGTGTCGGCGGACGCCGCGCGGGTCTCGGATCGGGAGATAGTTCATGGGTTTCACCAGCCACGACGTCAGCGCCCTCGCACCCGGTGCCCACACGTTCACAGTGGATGGCGTTCGGCAGGTCTACCACGTCGCCGGCACCGGCCCGGTCTGCGTGGCGCACTCCGGCGGCCCGGGCATCGAGTGGGAATACCTGCGGACGCCCAGCCTTGAGACGCACTTCACGATGGTCTACGTCGAGCCGGTGGGCACTGGCGCGTCAGGGCAGCTCGACCATCCCGACGATTACCGTCTCGACACGTATGTCCGGTTCCTGCACGCCGTCGTCGAGCACCTCGGCGAACCCCGGGTATACCTCCTCGGGCACTCGCACGGTGGTTTCGTCGTCCAGCGGTACGCGCTGGCCCACCCGGATCGGATCTCGGGCCTCGCCCTGTACGACACCTCGCCCGTCACCGGAGCCGAATTCTGGGGCGAGGCCATGGCCGGCCTCGCCGCCTACCCGCAGCGGCACCCGGACCGGCCGGAGGCGGCGGCGGTCCCGGCTGCCTTCGCGCAGATCGGCGGCGCGACTGGCAACGAGTCGTTGGGGGCCGCTCTGCGCGCCGCCCTGCCTGTGTACTTCGCCGACTTCTGGGGGCGACAGGACGAGTTCGCCCCGTTTCAGGCGGCCGTCCGGATCTGGGCGACGCCGGCCGGCGCGCAGGACCCCACGCCCTTCGACGTGCGGGAGAACCTCGGTGAGATCACCGTGCCCGTCGTGGTGATCGTCGGAAGGTACGACTTCATCTGCGGCCCCCGCTGGGCCGAGCAGTTGCACGCGGGGCTTCCGGACTCGCGGCTGGTGACGCTGGAGCGAAGCGGACACTTCGCGCACATCGAGCAGCCGGTGGAGTTCACCGACGCTGTGGCGGAGCTGCTGAAGCGTTGACCCACAGCGGCGCCGCCCGCCCCGAGGTTCGTTCGTCACAACGGGCAGGCCTCGGGATGCTGGCGCGTTGCACGGTCATAGGCTGAGCGCTTTGCTGCACCGTGACGAAGAGGAGACCACCGTGAGCCAGACCGAACGGATGGATTCCGTCGACGAGTGGAACGTGGTTGAGGACGACGGCGTCCTGGACGCCTCCGACACCCTCGACGACGACCGGGTCGGCGACCCCCTCGACACCGGCATCATCGCCGAGGACCACTGGACGGCGGCAAACCGGTTCGGCACCACGCCAGCCGAGGAGCGCGCGGGCGAATCGCTGGAGCAACACCTCGCCCAGGAGGTGCCGGATGTCGACCCGTACGCCGAGGGTGGCGACGACGAGGACGAGCTGACCCGCCGGGGGTACGAGGCGGAGGCACGCGCCGGCCGTCTCGTCGCCTACGACGAGGGTGTCCGCGAGGACGACGAGGCCGAGTCGGTGGCGTGGGACGCCGGCATCGACGCGGGTGCCGCCAGCGCGGAGGAAGCGGCGATCCACGTCGTCGAGGACCCGGACGGGCCCGGCGACGGTCCGTTGCGCTGACGCCGTACCCGCCGCGCCCGGCACCTCAGTGGGTGCCGGGCGCGGCGGGATCGGTCAGTGGATGACGACCGGCGTCCTGACCTGCTCGCCCTGCGGGTCGTCGAGCTGCGCCGGCTGACGCCGACGCGGCAGGAACGCCGCCGGGATGAGCGTGAGCACGACCAACGCGAACGCGACCCAGAACGTGCTGGCGAACGACTTGGCGGCGAAGTCGAGCCCGCGCTCGATGAGCGACGGGTCCACCGGCATCTGCTGAAGCAGCTCCGGCCGCTGCTGGGAGGCGATGGCCAGCCCGGCCTCGGTGACCGGCTTGCCGCTCTCGTCCACCAGGCCGGGGATCGGCCGAGAGCCGTTCAGCTCGTTGGTGAGGATCACCGACATCACGGCAGCGCCGACGGAGCCGCCGATCTGCTGGAGGATGTTGACCAGCGTCGAGCCGCGGGCCACCTCCTGCGCCTGCAACGTCCGCAACGCCGACGTCATGATCGGCATCATCGTGCCGCCCATGCCCAGACCCATCACGAACAGCGACCCGCCGAGCAGCCAGTACGAGGTCTGCGGGTCGACCTGGGTGAAACCGAAGAACCCGACGACGATGAGACCCAGCGCGAACGGGACGGTACGCCCGATCGGCACCCGGTCGGCCAGCGTGCCGGCGATCGGCATGGTGATCATCGCGCCGATGCCCTGCGGGGCCATCAGCAGGCCGGCGGCCAGCGTCGACTCACCGCGCACCTGCAGGAAGTAGCTCGGGAACAGCAGGCCCGCGCCCATGAACGCGATGATGAACACGAACATCGTCACCGACGCGATGGTCAGACTGCGGTTGCGGAACAGCCGCAGGTCGAGCAGCGGGTGCCGGGGCTTGAACGAGTAGAGCACGAACGCCACCACCAGCGCGCCGCCGACCAGCATCGGGCCCCAGACCTTGGTCTCGGCGAAGGTGCCCGCCTCCGGCAGGGACGAGATGCCGTAGAGGAAGAGGGCGAGACCCGGCGAGAGCATGAGCATGCCGACGAAGTCGAACGACTCGGACGGCTCGGGCGCGTCCTTCGGCAGCGCGACCTGCGCGTAGACCAGGGCGATCAGGCCGATCGGCAGGTTGATCAGGAAGATCCAGTGCCAGCTCGCGGTGTCGATCAGCCAACCACCGAGGATCGGGCCGCCGATCGGCCCCAGCAGCATCGGGATGCCGAGGACGGCCATCAACCGGCCGATCCGGTGCGGCCCGGCGGCCCGGGTCATGATGGTCATGCCCAGCGGCATGAGCATGCCGCCACCGAGGCCCTGCAGGACCCGGTAGCCGATCAGTTCGCCGATCGTGTCGGCCATGGCGCAGAGCCCCGACCCGATAGTGAACAGGGCCAGCGCCACCATGTAGAGCCGTTTGGTGCCGAACCGGTCCGCCGCCCACCCGCTGAGCGGGATCACTGTGGCGAGCGCGAGGGTGTAGGCGGTCATGGTCCAGGCCACGCGGGCGTAGGACGCGTCGAACTCGCTCTGGAATTTGGGCAGCGCCACGCTGACCACCGTCACGTCGAGGATCGACATGATCGCGCCAAGGACGACGACGCCCGCCACCTTGAGCACCGCAGCGTCGAGTTTGTCCGATGTCGCGATGGATTGCTGTGTCACTAACTCTCCTGAAGTCGATTGAGCCGGCCGACGGTGGGCGGTGGCGGCGATGCCGCGCCAACCGGGCGCGGGGGCGCGTCGTGCCAGGACGACGACGCGCGGAGGAAGACTAACCGCCAGCTGTGACGATTCGCCGCCGGATTTCGTGACGGCCCGGCGTCGCATCCGAACGGCCGTACGACTGTGACTGGACGTCGGGGTGTCGATCAGACGACAGAACCGCGAGCCGGCGGCGGGTCGCGGCCCGGACCAGCACGGCACCGGCCAACGCGGCCCGGACCAGCACGGCACCGGCCAACGCGGCCCGGACCAGCACGGCACCGGCCAACGCGGCACCGGCCAATGGCTGGCTGGCGACTACGCGATCACCGTCGTAACGATTGGCACGTCAACCACAGGCGCGGCGTGCGGCACGGCCGCATTCCGCCCCGAGTGACTGGCTGAGAGTGGGGCGTGCCGAGCCCTGGCCGCGCACCTCGCTTCGCCTTGGTGAACCGCACGGAAGTAGGGCGTACTGGGCTGGCCTGCTGGCACATGATCGTTGGACGCTGCTGGTGCTCACGTTCGTCGGTGGTAGTGGTTGCGGCGGGGGAGTTGTTCGGGGTCGAGCCAGGCGGGTGGCACGAATTCGGGGTGGCCGTCGCCGGCGAGTCGCACGGTCCAGTCGCTGTGGTGCAGGTGTCGGTGGTGGTGGCCGCAGAGCAGCACGCTGTTGTCGAGGTTGGTGGTGCCGCCGTCGGCCCAGTGGTGGATGTGGTGGGCGTGGCACCAGCGTGGTGGTCGGTCGCAGCCGGGGAAGGCGCAGCCGCGGTCACGCAGCACGAGGGCGCGTCGCAGCGGCCCTGAGATGAGACGGCGTTGTCGGCCGACGTCGAGTGGTTGGCCGGTGCTGCTGAGGACGGCGGGGAGGATGGTGGCGTCGCAGGCAAGGCGGCGAACCGTTTCCGGGGTGAGGTGCAGGCCGGTGTCGAGGGTGCCAGCGCCCAACTGCCGGGTCAGTTCGTCGTAGGTGGCGGTGACGACGATCTGCGCGGGGTCGCCGCCGTGCTCGGGCAGCTCGCTGGTCCGCAGGGCGAGCCGGCAGATGTCGGCGAGGGCGTCGTGGCGGCGTTGCCCGGCGGACCGGGAGTCATCGGCGCCCGAGGGCGTGCTCAACGGGTCGATGGCGGCGCGGAACAGCCCGGCGGTTTCGGTATCGAGGATGCCGGTGAGTCGCAGGCGGCCGCCGGTCTGCTCGGAGAGGGTGAGGTGTCGGTCGCGGGTGGCCCGCCGTGCGTCAGCTTCGAGGGCGGCTCGGGCGGCGGCGTCGGCGAGGTCGGGGGCGACGTGATCGAGGATGCGGGTGCCGAGTGTGCGCAGGTGGGTGGGGTCGAATTGCCCGGCCCAGTCGGTGAGCACACCGACGGCCTTGTCGGCCGCCTCGGGACCAGCGGTGGTCTGCACGGTGTTGATCGTGGAGGCGATGACCCGGGCCTGATCGAGGCTGATCTGCCCGTCGGCTAGCGCTTGTCGTACCCCTGGGTTGCCGGTGTCGAGGGCGGTGGCGAGGTCGACGAGACGGCGGGCGGCGGGGATGGTGAGGCGCAACCGTTCGCGCAGCCACACCGCGGTCGACGAGGCGCCCTGCGCGGTGGCGGTGCCGCGGCCGTCGAGCTCACGGATCAGGGCTAGCTTCACGGCGGCGAGGCGTTGCTCGAGGCGGTGCGCGGCGTCGAGCGCGGCGATCAGGTCGTGCTCGGTAAGGGCCCAGGTGGCGGCGTCGACGCAGGCGGCGACCGCGTCGTCTGCCTGCGCCAACTCCTCGACCATGACCCGAGACTAGAACAGGTGTACGACACTTTTCAGTCACCATGATCAATGCTCGATCGGCCCGGCCTGGGCGTCGGGGGCGTCCGCGCGGAGTCTCCGTTCGTCGGCCGGGCTCGCCGCATGAGCCGCCGCATGAGCCGCCGCCGCAGACCGTGCCGGCGGGCAGGCGGGCAGGCAGGCAGGCAGGCAGGCGGGCAGGCGGGCAGGCAGGCTGCCCGTAACCTGAGCGCGGGTGAACGATCGGCAGCGAACCTAGTTGCCGCGTTTGCTGGCGTCGAGGGCAGCCTGCTCAACTCGCTGGCGGTAGTCCAGCCACCACGACTCGTCGGCCGGGTGCAGGTTGTCGTTCTCAGACAGCAGCCCGACCGCGCCGTCGATGAGTTCGCGCACGATGTCGGCGTGGCCCGCGTGCCGTTGTGTTTCCGCGATGACGTGGACCAGGACGTGGTGCAACGTGACAGCAACATCGCCCCACCACGGCACGCGGCCGACCTCATCCAGCGCAAGGGCTTCGATGGTGGCGTCGGCGTGGGCGATCGCGCGACGGTACAGTGCCACGATCTCCTCGCGGGTCTCGTCCGCGCTCGCCCACATGTCGGCGTTGGTCTCCGCGCCGTCGCCGACATACGGCAGCTCCTGCTCGAACGGTCGGCCGAACACGACGCCGAAGTAGAGGATCTCCATGGCCGCCGAGTGCTTCACCAGACCGAGCAGGTTGGTCGCGGTCGGGGTCAACGGACGCCGAATATCGTATTCGCCGAGCCCGTCGAGCTTCCACAGCAGCGACTCGCGGCCGCCCTTCAAGTAACTGTGCAGGTCCGCCTTCATCGCGGCACTATGGCATCCGGTCGGGTGTCGGCGCTGCCCCGGACGATCCACGGAACACCATGATCGACAGGGAACGCCCTAGACGGTGACCACCGGCACGGCGGCGGTGAGCGCCCAGTCGTGCCCGATGTCGGCGGCCGCGCGCAACAACCGCGGCAGGTGCTCCTCGCGCAGGGTCTCCAGCGAGGTCTCGGCGGCGTGCACTGTCACGTTGATGGCGGCGACGACCCGCCCCTCGCCGTCGCGTACGCCGGTGGCGACGGACCGGATGCCCGGGGCCAGGTCCTGGTCGGCGAGCGCCCAGCCCTTCGCCCGGACCTCGCGCAGCACGGCGTCGAGGTCGCCCGGCGCGGGCTGCCAGCGCGGTGTGATGCCGGAGCGGCTGGGCTCGGCGAGAACGGTCGCCAGCGTGTCCGGTGGGAGGGCCGCAAGCAGCACCTTGCCCATCGACGTCGCCGGTGCCGGGAAGCGGGTGCCGATGGTGACGCCCAGGGTGACGATCTTGGGGACGGCCACCCGGGCGACGTAGACGATGTCGCTGCCGTCGAGCTGGGCCATCGAGGTCGACTCGTTGGTCTGCGCCACGAGCTTCTCCATGTGCGGCCGGGCCACGTCCCACATGTTCAGCGCGTTGACGTACGCCATCCCCAGCTCCAGGACGCGCGGGGTGAGGGTGTGGCCGCGGCCGACCGCGCGGACGTAGCCCAGCGATTCGAGCGTGATGAGGATGCGCCGGACGGTGGGGCGGGCCAGGCCGGTGGCGGTGGCGATCTCGCTGAGCGTCATCGAGGGGCAGGCCGGACGGAAGGAGCGCAGGACGTCGAGGCCACGGGCGAGAGCCTCGATGAAGTCGGGTCCGGCGCCCCTTCCGTTGTCACTCATGTCCTTAATGCTTCCATTGCGCCGACCCGGCGTCCCACTCGGTGTACTGGTACGGGTTCTCCAGGATCGCGGTCTCGGGGATGTCCGGGTTCATTCCCCGCTGCCACGCCTGCTCCCCCATCGTCTCGCGCAGGTGGTCGATGGTCGCCGCCACAGTGGCCCGCGCTGCGGCGAGGTCGACGCCGACGAGGCGGCCGCCGCGCTTCACGACCCGGCCGCCCACCAGCACTGTGTGCACGTCGGCACGCTGGGCCTGGAAGACGACGTGACCGTGCGGGTTCAGGATCGGGAACATCGCCGGCGAGGCGTCGTTCTTGATCAGCACGACGTCGGCCCCGCGGCCGGGGGTGAGCGCGCCGATTGTGGCGTCCATACCGAGCGCACGGGCGCCACCACGGGTGGCCCACTCGACGACCTGCTCGGCGCGCAGGTGGCAGTGGGTGATGGTTTCCTGCTTGGCGTGCGCCTCCAGGTGCTCCCGGGAGCGGTCCGCGCCGAGCGTGCTGCGCATCGCGGAGAAGAGGTCGCCGCTCCACCACACGCTGGTGTCCATCGACAGTGACACCGGGATGTCGTGGTGGCGCAACTGCCAGGTGGGTGGGTAGCCCTGGCCGGCGCTCTGCTCACTCTCGGTCGAGACGGAGACCGAGCCGCCGGTCGCGGCGATCCGGTTGTACGAGTCCTGGGTGAGCGTCGCCGCGTGCACGTAGACGTTCGACGGGGTCATGAACCCGTTCTCGTGCATCAGCCGGATACCGTCGTCGTTGGTGGCGCCCCACACGCCCGCGTGGGTGGTGACCGCGGCGCCCAACTCCCGGGCCACCTCGAACGCGGCCCGTTCCGGGAAGGCGGGGTCGCCGGTGACGTCGAACGCCAACTGGAAGCCGGCCAGCTTGCCACCGTCGATGCGGCGGCGGTGGAAGTCGCGGAACTCCGGCGAGGTGGCCCACTCCCACGGCCCCTGCTGGATGTTGCCGTAGGCGAGCACGAACCGTCCGTCGACCGCCTCCAGGGCGTCCACTGCGGCGTCGGCGTGCTCGGGTGTCTGCAACCCGTGCGACCAGTCGACAGTGGTGGTGACGCCGGCGTCGATCGCCTCGATCGCGCCGAGCAGGTTGCCGGCGTAGACGTCCTCGGGCCGGAACAGCTTGCCCGACTCGAGGTAGTACCAGACGAAGTACTGGGTCAGGGTCCAGTCGGCGCCGTACCCGCGCATCGCGGTCTGCCACAGGTGCCGGTGGGTGTCGACCATGCCGGGCATGAGGATGCCGTCGGTGGCGTCGATCTCCAGGGCGTCGTCGGGTGCGGTGAGGCCGACACCGACCTGCGCGATCCGGCCGCCGACGACCAGCACGTCGGCGCCGGGCAGCACCGTGCGCGCGTCGTCCATGGTGAGAACCAGGCCGTTACGGAAGACCACCGGCCGGTCGGTTGCGCTCATTCGCCACCCATTCCTTTCGGAGTACGAGGGGAATCCGGACCGTTGTCCGCTGTGCGGCCAGCCCGAGTGGCGCAAGTGTGGTCCCAGCCACAAAGCGTGTCAAGAGTGTGGCCCCGTTCGATAAAAGCACCGTTGACACGCACGGTGCGGTATCGCAAGCTGTCCCGGCGGACAGGTGTCCGCAGAACGGGCGGAAACATGGTGCAGCATTCGACAGGCCCACTGGCCGGCCTGCTCGTCGCGGACTTCTCCCGGATCCTCGCCGGGCCGTACGCGACGATGCTCCTGGCCGACCTGGGTGCCCAGGTGATCAAAGTGGAGAGCCCCGGTGGCGACGACACCCGCACCTGGATGCCGCCCACCCGTGACGGGGTCTCGACGTACTACCTCGGCATCAACCGCAACAAACGGTCGATCGCTTTGGACCTCAGGAAACCCGACGACCTGGCCGCCGCGCAGGAGTTGGCCCGCCGCGCCGACGTGCTGATCGAGAACTTCCGGCCCGGTGGCCTCGCCCGGTTCGGCCTCGACTACGACACCGTGGCCGCGCACAACGACAAGATCGTGTACGCGAGCATCAGCGGCTTCGGCACCGGCGCCGGTAAGGACTTTCCCGGCTACGACCTCATGGTGCAGGCCATCTCGGGCCTGATGAGCCTCACCGGCGACCCGGACGGCTCGCCGTACCGGGCTGGCATCTCCGTCTTCGACGTAATGGCCGGGCTGCACGCCAGCATCGGCATCCTCGCCGCGCTGCACCACCGTGGCGAGACCGGACGAGGCCAGCACGTCGAGGTCAACCTGCTCAGTTCGGCACTGTCCGGGTTGGTCAACCACTCCAGCGGCTACGTCGCCGGCGGCACCGTCCCGTTCCGGATGGGCAACGCGCACCCCAGCCTCTTCCCATACGAGCCACTGCCCACCGCCGACGGCGAGCTGATCGTCATCGCCGGCAACGACGGGCAGTTCCGCAAGCTCTGCCAGGTGCTCGACCTGCCCGACCTGCCGGACGACACGCGCTTCGGCCGCAACCAGGACCGCACGGCCAACCGCGAACAGTTGCGGCCCCTGCTTGTCGAACGCCTCGCCAGGCGGACAAAGGACGAGTGGTTTCGGGACCTGCTCGCCGCCGGCGTCCCGTGCGCGCCGATCAACACGATCGACGGTGGTGTGGCGCTCGCCGAGGAACTGGGACTCGACCCGGTCGTCACCGTCGGAGACGTGCCCGGTGTCCGCAACCCCATCACCTTCTCCGACACCCCGGCCCGGTACGAGCTGCCACCGCCGGGGCTCGACGAACACGGCGAGGAGATCCGCGCGTGGCTGAAGAACTGAGCTTCCCCACCGGGATCGGCACCTCCGACCCGACCACCATCTCGTTGCTCGGACAGGACCTGGCCGCCGACCTGATGGGCACTGTGGGCTTCGGCGAACTGGCGTACTGGCTGGTCGCCGGCCGCCGTCCCACCCCGGGTGAGGTACGGGTCTTCGAGGCGGTGCTGGTGGCCCTCGCCGACCACGGCTTCACCCCGACGGCGATCGCCGCCCGGCTGACGTACCTGTCCGCGCCCGAGTCGTTGCAGGGCGCGCTCGCCGCCGGCCTGCTCGGCGGCGGCTCTCGCTTCCTCGGCGTCACCGAGGACTGTGGACGCTTCCTCGCCGACACGCTCACCCAGGCCGGCGAGGTGACCGACTACGACGCGGTGGCGCTCGACGCGGTCACCCGGGCCAAGCGGGAGCGTCGACTGGTCCCCGGGCTCGGGCACCCCGTGCACAAGGAGCAGGACCCGCGCACCCCGGTGCTGATCAGGATCGCCACCGAGGAGGGTCTGCACGGCCCGCACCTGCTGCTGTTCGAGGCGATCGGACGCGTACACCCGCAGGTGCTCGGCCGCACCCTGCCGCTCAACGGCGCCGGCGTCTGCGGGGCGGCCCTCGCCGACCTCGGGCTCCCGGTCGAGATGCTGCGCGGTTTCGCCCTGCTGGCCCGCGCGGCGGGGCTGCTCGGGCACCTCGCCGAGGAGCGACGACGACCGCTCGGCATGGACATCTACCGCACCGTCGACCGCAACGCCGTCTACGAACCCTGATCCCCTCCTCCACCCCCGAAAGGAGTGGGAATGGCCTCCATCGTCGCGGTCATCGCCTCCACCCACCACCCCTTCTACTACCGGGCCAGCACCGCCACAGGCGAGGATCGGCCACCGTTCGCCGACGAGTGGACCCGCAAGATCCTGGCGTTCCGGGAGACGTTGACCCGAGCCCGACCCGACGTGCTGGTGATGGTCGGCTCGGACCACTTCCACCAGCTCTGGCTGGACAACATGCCGCAGTTCCTGGTCGGCAAGGCGCCCCACTACGACGCCAACTGGTACAACGAGGAGCGCGAGTTCGGGCTGCCCCGGATGCTGCTCACGGGCCAGGAGGACCTGTCCGGGCACATCCTGCGGGCCGGGCTCGACGCCGGCTTCGACCTCGCGTTCAGCAACGAGCTGCGCATCGACCACAGCATCACCTGCCCGATCATCACGCTGCGGCCCGAGGCCGACCTGCCGATCGTGCCGATCTACACCAACATCTTCGCGCCACCGTTGCCGCAGCCGAAGCGCTTCGTCCAGCTCGGCCAGAGCATCCGCGACATCGTCGAGTCGTGGCCGTCGCACCTGCGGGTGGCCGTCATCGGCACCGGTCACCTCTCACTGGAGCTGGGTGGCCCCCGGCAGTTCGGCCCGCACGGCCCGGACCCGGAGTTCGACAGGCAGGCCGTCGAGTGGATCGCCAACGGCGACCTGGACGAGTGCCTGCGCGAGGTCACCCTGGACAGCCTGCACTCACCGGGCAACGCCACCCACGGCTTCATGGACTTCATGCTGATGATGGGCGTGGCCGGCGCCGGGGTGAAGGCCGACTACGTGGACACCCTCGATCTGTTTCACACCATGGAGGCGTACTTCACCTGGTACCCGAACGGAGCGCCGACGGCATGAGCAGATACCTGCTGAACAAGTTCCTCTTCACCGTCGACCGGGATCCGGAGCTGGTCGAGCGCTACCGCAGCGAGCCGCGCGAGCTGGTCGCCTGGTGGGAAACCGAACGCGCCAACGCCGTGCTGAACTGCCACACCGGCGAGGCGAGCACCTGGCTGCGCTTCGACGACGTGGAGCGCGAGGCGTTGGCCACCCACGACCACGTGAAGCTCTTCGAGTTGGGCGCGCACCCGTTCCTCACCCTGACCCTCTTCATCGCCCTCTTCGAGCGGGACAACACCGCGCCGCTGGAATACCAGAAGTCCTACGGCGCGAGGCTTGCCCATTTCTCGATGCCCTACCCGGACATCGCGACGTGATCCGCGCGGCAGTGCTCACCGCCTGCGGCGCCGTGCCGGCGATCACCGAACGGCCGACGCCCGTGCCGGCCGACGGTGCGGTGGCGGTCACCGTCGAGGCCGTGCCGATCACCCCGCTGGACGTGCTCTGCGCCAGCGGCACCAGCTACTTCGGCCCGCCGAGCACCCCGTACGTGCCGGGTGTGCAGGGGGTCGGTCGGCTCGCCGACGGCACCGCTGTCTGGTTCGGCACGTCGGCCGGGATGCGTTCCGGTGTGGACGGCAGCATGGCGAGCACTGTCACGGTGCCGACCGCCGACGTGGTGGCGCTGCCGGCCGGCGTACCGCTGACACTGCTCGCCGCCCTCGGTCTCTCTGCGGTCGCCGCCCACGCGGCGCTGACCGAGGCCGGCGGCCTGGCGGCCGGCGAACAGGTCATCGTGCTCGGCGCCGGGGGCGTGGTGGGCCAGGCCGCCGTCCAACTCGCCCTGCTCGGCGGCGCCCGCCGGGTCATTGCCGTGGCCCGGTCGGCCGCGGCACGGGCCCGCGCCCTGGAGTTCGGCGCCGCCGTCGCCCTCCCACTGCTCCCCGACGACGATGTCGCGTCGATGGCCGACCGGCTGCGCGACGCCGCCGACGGGCCGGTCGACCTCGTCCTCGACCCGGTCTTCGGTGTCCCGGCCGCGGCGGCGCTGCGGGTGCTGCGCCCGGGTGGACGGCTGGTCAACCTGGGTGCCGCGGCCGGCGCGAGCGCACCCATCGAGTCCGCCGTGCTGCGCAGCGGGGCACTGCGGATGATCGGCTACACCAACAACGGGTTGTCGACCGCCGAGCGGGCCGCGGCGCTGACAGTGGTGGCCGGGCACGCGGCGGCCGGCCGGCTCACCGTCGACCACGAGATCGTGCCGTTCGACGCCATCGCTGACGCCTGGGCCCGGCAGGACGTGGGCACCACCGCCGGCCGGATCGTCCTCACGCTCTGAGCGGGCCGGGCCCCACCCAGGGATCGCGGGACCCTGGATAAACCGCACCTGGTTGGGGTTCGGTAGCGGTGCGACGGTCGGTCCATGACACCTTCCACCTACACCGTCACCGGCCACTGGATCGGCGGCGAGACCGTCACCAGCTCCGCCGGCACCCTTCCCGTGGTGAACCCGGCCACCGGCGAGGTCGTCGCCGAGACCCCGGCCGGCACCGCCGCCGACGTCGAGCGCGCCGTCACCGTCGCCCGAGCCGCATTCCCGGCCTGGTCGGCGACCACCCCGCAACACCGGGCGGCCGTGCTGCGCCGCCTCGGCGCCGGCCTCGCCGCCCGCACGGAGGAGATCGCCCAGGCGATCACCGCCGAGATGGGCTCGCCGATCGGCATGTCCCGGACCGCCCAGGTCGCGTTCCCGGCCGCCGTGGTCGAGTCCATCGCCGGCCTGGCAGACGACTTCGCCTGGACCGAGGAGGTCGGCAACTCGCTGATCGTCCGCGAGCCGATCGGCGTGGTCGGCGCGATCACGCCGTGGAACTTCCCGCTTCAGCAGATCGTCTCCAAGCTGGCGCCAGCATTGCTCGCCGGCAACACGATCGTCTTCAAGCCGTCCGAGAACGCCCCGCTGACCGCGCGCGTCCTCGCCGAGGTCGCCGCCGAGGCCGGCGTACCTGCGGGTGTCTTCAACGTCGTCTACGGCACCGGCGCGACCGTCGGCGAGGCGATCTCCGCCCACCCGGACATCGACATGATCTCCTTCACCGGCTCTACCCGGGCGGGTCAGCGGATCTCCGCGGTGGCCGCGGCGACCGTCAAGCGGGTCGCGCTGGAGCTGGGCGGCAAGGGCGCGAACATCATCCTCGACGACGCCGACCTGCCCACCGCTGTCGAGCGGGGCCTGATGATGGCGTTCAGCAACGGCGGCCAGGTCTGCGGCGCGTGGCCGCGGATGCTGGTGCCCGCCGCCCGCCAGGACGAGGTCGTGGCCCTGGCCGTCGAGGCAGCGAAGCAGTACACCGTCGGCGACCCTGGCGACGAGGCCACCCGCGTCGGCCCGATGGCGTCCGAGGCCCACCGGCAGAAGGTCGTCGGTTACATCGAGCGGGGCATCACCGACGGCGCCCGGCTCGTGTTCGGCGGCCCGCAGCGGCCCGAGGGGCTGCCCGTCGGGGCCTACGTCCAGCCGACGATCTTCGCCGACGTCGACCCGGCCTCCGCTATCGCCCAGGAGGAGATCTTCGGCCCGGTGCTGACGATCATCCCCTACGCCGACGAGGAGGAGGCGGTGGCCATCGCCAACGGCACGCTGTACGGCCTGACCAGCGGCGTCTTCGGTGAGCCGGAGCACGCCCTTGCCGTCGCCCGGCGGCTGCGCGTGGGCCAGGTCGACGTGAACGCGGGCCACTGGAACCCGCTCGCCCCGTTCGGCGGCTACAAGCACTCCGGCAACGGCCGCGAGTTCGGCCGCTTCGGTCTGGAGGAGTTCCTGGAGACCAAGTCCATCCAGCGCTGACCGCGCGGGACGGCCCTGGCCCGGCCCGAAACGCGTCCCAGGGCAAGGCCCCGCCACCACCCGCTGCGTCCTTTGCTCTGCTGCACCGGAGGCAACGCCCGGCGTCCGAATATCGGACATCCGGTGTTGCCGTGGCTGAAGCAGAGCAAAGGGCGCGCTGCAGAGGCCGCCCCGTCCGGGATCCGGACCCGGCGGCGGAACATCGCAGCCGGACCTGCCTGTTGAATACGACGTGCCGATCCAGCCGGCCCCACCGATCGGAGACACCGTGGACCGCGCCCAACTCGCCAGCTTCCTGCGCACCCGCCGCGAGGCGCTCCAGCCCGAGGACGTCGGGTTGCCCCGGGGCCCGCGCCGGCGCACCGGAGGGCTACGGCGTGAGGAAGTCGCCACGTTGAGCGGGATGTCCACCGACTACTACAGCAGGTTGGAGCAGCAGCGCGGGCCGCACCCCTCGGAGCAGATGCTCGCCGCGCTGGCCCGGGGCCTGCGGCTCTCCCTGGCCGAACGTGATCACCTGTTCCAGCTCGCCGGTCACGCCGTTCCGCGCCGCGCGATGCGGGCCGACCACGTGAACCCGGGAATGATGCGCATCCTCGACCGGATGCACGACACCCCGGCCCAGGTGGTGAACCACCTCGGCGAGACCCTGGCGCAGACCGCGCCGGCCGTCGCCCTGCTCGGTGACGAGACCCGGTACACCGGGTTGGCGCGCAGCGCGCACCACCGCTGGTTCACCGACCCAAGAGCCCGGCAACTGCACCCGGCGCAGGATCACCAGACGCAGAGTCGCCTGCTCGTGGCGCACCTGCACGCGGCGTACACTCGCGACGGGCGCGGCTCACGGGCCGCCGCGCTCGTCGACGACCTGCTGGCCAGGAGCCCGGAATTCGCGCAGCTGTGGCGGGAGCACCCGGTGCCCGCCGGCTACTGCCCGCCCAAGCACTTCGTGCACCCGGAGGTCGGGGCGTTGGAGCTGCACTGTCAGACACTTGTGGATCCCGACCAGTCACAGACACTGCTGGTCTTCACCGCCGTGCCCGGGTCGCCGAGCGACGAGAAGCTGCGCCTGCTCGCCGTCATCGGCGGCCAGCTCGTCTGACCGCTGTCAGCTCGGGCGGGGGTAGCGGGCTGGGCTGACGCCCAGGTAGCGCCGAAAGTGGCGGGTCAGGTGCGCCTGGTCGAAGAACCCGGCCGCGACGGCGGTCTCGACAGGCCGCTGCCCGGCGAGGAGCAGGCGACGAGCCAGCTCGACCCGACGGCCGGTCAGGTACGTGTGTGGTGGCACGCCGTGCACCTGGGTGAACGTTCGGACCAGGTGGGTCGGGTGGGCGTGCAACAGCTCCGCGGCCTCTCCCAGCGTGATGCCCTCGACGGTCCGCGCGTCCAGCAGCTCCCGTAGTCGCACCGCGAGGCCGCGTCCAGGAGGCTGGCCACCGGCCGGGGAACGCTGGCGGAGCTGGCGGCGTAGCCGGTCCAGAATGAACGCGAGCCTGCTCTCGGCCTCGAACTCGTCGCCGGGTGTGGTGAGCACCTGGTGCAGGTGGTGGACCCGGTCGCGCAGCTGCGGATCGGCCAGGTCCGGCTCGTCGACGGCCCGCCCGACCAGCTCCGCGTCGAGCGCCGAGGTGTCGAGGTACAGGACCCGCTTGCGGAAGCCGTCCGGGGTGGCGGAGCTGCCGTCGTGCGGCACGTACGGCGGCAGGAGGGTGACCGACGTGCGCAGCGCGCCGTGCCGGTGCCGGTCCAGGTCGAAGCGGACCGCGCCGTCGTCGACGATCAACAGCGTCCACACCTGGTGGATGTGCCGGGGGTAGGCGTGGTCGACGAAATGGGCGTGGAAGACCTCGGCGACCCCGGCTACCGCGGGTCGCCACGCGCTGACGTGCGAGCCCGCCGGGCGGGTGGCCACGCTAAGAACGTACAAGACCGGTAGGCGTCGGGGCGGGCAGGCTCGACGCCATGACCGAACCGATCCGCTTTCCCACCAAGATCGCCGTGCTGCTCCGCAACGACCTGGCGAGCTGGCAACGGCTGAACGTCACCGCCTTCCTGGTCAGCGGCATCGCGAGCACGCTGCCGGAGCTGGTCGGCGAGGAGTACCGCGACGCCGACGGCACCAGCTACCTGCCGATGTTCGGTCAGCCGGTGCTGGTCTTCGCCGGAGACGAGGCCACATTGGTCGGCGCGCACTCGCGCGCCCTCACCCGTGGCCTACGGCTGGCGATCTTCACCTCCGAGCTGTTCGGCACCGGCAACGACCGGGACAACCGCGCCGCCGTCCAGGCGGTCGGACGCGACAAGCTCGACCTGGTCGGCCTGGCGCTGCACGCGCCGCGCAACGTGGTGGACAAGGTGCTCAAGGGTGCGTCCATGCACCCGTAACGGCATCCGTGGCGACGAAGACATTGATATCGGTGTGTATGACTGTAATGATTAACACACTTTACAGTTGTTTCGCCGCCCCGGAAGGACCCCCACATGGCGCGACGATTGGCCGGGCTCCCGCCCCGCCGCCCCCGCATCAGACTGACCTCCGCGCTCGCCGCGGCCCTGCTCGCCGTACCGACCGGCCTGGTCGTCGGCGCATCGCCAGCGATGGCGGCCACGACGGGCCCCATCACCGGGTACGGCGGCAAGTGCGTCGACGTGGCCGCCGCGAACCCGGCCAACAACACGCCGGTGCAGCTCTTCACCTGCAACGGCTCCACAGCGCAACAGTGGACGGTGGCCGACGACGGCACGATCCGGGCGCTGGGCAAGTGCCTTGACATCGCCGCCGCCAGCACCGCCAACGGGGCCCGGGTGCAGATCTACGACTGCAACGGCACCGGAGCGCAGCAGTGGTCGCCCAGCGCCGGGCAACTGGTCAACCCAACATCGGGCAAGTGCCTCGACGCGACCGGCCCCAGCTCGGCCGACGGCACCCCGCTACAGCTCTGGAGCTGCACCGGCACCGCCAACCAGACCTGGACGCTGCCCACCGGCGGTGGCACCACACCACCGCCCTCTGGTGGTTTCACCCACCCCGGCGTGCTGGTCAGCAAAGGCCAGCTCGACTTCGTCCGCGGCCGGGTGCAGGCCGGCGCGCAGCCGTGGGCGGCGGCCCACAACCAGATGATGAGCAGCCGGTACGCCTCCCTGTCGCGCACCCCGGCGCCCCGTTCGGTGGTCGAGTGTGGTTCCTACTCCAACCCGAACAACGGCTGCACCGACGAGCGGGAGGACGCGATCGCGGCGTACACCGACGCGCTCGCCTGGTACGTCACCGGGGACGCCCGGTACGCGCAGAAGTCCATCCAGATCATGGACGCGTGGTCGGCCACCATCACCGCGCACACCGGCAGCAACGCTCCCCTGCAGACAGGCTGGGCCGCCTCGGTCTGGCCCCGGGCGGCCGAGATCATCAAGTACACGTACACGAGTTGGCCCAACGCCAACCGCTTCGCCACCATGCTGCGCAACGTCTACCTGCCGATGGTGCGCAACGGATCGAACAGCAACGGCAACTGGGAGCTGACGATGATGGAGGCCACCGTCGGCATCGCGGTGTTCCTCGACGACCGGGCCGTGTACGACGCGGCGACCACCCGCTTCCTCAACCGCGCCCGGGCCTTCGTCTACCTGCCCAGCGACGGCGCGTTGCCGTACACGTTGCCCGGCAGCGGCCTGGACACCAGCGCGGAGATCATCGGCTACTGGCAGGGCCAGTCCACCTTCGTCGCCGGCCTCGCCCAGGAAACCTGCCGCGACTTCGTCCACACCGGGTACGGGATCTCCGCCATCTCGCACGTCGCGGAGACCTCCCGGATCCAGGGACGGGACCTGTACCCGCAGGTCGGTGAACGGCTGCGTCAGGCGCTGGGCTTCCACTCGCGCTACCAGCTCGGCGAGGCGCCGCCCTCCTGGCTCTGCGGTGGCAGCCTCACCCGGGGCCTCGGACCGATCACCGAGGTCGGCTTCAACGCGATGAGCACCCGGTTGGGCAACGTCATGACCAACACCCAGACCCTCACGCTGCAACAACGTCCGGCCGGCACCAACAACCTCTTCGTCGCCTGGGAAACGCTGACCCACGCCAACAACCCCAACTGATCCAGGCCGCCGTGGGGTGGCGCCGAACGTACGGCGTCACCCCACGGCGGTGCTCAGTTGTCGGCCCCCAGTGCCACCACCGGGCTGACCCGCGACGCCCGACGGGCCGGCAGCACCCCGGCCAGCGCGGTCAACCCGACCAGCACCACGAAGAGCCCGGCCAGCGGCAGCAGCGGCGTGGTCAGCGGCGCCTCGATCCCGAGGGTCTGGACCGCCAACCAGGCGTACGGAATGCCGAGCACCAGGCCGATGGTCGCGCCGATCACCCCGTACAGGCCCGACTCGACGGTCAGCATGGTGCGTAGGCCGGTCCGGGACAGCCCGATCGCCCGGAGCAAGCCGGACTCGCGTACCCGCTCCACCACCGAGAGCGCGGTGGTGGAGCCCACGCCGACCACCGCGATCAGGACGGTCAGGCTGACCAGACCGACGGCGATCCAGATCAGGGTGCGCACCAACGCGTCGTTGCGGTCCCGTTCGTCGGCGAGCACCGCGAGGCCCACCCCGTCGCTGCCTCCGATCGCCTGCCGCAGCGCCCGTACGCCGACGGTGCGACCGTCCTCGCCGGCACCGGCCGCGTCGGCCAGCAGACCGGTGTACGCGCTCGGCACACCGAGCCGGTCCAGGTCGGCCGGATCGGCGAGGATGCCCGCGTGCAGCGGCCCGTCACCGGGCAGGACGGCGGCCACCCGCACGTCGACAGTGCCGGTGGCGACGGCGAGCGTGACCGTGTCGCCGGCCCGCAGACCCGCGTCCCGCGCGACCCAGCTGTTGAGCACGATCCGGCCGGGGCCACGATCGGTCAGGGTGCCCTGGGCCACGTCCAGGGCACCGGTGCTCGGCAACGCCGCCAGGTCCAGGTCGCTGGTCGGATAACCGGACTCGACGTCGCCGAGCTTGTCCGCGCCGCGCAGCAGCCAGGCGTCGTCGACCATCCGGTACGGCACCACCCTCGCCAGCGCGCCGTGTGCCGCCTCGGCGCGGGTCACCACGGCCGGCGGGAGCGTCCCACCGTTGCTGGTGACCTCGAAGTCGGACGGGGCCGAGAGGGCCATCTCGCGGTCGGCGAGGATCTGCAACGACGCGCCGCCGATGACCACCCCGGAGATCAGTGTCACGCCCAGCGCGACCACGACGGAGACCGCGGCGGCCCGGCGCGGCGCCCCGCCGATCCCACCGACCGACATCCGCCCGAGCGGCCCGAGCTGACGCAGCGGCCAACCCACCACGGCCAGCACCGGACGCACCAGTAGCGGGCCGAGGGCCACCAGCGCGAAGAACGCCAACCCGCCGGACCCGACGAGCATGAGCAGTGGCATCGACGGGTCGTAGTCCGACTGCTCCGGCTTCGGCAACTGACTGATCGTCCCGACCGCCGCCAGGATCGCGCCGACGGCCAGGAGCAGCCCGAGGACCAGACGCAGCGCGCCGATGCCGCGCCGACCGGCGGTGGTGCTCGCCGCGCGCAGCGCCTCCAGCGGGGAGACCCGGGCGGCGGAGAGCGCCGGTGCCAGCACGGCCAGCACGGTGATCACGACGGCGCCGATCACCACAGCGACCGCAGCCGCCAGTGGCAGGCCCGGTGAGGAGACAGCGTGGCCGGTGGCGCGCAGGATCGCCGGCAGCGCGTACCCGAGGGTGAGGGCGCTGGCGACCCCGACGACGCCGGCGACCAACCCGGTCAGGGCTCCCTCTGCGGTCAGGGCACCCACCAGTGTGCCCCGACTCGCGCCGACCGCCCGCAGCAGCGCGAGCTGCCGCATCCGCTGCGCGAAGACGATGCGGAAGGTCGAGGTGACCACCAGTGCCGCCGCGACGACCGCGATGGAGACGAACATGCCGACCAGGATGAAGAGTCTGCCGACCTGTTGGGCCGCCGCCTGAGCCTCGGCCTCGCGCACCTCGGCGCCGGAACGGATCGGCTGGCCGGCGACCGCGGCGGTCACCCGTTGGCGTACGGTCTCGGCCGAGCTGCCAGGGGCCACCCGCAGGTCGATGCGCTCCACGGCCGTCAGGCGCGCCCAGGCGATCACGGCGCTGTCCGGGGCGTACGCGTCGTAACCGGCGTCGGCGCCGGTCTCCACCATGCCGGTCACTGTGAGCGGGGCGGGCGTGGTGAGTTCACCGCCGGTGCCGCTGGTGGTGGTGCCCACCGAGAGCCCGAGCCGTTCGGCGGTGCGCGGGGTGATCGCGATCTCGCCGGGCTGGTCCGGGTAGCTGCCCTCGATCACCCGGACCGTGGTCAGCGGACCGGTGCCCGGGTCGGACTGGAGGTTGAGGTAGCCCTCTCCGATGGAGACCCCGGTGGCCACCCGGGCCACCGCCTCGGCCACCCCGGGCACGGCCCGGACCTGCCGCACGTCGGTCACTGTGGGTGGCGGCACGCCGGGGGTGCCGATCACCAGATCGGTGACGGCCGGGGTGCCGCTGAGGTTGTCCCGCACTGTCCGTTCGGTGATCTGTTGCACCAGCACGGTGCCGAAGACGACGAACGACGCGACCAGGATCGCCAGGCCGGTCAGGATCAGCCGGCCGGGCCGCCGCGCCGCGGCTGTCGTCTGGGTACGCAGCACCGTCGCCCTCATCGGCTGGCCGCCAGGTCACGCAGGGCGTCGGTGACCGACACCTGGTTCGGCTTGTCGATCTCGCCGGCCAGCCGGCCGTCGGCCAGCAGCACCACCCGGTCGGCGTACGCGGCGGCGATCGGGTCGTGGGTGACCATGACGACGGTCTGGCCGAGGTCGCGTACCGAGTCGCGCAGGATGGTGAGCACCTCCGCCCCGGAGCGGGAGTCGAGGTTGCCGGTCGGTTCGTCGGCGAAGACCACCTCGGGCCGGGCCACCAGCGCCCGGGCCAACGCCACCCGCTGCTGCTGGCCGCCGGACAGTTCGCTGGGCCGGTGGTTCAGGCGGTCGCCGAGGCCCAGCACCCGTACCAGGTGGGCGAGGAGTTCAGCGTCGGGCTGCCGACCGGCGAGGTCCAGCGGCAGCGTGATGTTCTGCGCGGCGGTGAGCTGCGGCAGCAGGTTGAAGGACTGGAAGACGAACCCGATCCGCTCCCGGCGTACCCGGGTCAGCGTCCGGTCCGACTGGCCGGTCAGCTCCGTGCCGCCGAGCAGGACGCGACCGGAGGTGGCGGTGTCGAGGCCGGCGAGGCAGTGCATCAGTGTCGACTTGCCGGACCCGGACGAGCCCATGATCGCGGTGAACTCGGCCCGGCCGAAGCCGACCGAGACCCCGTCCAGGGCACGGACGGCGGTGTCGCCGCTGCCGTACACCTTCACCAGGTTGACCGCGGCGACCGCGGCGTGGCTGGTCTCCGGCGGGGCGTGGGTTGTCATCGTTCCTCCAGTGGCTGCGTGGTGACCCGGACAGCGTCGCCGCGACCGGCGGGTGGGCGCATCGGCCCGGGGCCGGGTATCGCCGTCGTCGGGTCTGCCTTTTGGCCGATCTGCCACCTCCGTCCGGTTGGCTACGCTGGGTCATCATGAGCGCGCCGGATCTTCGACGTTTCTGGGTACGCCTGGCCCAGACGGCCGGGCTGGTGGCCTTCGGCCTGCTCGCCTTCTTCGACTTCGCGGCCAGCACGGCGGATGAACGAAGCCTCGCCGCTCTCGTGCTCCTGCTGGTGCCGGTGGGGTTGGCGGTGGCGACCGTGCCACTCTGGCTGCCAGTGCACCGGCCGGGTTCCCGGCGGCTGCCGGTGGCCGCGCTGGCCCTCGCCACCGCCTCACTGGCCGTGACCGCGGGGGTGGTGCTCGTCTCCGGAGGCGGCGGCCTCCTGCCCGCCCGCACCTGGGGGCTCGCCGAGTCGGCCGGGCTGATCGGCGTGGTCTTCGTGGTGAGCCGTTGGGGCGCGGCCCGGCTCGCCCCGTGGGCGGCGGCGGCCGCCGGGCTCGCCGTCGCCGCGATGCCACTGCGCGTCGGCACCGAGAACCTGCTGGTGATCTTCGGCCTGCTCCAGGTGCTCGCCGCGGCCGGCGCCGCCGGGGTGGGGCTCTACCTGCGGATCATGGCAGCCGGCCGGGAGCGGGCCATCGCGCTGGTCCGCGCCGAGCAGCGTGCCGAGTTCGCCAGGGACCTGCACGACTTCATCGCCCACCACGTCACCGGCATCGTGGTGCAGGCGCAGGGCGCCCGGTTCGTCGCCGAGCAGGACCCGCAGCGGGTGATCGTCGCCCTGGAGCAGATCGAGCGGGCCGGCGCGGAGACGATGGCCTCGATGCGGCGGATGGTCGGCATCCTGCGCAACCCGGACGCCCCACCGGACGCGCCTCTGGCCCCACTCGCCGGGGTGACCGAGCTGGAGCCGCTGCTGACCGGGTTCAACGGCGCGGCGAACGCGCCGGCACGACTGCACGTCGACGGCGACCTGCACGGACTGCCGGTGGAGGTCTCGACGTCGGCGTACCGGGTAGTGATGGAGGGGCTGACCAACACCCGCCAGCACGCGCCGGACGCGCGGTCAGTGGACGTGGCGGTACGGCGTACCCCGGACTGGTTGCTGGTCCGGGTCGCCGACGACGGCACGTCGCCGCGGACAGCGCCGGCCCGGGGGCACGGCTTCGGCCTGATCGGCCTCACCGAGCGGGTACGCGCCCTCGGCGGCACGATCACCGCCGGGCCCGGCGTCGCCGGTGGCTGGGTGCTCGACGCGGCGTTCCCGCTGCAAGCGGCGGTGGCCCGGTGATCCGGGTGCTGATCGCCGATGACCAGGCCATGGTCCGGACCGGCTTCGGCATGATCATTGGCGCCCAGTCGGACATGGAGGTGGTCGGCGAGGCCGCCGACGGCGTCCAGGCCGTCGAGCTGGCCCGACGACTGCGCCCGGACGTGGTGCTGCTGGACATCCGGATGCCCCGCCTCGACGGTCTTGAGGCACTGCGGCTGCTGGCGGGGCCGGGCGTCGCCGACCCGATCCGGGTGGTCGTCGTGACGACCTTCGACCTCGACGAGTACGTGCACACCGCGCTCTCCAACGGCGCGTGCGGTTTCCTGCTCAAGGACTCCGGCCCGGCCCTGCTGGTGGAGGCGGTCCGCGCGGCCGTGTCCGGCGACGCGCTGATCAGCCCCTCGATCACGGTACGGCTGTTGGAGCACCTCAGCTCGCCCGCTCCGGCGCGCGACGACGGTGGCCTGTCCCCACGGGAACTCGACGTGGTGAAGCTCGTCGCCCGCGGCCTGACGAACGCCGAGATCGCCACCCAGCTCTTCATCGCCGTGGGCACCGTCAAGACCCACCTGGCGAGCGTGCAGATGAAGCTCAAGGCCCGCAACCGGGTCGAGATCGCCGCCTGGGCCTGGGAACGCCGCCTCGTCGGCTAGGTCGCGGGCGGCGGCTCGCGGGCGGCGGCTCGCGGGCGGCTTGATGTCTTTGTTCGTTGCCTTTGGAGCTGATGTCGTGAACGAATCAGCGGCACCGGCGGCCACCGATGTCGCAGACGATTCAGCTCCAAAGGCAACGACCGCCACACCGTCCACCAGCCCTGGGGCGACCGGCGTGCCAAGGTCGGCGTCCGAATCCGACGGGGCATTCTGCCGAGCAACAGTGACCTAGTATCGATGTAGATGAATTGGTGGAGTGGTGGACGACCGGAGGCGGGGGATTCATCGTGCGTGATCGTCGAAGTCGAGCAATTCGCTCGAAGGCCGCCGCGCTGGTCGCGTGCGCACTGACAGCAACCCTGTTCGCTGCCGGCGCGACCCCGGCGCGCGCCGCCGCCGCCGACACCGAACGGCCCACCGCACCCGGCCCGATCACCGTCGTCGCCATCGACACCACCTCGGTCGAGCTGACCTGGGAGGCCTCGACCGACAACGTGGGGGTGGTCCGCTACCCGGTCGGCGCGCAGTTCGAGGATTCCGGCGCCCAGTATTCGACAGACACCAACAGCATCCGGATCACCAACCTGCGGCCCTCGCGCACGTACACCTTCTCGGTGTGGGCTCTGGACGCGGCCGGCAACAGTTCGGTGTCCAACCCGAGCCTGCGGCTGACCATGCCGCCCGGGGACGACCAGCCGCCGGGCGCGCCTGGTCAACCGGTGGCGTACGACGTCGCCGCCACTGTGGTCCGGCTGCGGTGGGCGCACTCGGTGGAGAACGTCGCGCTCGACCGGTACGAGGTGTTCCAGGTCGACGCCGTCGGCACTCTCACCCGGGTCCGTGAGGTGTACCAGTACCCGCCCGTGAACAGTGCCCAGATCAGCGGGTTGACGCCGAACACCACGTACACCTTCGTGGTGCAGGCCCGCGACGAGGTCGGACACCTGTCCCCACTGTCCGCACCGGTCACGGTGACCACCCTGCCGCCGCCGCCGAGCTGCGCGGTCCGATCCGTCGTGCGGCAGTGGCCGGACGGCTTCGTGGCCCATCTCGTCGTCGAGAACACCGGCACCACGGCGGTCGACGGGTGGACGATGACGTGGCGGTTCTGGGCCAGCCAGCAGGTCCACGGCATCTGGGGCGCGAAGGTGGTCGACCGGCTCAACAACAGCTACCTGCGGGTGCGCGACACCGGTCGCAACGCGGTGATCCCGCCCGGCGGCACTGTGTCGCTGGGGCTCGTCGCCTCTGGCACGCAACTGCCGGAGGAGATCACGCTGAACGGCGGCCTCTGCACTGTGGCAGACGAATAACGCTCGACTCCGGGGTCTGGCGCTAGCCACGACATCTTGCGACGCTAGCGGTTGTGTATGACTACGACCTGTTGGTGCTGGGCTCCGGACCCGGCGGTCAGAAGGCCGCGATCGCCGCCGCCAAGCTCGGCAGGCGGGTCGGCATCGTGGACCGCCGCGACATGATCGGTGGGGTGTGCATCAACACCGGCACCGTGCCCTCCAAGACCCTGCGCGAGGCAGTGCTCTACCTGACCGGCCTGAGCCAGCGGGACCTGTACGGCAGCAGCTACCGGGTCAAGGAGGAGATCACGGTCAGCGATCTGGCCGCCCGAACCCAGCACGTCATCACCAGGCAGACCGACGTCATCCGCAATCAGCTGGCCCGCAACCGGGTCGCGATGATCACCGGCACCGGGCGTTTCGCCGACGCGCACTCGATCTGGGTCGACGGCGGCTCCGGCCGCGAGTCCCGGGTGACCTTCGACAAGATCGTCATCGCGGCGGGCACCCGCCCGGCCCGCCCGGACAGCGTCGACTTCGACGACCGGACGATCGTGGACTCCGACGGCGTCATCAACCTTCAGGCCGTACCCCGCAGCATGGTCGTGGTCGGCGCCGGCGTGATCGGCATGGAGTACGCCTCGATGTTCGCCGCCCTCGGCACCAAGGTGACGGTGGTGGAACGCCGTGAGCGGATGCTGGATTTCTGCGACGACGAGGTCGTCGAGTCACTCAAGTACCACCTGCGCGACCTGTCCGTGGCGTTCCGCTTCGGCGAGGAGGTCGCCGCCGTCGAGAAGCACCAGACGGCGGCGCTGTGCATCCTCAAGAGCGGAAAGAAGATCGTCGCCGACACTGTGATGTACTCGGCCGGGCGGCAGGGCCAGACCGACGACCTGGCGTTGGAGGCGGCCGGGCTGGAGGCGGACCGACGCGGCCGGATCGCTGTGGACGCCAACTACCGCACCAGTGTGGAGAACATCTACGCCGTCGGCGACGTGATCGGCTTTCCGGCGCTCGCGTCCACCTCGATGGAGCAGGGCCGGCTGGCAGCGCAACACGCCTGCGGTGAGCCGATCCGGGAGATGCACGGCCTGCAACCGATCGGCATCTACACGATCCCGGAGATCAGCTTCGTCGGGCAGACCGAGGCGCAGCTCACCGAGAGCTCGACACCGTTCGAGGTGGGCATCGCCCGGTACCGCGAACTGGCCCGGGGTCAGATCGTGGGCGACTCGTACGGCATGCTCAAGCTGCTCGTCTCCCCCGACGACGGCCGACTGCTCGGGGTGCACGTGTTCGGCACGGCCGCCACCGAGATCGTCCACATCGGTCAGGCGGTGATGGGCTGCGGCGGCACCATCGACTACCTGGTCGACGCGGTGTTCAACTACCCGACGCTGGCCGAGGCGTACAAGGTCGCCGCCCTGGACGCGTCCAACAAGATCCGCAACATCGTCCGCATCGACGGCTAGCCACGTCCCCCGGCCTCCACCAACTCCGCCAGATGGGTGCGGTAGTTCGGGCAGGTCGAGATGTCCTCGTGTGAGCAGGACAGCCCGGCCTCCAGCAGATCGAGCGCCGACCGCAGCGCCGCCATCCTGGCCTGCAGCGCGCCATGGTTGCGGCGCAGCACATCCTTGCGGGCGGCCGGGTCACCCGCGGCGAGGAACGCCCGGATGTCCGGCAGCGGCAGGCCGGCCTGCTTCGCGCGCAGGATCGAAGCCACCCGGAACAGGTCGTCGCGGGTGTAGCGGCGACGGCTGCCGGTGACCCGGGCGGGGCAGAGCAGACCCACCGATTCCCAGTGCCGCAGGACGTGCGCCGGCAGGCCGAAGTGGTCGGCCACCTCACCGATCGTCATCGGGCTTGACTTCATGTCGACATTAAGTCCGAGCATGGCGGGCATGTCCAGTCTTCTAGCTGTCCTCGATGCCATCGAGAGCGAGCCCGCAGCCGTCGACCTGCGCACCCGTTCCTACGAGTTGCTCGGCGACCTCGCTGGCCGAACTGTCGTCGACGCCGGCTGTGGCAGTGGCCGCGCCGTCGCCGAGCTGGCCGAGCGCGGAGCCCACGCGATCGGCGTCGACCTCGACCCCGAGATGATCGCCGCGGCCAGAAGGCGCTGGCCGGCCGGCGAGTTCCACGTCGGCGACGCCACCGAGCTGCCGCTCAAGACCGGATCGGCTGCCTACTACCGGGCCGACAAGGTGTTGCACGTGCTCGACGAACCGGCGCGAGCTGTCGCCGAGGCCCGGCGGGTGCTCGCACCGGGCGGCCGGGCCGTGCTGCTCGGCCAGGACTGGGACATGATCGCCATCGACTCGGACGAGTCGGAAACCACCCGTCGGCTGGTCCACGCGAAGGCGGACTCACTCCCGTCGCCACGCGTTGCCCGTAGGTATCGCAATTTGCTGCTCGACGCCGGGTTCACCGACCCGATCGTCGAGGTGCACACCGCCGTGTTCACCGACGACACCGCACTCGACCTGTTGAGACGGATCACCGACGAGGAGACCTGGCTCGCCGAGCAGGTCGAACGCGCCCACGCGAACCGGATCCTCGTCGTCGTGCCGATCTTCCTCGTCGCCGCCCAAGCGTGACCGCCAACACCCAGGCGCCCCCTCCCCCCACTCCGGTGATCAAGAGGTTTGCGTCATGACACGCCAGGCCGGATGACGCAAACCTCTTGATCAACGAGGGCTGTGAGGGGCCGGTGCGGAGGCGGTGGGCCTCCGCACCGGCCGGTGGGGCTTTAGCGGGCCGAGCAGGTGGGGCTGAGGCTGCCGGCGGTGCCGTTGGCCTGGAAGCCGTACTCGGTGGACTGTCCGGCGCCGACCTGGCCGTTGTACGACACGTTCGTCCAGGTTGTCGAGCCGCTGTTACCGCTGCGGTCGGCGCTCCACGCGTTGGTGACCGTTGCGCCCGACGGCAGCGCGATCGTCACCGTCCAGCCGTTGAGCGCGGACGAGCCGGCCGTCACTCGAACATTCGCCACGAAGCCACCCGTCCACTGGTTCACCGACACCGTCGCCGTGCAGCCACCCGTGCCCGGAGGCGGAGTCGTGGGCGGGTCGGTCGGCGGGTCGGTCGGCGGGTCCGTGGGCGGGTCGGTGGGCGTGGTGCCGTTGTTCAACGCGGCGAGAACCGCGTCGTACGCGGGCTTCTTCGAGCCGTTGCTGTTGAACAGCAGCGGGGTCTGCGAAGCGCGCCAGGAGTCACTGTCGCGGATCCCCCACACAGTGATGCCGTTGCAGCGGGCCACGGCCAGGCAGTCCTCGACGACGCTGCGGTAGGTGTTCGCCGAAGCGCCCTGGATGTCCAACTCGGTGATCTGCACGTCCACGCCGAGCGCCGCGAAGCTCGACAGCGTGGTGCGGTAGTTGCTCACGTACGGGGAATCGTTGTTGAAGTGCGACTGGAAGCCCACGCAGTCGATCGGCACGCCACGGGCCTTGAAGTCGCGCACCATGTTGTAGACGCCCTGGGTCTTGGCGTGCGTCCAGTTGTCGGTGTTGTAGTCGTTGTAGCAGAGCTTCGCGCCCGGATCCGCGGCACGCGCCGCCCGGAACGCCGCCTCGATCCAGTCGTTGCCGGTGCGCTGGAGGTTGGAGTCGCGACGGCCGCCGGAACTGCCGTCGGCGAACGCCTCGTTCACCACGTCCCACGCCACCACCTGACCGCGGAAGTGGGTGGCCACCTGCGTCACGTGATTCAGCATCGCCTGGCGCAGCGCGCTGCCGCTCATGTTCTCCATCCAGCCGGGCTGCTGCGAATGCCACGCCAGGGTGTGACCCCGCACGCTCATCCCGCGGCTGCGGGCGTGGTTGACGATCTGGTCGGCGGCCCCGTAGCTGAACTGATTCTGCTGCGGCTCGGTGGCGTTCATCTTCATTTCGTTCTCGGCGGTCACCATGTTGAACTCACGGTTCAAAATCGTGGTGTACGCACTGTCGGAGAGCTTGAATCCGGCCACCGCCGTACCGAAGTACCGACCCTTCTCGGCGGCGGACGCGCCGAGCGTCGTCCCGGCGGAGGCGGGTGCCGTCGCGAACAGCGCCATGCTGGCGGCGAGGGCACCCGCGCCGGCGAGCGCGATGGCGGCTCTGGATGCCGCCTTCCATCTCGTACTTCTCATCGTGTGACTCCTTCTAGGGGTGGTGGGGTGGGAAGGGAAATCAGGACACCGAACAGGCGGCACCGTTGAGGGCGAACGAGGTGGGCTTGCCGGTGCCACCCTCGTGCGTGGCCTGGAAGCCGATCTCGACCGACGCGTTCGGGGCGATGGTGTTGTTGTAGGAGACGTTGCGGGCGGTCACCGCACCGCTCGCCGGGGCGTACTGGGCGTTCCAGCCGCTGGTGATGCGCTGTCCGCTGGGCAGCGTGAAGGTCAGCGCCCAGCCGTTCACGGCGGTGGCTCCGGTGTTGGTGATGGCCACGCTCGCGGTGAGGCCGCTGTTCCAGGCGTTGACCGTGTAGCCGACCCGGCAGGCGCCCTCGGTCGGCGGCGGCGTCGTCGGGGGCGGCGTCGTCGGGGGCGGCGTCGTCGGGGGCGGCGTCGTCGGGGGCGGCGTCGTCGGGGGCGGCGTCGTCGGGGGCGGCGTCGTCGGCGGCGGGGTGGTCGGCGGCGCGGTGCCGTCCAGCCCGAAGAAGCGGATCACCTGCGCGGCGTCGACCGGCACGTTGTGCGTGACACCCTGCATGCTGATCGCCTCGACCGGTGCCATCGGGCCGCTGCTGCCGTACCGGGTGCGGGTGTAGCCGGACTGCGGGGAGTCGGTGTACGTCGGGGTCTGACTCAGCCCGTGCACGTTGGTCCACTGCTTGACCTGCTCACCGAAGTTCGGGTAGCGCAGCGTCTCGTCGTTGGTACCGTGCCAGATCTGCATCCGGGGCCGCTGGCCGGTGTAGCCGGGGTATGCCTCCCGGACCAGGTCACCCCACTGCTGCGCGGTCCGGATGAGTTGCCCGTTGGCGCACTGGCTGTTCCACTCCGAGGTGCCGCCGGTGGCGAAGCAGGCGAACGGCACCCCGGCGAACGAGGCGCCCGCCGCGAACACGTCCGGGTAGTCGCCCAGCATGACGTTGGTCATCATCGCGCCGGAAGAGGTGCCGGTGGCGAAGATCCGCGCAGGGTCGGCGGAGTAGCGCTGCCGCACGTAGTCGACCATCGACATCAGCCCGACCGGGTCGCTGCCGCCGCCACGGCGTAGCGCCTGCGGTGAGTAGACGTCCCAGCACTTGCTGCTGCGGGTTGCCGACGGGTAGATCACGATGAACCCGTACCGGTCCGCGAGGGAGGCGTACTGGGTGCCCGAGTGGAACGCGGGGCCCGTGCCGGTGCAGTAGTGCATGGCCAGGAGGATCGCCGGTCGGGCGGCCACCCGGTCCGGGACGTACAGGTGCATCTGCAGGTTGGTGGGGTTGGTGCCGAAGTTGGTCACCTGCGTGAGCGTCGCCGCCGACGCGGGGGTGGCGAACGTCAACGCGGCGGCGGCCAGTGTCACTGCCGCCATGACGACGCCAAGCATTTTTGTCTTCAGTGTCATCGTCGCGATCCCTTGCGAAAAAGGCGCGTGGAAGGGGACTTAAGTCGAGGACTGCCCTTCGCCCGACCTTGACCGCGGCTCGCGTGACCATGTCAGCTTCAATCGAGCACACTCGATTGTCAAGACTTCCGGAAACCTTTCGCCGCAACGGATCCGGCGGTCACCTGCGCAACAATGGGCATCGGCGGGCATGATCAGCGCCGATGGGTGGCGATAAATTATCGGGACGTTTTCGGAACCTGCGAGGCCGCCGAGGCGCACGGTCACGAGGGCGGCCCGACCGGATGGTCGGGCCGCCCTCGCCGCCGCTCAGTAGATGTCCCGTCCTCGCTCGTCCGGCACCCCGGACTTGCGGAAGAAGTACGTGTTGATCTGGTCGCGCCACTCGGTGGCGCAGCGCACCTGCTCGTCGAGGCGTTCGGCGACCCGCTCGTACACGCTCGGGTCGATCATGCCGGTCAACGTCTGCCACCTCCGTCGCATCGCCGTCACCTCCTCGACCCCCGCGAAGTGGGTGTCGTAGATGTGCTGGATGACTGTCGAGCCGCTGTGCAGCACGTGCCCGTACGGCACGTGGTGGAAGAAGAGCAACAGCTCGTCGGGGCAGGTCTCGGGTGACTCGTACACCTGGGCCCAGTACGGCGGGTACTGGCCGGCGAAGCCGGTGCCCGACGCGCGGCTGCGGTCCACGCCGACGCCGTCACGGTCGGCGAAGTGGTAGGTGCCCCACCGGCTGTACTCGTACCCGTCGACGCCGGGACCGTAGTGGTCGCCGGGGTTGACCATGAAGCCGACGCCCAACGGGGCGGTGTAGCGCTCGTACGTGCGCCACGAGTCGTCCATGATCTCGTGCAGGGTCCGCCGCACCAGCTCCGCGTCGGCGGTCGCCGACGGCGGGAAGGTCAGCGTGATCCACTCGTCGAGGATCGCCGTCGGGTCCCGCCGAGGGTCCCAGGCCAGCCGGCCGAACGTGTACAGGTTGGCCTGTGCCAACGGATGCCCGGTCCAGAAGAGGTCGTCGCCGACGTTGGCGACGGCGACCATCCCGCCGCCGGCCGCAGTCTCCCCCGTGACCACGTCGGCGATCGTCCGCCCACCCGGCCCCCAGGGGGAGAAGCCGAGCACCTCACTCCACAACGGGCCGAGGTGGCAGACGTGCCGCTGTTGGCCCGTGTACTCCTGGGTGACCTGCAACTCCACCGCCAGCCGGGTCGCCGGCATCGCGGCGAGCACCGGCGAGACCGGCTCCCGCGTCTGGAAGTCCACCGGGCCGAACTTCACCTGGACCACCACGTTGGTGCGGAACCGCCCGTCGAGCGGGGCGAAGTGGTCGTACGCGGCCCGCGCCCGGTCGGTGGACCGGTCCCGCCAGTCCTGGTGGTGGTTGTAGACGAACGCCCGCCAGTGCACCACTCCCCCGTACGGGGCGAGGGCCTCGGCCAGCAGGTTCGCCCCGTCGGAGTGGTCGCGGCCGTACGTGAACGGGCCTGGTTGCCCCTCCGAGTCGGCCTTCACCAGATAGCCGCCGAAGTCCGGGATGCGGTCGTACACGCGCCGGGTGGCAGCAGCCCACCAGGCCCGCACAGTCTCGTCCAGGGGGTCGGCGGTCGGCAGGCCGGAGAGAACCACCGGAGCGGCGAAGCTGACCGACAGGTGCACCCGGATGCCGTACGGGCGCAGCGCGTCCGCGATCTCGGCCACGTCGCCGAGCCGCTCGGTGAGCAGCAGCGCCTCGGTGCGGGCCACGTTGACGTTGTTCACCGAGATCGCGTTGACCCCGCAGGAGGCCAGGAGCCGCCCGTACTCCCGTACCCGGGCCAGGTCGCCGCGCGGACGGCCGTCCTGCCAGAAGATCGAGCCGCCCGCGTACCCCCGTTCGACCTGGCCCATCACCGGGTGCACCGCCACGTTGTCCCAGTGGTTCAGCATTCGTCGGCGCAGCGCCGGCCGGTGCCGCTCCGGGGGTCGGGCCGGGTCGAAGGCCGCCGCGCAGAGCCGGACCACGTGGAAGAGCCCGTACAGCAGGCCTGCGGGCGCGTCGGCCAGCACCGCTGTCACGTCGCCGGCCCGCGCCAACACGAAACCCTCGTCGCCGAGCGTCCCGCCGTCGCCCAGCTCGACCAGCGCCGCCTCGCCGGCGGCGCGTGCCGCCTCCACCGCCGGGTTGGGCAGCTCAGCGGCGTCGCGCAGGGCGAGCACCAGGTCGACGTCGACGTCCCAGGACGGGGAGTGCCACACCCGTCCGCCGTAACGGGCGCAGGCGCGGGAGACCTCGTTGAGGACAGTGTCGACGAGCAACCCCTCGCCATGCAGGAGGATGCGACGCGCGCCGAGCGACCGGAACGCCTCCGGGGGCAGCCAGGCCGGATGGACGCGCGGCTCGTCACCGTCCATCGGCTCCTCGACGAACATCAGCTGCTCCAACTCCACCGACTCTTCGGCGTTCACCGGTCCTCCTCCAGCACGACAACCCCGTACGCCGGCAGCCGCAGGGCACCGCCGGCCGCCACACGGTCGCCGGTGAGCCTGTCGACGCCGCCGGTCCGGGCGGTCACCTCGACCGGCTCGGCGCGGTGGTTGAGCAGAAACAGCAGCCGCGACCCGTCCACCGCGACCCGGACGGCGGATTCCAGGTCCGGCACGTCCGGGTAGGGCCCGAGCAGGTCGTGCCGGGCGAGCACCTGCCGCACCACCCAGGACACCCCGGCCTGGTCCAGCCCGGCGGCCACGTACCAGCCGTCACCGGCGCCGAAGGAGTTGCGGGTCACCGCCGGGGTACCCGCATAGAAGTCGGCCCGGTAGGTGCCGACGACCTGCGCGCCCTGCGGGATCACCAGCTCGAACAGCAGTCGCGCGTCGACGTCCACCTGATCCACGCCGTCGCCGAGGCGGACCGGGTTGACCACCTCCGGGCCGCGGGCGTCCCACTCGTCGACCCGGACACCCATGAGCTGCCCGAGCGGGCCCGGCACGTCCATCAGGAACGCCTGGTCGTTCTCGTCCACCCGGCCGGACAGGTAGGTGGTCAGCACCGACCCGCCGCGCGTCGCCACCGCCTCCAGCCGCTGCGGCAGGTCACCCTTGAGCAGGTGCAGAGCCGGGGCCACGACCACGTCGTAGCGGGACAGGTCGGCGGTCACCGCGACGACGTCAAGGTCCACACCGGCGTCCCAGAGTGCCCTGTGGTAGGCGAGCACCACCTGCTGGTAGCGGACCAGCCGGGACGGGCCGTCGGACAGCTCCAACGCCCACCAGCTGTCCCAGTCGAACAGCAGCGCCACCCGGGCCGGGGTCCGCGCGCCCAACGACGCCGGGCCGAGCCGTTCCAGTTCGGCGCCCAGCTCGGCGACCTCCCGGAACACCCGGGTGTCGGAGCGACCGGCGTGCCCGATGACAGCGCCGTGGTACTTCTCGCTGGCCCCACGGGAGGCACGCAGCTGGAAGAAGAGCACGGCGTCGGCGCCGTGCGCCACGGCCTGCCAACTCCACAGCCGCATCAGGCCGGGGCGTTTCAACGGGTTGACGTCGCGGCACGCGGTGAAGCTCGGGGTCTGTTCCATCAGCCAGAACGGCTGGCCGTCCTTGAGCCCGCGCATCAGGTCGTGGGTCAGCGCCATCCGGGCCGCCGACTCGTCGTCGGGCGGGTAGTTGTCCCAGGAGACGAAGTCCAGATGAGGGGCCCAGCGATGGTAGTCGATCGGCCGGTACATGCCCATGAAGTTCGTGGTCACCGGCAGCGTCGGGCTGGACTCCCGGATGGCCGCCTTCTCGTCGCGGAAGTTGGTCAGCATCGCGTCGGAGGTGAACCGCAGGTAGTCGAGGGTGATGCCCGGGAACGCGGTGTGGTCCGGGCCGCGCCAGTGCTCGGTCAACGCCGACGGCGGCTCGATCTCGTCCCAGTCGGTGAAGGTGTGCGACCAGAAGGTGGTGTACCAGGCCTCGTTCAGCTCGTCGAGGGTGCCGTAGCGGTGGCGCAGCCAGCCCCGGAAGCCGTCCGCGCACAGCGCGCAGTAGCAGGCGCCGCCGTACTCGTTGCCGACGTGCCAGGCGAGCACCGCCGGTGTGTCGGCGTAGCGGCGGGCGACCCGGCGGGCCAGCTCCGTCGAAAGCCGGCGGAAGACCGGCGAGCTGGGGCAGGAGTTGTGTCGCTGACCGAAGCGGTGCTTGCGGCCCTCGAAGTCGGTCCGGGTCACCTCGGGGTACGCCCTCGCCAACCACGGTGGGTGGGCTCCGGTGCCGGTGGCCAGGCAGATCCCGCGTCCCTCGGCACTGGCCCGTTCGACGATCCTGTCCAGCAGCGCGAAGTCGTAGGTGTCCTCGGCGGGTTGGGTGAGCGCCCACTCGAACACGCCGAGGGTGACCAGGTCGATCCGTGCGCTGTCGAAGAGACGGTAGTCCTGCTTCCACACGTCCTCGGGCCACTGCTCCGGGTTGTAGTCGCCCCCGAAGGGCACCTTGGCGCTGAGGGGCAGGCTCATGCGGTGAACTCCTTCCGGATCAGGTGGATCATCGGGTCGCCGACGCGCAGGTACGCCAGCGCCGCGATGGACGCGAGCAGCATCAACACCGCTTCGGAGAAGACCGCGGTGATCCCGGCCGCCGCGGCCAGCAGCAGGCCGTTGCCGACGGTGACAGCCGGGGTACGCACGAGGAAGTGCGCGGCCAACCGGAGCACGTCCCGGGTGCGGAAGTCGAACAGCGAGGTGATCACCAGGGCGTTGGCCGCGCAGAGCGTCACGCCCACTCCGATCAGGACCAGCGGCACCGCCCACCAGCTCGACAGGCCGACCGCGCCGCGGTAGGCGAGGTTCACGGCGAGCACTGTCAGCCACAGCAGCGTCGGCACCCAGACGCGCAGCACACCGAGCACGTTGGCCCGGTAGCCACGCCAGAACACTCTGGCCGGATGCAGGTCGGTCAGGTCGGCCCGCTGGTGGCGCAGGGCGTACAGGGCGGCGGAGACCGCCGGGCCGACCGGTACCAGGAGGAGCGCGGCCAGGGGCAGGTTGCTGGGGTCACGGCCCAGCAGAAGCAGCGGGAGCAGGGCGGGCAGTGTGGTGAGCAGCAGGAGCAGCTCGACCACGAGCAGGATGTAGACGCGCGAGGTGATCCGCGACAGTGGTCCGTCGCCGAACTGTCGCCGGGTCTGAGTCGCGCCACTCACTGTCGCTCCCTCCGGTCGACGCAGCTGATCCGTGGTCGCCGGGGGTCCGGTCGGGCCGCGACAGGCCGCCCGACCGGACCCCCGCTGGTCAGCCGTTCTTCTTCTGGAACCGCTCGTACGCCTTGTTGACCAGCTCGATGTACTGGTCGGCGTTCTTGGCCTTCAGTTCGGCCACGTACGCGTCCCACTCGCTGAGGGGGCGCTGGCCCAGGGCGAACTTCAGGGTGTTCTGGGTGACGAAGTCCTTCAGTGGGGTCTCCCAGAGCGACACCTGCTCGCGTTCCTCGTCGGTGAACGGGCGCGGCGGGGGGACCTCCCTCGGCTTGCGGGCGTCCATCACCTTCTGGAACTCCAGCTCCTCCGGCGAGAAGAAGCCACGGACCAGGTCGGGGCTGCCGCCGTAGGCGAAGACGCCGTTCTGGAAGCCGAAGTCCTTCTGCAGGTGCTTGGGCGCCTTCGGGTTGAGGCCGAGGAAGTCGACGCCGGGGTTGAGCGTGCGCTTGCCGGACGCGTCCTTGGTGAAGGTGGTGCCCTCGATGCCCCAGCGGGCGAACTCCAGGCCCGCGTCCGAGTACCACAACCAGTCGATGAACTGCATCATGGCCACGAAGTTCTTGCTCTCCCGGGCCTTCGTGGAGATCATGATGCCGTTCTCCAGGCGGGGGAACGGGTTGACCTCACCGGCCGGGCCGATCGGCAGCGGGATCTTGGCCATCTTGGCGTTCGGCAGGGTCTTGGCCAGGTCGGGCCGGTGGTTGTTGACCAGGGTCTGCGCGTTGCCGGTGACCATGAAGGACTTGCCGTTAGCGAGCTTCTGCCGTGCCTGGTCATCGGTCTGGGTGAAGCTCTCCGGGTCGAGCAGACCCTCGGCGACGAGCTTGTGCAGGAACGTGACCATCTGCTTGTACTGGTCGGACGAGCCGGTGTAACTGAACTTCTTCGCCGCCGGGTCCCAGGTGGCGTGCTGGAAGTCCCAGCCCGCGTAGGTGCCGTGAGCCGAGCCGAGGATGTTCAGCAGCGCGCCGGTCGGATTGGGCTTGCTGAAGAGGTCGGAGTACGGGTAGACGTTCGGGTACTTCGCCTTCATCGCCTTCATCACGGTGTACAACTCGTCCCAGGTCTTCGGGACGGCCAGGTTCAGCTCCTGCATGATGTCGGTGCGCACCAGCACCGTGTAGTCCTGCGTGGGCTTCTCGTGCAGGCCGGGCAGCAGGTAGAACTTACCGTCGGATTGCCGCAGGTTGTCGATCTCCGGCTGGAGGTTCCACTTGCTGATCTTGTCCTTGAGGTTCGGCATCAGATCCAGGTAGTCGCTCACCGGGAGGATCGCCCCGGAGGCCACGAACGCGTCCTCCTGCGGGTGGTACGTCTTCGGGATGATCAGCGGAGCGTCGCCGGCGCCGATCAGCAGGCTGCGCTTCTGCTCGTAGTCGCTCAGCGGCACGGCCACCGGATCGATCTTGACATTGGTCCGCTTGGTGAGCTCCGACCAGAACAGCCAGTCTTCCTTGAGCGGGTAGAACGTGTGGTTGTTGTAGAGGGTGGAGAAGGAGAGTGCCTCGGTGGCCTTGAACTGGTCGCCGATGCCGTAGTTGGCCATCGCGCCGACCCGGTTCTCGGAGAGGTCCGTCGACTCACCGGGGTCCTCGGAACAGGCGGTGGCAAGGGATAGCGCGAGCAGACCCGCTGTGGCTACCGCCACGCGGCGCCACGTCTTGTGGAGCATGGCTCGTCCTTTCGGTGGTGGGGTTCGGAGGTGCAGCGGTGCGGCGCTCGCCGTCATCCCTTGACCGCGCCGAGCATGACGCCGCGGACGAAGTACCGCTGAACGAAGGGGTAGACCGCCAGGATCGGCAGTGTGGTGAGCACGATCGTCACGGCCTGGAGGGTTGCCGCGGCCTGCACGACGTCGGCGGCGGCGGCGCCAGACTGCTGTGCGTCAGTGGCGCCCGCGATGAGATTGCGGAGGTACACGGTGACCGGCAGCAGATCCTGCTGGTCGATGTAGAGGAACGCGGTGAACCACGAGTTCCAGAAGGAGACCGCGTAGAAGAGCACCATCGTCGCGATGATCGCCTTCGACAGCGGCAACACGATCCGCAGCAGGATGCCGTACGTGTTCAGCCCGTCGACCGCCGCGGCCTCCTCCAACTCGCTCGGCAGGCTCTCGAAGAACGCCTTCATGACCAGCAGGTTGAACACGCTGATGGCATTGGGGATCACCACGGCCCAGATGGTGTTCTTCATGCCCAGGCTGGTGACCAGCACGTAGTTGGGAATCAGGCCGCCGGAGAAGAACATGGTGAACAGCGCGACACCGATGAGGAAGGTGCGCCCCTTGAGCTGCGGCTTGGACAGCACGTAGGCGTAACAGGTGGTCAGCACGATCGAGATGAGCGTGGCGACCACGGTGTACACCACAGTGTTGCGGTAGTTCGTCCAGAACAACGCGTCCGACATCAGCAGCTTGTAAGCGGTCAGGTCGAACCCACGCGGGACGATGGTCACCTTGCCGGCGATGATGTACGCCTCTTCGCTGAGCGAGCGGGCGACGATGTTGAGGAACGGGTACAGCGTCGCCACCACGACGCCGATCAGGACGACCGTGTTGACGACTCGGAAGACCCGGTAACCCCGGCTGTCATCCGGCCCGCGGGTCTTCGGGGCGTCGGTCTTCGTACCGAGGATCACCACAGGCTCGTCCCCACCGTGCGCCGGGAGATGACGTTCGCCGACAGGACGAGGACCAGCCCGATCACCGCCTCGAAGAGGCCGATGGCGGCCGCGTAGCTGAAGTTGCTCGACTGGAAGCCCATCCGGAACAGATAGGTGGACACCACGTCGGCGGTCGGGTACGTCAACGGGTTGTAGAGCAGCAGGATCTTCTCGAACCCGACCGCCAGGAAGCTGCCGATGTTGAGGATCAGCAACGTCACCATGGTCGGACGGATGCCGGGCAACGTGACGTGCCAGGTCTGGCGCAGCCGGCCGGCGCCGTCGATGCGGGCGGCCTCGTACAGGTCCTCGTCGATGGTGGTGAGGGCGGCGAGGTAGAGGATCGTGCCCCAGCCGACGGTCTGCCAGACCTCGGACGAGACGTAGATGGTGCGGAACCACTCCGGTCTCTGCAGGAACGCCACCGGGTCGCCGCCGAACAGGTTGACGAGCTGGTTGGCCGTGCCCTCGATCGAGGTCAGCTGCATGACCATCGCCGCCACGATCACTATCGACAGGAAGTGCGGCAGGTAGGAGACGGACTGGACGAACCGCTTGAAGCGGCGGGCCCGGACCTCGTTGAGCAGCAGCGCCAACACGATGGGCAGCGGGAAGCAGAACAGCAGGGTCAGCGTCCCGAGCACCAGGGTGTTGGTGAACACCTCCCAGAACGTCGGGTCGGTGAGGAACATCCGGAAGTAGCGCAGCCCGACCCAGTACTCACCGAAGATGCTGCCGCCCGGTTTGAACCGACGGAAGGCGATGATGTTGCCGAGCATCGGCAGATACCGGAAGACCAGGAAGAACAGCAGCGGCAGGATGGTGAGGGAGTAGAGCTGCCAGTCCCGGCGCAGCGCCTGTCGCCAACTGCGACCGCGTCGTGGCGAGCGCGGGGCAGGGCCCTGCGCCTCCTGCGGTGAACGCGGCGGCGCCGGCGGCGGTGGCCGCAGGGTGGATGTCATCCTCGACCCTCCTATGCCGACTGTGGAACAGCCACGAGGGGCTCGACCCGCACCGAGGTGAGCAGTTCCCGCTCGAAACCGACCTGGCGCTCGGTGCCGACCAGCCGCAGCCGCAGGGCCGCCGCCACGTCGCCGCTCGATCGGCCGAAGCGCAGCTCGACGTCGCCGGGCTCGACGATCCGCTGGCCGGCCAGCCCGGTGAACGACGCCACGTCGGCCGGTACGCCGAACGTCACGTGTGCCGCCTCGCCGGGCGCCAACGGCAGCCGGGTGTAGCCGATCAGCCGGACCACCGGACGGGTGGTCTGCGCGACCGGGTCGTGCAGGTAGAGCTGCACGATCTCGGTGCCGGCCCGCTCACCGGTGTTGGCCACGGTGATCCGCACCCGCACCTCGCCGTCGACCGGCCAGGCAGTCGGATCTTCGCGCGGTTCGACCACCGTCGCGTCGGACCACTCGAAGGTGGTGTAGCTCAGCCCGTGGCCGAACGGGTACGCCGGGGTCGGGTCGATCGAGGAGACCTTGTTGCGCCGGCCGAGCGGCGGCGCCAGGTAGGTGCTCGGCAGCCCGCCGGCGTCGCGGGGAACGCTGACCGGCAACCGCCCGGAGGGATCGACCGCGCCGGTGAGCACCTCGGCGAGCGCCTGCCCACCGAGCTGACCGAGGAAGAACGCCTGCACCACGGCCGCCGCGCCGTCGAACTCCGGACCGAGCGCGTACGGGCGGCCGGCCATCGACACCAGGACGACCGGGGTGCCGGTGGCGAGGACGGCGCGGACGAGGTCGCTCTGCACGCCGGGTAGTCGCAGGTCGACGGCGTCGCAGCCCTCACCGGAGGTGCCCCGGCCGAACATTCCCGCCCGGTCGCCGACGGCCAGCACGCACACGTCGGCGGCGGCGGCCGCGGCGACCGCGGCCGGGATGCCCGAGGTGTCCTCGCCGGTGATGGCGCAGCCCGGCTCGTGGGTGAGCAGCGGGACGCGTCGGGCCAACTCGTCGCGCAGGGTGGGGATGCGCAGGCCGAGCCCGTAGTCGCTGTGGTGGACGCCCACGTGGTTGGGAAACGAATAGCAGCCGAGCATGGCCATCGGGTCGTCGGCGAGCGGACCGACCAGGGCGACCCGGCTACCCACTGACAGCGGGAGGACGCGGGCGTTGCGCAGCAGGACGACTGACTCCCGGGCGAGGCGAAGGGCCACGTCCTGGCTGGCCTCGTCGTCGAAGCGCAGGGACGCCACGTCGTCGGGCAGTTCCCGCCAGCCCTCGTCGAGCAGACCGAGCTCGATCTTCTGGATCAGCACCCGACGCAGCGCGCAGTCGATCAGCGCCTCGTCGACCTCGCCGCGGCGAGCCGCCTGCACCAGCGGGTCGCCGAAGGCATCCACCGTGGGCAACTCGACGTCGATTCCGGCCCGCAGGGCGAGCCGGGCCGCGTCGGCGGCATCCTCGGCGACTCCGTGCAGGGTCTGGAGGAACCGTACGGCGAAGTAGTCGGCCACCACGGTGCCGGTGAAGCCCCACTCGTCACGCAACAACCCGGTCAGCAGCCCACGGTCGGCCGCGACGGGCAGGCCGTCGATCTCGGCGTAGGAGTTCATCACCGAGCGGGCGCCGCCGAGGCGCAGCGCCATCTCGAACGGCGGCAGAATGACGTCGGCCAGCTCGCGCCGACCCATCGGCACCGGCGCGAGGTTGCGTCCGCCTCGGGAGGCGGAGTAGCCGGCGAAGTGTTTCAGCGTGGCCACCACGCCGGCCCGCTCCAGGCCCCGCACGTAGGCGGCACCTGTCGTCCCGACCAGGTAGGGATCCTCGCCGATCGTCTCCTCGGTGCGGCCCCAGCGGTAGTCCCGGGTGACGTCCAGCACCGGGGCGAGGCCCTGATGCACACCGGCGGCGCGCATCGACCGCCCGATCCGGTCGGCCATCGCCTCGACCAGGTCGGGGTCGAAGGACGCGCCCCAGCTGAGCGGAGTCGGGTAGACGGTGGCCCGCCACGCCGCGAACCCGGTGAGGCACTCCTCGTGCACCTGCGCCGGGATGCCGAACCGGCTGGCGGCAACGATCTGCGCCTGCGAGGCCGCCAGCGACCGCGCGCCGGACACCGGGTCGACCGGGGCGGTGCCGAACGGGCGGGTCAACTGGCCCAACCCGTACTGGATGACAGTGCTCCACTGCGGCAACTCGCTGATCATGTCCGACTGGTGCGGTGCGACGCCCTCGCCGCTGGCGTCGGCGCCGACCCAGACCCCGACGAGCTGGGCGATCTTCTCTTCGACTGACATCATCGGCAGGAGCGCCTCGGCTCGCTCGGTCGGCGACAGCCGCTGATCTCGCCACGGCGCGGTGCCGCCGTCCTCGAGCGACTGACTGCTCATGCCCTGACCCCTTAGCTCCGGCCACATCCCCGTGCCCTGGTGGAACCGGCTCGGTGGCGGACCTTTCTCACGATCCGAAACTTTCCGGAAACCTGCGTAACCTTTTCGGCAACCTAAGTGGCCCATCGATGCCTGTCAAGAGTCTCAATCGGACTACCAGAGGGTGTTTCCTGCACACGGTGACCCCATCATCGGCGCTCCGTCGTCGACAAGCCGCGCAATGTCCGTGAATGCGCAGTCCGGCTGCCGCACACACTGGCGTGAATGTCTCATCATGTTAAGGTCGCCCGAAACTTTCGGATGTTGTATGAGGCCGCGATGACAGAGCACCGCCCGCTCGACCCACCCGCCTCCACCACCATCGCGACCATCGCCAACGATGTCGGCGTCTCGGTCGCGACCGTGTCCAAGGTCCTCAACGGACGCGGCGACGTCGCCCCCGGCACCAGAGCCCGGGTGGAGGCGAGCCTCGACCGCCACCAGTACCAGCGCCGCGCCCGGCGACACGCGACCAGCGGCGGCCGGGTGGACCTCGTGTTCCACGAGTTCGACACGGGTTGGGCGATGGAGATCCTGCGGGGCGTCGAGGCGGTGACCTCGGCGGCCGGCATCGGGCTGTCGATCGCCCAGCTCGACGGCGCGCACCGCCCGCCGACACGATGGTTGGAGGCGTTACTCGCCGACCGCCCCCTGGGCGTGGTGTTCGTCCTCTCCCACCTGGCCGAGGCCCAACAACAGCACCTGCGCCGGCAGGGCATTCCGTTCGTCGTCGTCGACACCGACAGTGCCACCTCGGCCTCCGTGCCGACCGTCGGGTCGAACAACTGGAACGGTGGCCTGCTCGCCGCCCGGCACCTGCTGGAGCTGGGGCACCGACGGATCGCCATCATCTCCGGGCCACCCGACGTGCTGTGCAGCCGAGCCCGCGCCGCCGGCTTCCAGTCGGCCCACGACGAAGCCGGGATAGTGGTCGACCGCGAGCTGATCCGCTACGGCAGTTTCTCCGCCGGAGCCGGGCACGCCCACGGGCTGCAACTACTCCAGCGGCCGGACCGACCCACGGCGATCTTCGCCGGGTCGGACATCCAGGCCATGGGAGTGCTCCGGGCCGCCCGTCAGTGCGGCCTGCGAGTGCCCGAGGACCTCTCGGTGATCGGGTACGACAACCTGCCGGTCTCGGCCTGGACCGACCCGGCGCTCACCACGATCAACCAGCCGTTGCGCGACATGGCCGGCATCGCCACCCAGATGTTGCTGGACCTGACCAGGGGAAACGAGCCGGCTACCAGCCGGATCGACCTGGTGACCGAGCTGGTCGTCCGGGAGAGCACCGCGCCCCCCGCCCACCCGCACTGACCCCGGCCCCTGCGAGGACCCGTGCCCCACTCCGCCTCCACCTTCGACGAGCTCCAGCGGTACGCACCCGAGGTCGCCGAACCCGACGACTTCGACGAGTTCTGGCGGGACACGCTCGCCGAGGCAGCCGCCGTACCGGTGCTCGTCGACGTCCGCTCCGAACCCACCGACCTGCGGCTGCTCGACTCCTGGGACGTCTCGTTCGCCGGCTTCGGCGGTGACCCGGTCCGCGCCTGGTACACGCGCCCGGCCGGGGTTCGAGAGGCGCTGCCGGCCGTGGTCGAGTACGCCGGCTACGGACGCGGGCGCGGCCTGCCCCACGAGCGGCCGACCTGGGCGGTGGCCGGGTACGCGCACCTGCTGATGGACAACCGGGGCCAGGCGGGGCAGCACGGCGCCGGGGACACCCCCGACCCGCACGGCGCGCCCGGCGGACCCTGGCCGGCCACCTGGGGGATCCTCGATCCGCGCGACTACCACTACCGCCGTCTGATCACCGACGCGGTGCGGGCTGTCGAGGCGGTCCGCGCGCTGCCGGGGGTCGACGGTGACCGGGTCACTGTGGTCGGCAACAGCCAGGGCGGCGGCATCGCCCTGGCGGTGGCGGGTCTCGTCGAGGATCTCAGCGCGGTGCTGACCACCGCCCCGTTCCTGTGCGACATGCGCCGGGCCGTCGCGCTCACCGACCTCGCGCCGTACGGAGAGATCGCCCGGTACCTCGCTGTGCACCGGGAGGCCGAGCAGGCGGTGTGGCGCACGTTGTCCTATGTCGACGGGGTGAGCTTCGCGCGTCGGGCGACGGCTCCGGCGCACTTCGGGGTGGGCCAACGCGACACGGTCTGCCCGCCGCGAACCGCCTTCGCCGCCTACAACCACTACGGCGCCGCGAACGGGAGGCCGGTCCCGCCCGAGCGGGAGATGCACGTCTACCCGTTCAACGGCCATGAGGGCGGCGAGGCCGTGCACGTCCGGCGTCAGCTTCGCTGGCTGCGTTCCGTGCTCCATCCAGGCCGGGAGTAGCAGCCCAGGCATCGTTGAACGCCGATGCATTGCCGGTGTTAGCGATAACACGCTATGGTGCGTCAGGCGAGGTGCAGGGCACACTTCCGCCACGGCTCATCGGTCCGTCGCGCCAGACCCTCGACGACCGGTGCCCACCCCGAACCGCCACGACCACCAGTGCAGACGTCCGGGCTCCTGGTCGTGCCGAGCACCCCACCTCCGCGTACCGCGTTCGTGGCGGCAACCGTCTCCCGGTGGCCGCTGACGTCGCGCACCCCCACCAGAGGAAGTCCCATGCGCAGTCCAGCCCTCGTTCAACCCGTCCCCCTCGCACCGACCGCCAGCGCACGGACGTCGAGACCCCGGCGGGCCCGCCGGTGGTGGACGGCCCTGGCCGCCGTCGCCGCCATCATCGCCGCCGTGCCGGTCGCGACGACTCCCGCCAGCGCGGAGTCCAACGGCGGCATACGCGTGATGCCACTGGGCGACTCGATCACCGACGGATTCAACGTCCCCGGCGGTTACCGGATCGAGTTGTGGCAGCGGTTCACGTCCGGTGGTTACCGGATCGACTTCGTCGGCTCCCAGTTCAACGGGCCAGCCAGCCTCGGCGACCACGACCACCAGGGCCACTCCGGCTGGACGATCGCCCAGATCGACGCCAACGTGGTGAACTGGCTGCGGGCCACGAACCCGCGGACCGTGCTGCTGCACATCGGCACCAACGACATGTACGGCGACACGTCCGGGGCTCCGTCGCGGCTGGCCACGCTCGTCGACCGGATCACCAACACCGCCCCGAACGCTGACGTGTTCGTCGCGACGATCATCCCGAAGTCCGGCGCTGACAACCAGGTCCGGGGCTACAACGCCGCGATCCCCGGGATCGTGCAGAGCCGGGCCGCCGCCGGAAAACGCGTACACCTGGTCGACATGTACCGCGCCCTGACGCTCAGCGATCTGGCCGACGGGGTGCACCCTAACGCCACTGGCTACCGCAAGATGGCCGCCGCCTGGTACGACGCTCTCCGTACCGTGCCCGGCAGCATCGGAGGCGACACACCTCCGACCACTCCCCCGCCCACCACGCCCCCGCCCACCACGCCCCCGCCCACCACGCCCCCGCCGACCACTCCCCCGCCGTCCGGCGACTGCCGCGTGACGTACACGGTCAACGCCTGGAACAGCGGTCTCACCGCGTCGGTCTCGGTGACCAACACGAGCAGCACGCCGGTCAACGGTTGGACCCTGGCGTTCACCCTGCCCGGTGGGCAGGCCATCACCAGCGGATGGAACGCCACCTACTCCCCGTCCAGCGGAGCGGTGACCGCCCGCAACGTCTCCTACAACGCGACGATCGCGCCCAACACCTCGGTCGACATCGGCTTCCAGGCGACCCACACGGGTGGCACCGGCCGGCCGGCCGCGTTCACCCTCAACGGCACCGCCTGCGCGGTCGCCTGACACCGGCCCTCGCGGTGCCGGGCCCGGCGGCCCGGCACCGCCCCCGGCACCCGCTGGTCGGCGAGACCCCGCGTCAACGCCGTGAACGGTGGCCCTCACGGCTACATCAGGTTCTGGACCGGAACACACGCACGGCAGGGCCAGACGCGTACGGTGCCGTCGTCATGCGTCGAGACGAGCCGCTCGCCGTCCGGGCTGAAGTCGACGGTCTCCACGGAGGCGCCGAATCCCCCGAAGGTCACTGACTGCGCGGCCTCCGAAGCGCGCCACAGCCGACCGGTGCCGTCCTTTCCAGAGCTGAGCACCCACTGCCCATCCGGGCTGAACGACACGTGCCAGACGGGACCCTCGTGCCCTCGCAACACGATCGGCGCGCTGCCGCCCGCGACGGAGTGGATCTGCACGGTGCCGTCGAAGCCGGCACTGGCGACCCGTTGTCCGTCCGGGCTGAACGCCACGGCCCACACCAGTCCCTCGTGACCGGGAAGTAGTAGTGGTTCGGCAGTGCCGAGAGCGTCCCAGATCCGTAGGGTGCCCTCCGCGCCGGCTGTGGCGACCTTCGTGCCGTCCGGGCTGAAGGCGGCGTACCGGATCTCCTCGGCGACCCGATGGACTACCGGGGCACTCTGACCGCTGAGGTCCCAGATTCGCAGGCTCCGGTCGTTGCTGACGCTGGCCAGGCGGCGGCCATCAGGGCTGAAGTCAGCGGTCCACGCCTGCTTCTCGTGCCCCCGGAGCACCACCGGATCGTGTCTGCCGGCGAGGTCCCAGACCCGTACGCTGCCGTCGCGGCCGCCGGTGGCCACACTCGTCCCGTCCGGACTCACAGTGAGACCGTAGACGTCGCCGTCGTGGCTGCCGAGCACCCGAGGCTCGGCGGGTGCGGCCAGCTCCCAGACCCGCACCGTGCCGTCCTCGCCGCCGCTGACCACCCGCTGCCCGTCCGGGGTGAACGCGGCGGACCAGGTGGCCTTCTTGTGGCCCCGCAGGATCAGACGATCGCTGCCCGGGTCCCAGATCCGTAACGTGCCATCATCGGCGGCGCTCACCAACCGGGATCCATCCCTGCTGAACGCCAACGCCCAGACCCGGTTGGTGTGGCCGCGCAGCACCAACGGGTCGCCAGCGCCGTTGACGTTCCAGATCCGTACGGTCAGATCGTCACTGGTGGTCGCGACCCACTGCTCGTCCGGGCTCAGCGCGAGCCCTTCCACAGTGCCCTCATGCCCGCGCAGCACCACCGGGGCCTCCGGCCCGGTCAGCGGCCACACCCAGGCCGTACCGTCGGCGCTGGAGCAGGCCAGGCGGGTGCCGTCCTGGCTGAACACCAGTGTCCTGGTGGCCTCGCGTGGCCCGGTGAGAATCGTTCTGGTGGATCGCGTGGCCAGGTCCCAGAGTCGCACCGTCGCGTCGTGGCCGCTGCTGGCCAACTGGCGCCCGTCAGGGCTGAAGGCCACACCGACCGCCACCTTCCTGTGCCCACGCAGCACCACCGGTGGGTAGCCGCCGCGGGCATCCCAGACCCGAACGGTGGTGTCCTCGCCAGCACTGGCGACCAACCGTCCGTCGGGGCTGAAGGCCGCTCCCCAGACCGGGCCCTCGTGCCCGCGTAAAACGATGGCACCGGTGGTTCCATCGACCTGCCAGATCCGGACGGTGCCGTCCGACCCGGCGGTGACCAGTCGCTTCCCGTCCGGGCTGAACATCGGGCTCCAGACCTGTCCCTCGGGTCCGCCGGTGAGAGCCAGGCCCGGGCCGGAGACGCCGTGCCCGGCCCAGGTCCACACCCGCACCTCGCCGTCGGTCCCGGTGGCCGCCACCCGCCCTCCGTCCGGACTGAACGCCACCCCCAATGCCTTCTTGCCGCTCATCGGCACAATCGCCTGCAGTCGGTCATCGGCGGCGGCCTGGCGCAGCACCATCTCCGCGCCGACGGTCGGGCGTGTGGTCAGAGCGCGTTGGGCGAGGCGCTGCGCCTGCTGTGGATCGATCTGCAGTTGGTTGTTGGCCTCGACGGTCAGCTGCCGGGAAACAGCGAGGTCTCGTTCGGCGGCCGCCCTGTTCGCCTGCACCAGTGCCACTGCGGCGAGGACGCTCACGACGACAACGGTCGCCGCGAGCGCGGTCAACGCCACGCTGGTCCGCCGCCGTCGGGCTGCCCGGCGCCGGCTCTCTCGGGCACGGCTGGTCTCCAGAAAGTCCCGTTCCAGGTCACTGAGGTCCATCACCTGGTGCGTTCCCCAGAGCGCCAACTGGACCCCCCGATACAGGAATCCGTCCACACGGTCATGCCGATCCCACTCGGCGGCAGCCCCCGTCAGCCTGCGATGGGAGCGCAGCAGCTCCCGATCTTCGGTCAGCCAGCGACGCAGCCGGGGCCACTCCTGGATCAGGGCCTCGTGGGCCACCATGACGCCCTTCTCATCGGCCGTGACCAACCGCGCGGCCGTCAACCTGCCCAGCACCTCAGCCGCGGCCAACGGGTCCGACCCACCCACCAACTCGGCGAGGGGCGCCCGGCGTCGGGTGTCCTCGGTGCCGTCACCGAGGGCGGTCAGGCGCAGGAAGATGTCCCGTGCCAGCCCTCGTTGCCTTTCGTCGAACTGCGCGTACACCCCCTCGGCGGTACGCGTGATGGCGCCGTTCACGCCGCCTGACTCGCGGTAGTGGGCCAGTGTGATCCGTTTACCCTGCCGCAGGCGCGACGTCTCCAACAGCGCGTGGGACAGCAGCGGCAGCGCGCTCGTCTGACCGCCGACGTCTGCCACTGCCATCTCCACCAGTGCCGGATCGACGAGCAACCCGGCGCGCTCGGCGGGGCCGGTGATCGTCCGACGCAGATCCTCATCGTCCATCGGGCCGATCAACAGCTGGTGCTCATGGAGAGCGGCCACCAGGGCCGGATAGGCGGCACACCGACCATAGAAATCGGCCCGCACTCCCAGCACCACGCGAACCCTGGGGATCTCCGCTGCGGCGAGCAGCGCGGCAATGAAGCCCGATCGCTCCTCCTCGTCCCGGCAGAGCGTGAAGAGCTCCTCGAACTGGTCCACCACGATGAGCATGTTCGCGACCGATGAGCGGGCATCACGAATCTGCTCGATCGTTTCGCGAATGCTGGCCGGATCATCGGTCAGTTGGCGTTGGACCGTGTCACGAGCCAGGTCCTGCTCATTGGCGAGCTGGAACGCGAGCTCTTCGATGGGATGTTCGCCGGGCGTCATCAGCAGTGTGGCCCAGGTCGGCAGACCCTTCACCGGATTATCGACCACAGCCGCTATCAGACCCGCTCGCAGTAGGGACGACTTGCCCGCACCAGACGGGGCGAAAACCGCGACGAACCGGAGGCGGGTGAGCATTTCACAGAGCTGGGCCACCATGCGCTCACGTCCGAAGAACCATTCTGAGTCTTCCGGCTGAAACGCTGCCATTCCCCAGTACGGCCCGCGGCTGGCCCCCACCGTCTCGGCGGACGTCATGCTCGCGATCAGGCTGTGCCACCGTTCGGTCCATTCGGCTGGATCGCCGTCACAGGCGGCCACGTACGCCAGTGTCACCTGAAGGCTTGGCACGGTCTCTCCGCTGGCCGCCTTCGCCAGGGTGGTCACCGAGAAGTGCGCGCGTCTGGCCAGTTGACGGTAGGTCGGCGAACCCGCCTTTGTCCGCAGCTGACGCAGGTCGAGTGCGAACCGCTCCAGCTCGCCTGCCTCCGGGTCGAGCGGCCGCTCAGGTCTTCCCACGTTGTCCCCCGTCACAGAGTTGTTTGTCAGCCTGGCGACATTATTGGCAAACAATCCATTGGCGACTATATCTAGTTCCGTGAACGCCGATCGACGAGTGTCGGATAGCAGCCACCGCGCAACCAGGCGTACGGCCACGTTCGACGACTCGAGTCGATCGACGACACCAAGGAGAACTGGAGGGGGTGTGTGATGCACGCCAGAAACGGCATCGGCGTTGTTACCCACAGCACTGATGGCCGCCCTGGGTACGGGGGTGTCACGCAATCCCCGAATGGAAGAGGGGGTATTCGATTACGAGTTCGCTACCGAGGCAACGTCAATTGTTGAAGCGTCAGCAGTCCAGGAAAGGTAGACATGAATATCACCCCTACGGCAGCTGAAAACGGTCTGTCGCGACCCCGACTTTCGGTGCGGCACCGATTCGCGGCCCTCGCGGTCGCCGTCGGCCTGCTCGTGCCGCTGGCGGGCTCTCCGGCGTCCGCAGCGTCCGCCGACGCCCGGCCGCAGACCGCGACGAGCAGCGGCTTGACCGCGGTCGACTTCGGAACCCAGGCCTGGGGCGACTGTCCGGCCGGCTACGCCTGCCTGTGGACCGGCCTCAACGCGACGGGAACCATGTACATCCTGGCCCGCTGTGAGCCCAACCTGGCTATGCCGTCCGGCATGAACAACAACATCGAGTCGGTACGGAACCGCGGCGGAGGCACGATGCGCCTCTTCGACAATGCCAGCGGAACGGGGACACCGCTGCAATCGATCTGGAATAACAGCAAGAACGTCAATCTGGCGACGAGCGCAAGGAACAGGGCCAGCTCGCTCCGCGTCGACTGCTAGGACGCGCAGCGATGGGGCGGCGACGGGATCCCGTCGCCGCCCCTCAGCCTGCGGAGGTGCTCAGGAGGCCGGGTAGGACGCAGCACCGAGCACCTCGCGACCCTCGCCGAACTCGTCGGTCACTGCTCCACGGCGCGGTAGAGCCGGCTCACGGTTTCGGCCACGCAGACGGGCTTGCCGCCACTGTCGCTCTCCACTGTGACCGTCACGACCAGCTGCACACCGCCGCTCACCGGCGACACGTCGACGATGGTGGCGGTGGCGCGTACGGCGGCGCCGACCCGCAGTGGCGCGGGGAAGCGCACCCGGTTCAGCCCGTAGTTGACACCCATCGCCACCCCCTCGACCCGGTAGAGCCCGCCCGCCAGGGCTGGCAGCAGCGACAGGGTGAGGTACCCGTGGGCGATCGTCCCGCCGAACGGCCCCGCCGCGGCTCGGACCGGGTCGAGATGGATCCACTGGTGGTCGTCCGTGGCGTCGGCGAAGAGGTCGACGCGGCTCTGCTCGATGCGCTGCCACGGACCGGGCCCGAGGCTCTCGCCGGTCGCGGCGGCCAACTCCTCGACGGAGGTGAAGACTCTCATGCCGGATCTCCCTACAGCTGTTAGAAGGCGTTGACGCCGGTGAGCGCGCGTCCGATGAGGAGTTGCTGAATTTGACTGGTGCCCTCGTAGAGCGTTGCCACCCTGGCGTCGCGCAGATACTTGCCGACCGGATACTCGTCGATGTAGCCGTACCCGCCGAAGACCTGGACCGCGTTGTTGGCCGCGCGGACGGCGGCCTCACTGGCGAAGAGCTTGGCCGTCGACGCCTCGGTGGCGAACGGCTGGTCGCGGTCGATCAGGTCGGCCACCTGCCACACCAGCAGCCGGGCGGCGGCCGTGTCGACCGCGATGGCGGCGAGCAGTTGTTGGACGAGCTGGTGTGCGGCGATCGGCTTGCCGAACTGGGTGCGCTGCCCGGCGTAACCGACTGCCGCGTCGAGGCAACCCTGGGCGATGCCGACACAGCCGGCGGCCACCGACATCCGCCCCTTGGCGAGGGTGGCCAGGGCCAGCCGGAACCCGGCGCCCTCGGCACCGAGGCGGGCCGTGTCCGGCACGCGCACCTCGTCGAAGCCCAGCTCGCCGGTGGCCTGACCGCGTAGGCCGAGCTTGCCGTGGATCTCCCGCCGGGTCAGCCCCGGGCTGTCGGTGGGCACCAGGAACGCGGTGATTCCGCGGTGCCCGGGGCCGCCGGTGCGGGCGAAGACCAGCGCGACGTCGGCGGTGGTGCCGTTGGTGATGAACATCTTGGTGCCGGTGAGCAGCCAGTCGGTGCCGTCGCGGATCGCGCGGGTGCCCAGTGCGGCCGCGTCCGATCCGCTGTCCGGCTCGGTCAGCGCGAAGCAGCCGAGTGCGCTGCCGGCGCAGAGCTTCGGCAACCACTCGGCACGCTGTTCCGCGCTCCCGTGCGCGGCGATCGACTTGGCGACCAGGCCGAGGGAGACCGAGACGATGCCACGCACCGCCGAGTCGCCCCGGCCCAACTCTTCCAGGACCAGGCAGTACGCGAGGTGGTCGCCGCCGGAACCGCCGTCGGTCTCGGCGATGGTCAGCCCCAGGAAGCCCAGGTCACCGAGCATGCCGACGATGGCGGGGTCGACCGATTCGCGGCGGTCCCAGGCGGCCGCGTGCGGCAGCAGCTCGCGGTCGGCGAACTCGGCGGCCAGCTGGCGGACCGCCGCCTGCTCGGCGGAGAGGGTGAGGTCCATGACGCTCAAACTAGCGGTGATAGTTAAACGCGTCCAGACCGGACGTTCACCGGTCGAAGGCCAGACCGACGTGCCGTTCGGCGGTGAACGCGCGGGCCAGTTCGGTCCGCGAACGGATGCCCAGCCGGTGGAACACGTTGCGCAGGTGGTGATCCACGGTGCGGGTGGAGAGGAACATCCGGGCGGCGATCTCCCGGTTGGTGGCGCCCTCGGCGACCAACTCGGCGATCCGCAGTTGCTGGCCGGTCAACAACCGCGCCGCGGGCAGGTCCGGCGGACCGATCGACTCCCCGGCCGCCCGCAGCTCCGTGGTGGCCTGCTCGGCCCAGCACTCCACCCCGAGCAGGCTGAACATCTCGCGGGCCTGGTGCAGGTGCGTCCGCGCGTCGCGAGGGCGTCGACTGCGGCGCAGCTCCTGACCGAAGAGCAGTTCGGTGCGGGCCCGCTCGAACGTGCCGGCCTCGGTCGGGTGCAGACGCAGCGCCGCCTGGAAGTCCCGTTCCGCCTCGGGGCCGCCCCGAGGAGCGAGCAGTGCGTGACACCGCGCGGACAGGGCCCGGCGCAACGGGCTCGCGGTGCTGCTGGCCCACCTGTCGAACGCGGCGAGCGCGGCCGTCGCCGCCGGCCGGTGCGCCAGGTGCGCCGCCGCCTCCACCAGGTACGGGGTGGCCATCACCTGCACGAGGACCTGGCCTCGGCGCGTGCCGAGCCGAGCCAGCGACGCCAGCCGCTCCGCCGCCTCGGCGTGCCGGCCGTCAACCAGGTCGAGCACCGCCAGAGCCCACGCGGCGAGCGCATGCGGGCGGCTGCCCGGCGTCGGCGACTCGCCGATCTCGCGGATCCGCCGCAGGCTGGTCTCCCGATCGGCCCGGATCGCGGCGAGGACGGCGAGCATGCCCAGATGGACGTTGGCGCAGTTGACCTGCCCGGTGGCCCGAGCCACGCGCAGCCCGTCGCGGGAGGTCTCCGCCGCCGCCTCGTGCCGACCCAGCCAGTACTCGGCGACCGCCCGCAGCTCCAACGCCCGCGGCAGCATGGACAACTCACCCCGTTCCCGGGCCAGCTCGACGGCGCGTTCGGCGAGCCGGTGGGCCGCGCCGTCCACTGCCACCAGCAGTCCGGCCGCCGCGGCGCAGCTGAGCGCGGTGGGGGTCAACGCCCAACCGGTCAGCCGGTCGCCCAGCACCACGGCGCGGCGCAGCGCGGGCCCGGCTCGCTCGTGGTCGCCCCGCAGGGTCGCCGCCACCCCGGCGACCAGACAGCCCATGACCTCGATGGCCGGTGGGTCGTCCGGTCGCCGCAACGCCAGCGCCCGCCGGCCGATCTCGGCGTACCGGTACTGGTCGCCGGTGAAGCAGACCGCTTCCCCGGCCCGCACCAGCCCGGTCAACGCCAGGGCACGGTCGGTGCCGTTTACCGCCGCGGCGGAGGCCAGCAGCGTGGCCGACGCACTCATCGCGGTGCCGCAGCGCAGCTCCAGCTCGCCGCGGAGCAGATCGGCGCGGCCTCGAACGACCGGGTCGACGCAGACCGCGCGGAGGCGGTCGAGCAGCAGCCGGGCCTCGTCGGGTTGTCCCCCGGCCCAGGCGTACCGGGCTGCGGTCAGCAGGCGGGTGGCGGTCAGCCTCGGCTGGTCGCTCAGCTCGGCGGCCCACCGCAGGGCCACCGAGGCGGCGACCCAGCCGTCGGGTCCGCCGACCGCCGCCTGTTCCAGCTCGGCGGCGAGGGCCGGATCGGCACCGGCGGTCGCGGCGGCGAGGTGCATCGCCCGGCGGAGCCGCTGCCCGTCCGCGACCAGCACCTCGGCGAGCAGTCGGTGCGCCGCGCGACGCTCCGCGAGCGGCGCGCTGGCCGCGATCATCGTGCGCACCAGCGGCTGCGGAAACGTGACGCCGCGCTGCTCGACGCGGACCAGGCCGGCGACCTCCGCCGGGGCGAGCGCCTCGACCTCGGCGCCGGCGGCTGCCGTGGCCCGGATCAGGGTGCCCGGCTCGCCGTCCTCATCGAGCGCGGCGAGCAACAGCACCCGCCGGGTCTCCGGGGGCAGCCGGTCCAGCCGGGCACGGTACGCGCGACCCAGCGCTCCGTCCGCCGGTGGCGCGGCGGGCAGTGACTCCTCGCCCCGCCACTGCCCCGCGGTGAGCACCTCGGCGAGGTCCACAAGGGCCTGCGGGTTGCCGCCGCCGATCGCGGCCAAGGCGGTCAGGGCCGACGTGGCTGGCCGGTCGGGGAGCCGGTTGACGCCCTCGCGTTCGGTCAGCCGATCGAGTCGATCGGTGAGGACGGCGCGGCTCTCGTGCTCGCTCAGCGCGCGCAGTCGGTGCGCCGGTATCCCGTCGAGGTTGGCGGTGACGTCCGCGGTGAGCAGGACGGCGAGCGGCAGGTGCCGCAGTCGGCGGGCCACGAACGCCAGCACCTGCGCGGTCTGCGGGTCACCCCGGTCGATGTCGTCCATGGTGGCGAGCAGCGGCCGGTCCCGGGCGGCGGCGGCGAGCAGCCCGAGCACCGCCATCGACAGGGTCAACCGCCGGTCGGCCGGGCAGCTCTCCCCGGCCAGTGCGCGCCGCAGCAGTTGGCGCTGCTCACCGGGGAGCGCGGCGGCCCGGTCGAGCACCGGGTCGACAAGACGTTGCAGGCCGGCGTACGGCAGGGCGGCCTCCTCGGCGAGCCCGCTGCCGGCCAGCACGGTGCAGCCACCCTCGGCGTGCCGATGGGCGTAGCCGAGAAGTGCCGTCCGGCCCGATCCGGGCTCTCCACGCAACAGCAGGGCACCGCCGGCGTTGGTCATGCCGTCGAGCAGGCTCCGGACAGCCCGGCACTCGTCGTCCCGGCCACGCAGCACGGTTAGTTGCACTCTTGATGCAGTAACCATGCCTGCCAGTGTTACCCATCGGAAACCGAATGGAAAGAGGGGGCGATATCGGGCCGGGCCGGAATCAGTCGGGCGCGACCTCGGCCAGCAGGGCGCCCACGGTCCGGGACATCACCGCGCGGGCCTGGTCCACGCCGAGATCGAGCCCGTAGCGCAGCATCGACCAGGCCTGCCACGTGCTCGCCGCCACCAGGGCGTTGAGCAACTGCTCCCGGCCCGGCCCGGCCTCGGCGAGCTCGACGGCGAAGAGCTCCTCGACCTCGTCGCGGACCCGTTCGATGTGCTTGAGTTTGTTGCGGTGCAGCTGCTCGGAGACCGGCTCACGCATCTGGGCGGCCCGCGCCGACGGCGCGATGAGCTGGAGCAGCCGGGCCCGCTGCCGGCAGTACGCGTCGACCCGCTTCGCCAACGGCAGCCCGGTCGAGATCGGCCGGTAGGCGGCGTCCTGCTGACGGAGCACCTCCGCGCCGCTGGCCTCGAAGAGGGTTTCCATGTCCTTGAAGTTGGTCCAGAGGGTGCGCAACGAGATCCCGGCCCGCTCCGCGATGCGTTCCCCGGTCGGGCGGAGGTCACCCTCGGAGATGAGCGCGAGGTGCGCCTCGACGATGGCCGCGCGGGTCCGCTCGGCGCGGGCGGTGCGCCCGTCGACCCGGCCCGCCACATCGACCCCGTCCATCCGCCCTCGCCCCCTCACCGCCATGGCGTCCCCCGACGCACCGCCGAGTCTAGACAGCCGTTGATCAGCGGCTCCGGACGCTCCGCCGACGTCGTCATCCGGCCCGGCCGGTCAGCGAGACGCCACCGTCGCAGACGATGGTCTGCCCGGTGATCCAACTGGCGTCGTCGGAGGCCAGGAAGGCGACAGCGCCGGCCACGTCCGATGGCAGACCGAGGCGTCCGAGCGGGTACCGCGCGGCGACCTCGGCCTCCCGCCCGTCGTAGAGGGCGGCGGCGAAGCGGGTCTTCACCACGCCGGGGGCGACCGCGTTGACCCGGACCATCGGCCCCAGCTCCACGGCGAGACTGGCGGTGAGGTGGTTGAGCGCAGCCTTGCTGACCCCGTAGCAGGCGATGCCGGGGGACGGGCCCAGCCCGGCGATCGACGAGACGTTGACGACGCAGCCGCCGCGCTCGGTCATGCCGGCGGCGCAGACCTCCTGCACCCAGCCGAGCGCGGCGACCACGTTCACGTCGAGGATCTTGCGGGCCGCAGCCAGGTCCAGCTCGACCAGCGGGCCGTGCACCGGGTTGATGCCGGTGTTGTTGACCAGCAGATCCACCGGGCCGAACGCCGCGCTCACCTGGCGCACCGCGGCGGCCCGGTGCTCGGGATCGTCGGCCCGGCCCGGCACCGCAAGGGCGTGCGCCGGACCGCCCAGGGTGGCGACCGCCTCGGCCAGCCCTTCCGGGCGGCGGGCGGTCAGACCCACCCGCGCGCCCTCGGCGACGAGGCGTTGGGCGATGGCCAGACCGATCCCCCGACTGGCGCCGGTGACGATGGCGACCCGGCCCGCGAGTCGGTCCGAATATGCATTCACGGTGCAGATAGTAGGAGCGTCGATCGGTATCGGTCAACGCCTCCGGCGACCGGTCGGCAGGCCGAGCCGACAGCACGCGCGCAGTCGTCCGACCGGGCGTGGTCGGGCGGGACCACGCCCGGTCGGACGTCGGGGCTGCGGGGCCTCAGGAGACGGTCGGCACCCCGTTCGCCGGCGGCGCGGCCGGGGTGGCGGTGTACTCGTTGACCGACCCGTCCGCCTCGTCCGTCTCGTACGCCGGCCCGAAGTAGCTCTGCACTCCCCCACTCACCCGGCTCAACCGCTGGCCGCCGTACCCGGAGTGGTCCTTCGCGGAGAAGCGCAGCGGCACCAGCCCGGGGCCCTGGAAGCCGCCCTTCTGCACTGCCTCCAGCACCTTCTCCCGGCTCAGGTCCTTGCCGGCGGCGAGCAGCACCTGCACGAAGAGGTAGCCGACCGACATGCCGTAGACGGTGTTGCCGTCGAACGGCGCGTCGCCGTTGTGCTCCTTGTTGACCTTCGTGAAGAGCTGGATCCACGGGTTCGCTGTGTCGTTCTGCATCGGCAGGTAGTTGGTGCCGACCATGCCCTCCAACAGCGGCGCGGCGGCGCCGAGCTGCTTGGCCAGTGTCGGGTGGTCGGCGCCGACGTTGGAGACCAGCCACTGCGGCTTGAAGCCCAGCCGCGCCGCGGTGCCGATGGAGAGCGCGGTGAAGCCGGGCACTGTGGCCAGCACGACGACCTGGCAACCGGCCGCCTTGAACGCGCCGATCTGCGGCGCCACGTTGGTGTTGCTGGTGACGTACGTCTGCTTGACCGCCACGGCCGTGGCGCCGAGCACCTTCTCCACGCCGGCCAGGCTGTCCCGCCCGAAGTCGTCGTCCTGACCGAGGAAGCAGACCTTCTGCCCGGCCAGGTCCCGCTTCGCGTAGTTGGCGAGGATCTTGCCTTCGACCGTGTAGTCCGGGTTGAACCCGAACGTGCCCGGATACTTGTCCGGCTGGTCCCAGCTGCGGCTGCCGGAGGCGACGAACAGGTCTGGCACCCGGTTGCTCTTGAGGAAGTCGAGCACACCGGTGTGCGTCGGCGTACCCAGACCGTTGAGGACGGCGAAGACCTTGTCCTGGAGGACGAGCTGACGGACCACCTGCTGGGTGTTCGCGGGGTTGTAGCCGTCGTCCATGATCTTGTAGGTGATCTTGCGGCCGTGCACTCCGCCGTTGGCGTTGACGTAGTCGAAGTACGCCTTCGTCGCCGGGGCGATCTTCGAGTAGCCGGCCGAGGCCGGCCCGGTCAGCGGCATGTGGGTGCCGACGACGATCTCGGTGGCGGTGACACCCGGCACCGACGCCCCGCCGGAGCCGGGTCCGTCGTCGCCGCTACAGCCGGCTGCGGTGATGAGCAGGGCAAGGGTGCTGGCGATCGCGAGGCCGCGATGCGCTTTACGGTGCATGGGAAACACCGACCTTTCTCGGTCCGGTTGTCTGGGAACGGTGTGGTGGTGGGGCGCCCGGCCGAGGCCGGACCGAGGACAGCTCAGGAACGCCGGGTCGGCCGCCTGGCCAGCAACGCCCGGCCGAGACGCGACAGCAGACCCTGCACACCGCCGGGGGCGGCGATCATGACGACGATCAGGGTGAGCCCGAAGATCGCCAGGGGAAGGTTGCCCTCCAGCCGCTGCGCCACCGCGGGCGAGAGCGTGAGCATCTCGGTCACCGAGTGGGTCAGATCGGGCAGGGCGACCAGCAGGACGGCTCCCCACAACGCGCCGGTCAGTCGACCCAGGCCACCGATCACCACTGCCATCAGCAGGAACAGCGACAGGGTCAGCGAGAACGCGCCGGGTGAGACGCTCTGCGCGAGCACCGCCAGGAGCGCGCCGCCGAGCCCGGCGGTGGCGGCGCTGACCACGAACGCGAGGACCTGGGTGCGGGCCACGTGGATGCCTGCCAGGCGGGCCGCCACCTCGTCGTCGCGGACCGCCCGGAAGGTACGCCCGTACCGGCTGCGGATCAGGTTCGCCAACAGCAGCAACGCGAGCAGGGTGGCCGCGCCGGTGACCCAGAGCTGCCACCGTTCGTACGGGAAGTACGGGCCGAGCGACAACGGCGGCGGCTCCACCGGCACCGACAGCCCCTGCTCGCCGTTGAACACGCCGTCGAAGGTGACCGCCAGCGCCGGCACCACCACGGCCACCGCGAGGGTGACCCCGGCCAGGTAGGGGCCGCGCAGCCGGGCCGCGGCCACACCGACCACCGCGCCGACCGCGACCGTGCAGACGATCGCCGCACCCAACGACAGCGGCAACAGCCAGCCGCCGGTCATCCCCCGGTCGGCGAACGCGGTCTGACAGAGCGCCACCGTGTACGCCCCGGTGGCCATCAACGCGCCGTGCCCGAGCGACAGTTGACCGTTGAGCCCGGTGAGGACGGTCAGCCCAGCCGTCGCGCAGAGGTAGGCGGCCACAGTTGCGAGCTGGAAGTTGCGGAACGGCTCGACGGAGTAGCTGACCGCCACCAACAGCAACCCGGCGGCCAGCACCACAGCCAGGTGGCGCAGCAGTGTGGAGCCGCGTCGCCGGTCGACCGGTCGGCCGCCCCGGTCGTCCAGCTGCTCTCTCGGCGGCAGCGCCGCCCTCGTGGCGCTCACACCCGCCTCGCCGCGACCGGGGCGAACAGCCCACCGGGCCGGACCAGCAGCACCGCCAGCAGCAGGACCAGCACCGCGAGCGGAGTGAGGTCACTGCCGGCGTAACCGCTGACGTAGGAGAGCAGCAGCCCCACCACCAGCCCACCGACCACCGCCCCCGGTGGACTGTCCAGCCCGCCGACCACCGCCGCGGTGAACGCCGAGACGAACACCAGGTCCATCGCGTGCGGGTGCAGGCCCAACTCGGTCGGCAGGACCAGCATGGCGGCCAGCGCGCCCACCCCGGAGGCGAGCGCCCAGCCGAGGGTCAGCATCCCACCGACGTTGACCCCGAGCAGCCGGGAGACCTCCGGAGCGAAGGCCGCCGCGCGCATCCGCAACCCCACCGGGGTACGGGCGAACATCCAGGCCAGGCCACTGACCACCACGCCGATCGTGGCGAAGACGAACAGGTCGTACGGGGACAGCACGGCGACCCCACCCACGGTGAGGGCGGACCGGCTGAACGGGGCCTCGGCCGGGCGGAACTCGCTGCCGTACACCATGCCCAGTACGGCCTGGATCAGCAGCACCAGCCCGAGCGCGACGATCACCGGGTTGAGCGGTGAGGCGTGATCGACGTGCCGCATCACCACGCGGTCCACCAGCGCGCCGAGCAGCAGGCCGGCGACGATCGCGACCACGAAACCCAGCCAGTAGGAACCGGTAGCGGTGCTGACCGTGTAGGCGACGTACGCGGCGGCGACGGCCATCGCTCCCTGGGCGAAGTTGACGACCCGCGCCGCCCGCCAGATGAGCACCAGGGCCACCGCGAACGCGGCGTACACCGCGCCCCGGGACAGGCCGTCGACGGTGAGGAACACGAAGCGGTCCAACAGTCCTCCCTCCGGGGGACGAGGTGGTGGTCAGAAACCGAGGTACGCGTGGCGCAGGTCGACGTCGTCGCGTAGCTGCACCGCCGGGGCGGCGATCACCACCCGACCGAGGGACATCACGACGCCCTGGTCGGCGACGGCGAGCGCGCTGCGCACGTTCTGCTCGACCAGCAGGACGGTCAGCCCGGTGCGGTCGCGCAGTTGGCGGAGCAGGGCCATGGTCCGGGCGACCACCCGTGGCGCAAGGCCGAGCGACGGCTCGTCCAGCAGCAGCAGACGGGGTCTGCCGACCAGGGCCCGACCGAGCGCGAGCATCTGCCGCTCGCCGCCGGAGAGCTGGTGACCGAGGTGCCGGCGGCGTCGGGCCAGCGGCTCGAAGAGCTGGTAGACCTCGTCGAGGGCCCGCCCGGCGTCGGCCCGGTCGCGTCGCCACAGCCCGCCCAGCCGCAGGTTCTCGTCGACGGTCAGCTCGCTGATCACGCCACGACCCTCCGGCACGTGCGCCATGCCGCGTCGGACGAGCTGCTCCACCGGCGTACCGCGAAGGTCTTCCCCGGCCAGCAGGACCTGGCCGGCGGCCGGGCGGATCATGCCGGAGAGCGCGCGCAGCAGAGTGGTCTTGCCGGCGCCGTTCGCGCCGACGACAGCGGCGATGGTGCCGGCCGGGACGGTGAGGTCGATGGCCCGCAACACGGGCGCGGCACCGTAACCGGCGACCAGCCCCCGCACGACGAGCAGGTCGGTCGCGGTCATGGGGATGCCTCCTCGACTGTGACACCGAGGTACGCGTCGGTGACCGCGGGGTCGTCGCGGATCTCGTCCGGGGTGCCGGCGGCGATGACCCGGCCGAAGTCGAGCACCACGAGTTCGTCACAGACGGCCATCACCAGGTCCATGTGGTGTTCGACCAGGAGCACGGCGCAGGGGGCGGTGTCCCGCCGGGGCAGTTGCCGGACCAGCTCCGCCAGCTCGGCGATGTCGTCCGCTCCGAGGCCACCGGCCGGCTCGTCGAGCAGGAGCAGCCGGGGCCGCGCGGCGAGCGCGCGGGCCAGGGCGACCCGCTGGCGTACGGCGAAGGGCAGTGTGGTCGGCGCGGCCCCGGCGTGCTCGGCGATGCCCAGCTCGTCGAGGATGGCGAGGGCGTCCCCGCGCAGCCGGCGCTCGTCGCGGTCGCTGGCCGGCAGCCCGAGCAGCGCCGGGACGAAGCCGGCACGGGCGGTGTGGGAGGCGCCGGTCATCACGTTCTCCAGCACGCTGAGCCCGGCGAAGAGTCCGGTGCCCTGGAGGGTCCGGGCGATGCCGAGCCGGGTCAGCCGGTGCGGCCGTGGCCGCAGCGGCCGGCCGTCGAGGGTGAGTGAGCCCGTCTCCGGTGCGACGAAGCCGCAGATCACGTTGAACAGCGTGGTCTTGCCGGCGCCGTTGGGCCCGATGACGCCCACCACCCGGTTGGGTGGCACCCGCACTGACACGTCGTCGAGGGCGGTGAGGCCGCCGAAACGGACGCCGATGTGGTGCAGTTCGAGGCCGCGCTCCATCACCCATCCCTCTGTCGTGGCGGGTGTTTATTTACACTCGCAGTGTACGTTTCTCGGGTTTGGCGTCAAGACCTTCAATGCCCCTTCGCGCACGTGGACGGGGCGGCCGCCAGCGGCGACCGCCCCGTGACCGCCGTCAGGCGCTGGGACAGGTGTTGCGGTACTCCTGGATCTGCGAGCCGCTCGGGCCGGGGCAGAGGAACTGCTCGTAACGGGTGTCGTCGTCGACGAAGCGCTTCAACCAGGCCACCATCTGCCGCGCGGTCGGCGTGTTCGTGGTCTGCGGGAAGAAGTGGCTCGCCCCGTTCAACTCCAGGTACGCCTTCTCGGCGGAGGCCGGGATGCTGTTGTAGAACGGCACCGAGTGCGTCGCGACGGGCGCGACGCTGTCGCTCTCCCCACCGACGATCAGGGTGGGCACCCGCAGCTCGGACCAGCTCTTGTCGGTGTTCCACGGTGCCAGCGGCACAGCGGCCTGCAACGACGGCCGCGACGATGCCGCCTCCAGGCTGCCCCCGCCACCCATGGAGTGGCCGGCCACGGCGAGTCGACTGCTGTCGATCCGGGTCCGCACCGAACTGCGCTGGGTGAGGTAGTCCAGGGCGGCGAGCAACTGCCGGCCCCGGCTGGCCGGCTGGTCCAGTCGGGTGTTGGTCTCGATGCCGATCACCACGAACCCGTGCGAGGCGATGCGCGGTCCGAGCCAGCTGATGCTGGACCAGGCGGCTGTGTAACCGGGCGAGATGGCGATGGCGCCGAAGGTGCCCTCGCTGGTGCTGGTCGGGTAGTAGATGACGCCGCCGCCGAAGCCGGTGACGCTCAGCGAGGACACGCTCTGCGAGGCCGTCGCGAACGGGCCGCGGCTGGCCTCCAGGATCGCGGTGGTCGGGGCGGGGCCCCGCTCGTACGGGCCGGCGGCCTGGGCGGCACCGGAGGATCCGGCCAGTACGCCGCCGGCGGCCAGGACGGCGGCCAACGCGAACCGGGTGGCACGGGCTGCGACGGAACGGGGACGGGTGGTGGTTGGTGAGGACACGTCGGGCACTCCCTAAAGTCGAGGGATATCGACGTGTGTCAGTTTTAGCTGCTTGGCCGATCTCGGCATCGGCGAAATCACCAGTCCGGGCGCGGGATGCCGAGATGAATGGTGTTTCGACCCTCTGACCTGGGGTAGCAGGGCAGACGCCGGCCCGCACACGCGCCATCGAGAGGTTCATTCAGTGGATTCCAGCAAGCCCGCCGAGGCGGTCAAGAACGTCGTGAAGACCGCTTCAGGAAAGATCGCCGACGCCCTCACCCCGGATGTCCCCGGTGCGCCGGGGAGCGCGCCACCGCCGCTCGAGGAGCCGACGACGCCGCACGACCCGCTACCGCCGAAGCCCGAACAGGGGGCACCGCAGACGCGCACGCCGACCGGCGCGGAGACCGGCGCGCCGACGATCGCCAACGGTCAGCAGGGGGCCTACCTCACGACCGCGAACGGCGCGCGGCTGCGCGACACCGACCACTCGCTCAAGGCCGGCCCGCGCGGCCCGGTGCTCCTTCAGGATCACCACCTACGCGAGAAGATCATGCACTTCGACCACGAACGCATTCCGGAGCGCGTGGTGCACGCCCGGGGCGCCGGCGCGCACGGTGTGTTCACCGCGTACGGCACCGCCGAGGCGGTCACCAGGGCCGGGTTCCTCAAGAAGGGGCGCGAGACCGACGTCTTCGTCAGGTTCTCCACGGTGCTCGGTTCGCGGGGTTCGGCCGACACGGTCCGCGACACCCGTGGCTTCGCCACGAAGTTCTACACCGACGAGGGCACCTTCGACCTGGTCGGCAACAACATCCCGGTCTTCTTCATCCAGGACGCGATCAAGTTCCCGGACATCATCCACGCCGGCAAGCCGCACCCCGACCGGGAGATCCCGCAGGCGCAGAGCGCCCACGACACCTTCTGGGACTTCGTGTCTCTGCACACCGAGGCGCAGCACCACACCATCTGGAACATGTCCGACCGGGGCATTCCGCGTTCGTACCGGACGATGGAGGGCTTCGGCGTGCACACCTTCCGCCTCGTCAACGAGGCCGGGGAGACGGTGCTGGCAAAGTTCCACTGGAAGCCGAAGCTGGGCGTGCACTCGCTGACCTGGGAGGAGGCGCAGCTGATCGGCGGCATCGACCCGGACTTCCACCGACGCGACCTCTACGACGCCATCGAGGCCGGCGCGTATCCCGAGTGGGAGCTGGGCATCCAGGTCTTCCCGGACACTCCCGAGGAGACCTTCGCCGACATCGACCTGCTGGACCCGACGAAGATCGTGCCGGAGGAGCTGGCCGAGGTGCAGCCCATCGGGAAGCTGGTGCTCAACCGGACGCCGACGAACTTCTTCGCCGAGACCGAACAGGTCGCCTTCCACCTCGGTCACCTGCCCCCGGGCATCGACGTCACGAACGACCCGCTGTTGCAGGGCCGGCTCTTCTCGTACCTCGACACCCAGCTCACCCGCCTGGGCGGGCCGAACTTCACGCAGATCCCGATCAACCGCCCGCACGCCGCGGTGAACGACATGCTGCGTGACGGCTTCCACCAGCACGCCGTGCACGCAGGCGTCGCACCGTACCGACCGAACTCGCTCGACGGCGGCAACCCGTTCCCCGCCGGGGACGCCGAGCACGCCTTCGTCGACGTGCCGGTGACCGTGGCGCAGGCGCCGAAGGTACGCGCGAACCCTGCCTCGTTCGACGACCACTACAGCCAGGTCCGCCTGTTCTGGCTGAGCATGTCGCCGGTCGAGAAGGAACACATCATCAGGGCGTACACCTTCGAGCTGGGCAAGTGCTACCACCAGGCGATCAAGGAGCGTCAGCTGCAGAGCCTCGCCAACATCGACCCGGTGCTGTGCGAACAGGTCGCCACCGGCCTGGGCCTGCCCGCGCCCCAGCCGACAGTGCCGCTTCCCGACGTCACGCCCAGCCCGGCGCTGTCGCAGGTCGGTCGGGAGTGGCCGAGTGACGGCCGGATGGTCGGGATCGTCGTCGACCCCGACGGCGACCTGGAGGGCGTCGACGAGGTCCGCAGGGCCGTGTTCGACGCCGGGATGGTGCCGCTGCTGATCGCCCCGCACGGCGGCATGGTCGGCGACCTGCCGGTGCAGCGCACCTTCGCCACCGGCCGGTCGGTCGAGTTCGACGCGGTCCTCCTGGCCGGCGCGCCGGCACCCGCACCGGATGCCCTGCCCGCCCGCGACGCCAAGGCGGGCACGCCGGCCCCAACCACCGTGGACCCCCGCGTGCTGCTTCTCGTCGAGGAGTGCTGGCGGCACGCCAAGGCGATCGGCGCCTGGGGCTCCGGCGTCACAGTGCTGGAGCAGGTCGGAGTCGCCGGCACCCCGGGCGTCGTGGCGGCGGGCTCGGGCGCCGAGGCGCTGACCGCCGTGCAGCAGTTGATGGCCGCACACCGGGTCTGGGAACGGTTCCCCGCCGCGGTCGCCTGACCCAGGCACAGACGAGGGCCGTCCTCCGCACCACCGGGAGGACGGCCCTGGTCAGGGTCCTGGCGCTGTGGAATCAGCCGATGTCGGCCAACCGGGGCAGCACCTCGTCGCCGAGCCGCCGGGCGAACTCGACAGGGTCCCGATCCGGCGTCACCTGCACCTCGCGCACGCCGAGCGCTGCGTACTCGGACACCTCGGCGAGGAACGCGTCGGTGTCGTCCAGCGGCGCCTGGGCGGCGACCACGGTCTTCTCGATGGTGTCGTAGTCACGGCCCTCGGCGGCGCAGTGCCCGCGCAGCACATCCAGCTTGCGCGCGATGTCGTCGATGCCGCCGCGGCCGAACAGGTTGCAGGCGTCGGCGTACCGGGCCACCAGCAGCAGGGTCTTCTTCTCGCCGCCACCACCGATCATGATCGGCGGGCGCGGGCGGCTCAACGGCTGCGGCGAGTTGATGGTCTCGGCGAGCTGGTAGTGCTGCCCGTTGAACGGGCCGTCGTCGGCACTCCACATCTGAAGGCAGATGCGCAGCGTCTCCTCCAACCGCTCGAACCGCTCGGCCACCGGGACGACCGGCACGCCCAGCCCGAGCTGCTCCCGCTCGTACCAGGAGGCGCCGATGCCGAGGCGGGCCCGGCCGCCGGAGAGCACGTCGAGGGTCGTCACGGTCTTGGCGAGCAACCCCGGGTAGCGGTACATCACGCCGGTGACCAGCACGCCCAGCGTCATCCGTTGCGTCATGGCCGCGACGTAGCCCAGCGTGGTGTACGCCTCCAGCATCGGCTCCTCGGCCGCGAACACCGCGTCCATCTGGAAGAAGTGGTCCATCACCGTGAACGACGCGACGCCGGCCTGCTCGGCGACTGTCGCCGTCTGCGCCAGGGTCGGTGCGATCGCGGCCGGGTCGGCCGGAGTCGAGTAGTTCCAGTAGTGCAGCCCGAGCTTCATGTTGGCACCTCCGCAACGAGCCTAGTGCCGCCCGGCGTCTGCCGGAGGCGGCTCGGAACCGCCTACGAATCAGCTCCGGCGGCGTCCATTACCGGACCATGACAATTCGTGGATCACGCGCGGATATCCGGCTGGCAGCTTTCGGTGAGTGATCCAACAGCTGTCTCCCACCGAGCCCCGGCCCGTCGAGCTGAAGCCCGACGCGACGCGCGTCCGGTTCCGCCACCGCCACCGCCACCGGACCGGACCCACCCCTGCCTCCGCGCCCGCACCTGCCGCCGGGTCACACCGGGCGCAGTGGGCTGATGCCGCGAAGGGCGTCTGCATCATCCTCGTCGTGCTGTGGCACGTCGTCGTGAAGGACTACCTCCAGATCGACTGGCACGTCGGCGTACCGGTGCCGGGCTTCTGGGGAACGCTGGGTGAGCAGTTCCTCCCGCTGCGGATGCCGCTGTTCTTCACCATCTCGGGCGTCTTCGCGGCGAACGCCGCCCAGCGGCAGTGGCGGGTGGTCGCCCGCAGCCGGATCGCCGGGTTCCTCTACCTGTACGCCGTCTGGCTGCTGATCCACACAGTGGTCCTCGCCGCCGCGCCGCAACTGCCTACCGACCGGGCCACCTCGGCGCTCGGCCTGCTGGAGCAGCTCACCGTCACGCCGTCCAACCTCTGGTACCTGTACGCCCTGGCGCTCTACTTCACGATCGCCAAGGTGACCCGCCGGGCGCCCCGGGCGCTGGTCCTGGTCCCCGCCGCCGCGCTGTCCGCCGTCGCCGCCGCCGGCCTGCTCGACACCCCGGGCAACCGCGCCGGCCTCTACCAGAACCTGGTCTTCTTCCTCGCCGGCCTGTACCTGCGGCCGCAGATCCAGCGGTGGGCCGCCACCGCCAGCCGCCGCCGGCTGTTGCTGACCTCTGGTGGTTACGTCCTGGCGCTCGCCGCGATGGCGGTGACCGGCGCCCAGCAGTGGTTCGGGGTATGGCCGGCGGTCTCCGTGCTGGCAGTGATCTTCGGCATAACCGCCGCTGCCCGGCTGTCGCGGTGGTCGGCGCTCAGCGAACCGCTGGCTAGGCTCGGCCGCATCACACTGCCGATCTACGTCATCCACATGCCGGTCCTGGCCCTGCTGCACCGGCTGTTGCTCGTACCGCTTTCCGGGCTGGATGGGTCCGCTCAGGGCCTGATAGTGCTCGGTTATCCGATTCTGCTGAGCGGGCTGGTGATCGGTCTGAGCCTGGCCGTTCACCGCGGGCTGCTGGCGGTTCGCGCGGGCTGGTTGTTCGCGCTGCCCGGCGCGCGCCGCGTGGAGGCGGCCGGATGAGCGCCCTCGCCGAAGCCCTGATCGACCTGGACGCGATCGCCAGCAACGTGCGGGCAATCGCGTCGGTCACCGGCACCGGACTGATGGCGGTGGTCAAGGCCGACGGGTTCGGCCACGGTGCGGTGCAGGTGGCCCGGGCCGCGCTGCGCGCCGGCGCCTCCTGGCTGGGGGTGACCTCGACGGCCGAGGCGCTGACCCTTCGCGAGGCGGGTGTGACAGCGCCCACGTTGAGCTGGCTGCACGGCCCGGATGACGACTTCGGTATGTTGATCAAGACTGGCGTCGACGTCGGCGTGTCCACGACGGCGCACCTGCACGCCGTCGCCGACGCGGCCCGTCTGCTCGGCGTGCCGGCGATGGTGCAGCTCAAGGCGGACACCGGGTTGTCCCGCAACGGGGCCGCCGGGGACGACTGGCCGGAACTGGTCGGTTGGGCCCGCAAGTACGAACGAGAGGGTGGGATCCGGGTGCGCGGGGTGTGGTCCCACCTCGCCGACGCCGACCTGCCGGGCGCCCCCGCGCTCACCCGTCAGGTGGCGATCTTCGAGGAGGCGCTGCGGACCGCACGATCTGCTGGCCTGAGCCCCGACCTCGTCCACCTGGCCAACTCGGCCGCCGCGCTCTCCGCACCGCGGACCCGATTCGACCTCTGCCGGATCGGGATCGCCCTCTACGGCGTGGACCCGTTCGGCGTGAACGGTCCGGGCGAGTTCGGGCTGCGCCCCGCGATGACAGTGCGGACGAGCGTGGTCAACGTCAAGCGGGTGCCGGCCGGCACTGGCGTCTCCTACGGGCCCGAGCACGTGACCGGCGCACCGACCACGCTCGCGCTGCTGCCGCTCGGCTACGCCGACGGGCTCCCCCGGGCCGCGGGTGGCCGCGCCTCGGTGTGGCTCGGCGGCCGGCGGTGCCCGATCGTCGGGCGCATCGCGATGGACCAGTGCGTTGTCGACGCCGGGGATCTTCCCGTGACGATCGGCGACCCGGTGGTGGTGTTCGGCCCGGCCGAGGGCGACGACCAGCACCCTCCCACTGTCGTCGAGTGGGCCCGCTGGGCCGACACCAACCCACACGAGATCTTGACCGGTATCGGGGCCCGGGTGGCCCGCGAGCACCTCCACGGAAGGGCACGGAACTCATGACAACCCGACTGGCAGTGCTGTACGGCGGGCAGAGCGGCGAGCACGAGGTGTCCTGCCGCTCGGCGGCGAGCATCCTCGCCCACCTGGACCGTGAGCGGTACCAGGTCACCGAGGTGCTCATCGACCGCGACGGCCTGTGGCACGTCGGCGGCCGACCGACGCCCCTGCCCGCGGCGTTGCGCGTCCTGCGTGCCCAGGACGTGGTGTTCCCGGCCCTGCACGGCCCGTACGGCGAGGACGGCACGGTGTCGTCGCTGCTGGAGTGGCTCGGTGTGCCGTACGTCGGCAACGGCGTCTTCGCCAGCGCCGCCGGCATGGACAAGGGGGTCACCAAGCGGCTCCTCGCGGCGGAGGGCCTGCGGGTCAGCCCGGGGGTGACACTGCGTCCCGGCGAGGAGTTGTCCCCCGAGGACCAGCGTCGGCTGGAGCTGCCGGTCTTTGTCAAGCCGGCCCGGGCCGGGTCGAGCCTGGGCGTCGTCAGGGTGGACGACTGGGCGGGAGTTCCCGCCGCGCTGGAGCAGGCCCGCCAGGTCGACCCGAAGGTGCTCGTCGAGCAGGGAGCGCGGGGGCGCGAGATCGACGTGGCTGTGCTCCAGCACCCGGACGGCCGGGTGCAGGCCGGCCCGCCGCTGGAGATCCGGGTGACCGGTGCTGGCTTCTTCGACTACGACGCGAAGTACGACGGCGGGGCGATCTTCCAGATTCCCGCCCCGCTCGACGCGGCGACCACCGAGGTGCTTCAGGACCGTGCGATCCGCGCCTTCCAGGCCCTCGACTGCCGTGGGCTGCTGCGGGTCGACTTCTTCCTGCCCACCGAGGGCTCGACCGAGCCCATAGTGAACGAGGTCAACACGTTCCCCGGCTTCACCGCCGCGTCCCAGTTCCCGCAGATCTGGCAGCAGGCCGGCATCGGCTTCGCCGCCTTGATCGACATCCTGATCGCCGGCGCGCTGGCCGATCAGGACCACTGCCACCACAGCGGGTTGCCCCGGCCGGAACGCGCTGTCGACCACCTGGTGTGAGTCGGCGCTCGGTGCCCGGTCACCTGATCGGGCACGCCCGGGGCCCTCGGGCGCCGTCCGACCCGACGATGGTGACGGTGGTGGCGGTGTTCGCCGCGCTGACCTGCGCCGCGGCGGCGACGCTCGTGCAGATGATCTGGTCGACCGCGCGCGCTGACAACGCCTGCGCCGCGATGTTCGCCCGCACCGTGAGGTCACCGGACCGACCGGCTCCGGCCGTCACGGTGACCGGGTCGAGGCCAGCCGGAACGTCGCTGGTGAAACCCTGGGCGCGTTCGTTCTCCTGCGGACCGGCCGCGAGCAGCGAGAGCGCGGCGGTGGGCGACGGGTCCGCGTTGACCGGGCGGAGGACCAGCACCAGTTCGCCCTGCGCGAGCAGGTAGAGCCACGTGCCCTGGGCGGGGCCGCTGATCGGGGGGCGACCGGTGATGACCCCGCTGGGTCGTACCCCACAGCCCGCCGCGACCAGCGTCAGCAGCAGGCCGCTGGCGAGCAGCGCGCGGCCCGTCCGTCGGCCGGTCACCGGGCACCTCCGGTGTCCGCCGTTTCGCGGGGCAGGCGGAGGGTGAACACCGCGCCGCCGTGGTGGCCGTTGCCCGCTACGAGACTCCCCCGTCGATCGCCGTCACGGTGCAGGCGTGCGTTCTCCCAGGAGATGGCGAGACCGAGGCCACTGCCCTCGGAGCGGGTTCGCGCGGTGTCGGCCTTGTAGAGGCGGTCGAAGACGTGTGGCAACACCTCCGGGTCCAGTCCGGGTCCCCGGTCGGCCACCTCGATGGTGACCCAGTCCTGGTCGGCGCTGAGCCGTACCGACACCGGCTCGGCACCGTGCCGGAAGGCGTTGCCGACCAGGTTGGCGACGATGACGTCCAGTCGGCGGGGGTCGAGTCGAGCCACGATGCCGGGTGCCAACTCCGTTCGTACCCGGTCCAGCCAGCCGCGGATGCGCAGGGTCGCGGTCACCGCCGCGGCCACGTCGACGTCGTCCAGGGCGAGCCGCGCGGTGCCGGAGTCGAACCTGCTGATCTCGATGAGGTCGTTGACCAGTTGGGTGAGGTTCTGCGTCTCCTGGCTGACCAGCCGGGCGGCCCGGCCCGCGTCCCCGGGCAGGTGTTCCGCCTCCTCGTCGAGCACGTCGGTGACCGCCGTCATCGCGGCCAGCGGAGTCCGGAGTTCGTGCGAGACGTCGGCCACGAAGCGGCGGGCGTCGGATTCCAGTCGCCGCAGCTCGCCTACCTGCCGCTCCAGCGTGCCCGCGGTGTCGTTGAAGGTCCGTGCCACATCCGCCAGCTCGTCGGCGCCCCGGATCGTCAACCGGGTGCTCAGGTCGCCCTCACCGAGGCGGCGCGCCGCCTGGCTGAGGTCGCGGACGGGCCGCAGGACTCCGCGGGCGGACAGCAGGGCCAGCAGGACGGCGAGGAGCAGGGACAACCCGCCGGTCAGCCATGCCCTGCTGGCGAGTTGGTCGATGCTCTGCTGCTCGGGCACGAGACTGCGCACCGAGTAGATCTCCACCCCGGACGGGCGGGACATGCCGTCCGGGCTGTCCAGCGCCAACTGGGTACCGATGAGCAGCGCGGGTTCTCCGGCGAGCGAGACACGTTGCCAGCCGATGCGACCGTCACGGACCTCCTGCCGCAGCTCGGGGGTGAGCGGGTCGGCGAGTTTGGAGCCGCTCTGTGTCCGCATGTCCCGGTAGACGACCACCGCGAAGCTTTCCCGGTCGCTGAGGCGCTGGGCCAACAGTTCGAGGTCGTCCTGGGTCGGCGGAAGCTGGACGATCGGGTAGACCTTGGTGAGCTGGTCGGTCAGCGACGTCACAGCGGCGTCCTGCGCCTGTTGGAGGATGACGGTCCGAGCCTGGAAGTAGCTGCCACTGGCCACCGCCACCGTCGTGGTCACGCCCAGCAGCGCGAACGCCAGGACGAGTCGGACCCGCAGACCCGAGACCCACGCGCCGACCCGGCGCCACAGTGTCACAGCGGCCCGAACCGGTATCCGAAACCACGCACTGTCTGGATGTAGAGCGGTGCCGACGAATCGGCCTCGATCTTGGCGCGTACCCGCTGGACGCAGGCGTCCACGAGTCGCGAGTCGCCCAGATACCCGTGCTCCCACACGGCCTCCAGCAGCTGCTGGCGGCTGAGCACCTGGCCCGGCGTGTGCGAGAGTTCGAGCAGCAGCCGCAGCTCCGTCGGGGCGAGGCTGACCGGCGTTCCGTCCTTGCTGACCACCAGCGCGGCCCGGTCGATGGTCAACGCACCGTGCTGTTCCAGGCCGGTCCGGTCGCCGCCGCGCCGCGAGTCGCCACCGGTCCGCCGCAGCACCGCGCGGATGCGCGCCTCCAGCACCCGGGCCTGCACGGGCTTGACCACGTAGTCGTCGGCGCCGGCCTCCAGGCCGGCCACCACGTCCATGTCGTCGTTGCGGGCGGTGAGCATGATGATCGGCAGGTCGCCGAGCTGCCGGATCCGACGGCAGACCTCGAACCCGTCCATCCCGGGCAGCATGAGATCGAGGACCACGACATCGGACGGGGTCGTGCGCAGCCGTTCCAACCCCTGCTCACCGGTGCCCACGGCATGCACTGTGTGGCCCTGTCGGGTGAGCGCCAACTGCAGTCCGTCGCGCACCGTCTGGTGGTCTTCGATCAACAGCACCTGGGACATGTCGTCAAGTATCCCATCATGAGATGTTTCGGGTTCCCGTCGATGGCGGCGGCGCGGGGCTCCGCGCGGGAACCCGAACCGCGAACTCCGTCGAACGCACCAGGAACACGACAGCGCCCACCAGGAACATCGTCGACGCGGCGGCGGCCACGATGGCGATCAACAAACCCCGCTGCACCGACGCGGCCAGACCGGGCACGACCACCAGCAGCGCCCAGACCAGCACGACCAGCCCGACTCCCGCCTCGGCCAGCCTGCGCCAGAGGCTGCCACCGTCCGAACCGCCGGTCGTGTCGCCGTCGCCGGACCAGGCCGCCAACGCGGCCGCGCCCAGGCAGAACACCGTCACCCCCAGCAGTACGCCACCGAGCACGTCGCTGAACCGGTGCCAGCCCGCGATCATCGTGGCGGAGGCGATCACCGACACCCCCACAGCGCCCGGCGCCGCCAGCCAGCGCCGGGCCCACCCGGGCAGGACCAGCATGAACGCCAGCAGCAGTGCGGTCGCCGCAGCGACGTGACCGCTGGGGAAGCTGTTGTGGGTGGTGGAGCTCAGAACCTGCAGATCCGGGCGGGGCAGCTCCGATTTCACGGCGCCGGCCAGCAGCACCGCACAGACGACCATGCCCACACCCACGGCCCCCGCCACCAGCCGCCGGCGCAGCACACCCACCAGCAGCACCACACCGAGCAGAGCCGCGATGAGGCTCGGGCTGCCGAAGGTGGCCAGCACCGTCTTGGCCGGGCCCACCAGCACGGTCTGCTGCTCGTACCCTCCGCCTCGCTCGGCGCGCGGCAGGAGCACCCCGTCCAGCCACTGCCCGGGGTACGTCCGCACGAAGACGGCGGCGGTGACGGTCAGGGCAACCAGAGCGCACAGCGCCGCCGCGAGCAGCCGCAGGCCCAGTGGAACCGCCGCGCGGGCGTGGGGCAGCGGTCGCGCCGGACCGGGCGTCGACCGCCCTACGAGGTACAACGATCCGATGGACATGGCGACCATGCTCGCTTCGCCAGGTCCGTACCCCGTCCTCGGATTGTCTTGGTTCTGTCACAACCACCCCCACCGCCTCCGGAAAGCGGATCGTCGGCGGTGGGACCGGGTGGACCTGGACGGCGCGATGGGATTCACATGCTTCCATGCAACTATGTTTTACCCAGCCGAGATCAGCCACCACTAGGGTCAGGACGCCGATCGATGTTTCGGTCGGCGGTACGAAAAATCCATCCGGAGTGAGTTGGGGAACCGGAAGGTGTTGGCACATGCAGGAAATCCCAGTGGCCAGCCTGGTCATCGGCATCGCATCCTCGCCGGCCGAGCGGCGACATCTGGCCCGGCTGCTCGGCGGCAGTGACGCCTTCCTGATCGTCTCGACAGTCGACCAGGCACGAGAGTTCCTCGGGGTGGTCGAGGCGCCTGCCGCCCCGGCTCCCCCGACCCGGGTGGCGCTCGCCGAGGTGGCGCCGAGCCCACAGCCACCGCCACCGGATCTGGCCGTCGACTCCGACCGCCGGGTGCTGCGCTGGCGCGACCAGGAGATCGACCTGACCCGACTGGAGCACGACGTCCTGCTCTGCCTGGTGCACGCGCCCGGTCAGGTCTGGACCTACGAGCGCCTGCACCTCGAGGTCTGGGGCAACCGGCACCTCGGCCGGGGCTCCGACATGCACTCGGTGATCCGCCGGGTGCGCGGCAAGCTCGCCAGTCTCAACGCCGCGGCGACGATCCACTCGGTACGCGGCGTCGGCTTCCGGCTCGCTCCCGTCTGAATCACCCCCGGGCGCGGTCCGGCCCGCCTGGTCGGGGACCAGGCGGGCCGGACCTCATCGGCTAGTGCGTCAGCACCTGATGGGTGCCAAACCGAAGTTCTCCACGGTCGGAGTGGCGGTGTCGATCCTGGTCTGACGGGTCTGCGGCTTCCAGCCGTCCTTGGCCACGATCATGGTGAGCGGGTTGTTGCGGCGGTCCACCCAGTAGGCGTACCTGCCCTCGGCGTCGGTGGCGAAGGTGTACGAGGCCGCCCACGAGTCGACCTGTACGACAGCACCGGTGAGCGGCGCTGTCGCACCCTGGCAGCTGGTGCCGGTGACCGTACCCATGAGCTTGCCCCAGGTCTTCGGGGGGTTCGCGGTCATGGTCACCGCGACCGGCGCCACCGAGTACGGGGTGTTCTCGGAGATCGCGACGGCGCCGGAGTAGGTGCCCGGCTGGTCCACGTTCGCCGTCAGCCCGACGGTGACAGTGACCTTCGCGCCCGGTGCGAGGGTGACCGCCGACTTGTCGATGGTCATCCAGCTGACGTCGGCCGCCGACTCGGAGCAACCCTCGAAGCCTGGGAGCACCTCGCTGTCCGGGGCCGCGTTGAAGTTGCCGGACGAGCCGCCGATCTTGTAGAAGCCGCACGCCGCGCCGCCGCGGTACCGCGCGGTGTTCGAGTTGGGCAGGTTGGACCACGACCCGGCGGCCGGGTCGAAGGCGAAGCCGGCGTTGCTGATGGCCCCACCCTGCGAGCCACCGACGACGAGGAGCTTGCCGCTGGCGACCGCGTACGAGCTGGCCCAGTTGTCGGTCGGCGCGTCGGCGATGGCGGTCCAGGTGTTGGCACCCGGGTCGAAGGCGTAGCTGGACTTCTGCGCGGCGGACCCGTCATTGCCGCCGGTGCAGTAGAGGACGCCGTCGATCCCGCCGCAGGAGGCGAAGGCCACCGACTTCGGGTAGTTGGCCAGCGTCTCCCACTTGTCACCGGTCGGGTCGTAGCGGACGACGCTGTTCGACATCGGCAGACAGGCCGCCGTCGTGCAGCCACCGACCGCGTACAGCTTGCCGTCGACGACTGCCTGACCGGCCGCGGCCCGCGGTGCCGGGTTGTCGGCCAGCTCGGTCCAGGTGTTGGCCCCCGGGTCGTACGACCAGGTGGCGGAGTCCGGGCCCGCGTCGCCCCAGCCGCCCGTGACAATGATCTTGCCGTTCACCACGCCGGCGGTCACTGCGTTACGCGCGCCGGGAAGGTCGGCGATCGCCGTCCAGGTCTGCGCGGCCGGGTCGTAGGCGTAGTTCTTGGTGGTGGAGGCCTCACCGTCGCCGCCACCGAGCGAATACACCTTGCCGTCCAGGTTCACCACCCGGTTGTCCATGATCGTGGCCGGGTAGTTGGCGATGTCGGTCCACGGCGCCGCCTGCGGGCCGGTCGCCGCGGCAGCCGCCTTGGCCTCCTTGCCGGACGCCTTGGCGGCGAACGACGTCGGGACGGTGAGCCGCTGCTCCGGCGCTCCAGCGGACCCGAGCACCTGCTGCCGGGTGACAGTGGAACCGTCCGCCCGCAGGAGCTCGAACCCGTTGTCCCGCTCACCGAACTTGACCTCCACCGGCGCGCCGCCGGTGTTGGTCACCGTGAACGACTTGCTGGTCTTGCCGTTGGGCATCTGGAGCGTCGCGCTCAGCTGCGTCGGCGTCACCGCCAGTCGACCGGCCGCGAGCTGGAAGTTCGCGGTGGTCGCCCAGTCGGCCTCGACGTCGACAGACTTGGTCTGGCTGACGTAGTTGCCGGCGGTCGCCGTGAACGGGTGCTCGCCGGTGAGCGACGAGTAGATCCAGTAGAAGCCGTCGGCCAGCCCCGGGTCGTCCGGGGTCGCCACCGTGACGGCCTTCTCGGCGGGCCGGTCCTTGCTGGTGACGGTCGCGCCGTTGACGTAACTGCCGTCGTTCTTGTCGCGGACGTTGCCGACGACCAGACCACCGTCGACCGGCACGCAGGTGACCTGGCTGCCGATCAGGACGTTGTCGACCTCCCACCACCACTCGTACGAGGCGTCGTAGTAGCGGAAGCGGACCTGCACCTGCGCCTGGCCGGCGGCCTGCGGAATCGGAATCTCGGTCAGCTTCGGTCCCCGGACGTCGGTCTCCTGCCGGAGCACGTTGGTCCAGGTGGCACCGCCGTCGATGCTCAGGTCCACGTCGGCCGTGTCGTCGTTGAGCTGGTTGAAGTCCTGGTTGAACCGGATGACCGGGGCCGTGACGCTGGTCAGGTCGACCACCGGGCTGACCAGGGCGGTGTCCTGGCTGGTGCCCGCTCCGTAGGCGTCGCTGTCGACCATCGCGAAGTTGCCGGTGCCACCGGTCAGGTTGCCCCGGTCTCCGTCGTCGGTGAACTTCCAGACCTGACCGCTGCCCGCGTTGTCCACGACGGTCCAGCCGGCCGGCGTGGTCGTGGCGTCGAAGGTCTCGTACTCACCGTCGGAGCCGGTCGTGTATCCGGGCGCGGTGGTGCAGACGCTGCTGTCCACCGGCACGGCGACGTTGGCGGTGGCGTTGCCCGAGCCGACCACCACCTGCTTGGTGACTGTCTGGTAGCCCGGGTACTGCGGCTCGTACTTCAGGGTGTACGTCTGCCCGGCCGGCAGCTTGATGCTGTAGCGGCCGTTCGACGGGGTGGTGTAGTCGTAGACACCGAACACGCCAGTCACTGTCACCTTCGCGTACAACGGCCAGCCGTGGCCGGAGCCGTCGGTGACCGCTCCGGTGACGTTGACACTCGGCACCGCCGTGAGGGCGACGTTGAGCGTCGTGGTCGCGGCCTTCGCGACCGTTGCCGTTCTGGTGGTGCTGGCGTACCCGAACGCCGCGACGGCGACCTGGTAGTCGCCGATGGGGAGCTGGGTGGAGAACTTGCCGTCGGCACCGGTGGTCAGCTCACGCTCGGACGCGCCGGTGAGCGTCAGTGTCGCGCCGGCGACAGGGGCGCCGGAGGTCGCGTCGGTGACCGTGCCGGCCAGCGTGCCGATGTCGCCGGTCGGGGCGGCGTTGAGCAACGCGAGGGCGTCCAGTCGACCTTCGCCGTAGACGTTGTTGTCGGCGGCGGTGCCACCGCACTGGTCGTCGGCCTTGTCGATCGCGGTGCCGTTGAGCAGCGCGCGGGTGGCGTTGACGTCGCCGACCAGCGACGGCGCCGCCGAGTACAGCAGCGCTATCGCGCCCGCGAGGTGCGGTGCGGCCATCGAGGTGCCGCTGATGCTGCCGTAGGCGCTGCCGGGGATGCTCGACCGGACGTTCACGCCCGGCGCGGAGATGTTGGGCTTGATCTCGCCGTTCTGACCGGCCCCGCGGGAGGAGAAGCCGGCGACGTTGTTGTTGACGTCGTACGCACCGGTCGAGTAGTTGCTGACGAGGCTGCCCGGCGAGCCACTGGTCTGACAGGCCGGCCCGCTGTTGCCGTTGGACCAGGTGCCGAAGATTCCGGACGCGGCCCAGGCGTCCGTCACGTCCTCCATGAACGGCTCGTTGGACGGGTCCTGGGTGCCCCACGAGTTGTTGATGATGTTCGGTCGCTTGCTCGCGTCCGCGTTCTGACCGTTGAGGTCGAGCGGTTCGAGCATCCACTGACCGGATTCGACAAGAGCGGCGTCACTGGGGCAGCAACCGTTCGCCGCGATCCACTTGACCCCGGGGGCGACACCGATCTGGTTCGCGCCGTCGGAGCCGGCCATGGTGCCCATGGTGTGCGTACCGTGGCCATCACCGTCGCAGGGGGCGGTGGCGCAGGCCCCGGTAGCGTTGGCGGCGTTGAACCAGTTGTAGTTGTGGTCGAACGTCCCGTCGCCGTTGTTGCCCCGGTAGGAGTTCACCAGCGCCGGGTGGTTGAACTGCACCCCGGTGTCGATGTTCGCGATGGTGATGCCCTCGCCCTTGACTCCGTACTGGGACCAGACGTCGTCGGCGTTGATGTTGGCGATGCCCCACTCCAGGGCGTTCACCGTCTTCTCGTCGGTGCCCTTGGTCGTCTCCGGCACCTTGTACGCGACCGGGGCGTAGAGGCCCTCGACCTCCGAGTGCCCGGCGAACTTCTGGGCCATCGCCAGCGAACCGCTGTTCACCTTGATGGCGTTGGTGGCCCAGAAGGTCTGGTATCTGGTGCCCGAGCTGTCGAGGTCGGCCCGGATCTTGCCCTGGCTCGCGGCGGCGGTCTTGCGCAGCGCGTCCGCCACCGCCGTGCCACGCTTCGACCAGTCCTTGATGGCGCTGGCCTTGCTGAGGTCCGCCCGGTCCTTGAACCGGATCCAGAAGTCCCCTTCACTCTTGGCCTGGAGCTGCTTGGCGAGCTCCGGTCGGATCTTGTCCCCGGTCGGGGCGCCCGCCCCCATCGCACCGCCCGGCGCGGCCTGCGCGCCGGAGCTGACAGTGGCCAAGCATGTCGCGGCGAGGATCGTCGCCGCGCCGGCGCTCACCAGCGATCTGGCCGCGCGCCGCCATTGTGGACGTCTGAACATCGGTGCTGCCTCCCTCAGAACGACCCAGGGTGTAGTGGGCCATGGTGGACCTCCCCATGCACCGCGCGGGTCACGCCGGTTGCCCGAGTGGACACTATGATCGAGAAGAACGGACGATCAAGAACTTGCCGTGAGCAACTTGTCGCTAAGAGTTGCCCTGGCTGGCGGCACGCTTGCCAATCATTGTCAGGACCGTGACGAGAGTTGGGCAGGGATGCCCATCGATCCCGGGTGGTGCGGTGGCCGAGGACGAGGCAACGGTGAACAGGAGTGAGCCGGCCGACGAGCCGTTCCCACTGCTGATCGCGGTGACCCCGTCGCCCGCCGAGCGCATCCGGCTCGCTGAGCTTCTCGACGGCATCGCGCCGCTGCTGCTGGTCGCCGACCTCGACGAGCTGCGCCGGCTGATCGCCGCTCCTCAGCAGGTGGCCGCCCCGTCCGAACCGGCGCCGGTCGCCGCCCTGGTGATCGACTCTGCCCGCTCCAGCGCCCGCTGCGGGGAACGCGAGATCGACCTCACCCGCCTGGAACACGACCTGCTGACCTGCCTGATCACCGAGCCGGCCCGGGTCTGGAGCTACGCCGAGCTGCACCGCTCGGTCTGGGGTGACGAGGGGCGCGAACGCAAGGCGGACGTGCAGTCGCTGGTCAAGCGGCTGCGCCGCAAGCTGCACGACCTGGGCACCGGGGCCACCATCGATGTCGTGCGCGGGGTGGGGCTGCGGCTGACAGATCACCAGCAGGCGCGGGTCGAGCGGGCCTGACAGCCACGTCGCATGAACTGATCTCGCCCTGGGTACGCCAGGAAGATCAGCAACAACACAGGCGACGAAGAGCGCTGGTAAGGAGAGTCAGGATGGCATTCCCCAATCCCTCGACCGTGTCCATCGGGCTGAAGAAGGCCGCGCACGTCGGGATCGCGGTGAGTGACCTCGACCGCTCGGTCGCGTTCTACCAGGCCCTGCTCGGCGCGGAACCGGTCGTTCGGGACGAAAGCATGCACGGCGCGGGGTTCGCGCAGTCACAGGGGTTGCCGACGACGAAGCTGCGGTACGCCACGTTCAACCTCGACAACCTCGGCATCGACCTGATCCAGTTCCAGGAGCCGATCGGCGACGCCGCCCAGGTGGCGGCCAACCGGCCCGGCTCGATGCACCTGTGCTTCCACGTGGACGACGTACGCGCGGTCTACGACCGGATGAGCGAGGCCGGGTTCGAGTTCCTCGGCCAGCCGTACACGTTCGCGTCCGGCGAGGTGGAGCCGCCGGCGGCGGTCGGCACCGCTGTCGCGTACTTCAACGACCCGGACGGGACGAACCTGGAGATCATCGCGCCGAAGGGTGGCTTCGCTCGCAGCTAGTGAGCCCAGACGGGCGGCGTGGGGTCCGGCCGGAGACGGGCCGCCCCATGCCGCTCGGCGCGCGGGGCGACGATCAGATCAGCCCGGCCCGGGCCCAGAGCCGACGCCCCGGCCCCGCCACCAGGCCGACGTCCGCCAGGTTGGCGTGCACCCGCGCCGCCGACCAGCGCAGGGTGGCACGCCAGCGCGGGTTGGCGCGGGCAGCGGCACGACCGACAGCCGGCGGGATGCCCACCGCCGCATACGCGTCGGGATGGACCAGGCGGTTGGCGATCGTGTAGGCGGCACGACCGACCAACAGTCGGGCGTACGCCATGCCCAGCGGGCCGGTGGCCGCGACCGCGGCGGCCAGTTCCTCGCGGGCGAACCGGACATGCCGCGCCTCCTCCACGACGTGGATGCGGGAGACCATCCGGATGAGCGGCTGGAGAGACTCGTCCGCCATGATCTCGCGTTGGAACGCGTCGAGGATCTCCTCCGCGATGAGGATCGCGGCGAACATCCTGGGGCCGCTGGCGGTGGCCTTGAGAAAGCGCCCGAGGTGGTGGTCGGTGGCGCTGGCGCGGTAGACGGGACAACCCATCGCCTCGATCAGCCGGCCGAACATGATGGAGTGCCGGCACTCGTCGGCGACCTCGGTCAACGCGTACTGGGCCTGCCGGCTGGTCGGGTCGGCGCGGTAGTACTCCCGGATCAGCATCTGCATGAGGATCGTCTCGAACCACAGCCCGGCGCTGGCCGCGCTGGCCACCTCGTGCTTGGTGAGCTCGACGCGCTGCTCCTCGCTGAGCTGCTCCCACAACGGGGTGCCGTAGAGGCTGCTGCGCTGCGGCGGGAGCCAGTAGGCGCCGGGGGTGTGCGGGGCGTCCCAGTCGATCTCGACGGTGGGGTCGTAGCTGGTCCGCAGTGAGGACGTGAGCAGTCGCTCGGCGACCGCCGCACGCTCGGTTTCCGCCGCCTCCATGGTTCCTCCATATTGACGTGACGATCGGTAACTGTTACGAGTAGTAGCATGCAATCGCCGTTCACCGATGTCAATGCGTCCGACCCGTCGGCCATCCCTCCCGACGGCAGCCCGAAGGCGAAGGGCAACGGCCGCCGAGACCGCTGGGCAGACCATCGCGAGCAACGACGGCAGGAGCTGGTCGGGGCCGCCATGCAGGCGCTGCTGCGGCACGGGCCGGAGGTCGACATGGAACAGGTGGCCGCCGCCGCTGGCGTCAGCAAACCGGTTCTGTACCGCTACTTCGCCGACAAGTCGCAGCTCTGGGTAGCGGTCAGCGAGGTGGTGGCGGCCCGGATGGTCGACACCATCGCGCCCGCCATCGAACAGGTCCGCGAGGAACGTGGCCTGGTCGAAGCGACGATCGACGCCTACCTGGGCGTGATCGAGTCGGAACCGAGGCTCTACCGGTTCCTGATGCACCAGTCCGGCGACCCCGGCATCCACCAGGTGATCGCGGGCACCAGCCGGCAGGTGGCCGCCGGGCTCGCCCGGGTGATCGGCGACCGGCTACGCACGCTGGGCCTGGACGCCGGTCCCGCCGAGCCCTGGGCGTACGGCCTGGTGGGTTTCGTGCAGGCGGTCGGCGACTGGTGGACCACACACGGCCAGCCGATCAGCCGGGCGGCCCTCACCGACTACCTGACCACCCTGCTGTGGAGCGGCATCGAGGGGGTGCGGGCCAGCGCCGACCTGCCGCACGAGCTCACCCGCGCCCACGAGCGGATCGTGCCGTGAGCTACCACGGCCCGGCGGGTGTCGAGGGCACCCCGGTCCGGGTGCACCTCAGCGGGCGGTGGGAGCCCGTCGACGGCCGCTTCCACTGGGGCGGACGGATCGAGCCCGAGCCGCGGGTGGCCCACCTGCTGCGCTCCGGCCGGCGCGACGTCGAGGTGCGCATCACCGACCGCGTTCGGGCGGCCCGACTGGCCGAGGTCGATCCGTGGGGCGGCGTACGCATCACCGGCGTGGGCGATCCGCCCTGGCCGCCAGAGGCCGACCCGCCTGCCGCGCCCGAGCCCACGGAGGAGTGAATGGAAACAGACGTCGCCATCATCGGCGCCGGATTCGGTGGCCTGGGCGCCGCCATCCGCCTACAGCGGGCCGGCTTCACCGACTTTCTCGTCTTCGACAGGGGTGCGGACGTCGGCGGCACCTGGCGGGACAACAGCTACCCGGGCTGCGCCTGTGATGTCCCGTCGCACCTCTACTCGTTCTCCTTCGCCCCCAACCCCCGCTGGTCGAACACCTTCTCCAGTCAGCCGGAGATCTGGGACTACCTGCGGGGCTGCGTCGACCGCTTCGGCATCCGCCCGAAGTTGCGTCTGCGCCACGAGGTGCACGAGGCGAGGTGGGACGACCAGCGCCAACGCTGGCTGTTGCGCACCTCGGGCGGCGACCACAGCGCCCGGGTACTGATCTGTGCCGCCGGCCCGCTCAGCGACCCGGCCATCCCCGACCTGCCCGGGATCGACGAGTTCGCCGGGACGATGTTCCACTCCGCCCGGTGGCGGCACGACCACGACCTGACCGGCCGGCGGGTCGCGGTGATCGGCACCGGCGCCTCGGCGGTCCAGTTCGTGCCACAGATCCAGCCGACTGTCGCGAGGCTGACGCTCTTCCAGCGCAGTCCCGCCTGGATCATGCCGAGGTTGTCGCGCCGGATCAGCGGGGTCGAGCAGGCCGCGTTCCGCACCGTGCCCGGTGCGCAGCGGGCCGCCCGGGCAGGGCTCTATCTGGTACGCGAAAGCATGGGCCTGGGCTTCCTGCACCCGGCGGTCAACCGCCTTGCCTCGCGCCTGTCAGTGCGTACGCTGCGGCGTCAGGTTCCCGACCCGAACCTGCGCGACAAGCTCACCCCCCGCTACGCGATGGGCTGCAAGCGGGTCCTGATCTCCAACGACTACTGGCCGTCGCTCACCCGACCGAACGTCGACGTGGTCACCGCCGGCATCGCTCGGATCGTGCCGGACGGTCTCGTCACCGACGACGACGTCCACCACCGGGCGGACACGATCATCCTCGGGACCGGGTTCCACGTCACCGACTCCCCCGTCGTCCGGCGCATCCACGGTCGGGGCGGGCGCAGCCTGGGCGACGCGTGGACCCCCAGCATGCACGCGTACCGGGGCACTACCATCGCCGGCTTCCCCAACCTGTTCTTCCTGCTCGGCCCGAACACCGGGCTCGGGCACACCTCGGTGGTGCTGATGATCGAGGCGCAGCTGCATCTGGTGCTCGCGGCCCTGCGTCACATGCGGGCCACTGGCATCCAGGCCATCGAGCCCACCGCGCTGGCGCAACGACGGTGGACCGAGCGGGTCGACAAGAAAATGGCCGGCACCGTCTGGCAGACCGGCTGTTCGAGCTGGTACCTCGACGCCACCGGCCGTAACACCACCATCTGGCCGGGCTTCGCCACCAGCTTCCGGATGCGGCTGCGCCGGTTCCGCCCGGCCGATTACCAGGTCGCCTCGACCGGCGGCACCCCCAACGAATCGGAGCGGGAGCACGCCGATGCGGTATGACCTGACGGGCAGGACCCTGTTCATCACCGGCGCGGCGCGCGGCATCGGGGCGCAACTGGCCCGTGCGGCCGTCTCCCGTGGAGCCCGGGTCGCCCTCGTCGGGCTGGAAGGCGAGCTGCTCCAGCAGCTGAGCGCCGACCTCGACGCGCACTGGTACGAGTGTGATGTCACCGACCAGGCGGCGCTGGACGCCGCCGTCGCCCCCACTGTGGATCGCTTCGGTGGCATCGACGTGGTCGTGGCCAACGCGGGCATCGCGAACCTGGGCACAGTCGCCGTGGGACCGGTCGACGCGCTGGTCCGTACCGTCGAGGTGAACCTCTGCGGCGCGATCCGCACTGTCAGCGCGGCGCTGCCCCACGTCACCGCCGCCCGTGGTCACGTCCTGATCGTCTCGTCGGCTGCCGCTTTCACGGCGATGCCCGGCATGGCCGCCTACTGCGCGTCCAAAGCGGGTGTGGAGCAGTTCGCCAACGTGCTGCGCCTGGAGACCCGCTCACGCGGCGTCACCGTCGGCACGGCGCATCCGATCTGGACCGACACCGACCTGGTCCGCGACATCCGTGCCGACCTGGCGTCGTTCCGCACCACGCTGCGCCGGCTGCCGTGGCCGCTGTCCGCCGTCGTGCCCGTCGAGCAGTGCGTCGAGGCCCTGCTGCACGGCATCGAGCGCCGCAAGCGCACTGTGTACGTGCCCCGGGCGCTCGCCCTGGTGCAGGCGCTGCGGCCGGTGGTGCTGAGCGGCCTCTCGGACGCGTTGATCACCCGTCTCGGCGGCGAAACCATGGTCGGCCAGATGGAAGACGAGGTACGCCAGCTCGGGCGTTCCTTCGGCAGGACGTCGGTGGGAGAGCGGCCATGAGCATTCATTTCCGCCGTGCGGGCAGCGGCGAGCCGCTCGTGCTCATCCACGGCATCGGTCACCGCCATCAGGCGTGGGAGCCGGTGTTCGACCGGTTGACCGCCCACCACGAGGTGATCGCGCTCGACCTGCCCGGCTTCGGGAACTCCCCGGTGCCCGGCACCGGCATGCCCGCCGACATGGCCGCCACGGTGGCCGGGGTCCTGCCGGCGCTGACCGAGTGGGGGCTGGAGCGTTCGCACGTCGCCGGCTACAGCCTCGGCGGGGCGATCGCCCTGGAGCTTGCCGCCACCGGGGCGGTCGCCTCGGCCACCGCCTTCTCCCCCGCCGGCTTCTTCACCCCGGCGGAGCGCCGCCGGGCGCTGGCCATCCTCCGGATGCTGCGGGCCAACTCGTACCTGCCCACGCCGATCATGCGGGTCGCGCTGCGCTCGGCGTACCTGCGGGCGTTGTGCTTCGCGCCGCTGATGGCCCGCCCGACACTGCTGGATGTCGAACGCGCGCTGGGCGACGCGCTCGCCCTGCGACGCGGGGTCGGCTTCAACGCCGTGGCCCGAGCCGCCCGCGACTATCGCTTCGACTGCCTTCGGCTGTCCGACGCGACGGTGCCGGTGACCATCGGCTGGGGTGACCGCGACCGGATCTTCGGCGTCCACCAGGCCGAGCGGGCCCGCGCGGGCCTGCCGGCGGCGCGGGTGGTGACGCTGCCCCGCTGCGGGCACGTGCCGATGAGCGACGACCCGGACCTGGTCGCCGCGCTCATCCTGGAGACCACCGGCGCCGTGCCCCACACCGAACGACCGGATCCCTCGGTCTCCGTCCAGGTCACGAGTCAGGAAGATCACTTCACACTCTAAAAACTTGCAGACTCTGCAAGTTCGCTCCTAACCTCGCCAGCGTGACCGACACCGACCACGCTGCGCCCGGGCGTCGCGACCGCAAGAAGGCGCAGACGCGGGCGGCGTTGACGGCCGCCGCGCTGCGGCTGGTCGCCGAACGCGGCCTGGAGCACGTGACGGTGGAGGAGATCAGCGAGGCCGCGGACGTTTCCTCACGGACCTTCTTCAACTACTTCACCTGCAAGGACGAGGCGCTCACCGACGATCCGGCGCTCGACGGCAACCCGGTAGTGGCGCGTCTGGCGGCCGCCCCCGCGCAGGTGTCGGCGTTGCAGGCAGTGCGGGTCGCCCTCGACGAGGCGGTCGACTCGATCCAGGCCGACAGGGAGTTGTGGCGGCTGCGACTGGCTGTCATCACCCAGAACCCCGCGCTGCTGCCCCGGCTGGTGGCCGGCAACAGCGCCACCGAGCAGGCCATGGTGGCGGTCGTCGCCACCCGCCTCGGCGTCGGCCTCGACCACGGCCATCCGCCGCTGGTCGTCGCTGTCGCCGGTGCCGCCTTCCGCACCGCGATGCTGCGCTGGGCCGCCGGTGACGACGCCCGGCCGCTGCACGACTTCGTCGACGAGGCGTTCGCCGCGATCGCCGCCGGCCTGCCGGACCCACCGGCCATCTCCTGACCCGCAGTCTCTTCCCCGCCGCATCAGCTCCGGGGCCAGCCACTCCGCCAGAAACCCGACAAGGGAGCGTCAATGACCACCACCGTCCCGCCCGCCGACACCGCCGAGGTCGGCACGCGCATGTCGCGTCGGGAGGTTCTCCAGGCCCTTTCCGGCCTGATGGTCGGCATGTTCGTGTCCATCCTCGCCTCCACAGTGGTGGCGAACGCGCTGCCGCGGATCATCGCGGATCTGAACGGCAGCCAGACCGTCTACACGTGGATCGTCACCAGCGAACTGCTCGCCATGACGGCGACGGTGCCGCTGTGGGGCAAGATGGCCGACCTGTACAGCAAGAAGCTGCTGATCCAGTTGTCACTGGGACTGTTCGTGGTGGGTTCACTCATCGCGGGCTTCACGCCGAACGTCGAGGTTCTGCTGCTCAGCCGGGTCGTCCAGGGCATCGGCGCCGGCGGCATGACGGCGCTGGCCACAATCGTCATGGCGGCGATGATCCCGCCGCGTGAGCTGGGCCGCTACGCCGGCATCTTCGGCGCGGTCTTCGGTGTGGGAACCATCGCCGGCCCGCTGATCGGCGGCCTGCTCGTCGACACGTCGTGGCTGGGCTGGCGGTGGTGCTTCCTGATCGGCGTCCCGTTCAGCATCATCTCCATCGCCCTGCTTCAGCGCACCCTGCACCTGCCGGTCGTCCGTCGTAAGGCGAAGATCGACTGGTTGGGGGCCCTGCTCATCACCTCGGGCGTCTCCACGCTGCTGATCTGGTCGTCCCTGGCCGGCAACAAGTTCGACTGGGCCTCCGGCTGGACGGCAGTGATGGTCATCGGCGGTCTGGTCCTGCTGGCGCTGGCCGTGTTCGTCGAGTCGCGGGCGGCGGAGCCGATCGTCCCGCTGAGCATCTTCCGCAACCGCACGGTCTCCCTGGCCACCATCGCCAGCGTGCTGGTCGGTGTCGCGATGTTCGGCGGCACCGTCTTCCTGTCCCAGTACTTCCAGATCTCGCTGGGCAAGTCGCCCACCGTCGCGGGCCTGATGAGCCTCCCAATGATCTTCGGTCTGCTCGTCTCGTCGACGGTGGCCGGCCAGCTCATCACGAAGTACGGCCGGTGGAAGGCGTACCTGGTGGCCGGCGCCGCGGTGATGACCGTCGGGATGCTGCTGCTGGGCACCATCGACGCCAACACCAGCGTCCTCGTGCTGTCGATCTACATGGCCGTGCTGGGCGTCGGCGTCGGCATGCTCATGCAGAACCTCGTGCTCGCCGCGCAGAACGACGTGCCGGCCCACGAACTCGGTGCCACCACCTCCGTGCTGACGTTCTTCCGCAGCATGGGCGGCGCGATCGGGGTCAGCGCCCTCGGCGCGGTCCTGGCAAGTCGGGTGACCTCGCTGACGACCGACCGGCTCGGCCCGGCGGCGACCGCCGGCGGTGGCTCCGCCGAGGTGCCCGACCTGTCCACCCTGCCCGAGCCGGTGCTGCGCATCGTGCAGGACGTGTACGGCATCGCCACCGCGGACCTCTTCCTGGTCGGCGCGCCGATCGCGCTGCTCGCGCTGATCGTCGTGCTGTTCATCAAGGAGAAGCCGCTGCACACCCTCAGCGGGGACGAACGACGCGCCCAGGAGGAGGCGGCGGCAAAAGCCGCGATTCACTGAGCCGTACGCCAGCAGGGCGGGGGCGGGCCGATTGGCCCGCCCCCGCTCTGCGCCCAGGCCGGAAATGGCGAATCAGCGAGGGCACTCTCCCTGCCGCCACCTTTGCTCTGCTTCAGCCCGCGCAGCGGTTTCGGGCCCTGACTGTTGCGTCGGTTGAAGCAGAGCAAAGCGTGCGAGCTGACCCACCGGCCGCCGCCGGTGACGAGCCGACGTCTCGGGTTGCGCGTTTCCCGGTAACCACATGACGTGAACGTCTTGCCACGTAACGTGAGATTGAGCCGGTCAACGGCTGACGCCAGACGTGCGCCGGGCCGCCACTGCGGCGGCGCCGCTCGGCCAACTGCCGGGTCGACAGCTCGGCAACGTCGCGGCCTGTTCGGCCGCAGGAGGTGTGGACGATGCCCATGCTGTCGGTCTTCGATCCTCGGCACACTGTCGCTCCCCCGGGATACAGCCGCTGGCTCATCCCGACCGCGGCCCTGGCCGTGCACGTGTGCATCGGCCAGGTCTACGCGACGAGTGTCTACAAGAACTCCCTCATCGCGCACTTCGACACCAGCCAGACGGCGATCGGGGCGATCTTCAGTATCGCCATCGTCATGCTGGGCTCGTCAGCGGCGGTGGGCGGCCGTTGGGTGGAGCGGAACGGACCGCGCCGGGCGATGTTCGTCTCGGCGTGCTTCTGGGCCGTCGGGTTCCTGGTCGGCGCGCTCGGCATCGCGACCCAGCAGCTCTGGCTGCTGTATCTCGGGTACGGCGTCATCGGCGGCATCGGGCTCGGCATCGGCTACATCTCGCCCGTCTCCACCCTGATCAAGTGGTTCCCGGACCGCCCCGGCCTGGCCACCGGGCTCGCCATCATGGGGTTCGGCGGCGGCGCCCTGGTCGCCGGCCCGCTCGCGCGCCAACTGCTCTCCCTCTACGACTCCGGCTACAACCCCGACAACCCGGCCGCCGTCGCGTCGGGGCACGCCCTCGTGGCGCTCTTCGTCACGTTCGGCATCGGCTATTTCGTGATCATGATGTTCGGCCCGTTCAACGTCCGGGTTCCGGCACCGGACTGGCGGCCCGCCGGCTTCGACCCCGCCAGCGTCGCCGCCAAACCGCTGGTGACGACGGCGAGCGTGTCGGCGTCGAACGCCGTGCGTACCCGGTCGTTCTGGTTGCTGTGGATCGTGCTGTTCTGCAACGTCACAGCGGGCATCGGCATCCTGGAGCAGGCCAGCCCGATGATCCAGGACTTCTTCCGGGACAACGGGACCGCCACCACTGTCTCGGTGTCGGCGGCGGCCGGTTTCGTGGGAGTGCTGTCGCTGTTCAACATGGCTGGGCGGTTCGTCTGGTCGACGACGTCCGACCTCATCGGCCGCAAGCCCATCTACATGGTCTACCTCGGCGTCGGCATGGTGCTGTACCTGCTGCTCGCCGTGGCTGGCCACTCCGCGACAGCGGTCTTCGTGCTGATCGCCGCCGCGATCATCTCCTTCTACGGTGGCGGTTTCGCCACCATGCCCGCCTACCTGCGTGACCTGTTCGGCACCTTCCAGGTCGGGGCGATCCACGGCCGGATCCTGACCGCCTGGTCGGCTGCGGGTGTCGCCGGTCCGCTGATCGTCAACGGGATCCTCGACACGCAGGGCAAGCCCGGCACCCTCACCGCGGCGGCGTACCGGCCCGCGCTGTTCACAATGGTCGGCATCCTCGCCATCGGGTTCATCGCGAACCTGCTGGTGCGTTCCGTGCCCGAGCGGTTCCACGAACCGAACCGGGGACCGACCTCGCCCGTGGCGAAGGCGACAATCACCGAGCCTGTCGCTCTCGGGCGCGACAGCCAGCCGCCCGCGCCGCCGCGCGTCGGTAGCCAGACCGGGCGGCTCTGGTTGTCGTGGCTGCTGGTCGCGGTGCTGCTCGGGTACGGCATCGTCCAGACCGCCATCACCGCCGCGAAGCTGTTCACCGGCTGACGCGCGGTGGCCCATAGCGGCCAGACCTCCTGCAACGCAACGGAAGGCGTCCCCTTGAAGGGGGCGCCTTCCGTTGCGCCGATCCGCTCAGAGCTGGGTGGCCGACCTCTTCTCGTCGAGCCGCCCCCGTTGTGGCACGACCGTGTACTTCGGATCGCGGGCCGACACCCGGCCCGCCTCGAAGACGCCGAACCGGGTGGCGACCGACGATGCCACGAGGGCGGCGCCGGAGATCGCCGCCAGGACCCGGCTGCGTCGGCTGAGCAGCGCGGTGGCGGTGCCCACGGCGAGCAGGACGCGTCCCGCCTTGACCAGCCGGCCGCTGCGTCCGTGCCTGTAGGGCTCGCTGGTGAGGCCCTGCCGCTCCAGTTGGTGCCCTCCGCCAAACTCGATGGCGGCGGCGGCCAGGGCGAGTCGTCGCAGTGGGGCGGTCTCGGCGGCCGGTGCCGCGATCAGGCCGATCCCGGACGCGGCGGCGAGCGCGCTGCCGGCGAAGACGAACGGCAGCGACGGGTAGGCGTCGTGCCAGGACGGCACGGCCGTGTCGGCGAGCAGCACCCCGGTGTACGTCGCCAGCGCTGGCGCGGTTGCCGCGGCAGCCAGGCCGGCGACGTTGCCGACGGGCGGTGCGATCCGACGGGCGAGGCCGAGCACACCGTGCTGCGGGAGTAGCGGCGCCAGCTCGGCGACCGCGGCCACACCGGCCAGCGGGCCGAACGCGGCGAGGATCCAGGTGCCGACCGACATCGGCGAGGTCACCTTGGCCACCCGGAGCATGTGATGGAACCGGGCCGGTCGGCCAAGATCGTGGACCAGCAGGTACGTGCTGGCGGCGACACCGCCGAGAGCTGTCCAACGGCCCACAGTGCGCAGCCCGGGTCGTCCGGTCAGTTGGGCGCCCGCGCCGATCAGCGCACTTCCGGCGGCGAGGCCTCCGGTGAACAGGTAGCCGGCGATGTCGTACTTCCACACCGGCGGCTTCAGAACCGGGCGGCCGTAGTAGGAGGCGAAGTCGGCTGGCGGCACGGTGAGCTGCTCGCCGCCGCGGGTCATTGCCGCCTGCCCAGGAACGCGACGGCCGTGGCGGCCGCCATCGTCATCGCCGCCAGGCCGGCACGCTTCCACATGGCCGGCAGGTCGCGGGTGGTGACGATCGGGTCCGGTGGCAGTCCGTACACCTCCGGCTCGTCGAGCAGCAGGAAGAACGCACCATCACCACCAACGCCGTCGTTCGGGTCGTGCCCGTACAACCGGGCCTCCGGCATTCCGCGCTCATGCAGCTTCGCGACCCGCGCGGCGGCCCGCTCCCGCAACTCGTCCAGTTCTCCGTACTGGATCGACTCCGTCGGACACGCCTGCGCACACGCCGGGGTCATGCCCGCGCCCAAGCGGTCGTAGCACAGCGTGCACTTCCACGCCCGACCATCATCCTTGCGTTGATCGATGACGCCGTACGGGCAGGCGGAGATGCAGTAACCGCAGCCGTTGCAGATGTCCTCCTGCACCACCACTGTGCCGAACTCCGTCCGGAACAGCGAACCTGTCGGGCAGACATCCAGGCAGGCCGCATGGGTGCAGTGCTTGCACACATCCGACATCATCAGCCAGCGGAAATCCGTCCGCCCCTCCGCGCCCGAGCCCCTCCCCGGTGGCTGCGCACCCGGCATCCCCAGAAACTCCGGTCCGCCCGACATGCGGGCCGCCGCGGCGGGCGAGCCGGTGGGCAGGCCGGGGTACGTTCCGGTGTCGGTGCTGGTATGCGCGCCGGCCGCCGCCGTCACCGGGCTGATCGCCGGCCCGTCCGGGTCCCCCGCGAACGCCGGAGTCGCCCAGCCGGCCGAACGGGGCTGCTCCACGAACGCGACGTGCCGCCACGAGTTCGCTGTCAGCGCTCCGGTGTTGTCGTACGACATTCCCAGCAGGTCGAGCCCACTCTCCGGGACACCGTTCCACTCCTTGCAGGCCACCTCGCACGCCTTACAGCCGATGCAGACGCTGGTGTCGGTGAAGAACCCCATCTGCGGCGGCGGGTTCTCGTAACCGGCGTCCGGTGCGGGGTCCAGCGGCCCGTACAGGGCGTTGGTGTGGGGCATGGTCAGACCTCCTGGTCCGGGCCGCTGTCCGCGGAGTCGGTCGTGACCTGCGGTGGATAGTGCGGGTTGAGGTCGCCGGACCGTCGCCGGTAGTCGACGACGAGAGCCAGCAGCTCGGCGCCTCGCGGGCGCCGCCCGGATCGGATGTCGCAGGTGCCGACCTTGCTCTCCTGGATCAGCACGTTCGGGTCCAAGCTGATACCGAACAGGTCGTTCGCCGAGTCACCGGTGACCAGACCCTCGAAACCGAAGTGGTACGGCAACCACACCTGGTGGATGATCCGACCGTCCACCCGCAACGGGGTGAGCCGGTCGGTCACCAGCACCCGCGCCTCGACGGCCGCACGGGCGGTGACCATGTGTGCCCACCCCAGGTGGGTGAGACCACGTTCGGCAGCCAACTCCGGCGACACCTCGACGAACATCTCCGGTTGCAGCTCCGCGAGCGGCGACACCGTCCGGCTCATCCCACCGGCGGTGTGGTGCTCGGTGAGCCGGCTGACTGTGAACACATACGGGAACACCTGGCTGTACGGTTCCGGCGGGCTCGGGTTGAGTGTGTTGATCGGGTGGGTGTAGACCTTGCGGGTCGGGTTGGCCTGCTGTCGGTAGAGCGGGTTGCGCACCGGCGACTCGACCGGCTCGTAGTGGGTGGGCATCGGTCCGTCGAGCACGCCGGTGGGCGCGTACAGCCAGCCTTTGCCGTCTCCCTGGAGGATGAACGGGTCGTCGCCGGCGATGCCCGCCACACCCGAGGCGCCGTGCTCCGGTCGGTAGGACGGCGGTTTGGTCTTTTCGAAGTCCGGCACGTCGTAGCCTGTCCACTCGCTCTTGTCCGCGTCCCACCAGACGTAGCGTTTGCGCTCACTCCACGGGTTGCCGTCGGGGTCGGCGGAGGCACGGTTGTAGAGGATGCGCCGGTTCGCCGGCCACGCCCAACCCCACTCGGGCGCCACCAGGGACTGCTCCGAGCCGGGTTTGCGGCGGGCCGCCTGGTTGACGCCGTCGGCGTACACCCCGGTGTAGATCCAGCAACCGCCGACGGTGGAGCCGTCGTCCTTCATCTCGGTGAACGACGCCAGCGGCCGACCGGTGGCCACGTCGTACCCGTTGATCTCGCGCAGCACCGCCTCGGCGCTCGGCTCGACGTTCGGGCCGTGCGTGGGGTAGTCCCAGGCGAGGTCGAGCAGCGCCCTGTCGCGTGGCTTCGTCGACGTCGCGAGCCGTTCCCGGATGACGCGACCGAGGTGGTAGAAGAACCAGAGTTCGGAGCGGGCGTCGCCTGGCGGCTCGACGGCCTTCTCCCGCCACTGCAACAGCCGTTGGGTCTGGGTGAAGGTGCCCTCCTTCTCCACGTGCGACGCGGCCGGTAGGAAGAACACCTCGGTGCGGCACCGTTCGGGTGCGATCTCGCCGGTCTCGATCTCCGGCGCGTTCTGCCAGAAGGTGGCGCTCTCGATCATGAACAGGTCCCGGACCACGAGCCAGTCGAGGTTGGCCATGCCGAGCCGCTGCGCCCGGCCGTGCGCCGAACCGACGGCCGGGTTCTGCCCGAGCAGGAAGTAGCCCTTGATCTTCCCGTCGATCATGTCGAGCACCTGCTGGTAGGTGCCGTGGTCGCCGGTCATCCGCGGCATGTACCCGTAGCAGTAGTCGTTGTCGGCGGTGGCCGCGTCACCCCAGTACGCCTTGAGCAGGTTGACGCCGTAGGTGCGGGCGTTGCCCCAGAAGCCCTTCTGCCCGGGGTGCGCAATGCTGTCCACCCACTTGTCCAGGGTCGGGTGCTCGGCGTGGTGGGGCATCGGCAGGTAGCCCGGCAGCAGGTTGAACAACGTCGGAATGTCGGTCGAGCCCTGGATGCTGGCGTGCCCGCGAAGGGCCATCACCCCGCCACCCGGGCGGCCCATGTTGCCCAGCAGGAGCTGGATGATCGCGCCGGTGCGGATGTACTGCACGCCGACGCTGTGCTGCGTCCAGCCCACCGAGTAGACGAGCATGCCGGTGCGGTCACGGCCGGAGTTCTCGGTCCACGCCCGGGCCAGTTCGAAGAACTTCTCCTGCGGGATGCCGCAGACCCGTTCCACCATCTCCGGGGTGTAGCGGGCGAAGTGCCGCTTGAGGATCTGGTAGACGCAGCGGGGGTGCTGCAACGTCTCGTCACGTTGGGTCTCGCCGCCGACCGGCGCGCCGTGCGACTCGTTCTCCAGCCCGGCCGCCGTCTCCCGCTGCGTCTCGCTGTCGCGGGTCGTCTGGTTCTGCGAGTGACCCTCGTACCGCCAACTGGCCTGGTCGTAGGTGGCGTTGTCGTCGTTGAAGCCGGAGAAGAGGCCGTGCATGTCCTCGGTGTCGGCGTACTCCTCGGTCACGATCGTCGCGGCGTTGGTGTAGGCGACGACGTACTCCCGGAAGTCCAGCTCGTTGTCGAGGATGTAGCGCACCACCCCGCCGAGCAGCGCGATGTCGGTGCCCGCGCGGATCGGCAGGTACGAGTCAGCCAGCGCGCTGGTACGGGTGAACCGCGGGTCGACGTGGAAGACCTTCGCCCCCCGACGCTTGGCCTCCATCACCCACTGGAAGCCCACCGGGTGTGCCTCGGCCATGTTCGAACCCTGGATGACGATGACGTCGGAGTTCGACAGGTCCTGCTGGTACTGGGTGGCGCCGCCACGACCGAAGCTGGTCCCCAGACCGGGGACGGTGGAGGAGTGTCAAATACGGGCCTGGTTCTCGATCTGGAGAGCCCCCATCGCGGTGAACAACTTCTTGATGAGGTAGTTCTCCTCGTTGTCCAGCGTCGCCCCACCCAGACTGGAGATACCCAGCGTCCGGTTGAGCGGTCGACCCTGCGTGTCGACGTCCTCCCAGGTCTCGTCCCGGGCGGCCAGGACCCGATCGGCGATCATGTTCAGCGCCGTGTCGAGGTCGAGGTCCTCCCACTCGGTGCCGTACGGCCGGCGGTAGCGGACAGTGGTCTGCCGCAGCGGACTGGTGACCAGGCTCTTGCTCGCCGAACCCTTCGGGCAGAGCCGACCCCGCGAGATCGGGCTGTCCGGATCACCCTCGATCTGACTGACCTGCCCGTCCTTGACGAACACCCGCTGACCACAACCCACAGCGCAGTACGGGCAGACGGAGCGCGCCATCGAATCGGCGGTATCGGTGCGGGCGGTGAGCGCGCGGGACCCGTCGGACTTCGCCGCGGCACCCCGGCCCAGCGGGTCCGTGCCGGTGAGCTGGCGGTAGACCGGCCAACCCTCGAACCAGCTGCGCACCCCCATCGCCGCACCTTCCCGACCTATCCCGCCAAATATGAACACTCTGACGTTAGATGAGGTGCCGGCCCGGTCGCAGCGAGATCACCAACAGTCATGCCTCCCCCGGCAGTGTGGTGCGAGGGCCGGGAGAGGCATGGGAGTACGGCGCTGGTCAGTGCGGTTGCAGCTGGCCGGTGTGCTGATCGCTGAAGGTCCGGTAGCGGCGCAGCTCCCAGAACAACCAGCCGATGCTGATGATCGCCAACACGACGAAGACCAGCGAACCGGAGAACGTGTCCCAAAGGGTGTGCAGGACGACGACACCCACGAACGTGCCGATGAACCCGAAGAGCCGAGCGACGCTCGGGCTCGCCAGCAACGCCCAGAGCGCGCCGGCGGTCAGCCCGGTCCACGCGGTGTGACCGGCGGGCGCCGTCAGGCCCCGGATGAAGAGCGTCTGCTCCACCGCGCCGATGTTGCCCTGCGAACTCAGCAGCGCGCTGAAGGCGTAACCCATCGTCTCCAGCGCGGCGAACCCCATGCCGGCGGCGATGCCGATGATCAGCCCGTCGGAGGGCACCCGGCGGCGACGCTGGGCCACCACCGTGAACAGCAGCACCACCGGGACGATCAGCTTCGCCGATTCCTCGATCAACGCGACGAACAGCATCGGCAGGGTGCCGAGGCCGCGCAGAGTGTCGTACTCAAGGGTGCCGGCGACCACAGTGCCGATCACACCGCCGAAGAACGCCGACGTCACCAGCACCGACGCCGGCACCTGCCACCGCCCGGTCCGGGCCTGCGCGAACGTCAGGAACGTCAACGGCACAAGCGTCGACCCGAGCAGGATCAACGCCGGTACGAAGTTCGGATTCTTGGTGCTGACCAAGGTCCGCAGCACCGCCACATAGAGGATCAACCCGATGACGAGCACTCCGACCCACGCCCACCGGCGCCACCGATCACGCATACCGCGCAGTCTGGCGGACCACTGTTACGAAGACCAGCCCCGGCACCGAGATCCTGACGACCTCCCAGCGGCGACGTCAGCTGTCAAGGGACGGCGATGCACGCGAGTGATGGCTACGATCTGCGCCCATGCGCCGCGGAGCACCGTTACTGTCACTCGTCGTCCTGCTCGCCCTTCCCGCCTGCACCTCGAAACCAGAGGAACCCGGGGACGTGGCGTTGACCGTCTTCCTCGACAACGACGTGACCGTGGCGCAGAAGGGCAGCGTGGAGCAGCAGCTCCGGTCGATGCCCAGTGTCACTGAGGTGTCCCTGGAAACCCGCGAGCAGGCGTACGAGCGCCAGAAGGCGGATCTGAAGGACCAGCCCGACCTGCTGGCGGCCCTCAAGCCGGAGTACATGCCGGAGCTTCTGCACGCCACAGTCACCGACGCGTCGATCGCCGAGGCGATCGAACTGGTGATGGTTGAGGCCGACGGCGTGCAGGACGTGGCGCTCAGGATCGCGGACGTCGACCCTCGGCCATCGCGGATCGGCGTCATCGTCCGGCTCACGTCGTCGGCGACCGACGAACAACGCGCCGCCGTGGAGAAGGCCGTCCGGGCACTCCCAACGGCGAAGTCGATCGAATTCGAGGACCGCGACGCCGCGTACGAGCGCCTGCGCAAGCGGTGCCAGGGCAAGGGTGACCTGTCCACGCAGCTCCAACCGCAGATGACGCACGAGTCGTGGCGGTTCGAGATGCCCCTGAACGGACAAGGATCTGGCGTGGGCGAGCTGATGAGGCTCGACGGAGTCGACGGCGTACCCCTTGCCCCTCTGGCGATGCTGTAACGCCTGCGGCATCCACTGCCATGGCTCCTGACTGCGAGCACGACCACAGCTTCTCGTCGTGCGTAGGCTCACGGCTGTGCGCCCGTTGCTGATCGCCGAGACAGTGATGACGCCGCCGACCGTCGTCGAGTGGCTGACCGGCACGGGGTTGTTGGCGTGGAGCCGTCGTTCGCTGCGCGTGTTGCACTCGGACCTGACCGTCGCGCTGGCGTGGGAGTCCTCCGACGAGGACCCGAGCCTGGCCGTCGGCGTGGCTGCGGACCTGTCGCGGTTCGCGCTCGTGGGACCCCGCCAGGTGCAGGTCCGCAGCGCCGATGGCCGGGTCCTGTGGGAGGTCGAGCACGGCACTGTCTTCTCGACAGGTTGGCCCCGGCCGAGTTGTCACCTGGCCGGGGACGACCTTCTCTGGTTGTTTCTGCCCGACGCTGCCGGCGACCAACTCGTCGTGTTGGACGCGTCCGGGGGCGGGTCCGAGGTGGACCGGCGCCCCCTTCAGACCGTTGAGGGCTTCGCCACATTCATCCTGGACGCCAATCGACAGCACGTCGGGCTGCATGTCGCTGTGGGACCGGAGACCTGCCTCAGTTACCGCTGGACGACTGGCGATCGGCGGTTGGCCGCCGGGCAGAGCTTGAACGGCTGTCTGGCCGACATGAACGCCAGCGGGAGCTTCTACCTCTCCATGCCGCACGGCAGCGGCCGGATCGCGATACGCGATGTCGCCGACGACAGTGCCCGGGTGGAGCGCCGCTACGACGACATCCCGGAGTTCGGCGACTCCGACGACTACCGGATGCACGAGACCGCGGCCGTCGTATCCGACGACTGGGTCATTGTCGGCGTCGCGACCGACGAGGGTGACGCCGAGCAGCATCTCCTGCTTTCCACCCGCACGCTGCGCCCGCAGACCGTGCTGGACTACGGCGTCGACATGCCCCAGAACTCGATCCGGTCCGCCGGTGGACACGGGCGGTGGATGACGCACGACGCCCGCCTCGGGGTGCTCCGCCTCTGGCAGCTCCGGGAGCCACACACGGACGAGGTCGAGGGTCAACTGGCGCTGTGGTAGAGCTGTGGATCAGGAGCCGCCGGGCTGCGCTCGACGATCCCACAGCACCAGGCCGGTGAGCAGCATCGCGACGCCCAGACCGACCATTGCCAACCCCACCGCCGTGTGCGCGCTCCCGCCCAGGTGACCGGCCACGATCCACCCGCTGTCGATTCCGAACGCCAGCGGCATCAACCCCTGCGGGATCACCGGAATCCACCCGACGGTCAGCAACCCCAGCGCCCACGCTGTCGACTTGTTCTCCCGATACCACTGCGCGTCCCACGTCAGCGGGAGCGCCGTCTCCGGGGGGCGGCTCCGCTGACCGGCCGCGGCGAGCACAGTCGTGCCGCGCCGGGCGAGCCGCTCGTCGGCCAACCACACGCCACCCCACCAGGCGGCGGCGCCTCCGAGCAGCCCGACCAGCGGCAACAGCGGCGCCACCGCCGACGGGCCCCAGAAGGCCAGGGCGAGCACCGGCGCGGCGGCGAGCAGCCCGGCCGCTGTGGCAACCAGCACGCTGACGATGTCGGTCGGGTTGTCGGCCGCGGTCGGATGCCGCGGGTCGGCCACCGGGCGTACGCGCAGCAACGACACCCACACCGGCACCGACGCGCCCGCGCCGAGCAGGGCCGGCAGGGTGGAGAGTGCTGCCAGCGGGTCGACGTCGGGCGCGAGGAGGACACCGGCGACGGCGAGCAGCACCCCGATCGGGGTGACCAGCACCAGCCAGGCCACTGCCCGTCCCCGGACCTCCGCCCGTTCGCCGCCCGGTGTGGTGAGCGGCAGCCACAGCGCGGTGCCGTCCAGCCCGACCAGCCCGGCCGACATCGCCGCCGCGCCGAGCACTGCGAGCGGCCCGGCCCACGGCAGCAGGAGGTCCACGTCGGACAGCAGCGGCAGCCCGGCGAGCAGCGCCCCGTACACCACAGCGAACGCCAGATACTGCAACCGCAGCGGATGCCGCGTCCAGGCCCGCAACTCACGGCCCGCGACCGCCCGCGTCGCGGCCGGCACCCACGCCCACCACTCGCGCTCAACCGCGGCCGTCGACGCCGCCACGGTCCGGCGCGGCCGGAACGCCGCGCCGGCGGCGATCACCCTTCGGACAAGCATGATGTACGCGGCGGCGCAGAGCGCCACGATTCCCACCAGGGTCGCCATCAGGCGCACCCCTTGCCCGGTTGGCCCGGTCACGGCGGCGACCGGCCAGGCGCTCGGCACGTACGCCATGGCCCGGACCACCTCTCCCGGCGCTGCCACGAGCAGGACCGACACCCACGGGAAGACCGCCCAGAGCGACCCGGCGACACCCATCGCCGTACCGGTGAAGACGCCGGTGAGCAGCGCCCCGGCCGGACCGCCGGCGTGGCCGACGACCTCCAGCGCGATGGCCGAGCCGATCAGCCCGAGCAGCCAGAGCAGCACCGCGCCGCCGGCGGTGACGAGGACCGCGACGGTGCCGTACCGGGTGGCGTGCACCGGCAGCGCGGCGAGTGCCACCAGCGAGACAGCCGGACCGATACCGATCGCCGACGCGGCGAGCAGACCGATCGCGGCCGGAACCCCGCCGATCGGCTCCAACCGCAGGTGGGCCGGGCGGACCCGGCCACGACCGCCGCCGAGCAGCAGGGGCAACACGATCCAGCCGAGAACCCACGCCCCGGCGAGCAGGCCGAGTGTGTGCTGGTCACCGCGGAGCGCGTACCGGATCAACCAGGCGGCGGCGAGCAGACCGACCAGACCGGCCACCGTGGGGCCGGGGTGCTCGCGCAACGAGCGACGCAGCATCGTCGCGCGCATCCGGGCCGGTACCGCCATCGCGCCGAGGGTGCCGCCCAACCGGTCGGGGGCGGTCAGTTCCGCGCTCATCGTGCCCCGGTCAGCCAGTCCAGACCGGCGCTGCCGGAGGTTTCGGCGCCGACCAACTCGACGAACCGGTCCTCCAGGCTGCTGCCGGCGGCGACCTCGGTGACCGTCCCGGCGGCGACCACCCGGCCCTGATGGATCACGGTGACCTCGTCGCACATCTGCTCGACGAGCAGCATCGAGTGGGTGGACAGCACGCAGGTGCCGCCGCCGGCCACGAACCGGCGCAGCACCCGGCGGATGGTGGCCGCGGAGACCGGGTCGACCGCCTCGAACGGTTCGTCGAGCACGAGCAGCCGGGGCGCGTGCAGCAGCGCCTGGGCGAGGCCGAGCTTCTTGCGGGTGCCGGTGGAGCAGTCGGCCAACGGGGTGCCGGCACCCTTGGCCAGGCCGAGCACCTCGATCAGCTCGGCGGCACGGTCGGTGGCCGCGGCCCGGGGCAGCCCGCGCAGGCCGGCGCTATAGCGCAGCAGTTCGGCGCCGGTGAGGCGTTCGGGGAAGTCGAGGCCGTCGGGCAGCACGCCGGTCAGCGCGCGGGTCCCACGGCGGTCGCGCAGCGCGTCGTGGCCGAGGATCCGGATCTGCCCGGAGTCCGGGGTGACCAGACCGACTGCCATCCCGATGGTGGTGGACTTGCCGGCGCCGTTGGGCCCGACAATGCCGTGGAAGGTGCCGGGGTGCACGGTCAGATCGACGCCGTCCACAGCGCGATGCGCCGCGAAGGTCTTGACCAGGCCACGGATCTCGAGTGCCGGGGGGATCACGCGCCGAGCATAGGTGACAGTGCACGACGGCGTGGCCCACTGCTCGGGCCTCCACAGTGGTCGGACACCCTCAGGCCACGTGCAGCAGCCGGAAGCGTTCGGTCACCACCAGCGTGTCATCGTCCACTGTGAATTCTGGATCGCCCAGCTCGGCGCGTACCTCGGCGCTGTGCCAGAACTCCTCGTGCCCCGCACGCCACTGGGCCAGCGACTCGTCGCCCTCCCCCTCGGCCAGCGCGTGTGGCAGGTCGACGTCGGCGAGGCGGACCACCCGTACATCGGTCAGCTCGATGGCCGCGACCCGGCGGCCGGCGGAGTCCACCACCGCGGACAGTTGACCCACCTCGGGCAGCGGCTCGTTCGCGCACTCGTACCCGACCAGCAGACCGGTCGTCGACGTCTTCGCCCCGGACAGGATCGCGTCAACGAGCCTGTCCCGCAGTGGCCCCGGAAACGCGAACTCGGCAAGCGGAAGATCATCGAGGTCCATCCGCGGAGCGTACGCGACCCGGGCGCGGCCGTCGTCGACATGCTCGCGGCGACGTGGCACGGTTTCGTCATGGCCACCTACAGCGTCGCCCTCGTGCTGCTCGTCGATCCGTCGGGCGCGGTGCTCCTGCAGCACCGCGACGAGGATGTGGCCGTCTCGCCGGGCCAGTGGAGCCTGCCGGGTGGCCATGCCGAGCCCGGCGAGTCACCGGAGGAGGCGGCCCGCCGCGAACTACTGGAGGAGACTGGTCTGACAGTGGGTGAGCTGCACCCGCTGTGGAGCGGACCGCGCCCGTACGAGGCGGATTTCCCGCACACCGTGACTGTCCACGTGTTCCGTGGCACCACCACGGCCCGTCAGGAGGACGTGGTCCTCGGTGAGGGGCAGGCGATGGTGTTCGTCCCCCGGGACGAGGTGCTCGATCGTGAGCTGGCGGTCTCCGCCGCGCTCGTCCTGCGCATGATCTGACGTCGGGTACGGCTACGGCGTGGTGATGGTCTGCCTGTCGCGCGCCACGCAGTACACGTCGCCGGAGTTAGCGGAGTGCGGCAGGTCGCGCAGGTGCGTCGCCAGGTCGGTCGCTGACATCCAACGTCGGAACGTCATCGACTTGTCGTCGCCCACCGCGACGTCGAACCCGTCGAAGCCCAGCGCGGTCAGGCGATCGAGACACCTGTCGGCGACCGCACGCGCGATGGTGGTGAACTCGAACGACAACGCGGGCAGCGGGCGGCTCAGGCCGGCCAGCACCTCGTCCTCGAAACCCTCAACGTCGATCTTGGTGAAGGTCGGCACGCCGTACGTCTCGATCAGCGCGTCGACGGTGACCACCGCGACCTCGATGTCGGTGTCCCACACCTCGCCCTCCCACCCGCCCGCGCCCCTCGCGGCGCGGACGAAGTCCGGTGAGGCGGTCGAGACGGTGGGGTTGGCGGAGTTGACGTGCAACCGGGTGCGCCCAGAGAGCGCGCCACACGCTGCGTCCACAACTGTCACCTTGTCGTCGTCGGCGTAGATCGCCCGCAGGGCGCGCAGACACAGCGGCTGCGGTTCCACAGCGACGACCCGGGCACCGAGGCGACGGAAGCTGGCGATGTGGTCGCCCACGTGGGAGCCGATGTCGAAGACGAGGTCCCCGCCGCTGACGAAGCGGGAGTAGAACGCGTCCATCCTCGCGTCCCGCTCGGGATCGCCGTAGTAGACGTCAAGCGACCGGTGCAGCAGCGACATTGTCGGGTCGGTCCGGAGCGCGGCGATCCTGGTGTCGGTGGTAGCCGTCATCTGTCTGGGGTCCAGTCCGTGAGAGAGGTGGCCGGGTTACTGTCCGAAAGCGGTCAGGAACCGGTCCCGGAAGGCGTCCATCCGCCAGACCGGCGCCTGCGGCCCGGGCTTCAGCCCGTCCTGCCAGCCCCACCCGGAGATCCGGTCCAACACGGCCCGGTCCCGGGTGATGATCGAGATCGGGACGTCGTGGCTGGCGTTCTCGCCGGTGACGACTGCGGCTGGTTGGTGGTCACCGAGGACGATGAACACGAGGTCGTCGTCTCCGTAGGTCCGCACGTAGGAGATGAGCGCGCCGAGGGTGTACTCGATGGACTTTCGGTAGTCCGCCCGGATCTGGGCGGTGTTGCGGCGCTTGTCGTCGGACCTGCCCACGCCGGCCCCACGGTAGACCGCGCCGTCGCCGACGTCGGCCCAGTCGAGCAGCGGCGGGACGGGTGTCCAGGGCGCGTGACTCGACACCAGTGCCAGCTCGGTCATCACATTGCCGTCGCGCTTCGCCTGCTCCAGGCGCTGCCAGCTGGCGAGGGTGTACTGGTCGGGCGGGGTGCCGAAGCTGAACTTCGGGCCACGGTACGCGAGCTTCCTGGCGTCGTAGAACCGGTCGTAGCCGAAGAAGGAACCCTCCGGCCAGGCCCTGGTGACGGCGGGCATCACGCCGACGGTCTGCCAGTTCGCCCGGCGGAAGGCGCCGTTGAGGGTCATCCGGTCACTGGCCAGCAGGGTGCGGTGCCGCTGGTCGTTGTCGATCCAGAGGCCGGAGAGCAGCGTGTCGTGCGCGAGCCAACTGCCGCCACCGAAGGTCGGCGAGGTGAGGAAGCCGCTCTGCGCGGCGAAACCCGCCGCGCTCAGCTCGCTGGTGCCACTGTCGAGCACCGCACCGACCTGCGGCGCGAACTCCGGGTCCTCGACGGCGTCCCGGCCGTAGCTCTCCACGAAGGCGACGACCACGTTCTTGCCGCGCAGCGCGGTCAGTAGCTGGTCACCGGGGGTGTCACCGTACCTGTCGGCCTCGATCAGCGCGCCGAACGTCTCGCGGTCGTCGAGGCGCAGGCGCACCTGGAAGCCGTGACCGTTGGCCAGTGTGGTCGCGGACGTGTCGGCGACCGGCACGCCCTCGACCACCCGCACGTTGAACGCGGCGCAGGCCACCCAGACGACCACCAGCGCGGCCACGATCCGGGTGGTCCCGGTGCGGTGCCGGACCACCAGCCGCCGCAGTCGCCGCATCGACAGCGTGACCAGTGTGGGCAGGCCCACGAGCACCACCGCCAGGGTGATGGCGACGCCGATGGCGGCCGGTCGGCCGTACGACTCGCTGAGGAAGGCGAACCCCTCGTCGAGGAGCGCCCAGTCGAGCACCGGGTCGAACGCCCGGCTCAGCGCGGCGGTGAAGCCCAGGTCGAGCAGCTTCAACAGGCCGAGCAGGCCGAGTGCCGCGCCGGCCACCGTCGCGACCAGTCGGCTGCCGCGAGCGGGCAGAGCGAGCAGGAGGGCCACTACCAGCAGCGCCTCCAGGGGGATCCGCGCGAACGCCGCCGGGCTGAGTCGGCCGAAGTCGTACGGCACGGTGAGGACGAGCAGGACGAGCAGCGCGGCCAGCACTGTCGTCAGCCGGGCGGCGACGGAGCGTCTCGGCCGTTCCTCGGCATCGGTGCCGTCGGCGGTCCCGCCGGAGGTTTCGCCAGTCATCGCCCTCCGTCCCTGGCTCGGCAGCTGCCGTACGCGCGTCAAGAGCGACAACCCGGGCATCCTTCCATGATCTTTGTTGGGCGCGGCGTCCGGGCGGCTCAGACGCGGGCGATCCCGCGTCGGGCCACCGTGACAGTGGGACGGTCCGACCACTGCAGCCCATCGGTCTGGCCCGGGGTCAGCTCGGCCAGGCCTGCTGCGGCCCTCGGGGTGCTGTGGCTCGCCGAGCTGGCCGGTTGGACAGTCGCGTCCGGGGCGCAGTGGATGACGGTGTGGCGGAGGTGCCGGGTCGTCCAGAGCCAGGCGACGTCACGCCCGAACGACTCGACAAGCAGTGCCACCGACGCCACAAGCACCACTGTCGTCAGCGGCGCGGGCAGGATGTCGGCCATCGCCACCGTCAACACCACGCCCTGGGTCGCGGCGACGACCTTGTTCCAGTACCGCGGTGGCGCGGATCCCCGCATCCACTCCAACACCCAGGTCGCGGCGCCGTAGAGGTAGCGCATCGCGCCGATCACGAGCACCCAGGCACCCACCGTGGGTGCCACGTGCAGGCAGAGCACCAGGACCAGGAAGGAGTCGATCTCCATGTCGAAGCGCGCGCCGAGTTCGCTGGTGGTCCCGGTGCGGCGGGCCGTGTATCCGTCCACGGCGTCGAGGGCCAACGCCACGCTGGTGAGGACGACCATCACTGTGACCGGCGCCGACCGGCCGAACGAGTCGGCGGCCAGGGCCGTCACGCCGCCGACGAGGATCGCCCGGCTCAGGGTCACCCGGTCCGCCGGGCTGAGCGCGCCCGCGCCCGAGCGGGACATCCCCTTGCTGAGCAGGGCGCACAGGACCATCCCGTACGCCAGACCCGCCACCCAGCCCGCCGTGCCCAGACCGACCGTCTCCGCCAGCACCGCCAGCAGGACGATCTGCACGAGCAGTCCGATGACCGGACCAGTTCGAACCGTTGACATCGTGCCTCCGTGACTCTGGTGGGTGACCCTGACCGTCATCACGGAAAATATGACCGATCGGTTCATTCTGAACGCGACCCGGCAGGGCGCCACGGAGGACGTGCCCCTTCGACGGGCGGTTAATCGCCCATCGTGGGTGGCCCGTCGTCGGCTCACCGATGAGGGCGTCGATCGTGCCGTACGGGTCAGGGCGTCGGCAGCGTGAGCACATCCGCACCGTCGTCGGTGATGGCGATGGTGTGCTCGCTGTGCGCCGTCCGGCAGCCCGTCGCGCTGCGGAGGGTCCAGCCGTCGGCATCGGTGACGAGCGTGGCGGTGTCCGCCATCACCCACGGTTCCAGCGCCAGCAGCAGCCCCGGGCGTAGCCGGTAGCCGCGACCGGGGCGCCCGGTGTTGGAGACGTGCGGGTCCTGGTGCATCGTCGATCCGACGCCGTGGCCGCCGAACTCCGTGTTGACCGAGTATCCCGCCGCGTTGAGGACCGAGCCGATCGCGTGGGAGATGTCACCGATGGGAACGCCGGGGCCGGCGGCGGCGATCCCCGCCCGCAACGCGCGCTCGGTCGCGTCGATCAGCGCGACGCTCTCCGGTGGTCGGACGTCGCCGATCATGAAGCTGATGGCCGAGTCCGCGACGACCCCACGGTGGGAGACGGCGAGGTCGAGCGAGAGCAGATCGCCGTCGGCGAGCGGGTAGTCGTACGGCAACCCGTGCAGCACTGCGTCATTGACCGACGTGCAGATGTAGTGGCCGAACGGCCCCCGCCCGAAGGACGGCTCATAGTCGACGTAGCAGGACTGCGCCCCGGCTTCGGTGATCATGGCCTGCGCCCACCGGTCGATGTCCAGAAGGTTGGTGCCGACCACGCAGCGGCTCTTCAACGTCTGCAGGATGCCGGCGACCAGCGCGCCGGTGTCCTTCGCTCGCAGCACGTCGGTGGGGCTCAGGATCTCGATCATGCAGCGCCTTCCTCGGGCGACCAATAAGTATCCCGGCCATATTATCCCGGTACTAGAATCGGGACATGGTCAGGTTGCCGCTCACTCCCGAAGAGCTCGAACGCGGACAGCGCCTCGGCGCGCTCCTGCGTCGAGCCCGTGGAGAGCGTTCGATGCTCCTCACCGCGCTGGACGCGGGCGTCTCACCAGAGACCCTTCGAAAGATCGAGTCCGGCCGGATAGCCACCCCCGCCTTCCCGACCATCGCGGCGATCGCCGACGTCCTCGGCCTCTCCCTCGACGCCGTCTGGTCGGAGATCAACAAGCCGGACGGCGGTGCCGAACTGCCTCGACCGACGCGCCCCGCGCGCGAGCGGTTGGCCTCCTAGCGCGCGACGGCCTGTCGCCAGCGCCAAACGCGAATGCGGTCAGGATCCGTTTGAACCGCAGGCTGTCACTGTGCCGCCGGAAAAGCGCTTCCCACGATAGATAACCTAACAGCGATCCTTCCCGACCGGTATCGGGCAGACGCCCGACTGCGCAGGTCAGCGGCGGTGGCTAGGTTCGCCCAATGCCCACCACCACAATCAGTGCGGAATCCGCTGGCACCTGGACGCTCGGCGATCTCACCGTCAATCGGATCGGATTCGGCGCGATGCGCCTGACGGGTAGCGCCGGCGCGGCGAGCGACCGCGCGCGGGTCATCAGATTGCTACGCCAGGCGGTCGACCTCGGGGTGAACCACATCGACACTGCCGCGTTCTACTTCTCGCCGCTCCGGTCGGCCAACGAGTTGATCAACACGGCGCTGTCGCCGTACCCCGACGACCTGGTCATCACGACGAAGGTCGGACCGGGCCGCGACCCCTCGGGCGAGTGGCAGCCGCTGGCCCGGCCGGATCAGCTGCGTGGGCAGGTCGAGGAGAACCTGCGCCAACTCGGCCGCGACCAGTTGGATGTCGTGAACCTGCGCCAGGACGGGCTGGACTCGGTGGCGGAGCACTTCGGCGCGCTGGCCGAACTCCGTGACGCCGGCCTCATCCGGCATCTCGGCCTGTCCAACATCCGTCCGCACCACCTCGCGCAGGCGCAGGCGATCGCCCCGGTGGTCTGCGTGCAGAACACGTACGGTGTGGACACCCGACGTACGCAGGATCAGCTCGTGCGTACCTGCGGTGAACAGAACGTCGCATTCGTGCCGTTCTTCGCGATCGCCGGCGACCGACGTGAGACCGGCGGCGTGGCCGCCAACACGGCAGTGGAGGCCATCGCGCGCACGCACGGCGTGACGCCGGCACAGGTGCGGATCGCATGGACCCTCAGCCGCGGCCCGCACCTGCTGGCCATCCCCGGTACCGGCAACCCCGATCACCTGGTCGAGAACCTGGCCGCCGGGGCGCTGGTCCTGTCGCCTGACGAGTTGGCCAGCCTCGACTAGCGACCCCCGACAGGAGCTGGTCCCGGTCGACGAGCGACCGGGACCAGCGGGTGGCGTGCTCAGGAGGCGGCGATGCCCTCCATGCCGATGCCGTCGGTGAACTTCGGCAGACCCTCCACTGTGGTGACGAGCTTCAGAGAGCCGTCGTCGTTGACCTCGTAGCCCTGCACGTTGCCGGCGGTGGCGTTCTGCACGTACAGGAAGCCGTCGCTGGTGGTCATGTCGATCGACCCGCCGTTGGTGTCGGCGGCGACGTTCTTGACGATTTCCAGCTTGCCGTCGTCGTTGACCCGGTAGGAGCTGATGGTGGAGCTGCCGGCGTTGGCGACGAAGAAGTAGTCGCCGACGCGCTGGATCCAGCACGGCGCCTGCTGGCCGTTGGGCACCGACGGGCCGACCTGGTCGAGTGCGCCGTCGTCCTCCAGCTCGAACCGGCTCACCGCGTTAGCGCCCGACTCGGTGACCAGCAGCGAGTCCTCGGTGTCGAAGGTGAAGCCGAACGGGGTGTTGCCCGCGTCGCTGATGACGGGGTTGCGGGACAGTTCGCCGTGGCGACCGATCTCGTAGCTGAACATGACGTTGGCGCCCTTGGTGGACACCAGCACGAACTCGCTGTCCGGGTCGATCTTGACCTGGGCCGGGGCGGTTCCGAACGCGGGCGGGTTGCCGTTGTGCAGCCCGAGCGACCGGTTGGCGTCCTCGATCCGGGACAGCCGCCCCTTCTGCAGCTCGAAGCCCTGCACAGAACCCTCGCCACCGGCGTTGAGCACGTAGACGAGGTCACCACGGGCCGCGACGCTGACCGGCAGGAGACCGCCGGACCAGATGACCTGGAGCTTGTGCAGCCGGGTGCCCTCGACGCGGAAGACCGTCACGGTGTTGCTGCCGGCGTTCACCGCGAACAGCAGCCCCTTGTGGTAGGTCAGGGAACCCTGCGAGGCCAGCGCGTCGAGTGGCGCGCCGATGGTGAAGCCGCCCAGCCCGCCGGTCTCGTACTCGCCGGCCTTGGTGAGACGGCCGTCCTCGTCGCGGTCGTACACCTTGATGGTGTTGCCCTCGGCCTTGTTGGTCTGGACGAAGACCGCGCCCTCGTCGCCGTGGTGGTGATCACCCCCCTTGCGGTCGTCGTGGTACCCAGGGCCGCCGCCATCGGCGAAGGCGGTCCCCGGGATCGATCCGACGCTGGTCAGGCCTGCCAGGAGGGCTGCCGCGAGCGCGACGCTGCGCTTCATCTCTGACTCCTTATGCACCCGAAGGGAGGAATACGAGTTTTCCTCTCCTTCAAAAGGTATCGGAGCAGCTAGGCGGGTTGGCCATACTTACCCTAAAGCGGTAATTTCGTGCCGTTCTGTGGAATCCCCGGGCGGGCAGGCGGACGTTGGCCTACGGCGAAGCGGACCTTCGGCGCGTCGGGGCGGAATTCCGCAGGGTGCTAGGCGTCGCGGCGCAGCGTGAACCAGAAGGTCGGCACCGAGTTGGTGCCCGGCGTGACGTCGATCAGTTCCCAGCCGGTGAACCTGGCTCGGAGCTCGTCGGCGGTGACGCCCGCCGCCCACGAGGTGACCTCGGGGATCGGACTGCCGAGCGGCTCGGGGCCGTACCCGAACATCAGCAACAGCGCTCCGGGGGCGGCGCGCTGGGTGAGCCCGGCGGCGTAGGCGTCGCGGCGGTGCAGTGGGACCCCGCAGTAGCAGCTCAGGTCGAAGAACAGGTCGAAGGGGCCTGGCAGGTCCAGCTCGTCGAGGCGGGTGGCGTCTCCGTGCAGCAGCCGTACGGCCACTCCCGCCGCCGCGGCCTTCTCCCTGGCCTGGTCGACGGCGCGGTCGATCAGGTCGACGGCCGCCACGTCCCAGCCGTGCCGGGCGAGGTAGGTGGCGTTGGTCCCCGTGCCGCAGCCGAGTTCGAGGGCGCGGCCGGGCGGTAGTGCGCCGCGCCCCTCCACCAGGTCGATCAGCTCGGGCGGAGTCACGCCGGTGTCCCACGGTGGCTTGCCGGTGCGGTAGTAGCCCTCCAGCGCGCGGTGGACGGACTCCTCCTCCGTGTCGCGCCGCGTCGAGGCCAGGTCCGGTCCCGGGTTCGGGGTGGCGTGGGGCTGGTTCATCGTCTCCTCCAAGAATTTATAGTGCAACTCTAGTGACTGACTCTAAAGGTAGGCTCGCAATATGGACAGAGTCAAGCGGCCCGACAAGCGAGCCGAGCGCTCCCGCCGCACCCGCGAGAAGGTCGTCGAGGCGGCTCGCGAGCTGTTCATCGCGCAGGGCTACGGGGCGACGAGCCTGCAGGAGGTCGCGGACCGGGCGGGCGTGGCCGTCCAAACTGTCTACTTCGTCTTCCGCAACAAGCGCACGCTGTTCAAGGACGTCGTCGATACGTCCATCGCCGGGGACACCGAGCCGGTCGCCACAATGGATCGGGAGTGGTTTCGCGCCGCGTGCGCCGAGCCCACCGCAGCCGGGCAATTGCGCGCGCACGTCCACGGCACCCGCGAGATCCTGGGCCGGGTCGCCCCGATCATGCCGCTGATCGCGGCTGCCGCAGCCACCGACCCGGAGATCGCCGCACAGTGGCCGGACGGCCCCGACCCGCGTTACACGGTGCAGTACGCGGTGGCCGAAGCCCTGGTCGGCAAGCCCGACACCCGTCCCGGCCTCTCCGTCGAGATGGCCGCGGACCTGCTGTTCGGCCTGCTCAGCCCGCAGCTCTACCTGATCTTCGTCCGGGACCGCGACTGGTCACCGGACGCGTGGGAGGAGTGGGCCCGCACCGCCCTGACCTCCCAACTCTGCGCCGACGGCGCGTGAGGCGCGGGGAGGTCAGGGGTCAGCGCGGGTCGGGCCACCACGGTTCGAGGAGGGTGGGGTCGGCGACGTACTGCGCCACCTGCGTCCGCTGCTCCGGGGTCAGGGACAGCGCCCGGAGTCGGGCACCCCACTCGGGCACCCGGTCGGCCTTGCCCAACGCGGTTGCCAGCTCGATCAGGCCGGCCAGCGCCGTCGCCCGCTCGACCACCGGGGCGTCCTCGGCGCGGCGGCGAATCCCCGAGTCGAGCGCCCGGTAGGCCGCCCGGTCGTCCATCTTGAACTCGCGCAGGATCCGCGCGTTGTCGAGCACCCGGGCCAGCCCGTCAAGCTCCTGCGACCCGCCGTACTCCACCTCCATCGGCTCGTCCCGCTGGATGAACACGATGGTGTTGCCCGACGGGTCGACGATGCTGAACCGCGACGCCCCGGCGCGGTAGCGGGTCATCCGGGGAAGGCCCTTGACGAGCACCTTGCCGTAGCTGCGGCGCATCGCCTCGGTGAACACCGCGTGGTACGACGCCACCGCGTCCACCATCACCAGGCAGCCGCCGGAATGCTCCTTCGCCGGGTCCAGGTCCTTGGGCGCCGGGCCGTAGTGCAGCTGGAGCCCACTCCAGGTGAAGGCCAGGTACACGTACGGCTTGAGCTGCTCGTAGGCCACCTCGAAGCCGAGCGCCCGCCAGAACGCCAGGGTCTCCTCCGGGGCCGGGCAGTGCAGCAGCGGCACTGTGGTCTCGTTCGGTTGGACACGGTCCGCATTGGTCGTCATCGTCGATCCCCGTCCGGTCGGCAGGCCGGCCATTGTGCCAGCATCACCGAGCGACCCTCGAGGGGTTTCGTCTCCTACCCAGGGAGGAGGCGGGCTCCGACCAGCGGCCGCAACCGGGGCTCGGGGTCGGACGCGATCGGCGGACGCGGCTACGACCATCTACAGACATGACTACCGTTGTGCGCCGGGCGGCGCGCTGGAACCGCCCGCTGATGTTCCTGGTATCCGTGATGGCGGTGCTCACCGTCATCACCGTGGTCGGCATCCTCGTCGACTCGCGCGTCCTGACCGGGGCGCCGATCTGGCTCAAGCCGTTCAAGTTCGCCGTGTCGTTTGTGCTGTACGGCGCCACGCTCGCCTGGATGCTCTCCCTGCTGCCGCGACGCAGCCGGGCCGTCGAGAGGGCGGTCGTCGTCATCGTCGCGGTGGCGGTCGTCGAGAACGCGGTGATCGTCGGTCAGGTGATCCGCGGGCAGACCAGCCACTTCAACGACAGCACCCCGGTGAACACCGCGCTGTTCGCGGCGATGGGGGCGGCGATCATGGTGCTGTTCTTCGCGCACCTCGTCATCGGGATCGTGGTCCTGATCCAGCGGATCCCCGATCGGGTCGCCGCAACCGCCGTCGGATGGGGGCTCGGCCTGTCCCTGCTGGGCATGCTCGCGGCGGTGCCGATGGCGCTGCCGATGCAGGACCCGGGGATCGAGGGGATCGGTGGGGCGCACAGCGTCGGCGTGCCCGACGGTGGGCCGGGGTTGCCCGTCGTCGGTTGGAGCACCACGGGCGGTGACCTGCGGATCGGGCACTTCGTGGGGCTGCACGCCCTTCAGGCGTTGCCGATCCTGGCGATCCTGCTGAGCCGGTTCGCGACGCGGTTGGACGAGCGCACCCGCGCCCGGCTGCTGGTCGTCGCGGGCGGCGCGTACGGCGTACTCACAGTGCTGTTGACCTGGCAGGCCCTGCGCGAACAACCGCTGCTGCGGCCGGACGCCGTCACGCTCGCCGCGCTCGCGGCACTGGTGGTCGCGACGGCGAGCGCCACCGGCCTGGTGCTGGCCCGCCGACGTCGCCCGGAACTGGCGCTGGCCGCGTGACCGCGACGCTGTTCTCCCTGACGTTCGCGGTGGCCGCGCCGTTCTGGGCGCTGATGATCCTGCTGCCGCGCTGGTCGTGGACCGCCCGGATCATCGCCTCGCCGCTGATCGTGGCGCCGGTCGTGGTGATCTACGCGCTGCTGGTGCTGCCGGCGTTCGGCGACGTGCTGCCGGCCGTGGGGTCGCCGACCTTGGCCGGGGTGCGCGACCTGCTCGGCACCTCCGACGGGGCCGCGGCGGGTTGGGCGCACATGATCGCGTTCGATCTGTTCGTCGGGCGGTGGGCGTGGTTGGACAGCCGCGATCGGGGGGTGCCGGCGCTGGTGATGGCTCCGGTGCTGCTGCTGACCATCCTGCTCGGACCGCTCGGTCTGGCCGCGTACCTCGCGGTCCGGACCCGGTGGCGGCGGCCGGCGGCCGTCGCCACCGGCCCGCAGCACCTAGGCTGACCACCGTGAGCTGGCCGGGGCGACTGTTCGACGTGCGGGACACCCTCGTGCGGATGGTGCTGCTCGATCTCAGCGGGCTGTGCTACCTGCTCTTCGTTCCGCACTCCACCAGCACGCCCACGACACCACAGTGGATCCTCGCGGTGCTCGCGTTCGCCGTGGCGCTGGCGGCGCACCGTCGGCCGGTGGTCAACCTGGTGGCGCAGGCCGCCCTGCTGACTGTCGCGATCTGCCTGGTCGACGACTTCACCATCAACCAGGTTGGCGCGAGTTGGGCACTGCTCGAGATCACCATGCGGGCGCGCCGCCCCCGGACCATCTGGCTGTCCGCCGTGCTGCTGGTGGTGGTGGACCTGACCGACTCGGTCGGCGACCCGGTCGGCCAGGTCGCCTCGGGCGTCGTCGGCCTGGCCCTGGAGGTCGGTGTGCCGGTGCTGCTCGGCCTCGTCATCCGCGCCAACCGGGAGCTGAGTCGGCAGGCCGTGGAGCGGGCGGTGGCCGAGCAACGCCAGCACGAGTCGGAGAGTCGCGCGGCCCGCGCCGACGAACGCAGCGCCATCGCCCGCGAGTTGCACGACGTCGTCGCGCACCATGTGGCGTCGATGGTGCTGCGGGTCGGCGTGGCCCGGCACGTGCTCACCGACCTGGACCCGCGGGTGGGCGAGGTCTTCGACGACGTGCACGGCACCGGCACCGCGGCCCTCGCGGAACTGCGCCGGCTGGTCGCGGTGCTGCGCAACCCCGACGGGGTACGCGGCGACGCGGCGCTGACCGCCATCGAACCGTCCGCGCTGCCGGCGGCGATCGGCGCGTCCATCGACCGGGCCCGGCAGGCGGGTGTCACTGTGGAGGCCGATCTCGACCCGGCGATCGGTTCACTCGACGCGGTGCGCGGCATGGCGGTGCTGCGGCTGACCCAGGAGGCGCTGACCAACGTGGCCAAACACGCGGGGACGTCGGCGCTCGCGCATCTCGTGGTCGCTGTCCGGGACGGCTCCGTGCACTGGGAGGTCACCGACAACGGGCGCGACGGGGTGCCGGCGGGCGTGCCGGTCGGTGGCGGCCACGGCATCACCGGGATGCGCGAGCGTGTCGAGGTCCTCGGCGGCCGGTTGGAGGCGGGGCCGACCGGCACCGGATGGCGGGTACGGACCGTCCTTCCGGCAGTGGCCGCCGCCGCGCCGGTCGGGTCGGTGCCCCGCGAGCGGGAGGCCCCGGCCGGGTCGCCCGCGCCGGAGCCGGCGTGATCCGGGTGCTGCTGGTCGACGACCAGCACCTCATCCGGGCCGGGCTGCGCATGCTCTGCGACGCCCAGCCCGACATCGAGGTCGTCGGGGAGGCCGACAGCGGCCGGGAGGCGATTCCGCTGGCCGGGCGGCTGCTCCCCGACGTCGTCGTCATGGACCTGCGGATGCCCGGTGTCGACGGGATCACCGCGACCAGCCGGATCCTCGCCGAACGCCCCGCCACCCGAGTCCTGGTGCTGACCACGTTCGGCGACGACGACCACCTCTACCCCGCGCTGACCGCGGGAGCGTGCGGGTTCCTGCTCAAGGACGCGCCCCCGACCGAGCTGCTGGACGGCATCCGCCGGGCCGCCGTCGGTGACAGCCCGTTCAGTCCGGAGGTGCTGCGTCGCCTCGTGCAGCGCGCGGTGCACGCCCGCCCGGGGTCACCGCCGGCCCTGCCGGGCCTGACCGCCCGGGAACGGGACGTGCTCGACCTGGTCGCCGAGGGCCTGTCCAACACCGAGATCGCCGACCAGCTCCACATCGGTGTCACCACCGTCAAGACCCACATCACCAGCCTGATGACCAAGACCGACAGCCCGAACCGGGTACGCCTGGCCCTGTTCGCTCGCGGCGTCTGACGCTCACGCCCGCATCCGCGCGGACACGGCGATGACGAGCACCAGCGGCACGATCAGCAGTGCCGGGGCGACGACCGGCAGGTGCACGGCGACAAGGGCGCCGACCGCCGCGCCGACCATGAGGGCCAGCAGCACCTGGGCCTTGGGGCGCAGGGTGGCCCACGGGCTGCGGGCGGCGACCCCGGCGATCAGGCTGGTGAGCGTGCCGGTCAGGTACGTGGAGGACAGGCCGGACACCCCGAAGCGTTGGATCGCGCTGCTCTGCACGCCCAGCGCGACCGCTGACAGCATCAGCAACGCCAGGTGGACAGCCGCGTCGGGGGTGTGCAGGGTGACCTCCCAGACGACGGCGAACACCACGAACACCGACAGCTCCAGGACCAGCGCCCAGGTGACCCGCCGGGGCCAGACCGGATCGTCGGGCTGTGCCGAGCCGACGACGCGGGCGCCCGCGAGGACACCGACGATGAAGCTGGCGATGGCGCAGCCCGACGTCAGAGCCAGGTCGGCTTCGCCCCGGCCGGCCGAGAGCCCGAGCAGGACCATGTTGCCGGTCATCACGCTGGCGAAGGCGCCGCCGAGGGCGAGGAAACCGAGAGCGTCGGCGCTCCCGGTGAGGAAGGTGAGAACGACGACCAGGGCCTGCCGTCGCCGCAGCAGGCGCTCGTCTCGGCGCGGGGCGACGTGGGGGTGGGTGACGCGGGGCGCTGTGCTCGACACTGTCGGCCACCTTCCAATAATTGTTCTTCGTATACACTTTGTCCGGACACGTTCACGGAGAGGCAACCAGGTGGCTGAAGACCTACGGGACAAGCTCGGCGCGCAACACCTGCCGCTACGCGATCAGGTCCTCGCCGCGCTGCGGACCGCCATCATCGACGGCGACTACCTTCCCGGAGAACGGCTGACCGAGGACCGGCTCGCCGAGGACTTCGGCGTCTCCCGCAACCCCGTCCGGGAGGCGCTGCGCGTCGCCGAGGCGGAGGGGTTCGTCGTGATCCTCCCCCGCCGGGGAGCGGTCGTCGCCTCACCGAGCAGCGGGACCATCACCGACATGTTCGCCGTGCGCCAGCGGTTGGAGACACTGGCCGCCCGGCTGGCCGCCGAGCGGGCCACAGCGGCCGACGTGGCGTCCCTGCGCGCCCTGCTCGACCAGGGCCGCGAGGCGACGCAGCGCCACGACCTGGCCCGCGTCGCCGAACTGAACAGCACGCTGCACCTGCGCATCCTCCAGATCAGCGGAAACCCCTGGCTGTCGTCGATCGCCAAGTCGCTCTACCTCCATGTCCAGTGGGTCTTCCGGCTCGGCGCGGCCGAACGCGCGCCACACTCGTGGGCCGAGCACATCCAACTCGTCGACGCCATCGAGTCGGGCGACGGTGACCGCGCCGAGCGGGCCGCGCTCGACCACCTCGACGCGGCATCCGCAGCGGCGTACGAGAACGCCGAAGGCGGCTACGGCGCCCGCTAACGACCGCACGCGTAGCCCTGCATCCCCCGGGGGTTCGCACCGGCCGCCAGCACGCCCGTCGCCGGATCACGGGTCACCGCGCAGAGCCGACCGAGGCTCCACCCGTCGGTGACCCGCACCTCGTGTCCGTACGCCCGCAGGGCCGCCAGCACGCCCTCGTCGAGCCGGTCCTCCACCACCAGGACACCGGGCTCCATGTCGCGGGGGTAGAACGACCCCGGCAGGCTGACCGTGTGCCACGCCGGCGCGTCGATGGCCTCCTGAAGGCTCTGCCCACCGACGAGGTGCCGCAACAGGAACGGCAACTGCCACTGGTCCTGCTGGTCGCCACCGGGGGTGCCGCAGGCCAGCACCGGCTCGCCGTCGCGGTGCACCATCGTCGGGCTCAACGTCGTACGCGGGCGGCGGCCCGGCGCCAGCGACGAGGCGAGCCCCTCCTCCAGCCAGAACATCTGCAACCTGCTGCCCAGCGGAAAGCCGAGTTCCGGGATGGTCGGGGAACTCTGCAACCAGCCGCCGCTGGGCGTAGCGGAGATCATGTTGCCCCACCGGTCGACCACGTCCACGTGACAGGTGTCGCCCCGGGTGACCCCGTCAGACTGGACCGTCGGCTCTCCCGTCGTGGCATCCGTCGGCCCGGTACGCCGACCGGCACCGGGTCGGACGTGGGCGGGCAGGCGCGGCTGCGCCCCGTCCGGGTGCCCCGGCCGCAACTCCGCCGACGCGCGATCGCCGATCAGGGCGGCCCGTTCCCTGGCGTACTGCGGCGAGAGCAGCGCCTTGGCGGGCACGTCGGCCCCGTCGCCGTACCAGGCCTCCCGGTCGGCGAAGGCGAGCTTGAGCGCCTCGACCTGGGCGTGCACGCCCGCCGCGGTCGCCGGGTCGTACGCGCCCGGGTCGTCGAGCGCGTCCAGGGTGGCCAGGGACTCCAGCAGCACCGGGCCCTGACCCCAGAAACCGGTCTTCGCCACCGAGTAGCCGTGCCAGTCGAGGGTGGCGGGCGTCTCCCAGCTCGCCGAGTACGCGGCCATGTCGTCGCCGGTGACCAGCCCGGCGTTCGGGCGGCCACTGGAGTCCTGGAACGGCCGCCGGCTGAACGCGTCGATCGCCTCGGCGACGAAACCCGTGCTCCAGGCCCGGCGGGCGGCCTCGATCTGGGCCTCCCGGTCGGCGCCGGCCGCCCGTCCCGCCTCGACGAGTCGGCGCAGGGTGTCCGCGTACGCCGGGTTGGTGACCAACTCCCCCGCGGCCGGTGGCCGGCCGCCGCGCAGCCAGAGCGCGGCGGAGGTGGGCCAGTGTTCCTCGAACAACGACCGGACGGCCGCCACCGTGTCACCGACCCGGCCCACCAGCGGGTGCCCGGCGGCGGCGTAGCCGATCGCCGGCTCCAGCACCTCGGCGAGGGTGAGCGTGCCGTGCTCGCGCAGCAGCAGGAGCCAGGCGTCCACCGCGCCGGGCACGGCCGCCGCGAGCGGCCCGGCGCCCGGGATGAGGTCCATTCCGAGGGACCGGAAGTGCGCGATGGTGGCACCGGCCGGGGCCGGGCCCTGCCCGCACAGCACCTTCGGTCGGGGGTCCCGTGCGGTGGCCACGATGGCCGGCACCTCGCCGCCCGGCCCGTTCAGGTGCGGCTCGACGACGTGCAGGACGAAACCGGCGGTGACCGCGGCGTCGAAGGCGTTGCCCCCGCGTTCCAGGATGCCCATCGCCGACTGGCTGGCGAGCCAGTGGGTGGAGGACACCATGCCGAAGGTGCCCTGCAACGTGGGTCGGGTGGTGAACGTCATGACAACACCTCACTGGGATCTGCGGTACGAACGTCGGGACCGGTGCCGTCCGGCCGGACCAGGTGACACGCGGCCATGCCGTCGCCGATGGCGGTCTGCGCCGGCACCTCCGTCGCGCACCTGTCGAAGGCGAGCGGGCACCGGGTCCGGAACCGGCAGCCGGACGGCGGGTCGAGCGCGGACGGCAGGTCGTCGCCGAGCAGCACCGGCTGACGGTGGCGCTGACGCACCGGGTCGGCCACCGGCGCGGCGGAGAGCAGCGCCTGCGTGTACGGGTGTGCGGGGCGGGCGAAGATCCGCTCGCGGCTGCCGGTCTCGACCAGTTGACCGAGGTACATGACAGCGATGTCGTCGGCCAGGTACTCGACAGCGGACAGGTCGTGGGTGATGAAGAGGCAGGCGAACCCGATGTCGCGTTGCAGGTCGGCGAGGAGGTTGAGCACCGACGCCTGCACTGACACGTCGAGCGCGCTGGTGGGTTCGTCGGCGATGAGCAACATGGGCTCGGAGATCAGGGCCCGCGCGATGCTGACGCGTTGGCGTTGCCCGCCGGACAGCTCGTGGGGGTAGCGGCGGGCCACCTCGGCGCGCAGGCCCACCCGTTCGAGTTGGGGGGCGACGCGGGCGTCCCGCTCGCGCCGGGAGATCCGCTTGCCGGCCAGCCGCAGCGGCTCGGCCACGATCTCGCCCACCAGCATGCGCGGGTCCAGTGACGCGGCCGGGTCCTGGAAGACGATCGACACCGCGCCGCGATGGGGACGCAGCCGCCGTCGGGACAGGTGGGTGACGTCGGTGCCCGCGATCCGGACGGTTCCCGCTGTCGGCTCGACGAGCCGCACCACGCATCGGCCCACTGTCGACTTCCCGGAACCGCTCTCGCCCACCAGGGCCGTGACCCGGCCTCGCGGGATGGTCAGTGACACCCCGTCCACGGCACGCACCGGGCCGAAGTGCATCACCAGGTCCGCGATCTCCAGGGCGTTCGGCTGCGGTGTCATCGGTTCGCCTCCTGAGCTGCCGTCGGTGCCGTCGCGCAGGGGTGCCAACAGGCAGCGACATGGTCGGTGCCACCGACGTCCTCCAACGGCGGGGCGGCGGCCCGGCACTGCTCGTCGGCGGCCGGGCAGCGATCCGCGAAGGTGCAGGCGTCGGGTTGGCTGGCCAGAACGGGCACCAGCCCGGGGATCTCGGTCAACCGGTCGGTGCCGGCGTGCCGGCCCGGCTGCGGTGACGCCGACAGGAGCCCGGCCGTGTACCGGTGCCGGGGCTGGGCGAACAGGTCGTCCACCGGCGCCCGTTCCACCACCCGGCCCGCGTACATGACGACGACGCGGTCCGCGATGTCGGCGATCACGCCGAGGTCGTGGGTGATGATGAGGACGCTCGTGCCGAGCCGGTCGCGCAGGTCCCGCAGCACCTGGAGGATGCCGGCCTGGACGGTGACGTCCAGCGCGGTGGTCGGCTCGTCGGCCACCAGCACCTTCGGGCCGCAGGCCACCGCCATCGCGATCATCACGCGCTGGCGCATGCCACCGGAGAGTTGGTGCGGATAGCTGTCGACCCGCTGGGCTGCGGACGGGATCCCGACGAGCGTCAACAGTTCGACGGCGCGGGCCCGCGCCGCCCGTCGGGACATTCGTTCGTGGACCTGGAGCACCTCCCCGATCTGCCGCCCGACGCTGAGCACCGGGTTCAACGACGTCATCGGCTCCTGGAAGATGTAGGCGATCTCCCGGCCCCGGACCCGGCGCAGTGCCGACTCGCGGGCCCCGACCAGTTGGGTGCCGTCCAGGCGGACCGACCCGGTGACCCGGGCGCTGCCCGGGAGCAGCCCGGCGAGGCTCATCGCTGTGACGCTCTTTCCGCACCCCGACTCGCCCACCATCCCGACGATCTCCCCGGCTGCGAGGTCAAGGCTGACCCCGTCGACCGCCGAGACGGTGCCGGTCTCGGTCGGGAACGACACCGACAGGTCGCGGATCTCCAACACGGGCGCGGAGGCGGTGGTCATCGCCGGTCTCCCTTCGGGTCGAGGGCGTCGCGCAGGGCGTCACCGAAGACGTTGAACGCCAGCGCCAGACCCATGATCACCACGCCGGGGAAGACGGCGGCCCACGGTGCGCGGGCGGCGAACTGCTGGGCGGTGGCCAGCATGGTGCCCAGACTGGGCGCCGGGGGTTGGATGCCGAGGCCGAGGAAGGACAGCACCGCCTCGCCGAGGATCGCGGCCGGGATGGCGACAGTGGCCTGCACCAGGATCACCGAGGTCGCGTTGGGCAGGATGTGCCGGGCCAGCACCCACAGGTCGCTCGCGCCGTCCACGACGGCCGCCGCTACGAAGTCCAGCGACTTGAGGCGCAGCGTGTCCGAGCGGACGACCCGGATCACCCCGGGGATCTGGGCGATGCCGATGGCCACCGCGGCGTTGCCGAGGCTGGCGCCCCGGATGGCCGCCAACCCCACCGCCATGATCAGAAACGGGAACGCCAGCAGCAGGTCGGTGAAGCGTGAGATCACCGCGTCCCAGGCCCGGAAGTAGCCGGCGGCCAGCCCGAGCGGCACCCCGATGACCAGTGACGTGGCCACCGCCAGGAGTCCGACCTGCAACGACGCCCGCGCGCCGAGCATGATGCGGGAGAGGACGTCCCGACCGAGGTCGTCGGTGCCCAGCAGGTGCCCGGCGGTGCCCGGAGGCGCGAACGTACGGGCGAAGTCGGTCTGGTCGACCGAATAGGGCGCGAGCCAGGGCGAGAGCAGCGCGATGACGCCCGCCAGCGCGAGCACGACGAAGCTCACCACGGCGAGCGGGTTGCGCCGCAGCCGCCGCAGCACCCGGGTACGCCGGGTGATGCTGGCGGTGCCGGTCTCCGCCATCGGTACGGTGAGGACGGTCATGCCGGATCTCCCGTCACCCGGATGCGTGGATCGATGACCGAGTAGAGCAGGTCCACGAAGAAGTTGATCACGATGTAGGCAGCCGCGGTGAGCAGGACGACGGCCTGGATCACCGGGTAGTCCCGTTGGAACACCGCGTCGATCGTCATCTTGCCGAAGCCCGGCAGCCCGAAGATCTGTTCGGTGACGACAGCGCCCGAGATCAGCCCGCCGAGTTGGAGACCCACGACGGTCACCACCACGATGAGGCTGTTGCGCAGGGCGTGCCGGGTGATGACGGCGCGCGGTCGCAGCCCCTTCGCCTTCGCCGTCCGCACGTAGTCGGAGGAGAGGGAGTCGAGCATCGCCGACCGGGTCTGCCGCATGATGATGGCGGCCAGGCCGGTGCCGAGGATCACGGCCGGCAGGACGATGTGGTGCAGGTTGTCCACGGGGTCCTCCAGGATCGGCACGAAGCCGGAGGCGGGGAAGAGCCCGGTCGCCACTGACAGGTAGAGGATCGCCAGCAGCCCCAGCCAGAAGTGCGGCACCGACAGGCCGATCAGGGCCAGGCCGTTGGCGAGCCATTCCGCCGGGCGTCCACGACGGACCGCCGCGAGCACCCCGGCGCCGACGCCCAGCGCCGCCGCGATGAGGATCGCCAGGACGGACAGCTCGACTGTCACCGGCAGGGCGGTCGTGAGCATCGACGAGACCGGCGTGCCGGTGCGGATGGACACCCCGAAGTCGCCCTGTGCCATGCGCTCCACGTACTGGGCGAACTGCACCGGCAGCGGCTGGTCCAGCCCGTAGTGCCGCCGGATGGCCTCCAGGGCCTCCGGCGACCGGTCCTCGCCGGCCAGGGCGAGGGCCGGGTCGCCGGGCAGCGCCCGTACGCCGACGAAGACCACTATCGTCGACATCAGCAGGGTCAGCGCCGACTGCCAGGCGCGGGTGAGCAGATAGCGGGCCACTACTGCCTACTTGCCGAAGCCGGCGAAGGCCGCCCGGATCACGCCGTCCGGGTAGACCTGCAGGCCCTGGATCTGCTTGCTGACGGCGGTCAGGTTGCGCTGCCGGTAGAGGTAGATCAGGGCGTCGTCCTGCTGAAGCAGCGTGACCGCCTGCCCGTACAGCTTCTTGCGCTCCTCGACGTCGCCGGCCTGCCGGGCCTGGGTCAGCAGAGTGTCGAGCTGCGGGTTGCTGTAGCCGGCGACGTTCTGGCTGGCGCCGGTGCCGACGAAGTTGGTGATGTTGGCGTCCGGGTCGATCCGCCCGCTCCAGCCGAGCTGCAGCAGCTCGAAGTTGCCACGGTCCTGCTCGTCGAGGAGCGACGAGTACTCCACCGGGTTGATCTTCAGGTCGAACCCGCCGTCCTTGACCATGGACTGCAACGCCTGGGCGAGGCGCAGCGTGTCGGGCGTGTTCGAGGCGAGCATCGAGACCGGGTACGGCGTCTGCACGCCGGCCTCGGTGAGGAGTTGCTTGGCCTTGGCGGGGTCGTGCGCCGGGCAGGTCTGCGCCTCGGGCGACGAGAACGGGCTGGCGGGTGAGATGGGCGAGCAGGCGGCGGTGTGCACGCCGTTGAAGACCGCGTCGACAAGGGCCTTGCGGTCGATCGCGTGCTCGAAGGCCTGCCGCACCTTGGCGTTCTGGGCGAGGGGGCGGTTGATCGGCTTGGGGGCGGTGCCGACACCGTCGACGTTGCCGACGTTGATGGTCAGGCCCTGGTAGCCGAGGGACTGTGACTGGAGGACGGTAAGCGCCGCGTCCTGCCGGAGCGAGGCGACGTCCTGGGTGGAGACGGAGTCGGCGACCTGGGCGTCGCCGGAGCGCAGGTTGGCGGCGCGGATGCTGGCGTCGGTGAGGATCCGCCACGAGATGGCGTCCAGGTGCACCTTGCTCGCGTCGTAGTAGTTGGGGTCCCGCACCACCTCGATGGAGTTCTGCGGCACCCGCTTGGCGAACTTGAACGGGCCGACGCAGACCGGCGCCGAGGCGAAGTCGTCGCCGAGGCTCTGCAACGCCTTGGCGCTCATGATCATGCCGGCCCGGTCGGCGAGAGCCCCGAGCAGCGGCGCGAACGGCTGCTTCAGCCGCAGGACGACGGTCTGCGCGTCCGGGGTGTCGACGCCGTCGATGGGACCGAGTTCGCTCTTACGCGCCGACCGCTCGTTGGTGAGGTGGCGTTGCAGGGTCGCCTTCACCGCCGCCGAGTCGAACGCCGTGCCGTCGGCGAAACGCACGCCGGGCCGCAGCGGAATGGTCACCGTCCGGCCGTCGCCGCTCGTGGTGGGCAGGGCCGTCGCGAGCTGCGGTACGACCTGCGCCTGCTCGTTGACGTCGTAGAGCTTCTGGCACATGGCTTGGAAGACGTAGCGGGAGTAGAGGCTTCTCGACAGTGTCGGGTCCAGCGCGTCGGGCTCGGCGGAGAGGGCGATGACCAGCTTGCCGCCCTGCTTCACGGCGGCGGGGTCGGCGGGCGTGCCGAAGGAATCCTGGCCCGCCGCCTGGTCGCCGCCGGACGGGTCGCCGCCGTCGTTCTTGGACACCGGTGAGCAGGCGACGACCGTGCAGACGACGGCGGCCGCCGCCACGGCGGCCCGGAGCACCCGGCGGCGGGGCAGGTTCGTGTCGCGGACGGAGAGGTTCGTCATGGAGAGCTCCTCGAGTGGGCGATTCGGGGAGCGTATGTTGTATACGATGACCGCCGCAAGACCTCAGTGAATGGCTCGCCAGGCACCCCGGGCACCCTGAACAGGCCCGGCCGGTGATCAGCTCGCGGGCCGGGTCCGGCCGCCCCGAACCAGGCTGAGCAGGACGACCAGCGCGAGCACCGCCACCACCACGCTGAAGACCTCGCCGGCCGGGCGCAGCCCGATCGTCTGGATCAGCAGACCGACCCCGACCGCCGGCACACCGAGCATGGCGAACAGGATGGCGAAGAACGTCGACACCGTCTCGGCCCGGTGCCGCGGTTCGGTCTTCATCGTGATCGTCGCGATGCCGTCGCCGACCGCCACCCCGGACGCGACCCCGATGATCGCCGCGCTGATCAGCAGCGTCGCCAGCAACGCCATCCACATGCTGAACGCCAGCAGGCCCGCCCCCACCACCAGACCGACGCAGGCGCTGGCCAGCGCGGCGCGCGAGGACAACACCCGGGTCAGCAGCTGACCGAACGCCGCGCCGGTGAACGCCACGAACACCACGAGCGCGGCCAGGGTGTGTGAGGTCTCGTGCAGGACCATGCCGAGGAAAAGCCCGCTCACCGACGTGAGCACCCCGAGGGCGGCGAAGCCCGCGCCAGCGGTGATCGCCGAGCGGACGAAGGCGCCGCGGATGCTCGCCGGCACGTACAACCGCTGCACCCGCACCGTCACCGGCGAACGTTCCCGGACCGTCTCCGGCACCCCGCGCAGCGCAACGATCGCGATCAACGCCAGGATCAGCACGATCACCCAGGGCAGCCGCAGCGGTTCGGGTGCCACGTCCGACACGATCCCGGACAGCAGGGTGCCGGTGGCCAGGCCGCCCAGGTTCGCGAAGATCGACACGGTGGCGGCACGCTTCGGGTGCCGAGGGTCGATCAGCTCCGCCAACGCCGCCGTCGCCGTGCCGATGATCAGCGCGGCCGACAGCCCGGCGAGGATCCGACCCACGATGATCATCGCCAGGTCCACGGCGGCGAGGAACACGGCGTCGGCGGCGACCGAGAGCAGCAGCGCGATGAGGATGACCGGGCGTCGACCGATCTGATCGGAGAGCCGACCGAAGACCAGCAGCCCGACGACGACTCCCAGCGCGTACAGCGCGTAGACCACTGTCACTGTCAACGACGCGAAGCCGAATTCCTCCTCGTAGAGCGGGTAGAGCGGCGTCGGCACCGTGGTGCCCACGAGCGTGATCCAGAACGCGAACGCGACCCGCACCGCGCCGGACGTCGACCGAGGCGTCGCGCCCCCGGCGCGGCTCGCGTCGGACATGACCAGTCTCCCCGGGATCGGACCCCTGCCTGCGCGCCGCCGACTCCCGCACCCTCCGAGTCGCGGCTCCCTGCCCGCGTACAGCATGGGTCTCGACCTTGGCGGAGATGCGGTAACAGCCCGAAACGACCAGATCAGGTGGCCGCGCGCTCAGCCCAGGGCTCGGCCGGACAGGGCTACACGCAGCGCCGGCCCGAAGACCCGCCGGACGTCGACCGGTGAGAGCCCACCGATCGAACGGATCGGGTTCAGGTAACGCGTGAAGATCAGCCCACCGAGCACGCCGACAGCGGCGGTGGCGCGTCGCGTGGCGTCGGGCCCGCCGAGAAATTCAGCGATGCGGAGGCGTAGCTCACCGTCCAGGTAGTCCCGCAGGGCGCGCATCGTGTCGTCATCCTGCACCGCCATCCGGCTCTGCACCGGCCCGGTGGCGTCCCACAGGCCGGTGACCGAGTCGAGCAGGCGGTCGGCCAGCTGGTCCCGGTCGCCCCGCAGAGCCTGGTCGAGCGCGGTGGGATCGACGCACAGCAGGTTCAGCGACTGACTGAAGAGGCCCTGCTTGGAGCCGAAGTGGTAACTGATCAACGCCGAGTCGACGCCAGCGGCGGCGGCGATGGCCCGAACCGTCGTGCCCGGATAACCGTGCTTCAGGAACAGCTCGCGGGCGGCCTCGGCGATGCGGGCCTTGGTGTCGGGGTTGCCGCGGGGCCGACCCCGCGTTTTATTCAACACGGTTGAATAATGCTCTCCCCCGCTGGCACGGTCAACGGCGTCAACCCCCAGCGAGGAGCGAACACATGCGCACTGTCGTCTTCGGCGCCAACGGCCCCACCGGCCGTCAGATCACCGGGCAGGCCCTGGCCGCCGGCCACGAGGTCGTCGCGGTCACCCGCCGCCCGCACGCCATTCAACCCCGCCCCGGCCTCACAGTGGTCAGCGCGGACGTAACGGACCCCGACGCCGTCGACCGGGCCGTGGCCGGCGGCGACGCCGTCCTGTCCAGCCTGGGCGTCCCCCTCACCCCGAGGCCGATCACCGTCTACTCCCGGGGCAACGCGAACATCATGGCCGCCATGCACCGCCACGGGATCAAGCGCCTGATCACCGTCAGCTCCAGCGTGCTGGACCCCACCTGGCGCCCGACCGGCGAGTTCTTCTTCAACAACGTGCTGGACCCGCTGTTCAACCGCAGGGCAGGCCGCACCGCGCACGAGGACATGCGGCGGATGGAGTCCCTCGTTCGTGACAGCGACCTGGACTGGACCATCACCCGGCCGTCCGGGTTGTTCGACCACCCGACCGTCACCCGCTACGAGGTGGCGCAGGACGTCGCGGACGGCCTGTTCACGGCGCGCGCGGACCTGGCGGCGAGCATGGTGGCGCAGCTGACCGATGACCGGTACGTCCGGCGGGCGATGGCGGTGATCACCACCGAGGTGAGGCCGAGCATCGCCGGTCTGATCTGGCGCGAAGCCGTCATGAAGAAGAAGTGACCCTCCCCGCCGGTGGGAAGCGGCCCGCACCGCGCCGCTTCCCACCGCGTACCCCTAGGAGTTGTACGCCTGCGCGGTCACCGTGACCTGGCGGGCGAGGCCCGACCGGGCGGGCCAGGAGATCCGCACCTCGCGGCTCTCCCCCGGCAGGAGCCAGAAGTAGTTGTCGTCGTAGCGGGCCGGCAGGACCCGCTCACCGCGCTGGTCGCGCACGGCGAGCCGTACCAGGGCGGCGACCGTACGACCCTGGTTACGGACCGTCGTGGTGACGGTGTTGCGCCCGTCCACGACGCGTACGGTGCTCGACGACGTCGACAGTCGGGTGCTCGGCACGTCGTTGAGCGCCCGCACCTGCTCGGCCTTGTCGTAGCGCCAGTAGGTGTTCTCCGCGAGCAGCCGGTCCCGGCCGTCCCGCAGCTCCAGTCGCACCAGGTGCAGCCCACCGCCGTCCGGAGCGGCGAGCGGGAAGACCGCCGTGGTGGCCGAGCGGGCCACGTCCACCCGCTGACGCTGGGCCGAGCCCAACGACCTGCCGCTCAGGTCGTAGCGTCGGGCGCTCACCGTGACCCCGCTGAGCGGCGCGGCGGTGTGGTTGACCACCCGGACCTGCCAGGTGCCCGGGTCGGCCTGGACGTGCACCGGCTCGCACCCCTTGCGGGCCCCGTAGTAGGCGCCGTTCACGTCGAGGTCGTAGTCGTAGGTCTGCCAGACCGTGCTGTGCCACGCCGGGTGCGACATCCACAGCAGCAGACCGGTGGCGTCCTGCCACAGGTTGGCGTTCCACGCCTCGAACATCGCGCGGTGGCTCTCGTAGTTGACGAACTGCGCCCTTGTGGCGAACTCGTCGAGCGAGGCGGACTCACCGAGCCGCGCGTCGATCGCCGCCTGGTACGTGCCGACACGCTGGTTACCGATGGTCGACCAGTCGTGGTAGTTCCACACCTCACCGATCGGCCACTGCGGCGCGTCACCCACGAGGTTGCGCATGCTCTCGACCACCGACACCACAGGCATGCCGATCTCGGTGTGGAAACCGAACGCGCCAGTGTCGTAGGTGTTCCTGTTGTTGTACGTCGCCGGCTCCACCCAGTGGTACGGGCCGTGACCGCTGACGATGCCGCCGGCCGAGTTGGGAATGTAGAGGATTTCCGGGTGCTCGGTGGCCGCTGCCTGCTTGAGCCCGGCGTCCACGATCGGCGGCGGGTCACCCTCGTTCGCGCCACACCACACCACGATGCTCGGGTGGTGGCGGAACCGCCGGATCGTGTCGGCGGCGATGTCGACGTAACCGGGCGGGTTGGGCAGGAACGCGCCCGCCTGCCAGAAGTCGTTCCACACCAGGATGCCCTGCTCGTCGCAGGCCTGGTACAGCTCCTCGCGGTTGCTGCTGCCGAGCCAGTTGCGGATCATCGTGAAGTTCATGTCGCGGTGCATCTCGACCGTGTCGGCCAGCCGGTCGGGCAGCACCCGACGCAGCAGCTCGTCCCAGCCCCAGTTGCCGCCCCGGGCGAACACCGGCACACCGTTCACGCTGATCTTGAGTTGGGTGACGGCGTTGCTGACCGACTTCACGTCGGTCCACCGCTGCCCGTCGGCCGAGACCTGGATGACGAAGTCGCGGGCGTACGCCTGCTCCCAGACGATGCTGACCTGGTCGAAGCTGACCGGAGCGCCGAGGTCGACCTGGATCCACTGGTTGTCCTCGAACGTCGACGACCAGCGGGTGCGGGGGTTGTCGTCGACGGCCCGGTCCGGGCCGTTCGAGTCGCTGTCGGACGACGACGCGGTGGCGGTTGCGCCCAGGGCCAGGTCGACGTCCGGCTCGGCCTGCCGCTGCACGGAGAGCGCCCACATGGACACGCCCCACGAGGTCACCCGCGCGCCGGTCTGGATGCGCAGGTGCTGGGCGGTCTGGCTGGCGAACGTCTCGACCTGGGTGGCGCGGCTGCCCAGCGGGGTGTCGTTGCTGACCGACGTCACGTCGGTCCAGGCGTCCCCGTCGGCGGAGACCTGGACGCGGTAGTCCAGCGCGTACGCCTGCTCCCACACGATGGTGACCCGGTCGAAGTCGACCGCCGCGCCGAGGTCGACCTGGATCCACTGGTTGTCCTCGGCCTGCGAGGCCCAGCGGGTCGTCGCGTCGCCGTCCACGGCCTTGCCGGGCCCGTTGCCGTCGTTCTCCGAGGACGACGCGGTGGCGTCGCGGCGCAGGGCGAGATCCGGGCCGGCGCCGTCGGCCACCGACAGCGAGAACATCGAGATTCCCCAACCGGTGGCGCGCTGGCCGGCCTGGATGCGTACGTGCTGGGCGTGCTGCCGGTCGAACGTGACGGTCTGGGTCGCCGCGCCGTCGACGAACTCCAACGCGGGCTTTCCGGGCGGCGAGATGACGATCGGCTGGTGCCAGTCGTAGGCGAACTCGCGGACACCGAAGCGGAGCGCACGCCGGTCGCTCACCGAGCGCTTCACGGTGGCGGTGAGCGTGAGGTCGTACAGGTGGGGGTCGCCGTAGCCGTTGGGCCACCAGAGCCGGGGGTTGCGCAGCCGCAGCGCGCGGAAGCGCTCCGGTGCGAAGGTGACTGTGGTGCTCCCGCCGGCGGGGACGGTCACCGTGGACTCGACGCGTACCTTGTCGAACTCCGCGCGGACGGTGACAGTGGTGGCGCTGGCCGCCGCGTTGCGGACCGGCACCCGGATGGTGACCTCGGCGGTGTCGGTGCCGGGCAGGTCGGGCAGCGTGGTCTGCACGTGCGGGTCGCCGATGACCACGGCGCCGGTGCTGCGCAGGCGGACGTGGTCCCAGAGGCCGGTGACCCGGTCACGGACGGCCGGCATCCAGTCCCACCCGGACACCGCCAGGTAGGTCGGCGCGTCAAGGTAGTGGTGGGCCGACTGGAGGAAGGTACGACCGTCGGGGCCCTTGTCGCCGGGGGTGCCCGGGTGGGGCATCGGGGTGACCCGGACGGCGAGGACGTGCTCGCCGCGGTGACCGGCCAACGCGTCGGTGATGTCGAAGGCAGCCCGCGCGAACGGGTGCTTGACGCTGCCGACCTGCACGCCGTTGACCCAGGCTGTCGCCTCGTGGTTGATCCCGTCGAACTCCAGCCAGATCCGTCGGCCGGCCGAGGTGTCCAGGTCGCGCGGCAGTCGCAGCGCGCGCCGGTACCACCAGGTGTGCCGGGACAGTGCCTCCGGGATGCGCATGTTGTTGAAGCCGGCCACCGGGTCGGGCAGGTGGCCCTGCTCGACCAGGGTGCCCAGCACGGTGCCGGGCACCGTCGCCGGCAGCCAGGACCGGACGTCGACGCCGGCGCGGGAGAGCTCGGCGCCGTCGGCGGTGCCGGCGAAGTCGTCCATCGTCAACGACCAGCCCGACTCCAGCGGCACAGTGCCGTCGGCGGCGACCCTCAGCTCGGGAGCCGGGCCGGTGTTGCCACCCTCCCAACTGGTCCATCCCTCGGCCTTCGGCCGGCCCGCGAGGGGTACGCCGTAGACCTGGAAGCCGTTGAGGCCCACCGGGTTGCTGTTCGAGCGCTTCGTGGCGGTCATCCGGATCCACCGGGCGGTGACCGGCTCGGGAAGCTTGATGGTCTGCGTGCCGCCCTGGCCCTCGCTGGTCTCGTACACCGACCGCCAGGCACTGCCGTCGGTGGAGACCTCGATCCGGTACGCCGTGGCGGCGCTGGAGAGGATCTCGTCACCGTCGGTGTCGGTGTAGTTGCCGTCGAACGGCCCGTCGGTGAGGGTGGCCTCGAAGACCAGGGAGACGGCCTCGATCCGGCACAGCGCCTGGAGGTCCACCGAAATCCACTGTGGATCGCCGTTGGCGGCGCGCCATCCACTCCCCCGGACGCCCACCTGCGGCAGGCCGTCCACGGCGAAGGTGGCCGGCGTCGGCGCGTAGTCGGTCGAGGAGACCGTCACCGGGCGGTACCGGGCAAGGTCGGTGGGGGTGGCGGTCGGCGCCGGCACGGCGGCGGACGCGAGGGCGTCCGGGAGGGCAGCGGTCACCCCGACCGACGCCAGCAGCGTCGCGCCGGCGGAGAGGAAGGTACGCCGTGAGATCGGCGATGGCTCGGACATCTTGCCTCCAGACATGACAACGTTGTCAGATGGCGGGGGTCTGTGACAACGTTGTCAGATGGTGGCCCGATGTTTCCCGAGAGTCAAGGTCCCGAGTCCATCGTGATTCCCCGAACACGTTCCGCGACTGTTCCACTTCGGACATCGACGCGCGGGGTTCGTCACTCCGGCTGCGTACTCAGCCCGTCCAGGGCGACAGTGAGCACGTGATCGCGCTGGTCGGCGCGGGGAAAGTGCCCGGAGGCGATGGCGCTGGCCAGGCGCATGACGTCGTCGATCGTCACGTCGGCGCGCACCTCGCCAGCCCGCTGGGCCCGATCCAGCAGCGGCCCACCGGCGGCGTAGAGCGCCCGCCGACACTCCAGGTAGGCGGTGGACTCCCGGTTCAGGCCGGCGGCCAGGGGTTGTTTCGCCCCGATGTACTCCACGAAGCGCCGCAGCCACGCGTACAGGCCGTCGCGGGGAGCGAGCCCCTCGGCCTCCCCGGCCGTCGCGCACACCGCCTCGACCTCGGTGACGTAGACGTTCTCGATCAGCACCTCCCGGGTCGGGAAGTTGCGGTAGAGCGTCGCGATGCCCACTCCGGCCCGGCGGGCGACCTCCTCCAGCGGAGCCTGCGCGCCCTGCTCGGCGAAGGCGACCCGGGCAGCCTCCAGGATCGCGTCGTAGTTGCGGGCGGCGTCGGCCCGGTGCGGGCGGGCCACGCGCAGGTGGGTGAGGGCCGTCACGATGCCGATGTCTCCCAGCGCTAGCAACCGGAGGGCGACTATCACTAGAGTGATAGTGCGCCTCCACTTATTCGGAGGTCTCCTATCAGTCTAGCCCCGAAAGAAGGCGGACCATGTCCCCGACTCCCGCTTCCCGACGCGGGATCGCCCTGGCGCTCATCCTCGGCTCGCAGCTGATGATGACGCTGGACACCTCGATCATCACGACCGCGTTGCCGCACGTGCAGCGGCAGTTCGGCTTCTCCCAGTCCGGGCTCTCCTGGGTGCAGAACGCCTACGTTCTGGCGTTCGGCGGCCTGCTCCTGCTCGGCGCCCGAGCCGGTGACCTGCTCGGCCGCCGCCGCGTCTTCCTCGCCGGGATCACAGTGTTCACCGCGGCGTCCCTCGCCGCCGGCCTCGCCCAGAGCGGCAGCTGGCTGATCACCGCCCGCGTCGTGCAGGGTCTCGCCGCCGCGCTCGCGGTGCCCTCCACGCTCGCGCTGCTGGTCGCCGACCACCCCCAACCAGGGGCCCGAGCCAAAGTGATCGCCCTCTACAGCGCGGTCATCGGCGCCGGCGGCAGCGTCGGCATCGTCATCGGCGGCGTCTTCACCGACCTGCTCTCCTGGCGCTGGGGAATGCTCGTCAACGTTCCGATCGGCATCGCCATCGCGCTGCTCGCCCCACGGTTCCTGGTCGAGACCGAACGCCGCGCCGGCACGTTCGACCTCGGCGGGGCGCTGACCTCCACCGGCGGCATGACCGCCCTGGTGTACGGCTTCATCCAGGCCGCCGCGACCGGTTGGAGCGCACCGGGCACCGTTGTCCCGTTGGGCCTCGGCGTCATCCTCCTGAGCGCCTTCGCGCTGATCGAACACCGGGCACCGCAGCCGATCACCCCACTGCGACTCTTCCGCAGCCTGGAGCGCTCCGGAGCGTACGCCGGGCGGATCCTCATCGTCGGCGCGACCTTCTCCACCTTCTACTTCCTCAGCCAGTACCTCCAGGAGGTCCTGCACCTCAGCGCCCTCCAGACCGGCTTCGCGTACGTGCCCATCACCGGCATGTTCTTCGCCATGGTGTACGCCATCCGGCCCCTGCAGAACCGGCTCGGCCGGCCTGTCCTGCTGGTGGCGGCCCTCGTCGTCGCGCTGGTCGGCATGGCGTGGCTGTCGCGGATCTCGACCGGCTCCAGCTACTTCCCGGACGTGCTGCTGCCCCTGCTGGTGATCGGAATCGGCCAGGGCCTCGCCATCATCCTGATGACCCAGGGCGGCGTCGCCGGAGTCGAACCGCAGGACGCCGGCGCCGCGTCCGGCCTCGTCAACGTCGCCCACCAACTCGGTGGCTCACTCGGCATCGCGATCCTCACCATCGCGTACACCCGTGCCAGCTCCGCCACCGACCCGACGGCGGGCTTCCATGCGGCCTTCACCGGCGCGGACGTCTTCTTCCTGATCGCCCTGGCCCTCGCGATCGTCGTGGCCGTCGCGGGCCGCCGCGCCCACCGGCTGGCCGCCCTCCCGGTCACCTGACCGCCCGCGGCGCCTGGGCCGCGAGGGCTGCGGCGGGGCTGCCGGGACCCTGGCTGCCGGGCCCCGGCTTGCACGGCCCTGGGCTGTGGGGCTGGGCTCTGGGGCTGAGCTCTGGGGCTGGGCTGTGGGGCTGGGCTGTGGGGGCTGGGCTGTGGGGGCTGGGCTGTGGGGGCTGGGCTGTGGGGGCTGGGCTGTGGCGCGCTGCCTTTGGAGCTGATGCCGCAAACGAATCAGACCGAATGCCTGCCGCTTCCGCCTCCCGGCTGCAAACCCGCAGCCGGCAGCGCCGCCCCGTCGGTGATGTCGCAAACGATTCAGCTCCAAAGGAGCCGACCAACACCTCCGCACCCCGCGACGCCGCGGCGGATCGGAGGTCACGGCGGCGGACCCCGTTGATCCAGCGACGGCGCCGCGACCGCCGGCGGGTGAGCGAGGCGTCCACCCGTACCCGCGGTCGTGGCGGCACCGACCGCGGTGCCCGTCGGTCAGCTCGCCGGCCCGCCCTCGCGGCGGCCGGGATCCCGAGGGTGGTACTCGGGGCGGAGCTTCGCGCTCGCGAACGCCGACTTCACCGCCGCCGAGAGCGCGGTGATGTCGTACGCGCCGTGGTGCCGCCGGCCGTTGATGAAGAAGGTCGGGGTGCCGGTGACGCCGCTGAGGTCGGCGGAGTCGACGTCCTCGGCGATCCGGTCCACGCCCATACGCTTCACCATGTGCTCCCGGAACCCGTCCAGGTCCAGGCCGAGCTGTTCGGCGTAACCGAGCACGTCGGTGGGGTTGAGCGCGTCCTGGTGGGCGAGCAGCAGGTCGTGCATCTCCCAGAACGCGCCCTGCTCCCCCGCCGCCTCGGCGGCCTCGGCGGCGAGTTGGGCATGGGGGTGGACGTCGGTGAGCGGCAGGTGCCGCCAGACGTACCGGATGTTGGCGAAGTCCGCCAGCAACTCCCGGACCACCGGCTCGGCCTGCCCGCAGTAGGGGCACTCGAAGTCGCCGTACTCCACCACAGTCACCGGCGCCTCAAGCGACCCCCGCATGTGGTCGCGATCCCCGTCGACCGGCAGCATCAGGTCGACGATCCCCTCGGTGACGCCCAACAGCGCGCGGGTCCGCCGCGCTGGCGAGAGCCGTCCGACGGAGCGGAACACCAGCCAGGTGACGAGTGACGCGCCGAACGTCGCCACGAGGATGCCGAACTTCGCCTCGTCGAGGGCTGGGCCGCTCAGGGCATGGGTGGCGATCAGGAGCGCGACGGTGAACCCGATGCCGGAGATCGTGCCGACGCCCACGACGGCAACCCAACCGACTGGCGGCCGGAAGCGGTTGCCGCTGAGCCGGGTCACCAACCACGCTGTGGCCACGATCCCGGCCGGCTTGCCGACGACGTACGCGAGCACGACCCCGAGCGTGACCGGAGAGGTCACGGCCCTGGCCAGCAGGTCGCCGTCGATCACGATGCCGACGTTGGCCAGCGCGAAGAGTGGCACCACCACGTAGCTCGCCCACGGGTGGTAGAGCGTCTGCAACCGTTCGTTCGGCGACAGCGCAGAGGTGAGCCCCGCCCGGGCCATCCGGGCGAGTTGCGGGGTGGGCTGTTCCCGGAAGAGGCGAAACTGGTCGCTGGCCCGCTGCAGGTCGCCTCGGCCGGGAGCGTAGGCGTAGCTCAGCAACCCCATCACCAGGCCCACCGCGACCGGGTCGACACCGGACATCGAGACGGCGAGCCAGGCCGCCACCCCGAGCAGCGCGTAGACGGGGCCGAACCGCACCCCGAGGCCCCGGACGAGCAGTACGACGCCGAAAATCGCCGCCGCGATGACCAGCGCCGTCAGCGAGGGGTGATGCGGGTACGCGATGGCCAGCACCGCGATCGCCACCACATCGTCGACGACGGCGACGGTCAACAGGAAACCCCGCAGCCGTTCCGAGAAGCGTGGCCCGAAGACGGCCAGCGCGCCGAGCGCGAGCGCCGTGTCGGTGGCCATCACCGCGCCCCAGCCCGCCGCCGTGGTGTGCCCGGCGTTGATGGCGAGGTAGATCGCGATCGGCACCAGCATGCCGCCGACCCCGGCCAACATCGGCAACGCCAGGCGACGCCGCTCCCGCAGCTCACCGATGTCGAACTCGCGGCGCAACTCCAGCCCCGCGACCAGGAAGAAGAACGTCATCAGGCCGCTGTTGATCCAGGTACGCCCGTCATGCTCCACCTGCCAGTCGCCGAGCCGGACCGACAGAGACGTGCTCCAGACCGACTCGTACGACGACACGTGCAGGTTGGCCCAGACGAGAGCCGCCACCGCGGCGATCAGCACCACCCGCGCGCCGCCGGTCTCGGTACGCAGGAACGCGCGCAGCGGAGCGTCGAACCGCCTGTCCCAGATGGTTCGGGCGGACCACCCCCGCTGCGTGTTGTCGCTCGTCACGGGGACAATCTTCGTCGACCTGACCGTCACGTGGTTCGGATTGCCACTCCTCCTCAGCGAAGGCGACACTCCTGTGCCCGCTTCGCTGCCCCTGGCGCAACGTCCTTGGCGTTCACCCCGAGGGCATGCACGCAGGGCGACCGGTTGGTAGCGTGCCGGTGATGTCCCGCCGGTTGCCGCCGGCAGTGGTCCCCCGGGGAGGGTCGACATGTGGGCGGACGACGCTGCGCTGGACGCGGCGGAGCGCCGACTCGACGAGTGGGAGTCATCGCTCGCCGAGCGGGCGGAACGCGCGAAAACGCTGTCGGCGACGATGCGCGAATTGACCGGCGCCGCCCACAATGCCGATCGGACTGTCGACGTCACAGTCGACTCGGCCGGCCTACTGATCGACCTACGGCTCGACGAGCGCATCCGGCAACAACCCGCGGCGCACACCGCCCGACAGATCCTGGAGACCACCACTGCCGCGCGTGCCGACCTGCTCCGACAGGTCAGCGACGCAGCCACGCAGTCATTGGGCGACGACCCGAGCACCCAGGCCATCGTCGACTCGTACCGTAGCCGGCTTCTCCCCGACCAGGGATCGACCGATGCCCGCCGGTGACGGCATCCAGGTCGACCCGGACGACCTGACCGCCCACGCCGCACGCCTCGATCGCTGCGCCAGCAGCCTCGACACCGCCCAGCAGGCAGGCCAACACGTCCGATTGGGCACCGACGCCTACGGGCAGCTCTGCGCGATGATGCCGGTGCTGCTCGACGGCCTGCAACGAACCCTTGTCGACGGCATCGGCGGCGCCGCCGCATCGGTGCGGGACACCGCCGGCAGGCTGCGGGTCGGCGCGGACCGGTACCGAGAGTCCGACGCCCACGCCAAGCACCTGCTCGACGGAGTGCGGCAGCGCCCGTGACGGCCAACCCGCTCGTCGCCGCCGCTGTGGACACCCCGCCCAGCGCCTGGGCGGGCGTGTGGATCTGCGAGGACATCGAACTCATCGCCCAGGGCGTCCGCAACGGCAGTTGGATCGACGGCAGCATCGGCGTCGTGAGCGCCAGCCTTGACGCTCTCGCGTTCGTCTCCGACCCGGTCGGCGCCCTGCTCCAGTACGGGATCGCCTGGCTCATCGAACACGTCAAGCCGCTCAGCGAGGCGCTGGACTGGCTCGCCGGCGACCCCGCGCAGATCACCGCACACGCCCAGACCTGGCGCAACGTCGCAGGGTCGCTCCGCGACGACGCCGCCGAACTGGCCCGCGCCGTCCGCACCGACGTCGCCGGCTGGGGCGGCAGTGCCGGACCCGCCTACCGGGCCTGGGCCAACGAACAGCGCCAGGCCATCAGCGGCCTCGCCCAGGGCGCCGACACCATGGCCACGATCACCGAAGGCGCCGCCGGCCTGGTGGCCGCCGTCCGGCTCCTGGTCCGCGACGCCATCGCCACCTGCGTCTCCCGCATCATCGTGTACGCGGGCGAACTCCTCATCACCGGCGGACTGGCCGCGCCGCTGGTGGTGGAGCAGGTGACGACCCTGGTGGCGTCGTGGGGGGCGCGGATCGCGCGGTTGCTGCGAGGGCTGCTGACCAGCCTGCGACGGCTGATTCCGGAGATGCGCCGGCTCGGCGACCTCATCGAGAAACTCAAGCAGGCGCTGGGCCGGCTGCGCGACTCGCCGCCTGCGCGGTCGGGAAGCTCGGGAGAGGGGCCACAGGGCCTTCATGGCGGCCACACCACACGGCCTCGTGATCTTGCGGACTATGGACGGCAGGACCGTTGGGCAGAGGATGCCTACGACGCCATCCGTAGGCAGGATGATGTTGACCTCATAGCTCGCCAGGTCGCGGAGGTCCCCCGCCTCGACGGTTCCCGCGGGTTTTCGCGGGAGGACATAGAACAGATCCGTCGGCACATCTTCTTTGACGAGCACCCGATGGACGACTACGCGGGCGGAGTCATCCATCAACGATATGATCCGAGCGCTCCCATGGCTGAGGCATGGTTACGCTTGCGCCGAGGCAACCCGTTGCCCGAGGATCACGCTCTGCTAGAGCACGAACTGGCGGAGTTGCATTACTACCGGGCACATCCGCAGGCGGCATACCGTGAGGCGCATCTTGCCGCCAACCAGGTGTCCGACTGGGGATCGTCCATACCCGGGCCGACCTACGAGGACTACGCCGACATGGGAGGCTAGGGCATGGGAATGATGGTGACCGCCCGGCGCGTCGAGGCTGCTGCGGGCGAGGTCCGGTACGAGTTCGGTTTGGATGACAAGTTCGACCGGATTCTCACGATCGATCCAGCCACTCTCGACGCCCATGTCGAAGATGGCGAATTCAACTCGGCCGCCGGTGCGATCACGGCGAAGATCGTGAAGGCTTGGCGATCCAGCGGCGAGTTCCCGGCAAGGATGTTGTTTGCGAGCTGAACCCGTCGGCGCGCATGCGCGTTGGCGGGCAACTCGGCCTCGAAGTGGATCTGGTCCAGCATGCCTCCCCCGGTAGCTCTTGTGCCCCGTCGACGCCGTCACGGCTGCTGACCTGGCCTTCCATCGGGCCGATCCGGTCACCGGCGCAGGCGGCGCGAGCACTCACCGTCGTGGCCGTCACGGAGCAGGCAACGCCGGCCGCCTGGCATGCGCAGGTCACAGAAGACCCGGTGCCGGACGAGCTGATGGTCCTCTTCGGAGACGGTGGTCTCCCCCGGGTCGGTCATCGGCAGCACCAGCATCCACCGGCCGATGACCCGGGCCAGGCGTTGCGCGGCAGGCAGGTCGGTGGCAACGACGGGCAGGTGGATGACGTACCGCTGGCTCATCGGGCCTGGCCCCGCTCGTTGCGGGCGCGGGCCTGATCGGTCTGCCAGCGACGCAGCCCGGCCTTGATCCGGGCGGTCTCGCGGCGGCTCTCGGCGAGAGCGGCGTAGACGGCGGCCATGTCGCCAGCGACCCGGTCGAGGAAGGCGTACACGTCGTCGGGGTTCAGACCGCGACGTCCGAGCCTGGTCGGTGCGAAGCGGCGCTCGCGCACCTGCCATGGCAGCAGGCTGGTGTACGTCGAGGAGCGATACGTCGCTCCGACCTCCTGTGCCGGTCGTTCGTTGCGGGCACTCATCTGCTCTGCCTGCCTTTCCCTTGATGGAAGGGGTGGGCCTTGTTCACACCGCTCGCGCGGGCCCACCCCGCCTGCCACCGCGGCTTCGACTAGCGGCACGGCAGCAGGGTTGCTGTACGGCGTCACTCGACCGGGCTATAGATCAGCCTCCCGCCTTGAGGCTCTGCCGCTTCAGGCAAATATACGGACAGGGGCACAGGGGCACAACCAGTAGGGCGCACGGGGGGATAAGGCTTACCAGGTATGACCGTCGATCCGCGCTCACACACGCCCGTCTACGTGCAGGTCGCTGACCTATTGCGGAGGCGGATCGAGTCTCGCGAGCTGGCGCCCGGGGTATCGCTGCCGAGCGAATCCCGGCTGACACAGGAGTACGGCATCGGCCGTGAGGCGGTCCGGATGGCGATATCGATCCTGCGGTCCGAAGGGCTGGTCAGCACCGTCCGCGGCCACGGAACGCGGGTGCGAAGTGCGCCTGACCGGCAACGGGTGGAGTTGCCGGCCGGCGCGTCGGTCGTCGCTCGAATGCCGACTGGCCGAGAACGCAACGAGCTGCACCTCGACGAAGGTGTCCCGGTGTTGGAGATCCGCCACAGCAAGGGCGAGGTGGAGGTCAAGCCCGGCGACCAGGTCGAGCTGATGCGCCCAACCAAGAGTTAAGCCGCAACCGCCGAACCGATCCGCATGGCCGGCGTGGGCGGCGGATCAAGTAGAAGTGCCTCGCCGTTATCTGGGGACGCCCTGCAGACGAGGTTAGCGGTCGTCCTCGTTGGGGTCGCCTGTGTCCTGTGGATCGTCGTCTTCCTCCGCGAACGCCTCGGGCGCCTCCGCACCCCCGGTCAACTCCCCCGCATCAACGTCCCGCTGCGCCTGCTTGCCCATGGCCTTCTCCACCAACTCCAGCAGCGCCCGCCGACGAGCGAGGAAGAACGCGTCGAAGTCAGCCGCTCGCAGCGCCTTAGTGTCGATTAGGTGGGCACCGATGATGTCGTCAAGCTCATCGGAGCCGACGGCAGCGGCGCCTTCGAGCTTCGGCACATAGGTTGCAGGAGAAGCTCCACCGATCAGACGGTTGGTCTTCGCGGCCAATGGCGTCTTGTTGATGATGCTCTCGCGGAGATTGCGCGGAATCTTGTTGTCGTCGCACCACTTCTTTGGGAAGACGTGGTGGATGTCGACGTCGAGAGCGACGTACTGCGTGTGGTCGAAGGTCTGGTGGAATCTCCAGTCCTTGGCACCCCCCGCCATCAAGAGTGCGTGCAGGCCCTTGTACGCGGCGGACTGCCGGGTTCGCAACGACAGCAGCCGGGACTCAGCGAACGTCGCTCCCGATACGGTGCCCGGGAGTTGGATTGTGGTGTCCGGGGATGTCACGGCGCGCGCCCAGGCCGGGACCTGGTCAACGTCGCGCGCGAAGCGGGTTTCCGTAGCGCCGCCGTAGAGCTCGCCGAGGATGCCGCACCAGAACCACTGGCGAAGGCGGCTCCGAACCCCATGGATAGTCGCAGATTCGCCGAGGATCACGCGGATCACCGCCAACGGCACCAGTTGCGTCGGGTACGGGATGTCGCGCGACCGGTGGATGTGTTCGTCCCGGAGAAACTGTGCTACCCACACCAGCGCCTCCCTCACCTGCTCAGCCCAGGCCAAGTACTGACTGAGTTCGAGCCGCAGCACGTCCTCCTTCCGAGCGGAGGTGAACGACGGCCCGTGAGCGGTCACGAGCAAGCTGACTGCTTGGAGGAAATCCGTATTGCGGATGCCCCTCAGGACGGGATGAGCGGAAATGATCTGCTCGGTGAGTTGCCAGTCGTCCTTCAGTCGGAAGTCATCGCCGTGCTGGTCGAAATAAGCGGCGTCACCGGCGAAGGTAGCTGTCAACAACTCGAAGACGTTGAGGGGAAGGCCGCCGGTGTTGACCTTCTCGAAGACCGTGGCGACGGCGCCTTTGGTAGTCGACTTATCCAGCTCAATGGCTGGAATTTCGTAGCTCTGCATCGGCGTGAGGATCTCGCCCTGGAAGCGCTGGATGAGCGCTCTCCGCGCGGTCGCGTCGCCCGTCTCCCCTGGAAAGTTCCACAACCAGTCGAGCTGACCGGGCGAGTCATAGATCAGACGGAACGGGAAGTAGCCGTGCTGGCGCTCCTTCTCCGGCGTGGACACGTCGAGGCGGATGTCCTTGCCGAAGTTGGTCCGCTCGATCCCGTCGCCCGGCACGATTACCACCGCCTCGTCCCGACGGGCCGGGTCCTCAAGAGCTCGGGCGATGTCGATGTAGAAGCGTCGCTGGACCTGCTTCTTCCGGGCATCCTCGGTGTCGACCACCCCCGAGCCGGTCAGTGACTGGTAGAGCGACGTCAGGCGCTGCTGCCCGTCGAGCAGAAGCAGGTCCGGCTCCGCCTTGCCAGACTCCGAGGGAGTTCCCTCGATCGCCTTCGGCTTGAACCGCACCTGATCGTTGCCGGTTTGAAGCAGCATCAGCACGCCAAGCGGGTGTCCCAGCGTCACCGTGACGAGCAGCGACCTGATGCGCTCCTCGTCCCACTTGTAGCCGCGCTGGAAGTCCGGCAGCTGGATCCTGCCGTTGCCGGCCTGTTCCAGAAGCTTGGACAACTTGTACTGTGGCGTCTGGAACCCCACGATGCTCCCCGGAACGATTTATTGACGGTGCGGTCAGGGTACCGGGACGTCCTTCGGGGCACTGCCCCTCGACGGTCTGAGCTATGCGACCGAGTGTGCGGCGGTACGGGCCGAAAGTCAGGTCAGTCGGACGTCGGTGACAGATCAGGCAGGTCGGGCAGGTCGACGAGCGTCTGCACTAACCGCCTCGGGCCCGAGGCGATCTCGGGTGCGGCGGAAACGGCTACCCATCGGGCTCGTAGTCACCGTGCCGATATTCCGCCAGGCCACGGCACCGGTATCCGGCGTGGCCATCGGCAGCATGTGTCAAGCGGACAGATCCGCCAGGGTCCGGCGCCGGATCTCCTTGAGGGACACCACTTCGCCGGTGCGTGCGTCCTCGGTGTGCCAGAAGTCCAGACCATCGGTCGCCTTCGTGGTGGCCGAGACACCCGGACCGTGCACGGCGATCTTCACCGCCTCCCCCGCCCCTGAGGGCGAGTTGTAGACCTGTCCGCGATACCGGATGGTGCCGTCGACCAAGAGTTCGGCCTGGTGCTGCTTGCCGAAGTAACTGGCCACGAGCGTGCAGCCCGGCCGTAGCCGGCCCACGTCGATCATGTCGGGAAGATGAAGCCGGCGTTCTTCTGGACTGACCAGCGGCTTACCGGATCGGCGCTTGCCAGCGCTGGAACTCAACCTTGATTGAACCTCCGCGACCGGAACGACTTGCGGATTTTCAATGCTGCTCCCTTGCCTTTGAGCTATGAGCGGCACAGGGGCCGCTGGAACTGCTCGGGAGGCAATCGACGTGGCCGCCGCGGGGAAGTCGAAGGTTGCTCGCGCTCGTACCAGGCTGGAGCGGATGTCCTCCCGGGTGAGCTTAGAAAGCCGACGGTCGAGCAACGCCACAAGGTCGGACGCAGGCTCCCCGCCGGCGAACAACTCAACAAGCTCGGCGTTTACCTGTCGGTCGACGAAGAAGCCCTTCCACAACTCCTCGATCCGGTTGTCCCGCATGTTGTCCTTACTGAGCAGGCTCAACAGCTCGACTACCGCTTGAACGTCGTCCTCAAGTCGGACAGCACGGAAGAGCTTCTGTTCAACCGGCACGGGCGCGTGGGCGTTATAGACCCGCCACTCCGAGCCGTCCGTGAGCGCCACCCACTCGACGCCAGCGACGGCGGCGTAGGCGATCGTCTGGTTTGCCCACCGCGGATCGTCAAGATTCTCGCCAAGCCCCTTTGCCTCGATGAACAGTCGCGGCGTGCGTAGTAGTAGGAGGGCGTAGTCGACCGGGTTGTCAGTGCCACGACGTCGGTACTCACGGTGCACCTCATCGGGGTCGAACAAGTCCCATCCCAGGGCGCCGATGACGGGCTCGATCAAGCCTGCCTTGGTGTTCTGCTCACCAATCCGCTGCGCACGCCGCCGGTGGCGCTCCAACAGGTCGGCGCACTGCTTCACCGCGTCATGTAGCTCAATCACCCGTTCAACCTGCTCACCAACGCCTCACTTCAGCTGGCTGTTCGCCAGATCAACGTGCCGCCAGGGGGCCGGGACCGCGCCGGCCCACCCGACAGGCTCCTCTCCACCACTGGCACCCAAACGAGAAAACCACAGCACGTGGTCAAATTGAAGATCTATTCAAGCACCGTTTGTGGACAATAAGCTGAGGCACCTCGGCCGTCCTCACCGCAAGACATGCGCCTCCGGATGCGGTGAGACGTCGCGGCGCTACGTTTGGTCTTCCACGTACGTGCGGGTCTGCTTGAGTACCAGATCAACAGCATCCATACGGGCGTCGGGCGGGTAGCCGTACCGGGCCAGCAACCGCTTGACCTTGCTGCGGACCAGAGCCTGGGCTTGCTCCCGGATCCACCAGTCGACCGGCAGATCCTGAAGCTCATTGACGAGGTCCTTGGCGATCTGCCCCAGCACCTCGTCGCCAAGCAGTTCCTTGGCCGACTCGTTCTGCGCGACAGCCGTGTAGAAGGCGTACTCGTCCTCCGTCAGGCCCATCTCGGCAGCCTTGCCGCGATCAGCCGAAACTTCCTTGGCCAGCGCGACCAGCTCCGCAATGATCTCGGCAGCGGTGAGGCCGCCGGAGGTGTATCGCTGCATCGTCTTCAACAGCTTGGCGGTGAACCCCTCCTGAGCAACGACGTTGTGGGGGTGGGCCAACCGGACCTCGCGCTCGATCGCTCGGCGCAGTGCCTCGATGGCCAAGTTAGGGCGCTGGCTTTCGCGCATTCGACGCATGAAGTCTTCGTCCAAATGCGACAGGTCGGGGCGCTGGATGCCAGCCGCCTCATAGATATCGACCACCTCATCGACCGCGATCGCGCTCGCCGTTAGCTGCCGGATCGCCAGCTCGACGTCCGCCGCCGTCGCGAGCCCCCGCTCCGCCCGCTCCTCGGCCCTCAACTTGGCCAGATACAGGCGTACGGCTTCGAAGAACTCCAAGTCCGTCCGTAGTGGCCGAAGCTTGTCCTCACGGGGGCAGTTGCTGTAGGCGCGAGCGATCTTGCGGGCGGTGTCGGCGTAACGATCAGCGAGGGTCGGCTTGCCCTCTTCCAGGTCCGGTTCAGGGCTGCGGAGGTAATCCACGACGTCGAGCGCGGCATGGTAAAAGGCACGCGGTCTGCCCGAGTCGCGCTTGGCCTTCCAGTTGATGCCGTGAAGCTGGCTGCCAATCACGCCGTGCAGCTCAACCACCATGTCGACGGCCGCACTGATGTCCTTTCCGATAGGCCTCTCATCGATGTCGGTCCGGGTGTACTCGGCGAGCGCCTTGGTGAGGTCGTCGGCGATGCCAAGGAAGTCCACCACCAGACCGCTGGGCTTCTCGCCCCATCGACGGTTGACTCGGGCGAGGGCCTGCATCAACGCTGCCCCGCGCATCGGCTTGTCCAGGTACATCGTGTGCAGCGGCGGCGAGTCGAACCCGGTCAGCCACAGCGACTGAACGATCACCAGTTCCAACGGGTCTTCGGCGTCCGTGGCCCGGCGCTGGATCTTCTTGATCGCGCCGGTCGCCCGGACGTGGGTGGCAATCGGCTCCTGGTCCTTAGCGCTGCCGGTGTAGACAACCTTGATCAGCCCTTGGTCGTCGTCTTCGTCGTGCCACTCCGACCGGATCGCGGTGATCTCCTCGTAGAGGTCAGCGGCGACTTTCCGGGAGTAGCAGACGATGATGCCCTTGCCGGGCTTGCCGGTCAGCTTGACCATCTCGGTCCGACGCCGCTCCCAGTGCTCGACTATGTCCTGGGCTAGCGTCCGTACCCGATCAGCGTGGCCGACGACATCCTCATACTGTGCAAACGCCCGCCGAACGCGCTTGATCTCCTCCTCGTCGAGGTCGACCGTCAGGTCCTCGGCCTCCTCGTCCAACTCCACCGGGTTCACGCCCTCGGGGAGGTGCACTGGAATATGTCGGTTCTCGTAGTAGACCCTCACCGTGGCGCCGTCTCGGACGGCGCGGGTCAGGTCGTACACGTCGATGTAGTCGCCGAAGACAGCGCGGGTGTTCGCCTCGGCCCTGGAGATTGGCGTGCCGGTGAAGGCGATGAACGCCGCGTTAGGCAACGCGTCATGCAGGTTTTTGGCGTAGCCGTCGAGGAAGTCGTAGTGGCTGCGGTGCGCCTCGTCCACGACCACGAGCACGTTGCGCCGCTTCGACAGCAGCGGGAAGTCGATGTTCGCTTCCTTGTCCGCCTTGGAGCGGTTGAACTTCTGCAGGGTGGTGAAGATGATCCCGCCGGACGGCCGGTCCAGCAGGCGCATCAACTGCTCCTTCGTGTCCACCTGTACGGGCGTCTCAGGGAGCAGGTCACTGGCGGCGAAGGTGAGGAAGAGTTGGCTGTCCAGGTCGATCCGGTCGGTGAGCACCACGATCGTCGGGTTGCGCAGCGCCGGCTCTTGCATCACCTTCGCGGTGTAGTACACCATCTCCATGCTCTTGCCTGAGCCCTGCGTGTGCCACACGACGCCGATCTTGCCGTCGCCGCCCACCGCGGTGATCGTCTTGTCGACCGCGGTGTTGACCGCGAACATCTGGTGAGCTTTCGCCAGACGTACCGTGTCGATCGCGCCACCCCGCTCTCGCGAGAAGGCGGTAAAGTTGACCAGCAGGTCCAGGAAGACCTTGGGGTCAAACGCCCCACCGATCAGAGTCTCCAGCGCGCGGCCGTCAGTGACGTCAACCGGCTCACCGCGCTCGTCGATGTCCCACGGAGCCATGTGCTCCCAGGGGGTGAAGAGCGTCCCGATCCGAGCGGTGATGCCATCGCTGGCGACTGCGAAGACCGGCACCGCGAGTGCCGTCGCCCCGAACTCACGCCGATAGGTGAGGAGCTGGTCGTACGCCTCGCGAGTGCCGTCGGCCGCGCCGGCCTTCTTGAGCTCGAACACCGCTAGCGGCAAACCGTTCACATAAGCCACCAAATCCAGCCGGCGCTTGCGGCGAGTATCCTTGAGCGTCACCTGGTTGGCCGCGATCAGATCATTGCCGTACGGGTCGAGGAAGTCGATGACCCAGGCCGTGTCGGTGCGGTTCTCTCCCGACGCCGGATCCGCGTAACCGACCTTCACCCCATGCGTGAGCAACGTGTGGATGCGGTGCCGCTCGGTGAACGCGTCGGCCGACGTCCGCTTTTCGAGCTCGGCGACCACCTCGTCCACGGCGTCCAGCGGCAACTGCGGGTTGATCCGTGCGACCGCGTCGCGAAGCCGGCCATACAGCACCAAGTCGCCCCAGGACTTCCGCGCCCCATCACCCTTGCGCGATGGCGCTAGTTCCGTGCCGGTCATGGGCTGCCACCACTCGCCAAGTTGATCCTTGACGTGGTGCTCCCACTCCGCCTCGGACTCGTCGTGGGGAAAGGTCGGGTCGTCCGACAAGGTCATGGCTTCTCCAGGGTGGGTGCCGAGGCGCGGAAAGTTGCTCAGGGATGTGTGGATGGAGTGTCAAACCGCGTCGGAGAGGAACTGCTCGGCGTCCTTGATCCGCAACTCACCGGAAATCAGCTTGGGGAGGAGCGCGTCCCGGAGCCTGGTGAGCACCCGGCTTTCGATGTCGGCTTGGTGTGCCCGTTCTCGTAGCAGGATGACGGTGTCCTCGAACGCCATAAGCGAATCGTCCGGTGGGAGCGGAACCTTCGCGTCGGCAAACCGTTCAGCGCGAACCGCCGGATAGGCGCTACCCTCAGCGACGCTCTCCAGATAGGTGACGAACTCTTCCCGGGTAGTGATGCCGTATAGATACGCCGGACCAACGCCCTTTGGTGTCATGACAGCGAAGCCGGTGGAAGCAACCAGGTTAGGGTCATCGTCCAGAATGAGTGCGTGCGACCTACGGTTTGGACGCACTGTGGACCAAATAACATCACCACGAGAGACGCCGCGGCGGGCCCGACCCGGCGCGTCATCCCAACTCGATAGCTCTGGCCATGAGACTTGCCCTGGCGACACGCTCGAGATGTCGATGTAGCGAAGTTGGCCTCCCGGAACAGATGCACGCTTTCGACCGTTCACTTTCGCAATCGAGCCGAGGGTGGCCTCCCGCCATCCGTCATTGAGGCTAAACCCAGCCAACAAGGCTTCCAATTTCTGCAATGCTAGGGTGTCGACAGTCGAGACAATTCGCTCGTTGACTGCGATCTTGTCGTCCAGTGCGCCCAGAAGACCCGCGATCGCAACCTGCACTGGAAACTCAGGCGCAGGAATCCGGATCTTCAGCAGCTCGGATTGTCGAATTCCGAGAACCGTCGTACCACTAGACCTGCTATGGAGATCATCCCGAACACGCTGGAATTGGAAAGCATAGAACAGGTATCGACTGTCTAGAATGCCCTTCTTGCCGCGGAGGCCGAACAATCGCTGGCCGAGCACCAACGGCTCGTCAGTATCAACGAGTGCACACTCACCAAGAGGTGCCTCAGAGGTAAGAATCACATCGTGGCGCCGAGTCGGCACTGGCATCCATCGCCTATACAGCTCGGGCGAAATCCGACGCGCCCCGGCAAGATCAAGGCGACCCTTCTTAACGAGCATTGCCGATGCAACTGGCACGCCGGTTGGAGTGAAGTCGCCGCCGAGTTTTTTTGGCGTCTTGCCTCTGTGGTCAATCAGCACCTCAAGTGCATCGCCCAGGATCATCTCAGACATCGATCCTCCCGAGCTGTTCGCGGACCACGGCCTCAATTCGCGCCGACTCGTCGAAGGCGGCGAAGAGTTCCTTCGTCAATCGGGAGACCTTTTCCTCGACTGGTTCGTCGCCACTGGTGTCGACTTCAGCTGCACCGACGTAGCGGCCGGGCGTGAGGATGAAGTCGTGTTCGCGTATTTCCTCTAGGGAGGCTGACCTACAGAAGCCGGGCACGTCTACGTACTCGGTCGTCTTGTCGGTGCCACGCCAGGCGTGGTAGATGCCGGCGATGAAATGGATGTCCTCGTCGGTATATTCGCGCTCAGTTCGGTTCACCATGACGCCCATGTTTCGGGCATCGATGAAGAGGATCTGGTTGGTACGGTTGGCGAGCCGCTTAACCCCCTGCGGGCTTTTGTCCCGTGAGAGGAACCACAAGCAGGCCGGGATCTGGGTGGAACGGAAGAGCTGGCCGGGGAGCGCCACCATACAGGCAACGAGGTCACCCTCGACCATGGCCCGACGAATATCGCCCTCGCCGGACTGCTTGCTGGACGTGGAACCGTTGGCAAGCACGATGCCGGCGCGGCCCTTCGGCGAGAGCTTGTGGGCCATGTGCTGGAGCCACGCGTAGTTGGCGTTCCCAACTGGCGGAATGCCGTATTCCCAGCGGGGGTCCATGACGAGCCGGTCGCCGCCCCAGTCGGAAATGTTGAAAGGGGGGTTAGCTATCACGATGTCGAAGCGTTTGTCGGGGAACTGGTCTTCGTGGAAGCTGTCCGCCCACCTGGTGCTGAGGTTGGCTTCGATGCCGTGGATTGCGAGGTTCATTTTCGCCAGCCGCCAGGTATTCTGGTTGAGCTCCTGGCCGAAGACCGAGATGTCGAACGCCTTGCCACCGTGGGTCTCGATGAATTTCTCGGCCTGCACGAACATGCCGCCGGAGCCACATGCCGGATCGTAGACCCGCTCCCCGGGCTGTGGTTCGAGAATCTCGACGAGAAGCTTGACAATGCTCTTCGGTGTGAAGTACTCGCCACCTCGTCGGCCCTCGGCTAGCGCGAACTTCTCCAGGCAGTATTCGTAGACCTCGCCAAGGACGTCGCGGGCGCTGCGGCGCTTGCCGTCGGCGTCGAACTGGTCACGGAAACGGAGCTTGTGGATGAGGTCGACGAGTTCGCCAAGGCGGCGCTCGTCGACGCCACGCCCGTTGTAGAGGCCCTGCGGCAGAGCGCCCTTGAGGTCGGGGTTGGCGTCGCCGACGGCCTTCATCGCTCCGTCGAGGAGCTGGCCGATGCTGGTCTGGCCAGCTGCCGCCTTGGCACGGTGCGCGAGAGACTCCCAACGGGCGGCTTGCGGCACCCAGAACACGCCCCGACCGGCGTACTCGTCCTGGTCCTCCAGCAGCGCGGGCCGGTTCTCCTCGGGGATGCCCTCCCCCTCCAGCTCGGCCTCGATCTGCGCTCGCCGCTCGTCGAACGCGTCCGAGGTGTATTTGAGGAAGATCAGGCCGAGTACGAAGTGCTTGTACTCGGCGGCGTCCATGCTGCCGCGCAGCTTGTCGGCCGACTTCCAGAGGGTGTCTTTGAGGTCGGCCGATTGCGGCTCTACCGACTTGCGCGCGCGTGGGGGCACTGGCTTTGTCTCCTCAGATGGTCGCGTTCGATGTGTTGGGCTTGAAACGCAGGCTCATCGCCCCGTCGGCGACGCCGGCGGCGATTCGCTGCCGGACCAAATCCAATGCCGCAGCCTGGTTGCGGGCCTGCTCTGCTAGGTCATTGAGCATCATGGACGCCTGATCGAGGTGGCCGTAGTCGCTGGCGGTCAACACGGGGATCTCCAGCTGGTGCAGAGTCACGCTGCGCACGCGTATCCCGGTGCGCGCCGCGTTGCGCGCCGCGCCGAGTAGGGCCGCCAGCGCGTACGGCCCGATCCATGCCTGCTGGGGCTCGTCGCGGTACAGGGACGAGTGTTTGACGTAGCCGGGGATGCGCAAGCCCTGTACGGGGGTGAGCAGGACACTGCCGCCGGCAGCGTCGACCATGACGCGAAGCTGGTCGCCGGCCATGACGACCACGTCGCCCGGCTCCGTGATCGCGGCTGCGGCGTACTGCCCGAGTGTGAGAACGTCGATGCGACGCCCGCCGACGGGAACCTCTCCGAGCAGCTCTTCGCGACCCAGAACTCGTTGACCGCTTCGACCCAGATCAGCATCGGGTATGCGATGGCCCGGCAGGCGGATGAGCTGCCGGCCGCGTAGCAACTCGCCGACCGTGCGGTATGCGATGCCCTGCGCTCGGGTCGTCACCCCGATCCGTTCCAGCGTGGTGATCGCGTCATCCGCGCCCATTTTGAAGGTTGCCGCCGCAGACTCACGTGCCCGCACCGCCTCCACCACGTGGTCCTCAGGTGCCGCCTTGGGTATCAACAGATGTGACGGCAGGAGCGACCGCCTACCCATTAGCACCGACACGGGAATCGCCGTGCATTGCTCAGCTTCACGCGATTCCCGCGAGCCGCACACGAGCCGCGTTGTCTGTTCGATCCATGACCGGCCGTACCGGGACCGGACCTGTTCGGCGTCGCAGACAACGACGTCTCGCGTTGTGTCGCCCTCGTCGGGCGCCAGCACCAGCAGCACAAGGTCCGTGCCGCCGATGAAGCGGTGAATGTGGCGGGGTAGTTGGATGATCGCGCGGACGCAACCTCGACGCACGAGTTGCTCGCGTACCCACGTCACCGGAAGCCGGCGCGACATCCCCGTGCGCGTCAGCGTCCATTCCGGCACGACGGCGAACCCAGCGCCATCGTCGCTGAGGCACTCCACCACTCGAGAGGCCCAGGACAGCGGGTGTTCCTCATGGTGTTCCTGCTCGCCGGGCTGGAATGGCGGGTCGACAAAGACAAGGTCCGAGCCCGAGAGACTGCCCGTGTCCCGTCCGTCGGTGAGGACCGTGATCATCTGGTGGCCGTGGCAGAAGGACCTCAGACGCAGCCACCTTGCCGCCACAGGGTCTGCCTCAGCGCACCGGATCTCGCGTGGGCCGCCGGCGGCCATCATGGCGGTGAGCATCTTCCCTGGGCCGGCCGCGAGATCAGCCACGGCAAGCTCGGTGAGATTTCCCAGCATCTCGTTCGCCAAGCGCAGAATCAGGTCGCAGATCTCGACGGGCGTCTCAACCGGGCCACCGGACCAGCCACGACGACCAGCTGTGGAGAGCACCTCCTCGGCCGCGGCCGCTGCACCAAGCTCTGACACCAGACGCTCGACATCGTCAAGCATCGACAACGCCGGTTGGCCGCAAGCGCCGACATGACTGAGCAGGCCGACGAGATCAGGGTACTGAGCCTCGGCTCTGACGCACAGCTCCGCGAGAGCGGCGAGGTCGGCGGGCAGCGGGCGTTGATGGGCCACTCGCAGCGCGATCAACTCGAGCGCGACGTCGGCGAATGTGTCGGGATCGAGCTGGGTCTCATCGAGACTGCCACCACGGTCCATGCTTGCCCGGAATCTGTCTCCGTACGTGAGAGGCGCTAGTTCATCCTCACGCAGAGCCGGCACTGGCCGACGGTCCAGCCACCGGGCCACTTCATCCGAATCAAAGAGTGGCTGGCCAGGCGAACCGCCTATCGGGTCAGGGAAATCATGATGCCGGCGCCTCCAGTTGCTGACGCTGGGCCGGCGCACCTGGGCAAACCTGGCGATCTGCCCCAGCGTGACCGTCGACGACATTTGTCCCTACCTCCCCCCACCCGTCCAGTTGTCCGCGCTGCGACATTACCGATCAAGCGGGATTCGGAGCAAGTCATCACAGGTGGTAGGGGGGGTTATCAGAGCTTACTGGCGTGACCCTTGATAGCCGGTCTTCTCACGATGCGTTGTCGCGTGCCGGCCGGCCTGCCGCTCTTATTGGATGCGGCACCGGAGCGGCCACCAGCGCCAGCCCTGGCCGACCCATCAACCCGTCAAGGAGAACACAATGCGTAAGACCACGACCCTCGCACTGATCGCCACCGCCGTCGTCGCGCTGGGCTGCGGCTCCGGCGCCACCGACAACGCGAGCGACTCCAGCAACGACGCGGGCGGCGCCAAGAGCGAGGACAAGCCGGCGAAGACCGCGAAGATCGGCCAGCCGGCCCGGGACGGGAAGTTCGAGTTCACGGTCAAGTCGTCCAAGTGCGGCGTCGCCAAGATCGGCAACGACATGCTCGGCCAGAAGGCGCAGGGCCAGTTCTGCCTGGTCACGCTCAACGTGAAGAACATCGGCAAGGAAGCGCAGATGTTCGACGGCAGCAGCCAGAAGGCGTACGCGGCCGACGGCACCGAGTACTCCGCCGACTCCGGCGCGGCGATCTACGCGAACAAGAACGCCGAGACGTTCCTCAACGACATCAACCCCGGCAACCAGGTCAACGGCGTCGTCGTCTTCGACATCCCCAAGAACGTCAAGCTCACCAAGCTCGAGCTGCACGACTCGATGTTCTCCGGCGGCGTCGACGTCGCCCTGAGCTGACCGCTCGCGCCGAGGGCGGGACCCGCGAAGCCCGCCCTCGGTGCACCCCTCCCCCGCACCACCGCCACCGCCACCCCGATTCTCAACGCGAGGAGATCGACGTGCGCCGTGCGAGCCAGCCGACCACGACCAGACCGACCAACCGTCGTGTCGTCCGCAAGGACGTCACCCGTCCGCCCTACGAAGTGCCTACCCTCTTCGCCCTCGACCTGCCCGAGCGGCCGGAGGGCACCTATCTGACGTCGGTCTACCAGCTGGAACGGGTGACGCCGACCGTCGAAGGTCTGCATGAGGCGGTGAACCACCGCTACGTGCGACAGCACGACTTCATGGTCGAGGAGCGCCTGGTCGCCGGTGCACCGGCGCTGCTGGTACACGGGACGGTGCCGCGCGAGCGGGCCGACTGGTGCGACGTGCTCGCCTCGTTGACCGGGGAGACGATCGACCTGGGTTTCAGCAGTGGCGGTGCCGCGCTGCTCGTCGCGGTCGACGAGCACGTCTACGCCCTCGCCTACGGCACCGTGGGCCGTCACATGGTCGATCTGGACCTGGCCAACTCGGGCTTCGGGATCGGCTTCGCGGTGCGGTCGCTCGCCCCCGACGAGATCAAGCAGGTACGCCGGCGGGTGTTCGGCACCTCCGGCCGGGTGGACCGCAACATGGTCCCGGGCGGTCAGCACATCCGGATGTACGGCATCGACAAGTGGGGCGAGATCGTCGGCCAGGTCTGCGGTCGGACGTTCAACCCGAACCTCACCGTCTGCCGGTCCACGGGCAAGGCCACCCCGGTCGAGGGCAGCGACACCCTGCGCATCCACCTCGGCGTCGAGCCCGCGAGCCTGCTCGCCGACCTGCGGGAGATCGACCGGGTCTCCAAGCAGGAAGCACCCTTCGCTGACCTGGAGTTCATCACCCAGATCCGACCGGTGCCGGCCCGGGACCCTCGGCTGTCGACAGTGGAGGAGCAGCTGGACCGGCTGCTCCGGTTGCCGGATCCAGCGGAGGTGGGGCTGGCCGTACCGGGCCGGATCGTCAGCGAGATCGAGCGGATCCAGTCGTACAAGCTTCGGGTGCCGAAGTCCGGCCTCCGCCCGGTGCACCTAACGGAACTCACGCTGGCAGACGTGCTCGCGCAGACCGAGGGCGTCCCAGACGGCGAGCGGTGGACGTCGCTCTGCAAGGGACGCGTCACCCTCTACGCGGATGCGGCCGGCGAGGAGGAGATCGGCTCCACGGCAGTGTCGCGATGGATCACCGCGCAGCTCGCGCACGGTGCGAGTCAGCTCCTGCTGCACGAGGGCGGCTGGTACGAGATCGGCGACCGGCACCGCGCGTTCCTCCGCGACGAGATCGAGCAGATCTTGGCCAGGCCGGCCAGCATCGCACTCCCGGCCTGGACCACCGACCACGCGGACGAGGAGCAGTACAACGTCCACGCTGCGCGGGTCTGCGGTCTGACCCTGCTGGACCGGCGGCTGCTGCGGACGAGCCAGCACAACCGCGGTATCGAGGCCTGCGACCTGCTCGGACCCGACGACGAACTGATCCACGTCAAGCGGGCCAAGGGCAGCTCGGCGTTGAGCCACCTCTTCGCACAGGGCGAGGTGTCGGTCGACGCCCTGCGGTACGAGGCCGACGCCCGCACCACTCTGGCCGAGATGGTCCGTCAGCAGCCGTCGGCGCGCGTCATCGACCCCGGCTTCCGGCCCCGCAAGGTCATCTACGCGATCGCTCTCGGCTCCGGCAAGCCGCTCACCGTGAAGTCGCTCTTCACCTTCGCCCAGGTCGCGCTCTACCGGGCGATGAAGTCCCTGCGCAACGAGGGCGTCGAGGTCGAGGTCGTCGGCATCCCGTCCGCCTGATCCGTTCACGACATCAGCTCCACAGCATCCCGCTCAACAAAGGAGAGAACCATGACCGAGCCCCACCACCAGCCGGACCCGTCGGCCGAGCCCCCGGCTCAGCCCGAGACCGTGGGCGCAACGAGCCCGCAGCCCGTCAGCCGCAAAAGATCCCAGGTCAGGTGGGTCATCGCCGGTGCTGCCGTTCTGGTGCTGCTGCTCTGCTTCGGCGGCTGCGGCGTGCTGCTGGCGACGACGAACGGTGAGGAGTCGCCCGACCAGGGCAAGGCCGCCCCCACCGCCGCATCCCAGTCGCGCCCCAGCACGTCCGCCCCGACCAGTGCTGCGGCGTCGACCACCGCGCCCGCGACGACGCCGCCGCCCGCACCCGTCTACGACACCCCGACGAAGGGCGACTTCAAGCTCAAGGTCAAGACCCTGCGGAAGCAGTGCTTCGGCAGCGCCGGCTGCAACATCACCTACCGGATTGACGTCACCTATACCGGCGACGGCCTCGACCCGTCCAGCACCTATGAGGTGACGTACGAGGTCAAGGGCGCCGAGGACCCGATCATCAACACCTTTGAGGTGACCGGCGACTCCGCCTCCGTCCAGCAGGAGGAGACGGCCAGCACGAAGCGCTCCGGCGACAAGCTGACCGCCGTCGCGACCGACGTGTCGGAGCTGTGAGACCCCAATCAGCGTGTCCCCATCACGAGACGTCAGGAGGCGTCGTGCGCCCCGATGAGTTCCTCCGCGCCCTGACCCAGCTCCCCCCGCCCCTGCGCGACCGCGTCCTCCTCCTTCGTCCCTACACCCGCGCCACCCGTTGCGACGACTGCCAGGGCATCGGTGATGCCGTCCACCTCGCCCTCACCGCCGCCCACTACGACGAGCTGATCTCCGCCGGCGAGCTGCTCGACACCGCCGAGCGGCGCGCTGCCGAGCACCTTGAGCATGCGCCGCCGCGCCCGGACCAGCAGCGCGGGCGCGGCCGGGTACTCCGCTGGGCGAAGGCGGCCGGCCCGCTGGTCGCGGCGACCGACGCCAGCTGGAAGGGCCGCGCCGGTGGCATCGGTTACGTGGTCAGCGACGGCCACTACGGCCTGCTCGGGCGGGGCACCGGCCGAGCGACGGCCACTACGGCCTGCTCGGGCGGGGCACCGGCCGCCTCGACCCGACCGGCAGGTCCCGGGTGCTCGTCGACGAACTGCGTGCGGTCGACTATCTGCTCACAGGGTTTGACGAGGTGCCAGCGGGCATGGCCGTGCTGCTGGACAGCCTGACAGCCGTGCGGTATCTGCACCGCTGGCAGGCCGGTGAGACCGACGCGATGCCCGTCGGCTACAGCCTGCGGCAGCGGCGCTGGTCAGACAAACCGACCCTGGTCCGGCTCGCCGAGCAGGTGGCCCACCGCCCCGACCTGACGTTCGCGCACGTCAAGGGGCACAGCGGCCACGCCCTCAACGAGGCCGCCGACGGCCTGTCGCACATGGCCCGCCGCCGGCGGGAGGAGTCCTTCGACCTGCGTCCTCGTGCGCACGCCTTGGTCGACGCGTTCCTGCGCGACTGGCACGCGAACGCCACGGTCTGACCGCGCGACCGCGGTAACCCGCACTTCCACCGCTCACCCCGGGCGGGCCGACGAGCCGTCGGCCCGCGGACACCACACGCCTGGAGACGACAATGACCCAGCCCGCACAGACCACCGCCCCGCTGATCGAGCTGATCTTCGACCGACTGGCCGCCGCTGACGGCGTACCGACCGAGACTGCCGAGCTGGTCCTCGCCGCCCTCACCGGCGAGGAGGACCTCACCGCCGCGCTCGCCGGTACTCCGACCCGGCTTGACCCCCGCTCCCCCGCCGATGAGGGTCCGGCGGAACGGATCTGGTTGAAGTCGGTGACCGTCGCCGGGTTCCGTGGCGTCGGCCCGGAACGGACCATCCAGATCGGCCCCGGCCCTGGCTTCACACTGATCGTCGGTCGCAACGGCTCCGGCAAGTCCAGCTTCGCCGAGGCCGCCGAACTCGCCCTCACCGGTGACAGCGCCCGGTGGGCCGACAAGACCAGCGTGTGGCGTACGGGGTGGCGCAACCTGCACAACCCGGACCCGTGCTGGGTAGGTGTGGAACTGCGCGTCGACGGGGTGGCCACCCCGACCCGGGTCAACCGGGCCTGGCCGGTCGGGGCCGAACTGGCCGACGCCGAGGTGACGGTCACCAGCGCACAGGGCCGGCACGCGGGCCTCTCCGAGCTGGGTCTGGCCCGCCCCCTGGAGCTGTACCGGCCGTTCCTCACCGCGGCCGAGCTGGGCAAGCTCGCCGCCGGGACGCAGAGTCAGCTCTTCGACGCGCTCTTCGCGATCCTCGGGCTGGACGCGCTCGCCGACGCCGACCAGCGTCTGCTGCGCGCCATCCGGCCGCACGAAGCGGCAATCAAGGAGGTACGCGCACAGCGCGCCGCCCTGGTTGGCACGCTCGACGGGATCGTCGACGACCGGGCCCGGCGGGTCGCCGTGCTGCTGCGTGGCCGGGGCCCTGTCGACCTCGGCGCGGTGGCGGCGATCCTCGACGAGCCGGACGAGGCGACCACCGACCGGGAGGTGCTGCTCTGTCGGGAGGTCGCCGCCCTCGCCCCGCCGCCGGTCGACGAGGCGACCCGGCTCGCCGGTCAGCTGCGGGACGCGGCGGTCGAGGCCCAGCGGTACGACGGTGGTCGGTCCCGGGCCGCGCTGCGGAGCGCCGAGCTGCTCCGCCTCGCCCTCGAACATCACCAGGACGAAGGCGACGGGTCGTGCCCGGTCTGTGCCACCGGCACCCTCGACGGTGGCTGGCGTGCCGCCGCCGCGCAGTCGCTCAGCGACCTTCGGCAGCGCAGCGTCGCCGCCCAGACAGCGACGACCCGGCTGACGGCCCTGCTGCGGCAGACGCACCACCTGATCGATGACCTCGTTGTGCCCGAGGGCACCGGGTCGGAGCCGACGGTCGGGGCGCTGCGTGACGCCGTTGCCGCGCTGCGGCGCGTACCTGGGGAGCCGGCCGAGCTGGCCGACCACCTGGCGGCGCGGTACCCGGCGGTGGTGGCGGCGGTCGACGCGGCCCGCGCGTATGCCGAGGGGTTTCTGCGGCAACGCGACACCGGCTGGCGGGCGGCGGCGGCCGAGGTGCGCGAGTGGGCGGCCACCGTCGGCGCACTGCCGGCGCGGGAGGCGACAGTGACCCGGTTGAAAGCCGCGCGCGCCTGGCTGAAGGACGCAGGTGGAGAGATTCGCAACGAGCGGGTCGCGCCGTTCGCCGGGCACTCGCAGCGAATCTGGGCGCAGCTGCGGCAGGAAAGCAACGTCGAGCTCGGGTCGATGACGTTGGAAGGCGCGAACACCCGGCGGCGGGTGGTCTTCCCGGTCAGCGTGGACGGCGCCGACAACGGCACGGCGCTGGGTGTGATGAGCCAGGGTGAGATGCAGGCGCTCGGGCTGGCGACGTTCCTGCCCCGCAGCTGCGCCCCGGAGAGCCCGTTCCGGTTCATCGTGGTCGACGACCCGGTGCAGAGCATGGATCCGTCGAAGGTGGACGGTCTCGCGCGGGTGCTCGCCGAGCTGGCCGAGCAGCGGCAGGTGGTCGTCTTCACCCACGATACCCGCCTGCCGGACGCGGTGCGCCGGCTCGACCTGGGCAAGGCGCGGATCATCGAGGTGACCCGCGCGGAGAGGTCGGTGGTGACGCTGCGGGCCGGCTCCGACCCGGTGACCCGCTATCTGGACGACGCGTACGCGTTGGCGCTCAACGAGGAGATCCCCGCAGAGGTACGCGGACCGGTGGTCGCGGAACTGTGCCGCTCTGCTGTCGAAGCGGCCTGCCACCGCTCGGTCTGGCGGAACCGCGTGGCGCGGGGTGTCCGGCACGCCGACATCGAGGAGGCGATCGAGGACGCGTCCCGCCGGGTCGCCACCACCGTCGCGTTGGCGGTGTTCGATGACGCTGAGAAGGGTGGTGACGTGCTCGGCTGGCTCGGCCGCCGGCACGGACGACGTGCGGTGAACGCGTACCAGGCGTGTCGGGAAGGCGTGCACGGTGCGTACCTGGCGGACCTGCCCGGCCTGGTCGCGGACGCCCGCCTCCTCGCGGCGGCGCTGTCGTGACCGCGCCGACGCCACAGCGCTGCCTGGCGGCGGCCGATCAACTGCTGCGCGGGTCCGGTCTGCTCGGCGCCACCGCCGTGACCGCTGGCTGGTGGCCGCGGGCCTGCGCCTGCCTGATCCGGCTCGCCCTCGAAGGCGGCATCGACGCCTACTGGCGGCGGGTGAAGCCGACCGTGGCGGCGTGCCGGCAGGGCCGCGCGAAGCAGCTGATGCTGCGCGGCCGGCTCGGTCCGGGCGGCGAAACCGCCCGCCGGGTGGCGTTCGCCTGGGCGAGCCTCTCCGCCGCCACGCACCACCACTGCTACGAGCTGGCCCCCACGGCTGCGGAGCTGCGTCGCCTGCACGCCGAGGTGAGCACCCTGCTCGCGCGACTTGAACCGCTCACCCCGCGCGTGTGATCTGTTCAGACACTCGCGTCTGGACGCTACGCGCGATGAGGTGCCGCTCCGGCTGAGCCTGGGTGAGCACATTGACACCTACTGTGATGCTCCTGTTGTCGATCATGAAGGACGTGGGATGGCAGAACCTGAGGAGTCCGAGAGCGAACTGGCCATTTCCGTTGACTACGTGCCCGGTGCGCGTGGTCATGCTGTTCTCGCCGTCGGCCCCGACGCGGACGGCGTCGAGGCGGTAGCGGTGTGGCGGCTCAGCCCGACCGGACGCGCCGGCGGGGCGTGGCTGGTACGCCTCGATGAAGCCGCGCAGGACGACCAACTTGTTCGCATCATGTGGATGTTGCAGGGGCGGTGCCTGGTGGGGTGGAACCGGGAGGCTCCGGTCGCGATCCTGGAGAGGATCGCTCACGTACTGCCGCAGGAACTGGTCAACATGCTGCGGGGGAACGTGCTGACCGTCTCCGACCTACTCGCGGAGATCACCGAGCACCGGTCCGCCTACAGCGACGCAATCGACCGGCAGCGTGCGGTGTCCAAGTCGAAGCTGGCCCCGCTCGCCTGGCCCAGCGAGGTGCCGGATCACGAGGATCTGGCGATCCGGCTCGCCGCGCAGCCGCGCGCCGCATCGCCGGTCGCGGGGTCGGCGCTGGCCCTGACGTCGGCTGTCGCCATGACCGCTCAGCTCTGGCAGGACACGGAACAGGCACGGTATCGCCGAAAGTACCTGCGCGCTCTGGGCGAGCCACAGCCGTTGCCTCCACGGTGGCTGGCCTGGTTGCGTGCTGCCGCCGACAACTCCGCTCAGGCCACGATCTAAGGAGTCGACCCGACGTGTACGCAGTTATCGACCTGGAAACGACGGGCCTGCGCACCAGTTGGCACGACCGCGTGGTCGAGGTCGCCGTCATCCACCTTGACGACGCCGGGCAGGTGACGCACGAGTGGTGCAGCCTGGTCAACCCCGGCCGGGATCTCGGTCCACAACTCATCCACGGCATCTCGGCCGCCGAAGCACGGCGCGCACCGGAGTTCGGTCGGCTGGCAGGTCACGTAGCCAGCCTCCTTCGCGGGAGGGTGCTGGTCGCTCATAACCTGCACTTCGACGCCGCATTCCTCATCGCGGAGTACCGCCGGTTGGGGATTGAACTGCCGATCAGCCTGGCCGAAGGGCTGTGCACCATGCGGCTGGCCGGGCACTTCCTCCCGTCGGCCGGCCGCAGCCTGCACGACTGCTGTCGCGCGGCGGGGTTGCCGCCGCACCAGGCCCACTCCGCTCTGCATGACGCGAGGGCGGCCTCGCAGCTTCTGGCCCGCTATCTGCGGGACGTAGGAACGCCACCGCCGTGGACGTCCGTCATTGACGCCGCTGCGGCTGCGCCTTGGCCACCCTTGGCTACCGAAGCAGTGGTGCCGGTGCCTCGCCGAGAGCCTGGGCACCGGGAGGAGCACTTCCTGGCTCGGCTGGTGGACCGGCTCCCGCGGCTCCGTGAACCACAGGGGGACGCGTACCTCGATCTGCTCGACCAGGCACTGCTTGACCGGCATATCTCGGCCAGCGAAGCGGACGCGCTCGTCGCCACGGCCGAAGAGCTCGGCCTCGCCCGAGTCGACGTCGACCACCTGCACCGCACCTATCTGGCGAGTCTGGCGGCCGTGGCGTTGGAGGACAACGTCCTCACGTCGGCCGAACGCCACGACCTGGACCAGGTTGCCTCGTTGCTCGGGCTACAAGCCTCCGACGTCGACCATGCCCTCAAGGCCGCTCGTGACGTCGGCCCGGCCCGGCCTCAGACCAAGAGTTGGCGGCTTCGACCCGGCGACGTGGTGGTCTTCACCGGGGCGATGGAACCACCGCGGTGGTCCTGGGAAGAAGATGCTCGGGCGGCAGGGCTCCAGGTCGGTGACAACGTCACCAAGAAGACCCGCCTCCTGGTGGCTGCTGACCCCGACTCGATGTCCGGCAAGGCCAAGAAGGCCCGCCAGTACGCCGTTCCGGTCGTGCACCCCATCGCGTACCAGCGCATGCTCGCCGACTTCGCTGAGTAATGCGCCTTGAAGGAACGAACTCGCCCACCCAGTAGGGCGTCCACCGGTCAATGAGGTGACGCAAGATCCGATCGGTTGGTCGAGTGGCAGCCCAGTTGAGACGTGACGACCAAGGAGTTCAAGGCATGGCAGACGACGCCCTCGATTTACCGGCGCCGGAGGCGGGCGCACGTGGGCAGCGGGTCCTCGACCTGCTGGACAAGGCAATCGCCCTGCAGACCCCACTGGTGCAGAAGAACCTCGCCCGGGCCCGCCAGCGCAACCCGGAGGCGACACCAGCCGAGGTGATCCGCAACCTGGAGCGGATCTATGTCAGCGCGTTGACCGGGGCGGGCGCCGCCGTCGGCGGAACCGCAGCGGCACCGGGCGTCGGCACGGGCGTCGCACTGGCGCTGACGGCCGGCGAGGCTCTGTCCTCACTTCAGCTGAGCGCGCTCTTCGCGCTCTCGATCGCTGAAGTCCACGGAGTCCGCATCGACGAGGTCGAGCGCCGCCGAACGATCGTGATGGGGATCATGCTCGGCGGGTCCGGCTCCGCCACCATCACGAGGGTCGCCGAGCGCACGGGGCAACACTGGGGGCGTCAGGTTGTCGCCAAGGTGCCTGTCGCCACGTTGCGCCAGATCAACACGGTCCTGGGGCGGAACTTCATCACGAAGTACGGAACCAAGCAGGGAATCATCGTTCTCGGTCGAGTGGCACCGTTCGGTATCGGTGCGGTGATCGGCGGTGGTGCCAACGCTGCCCTCGCTGCTCTGGCCGTGCGGGCCAGTCGTCGCGCATTCGGCCCACCACCGCCGTCCTGGCCGTGACCGACGTGCAGCGCACCGCCGGCATGGGTGGAGCGCCTACCTGAGGCAGTGGCACGGCACCGACCCGGTGTCAACTCGTCAAGGGACATCTGCGCGAGCGGGTCAGCGCGACAGGTTCGTGGGCTTATGGTGAGAAACCGGGCACCCGGTGGGGCGGGTGTCCGGTCCGGGCCGTGGGATTCGCGTTGTTCAGCCGGAGGGTGGACCGATGACCGAGTACGCCCGCGGCGTCGACGACTGCTGAGATGGACTGGGCCGGATGGGCGTTGTTCGGGTTGGTCGCCACCGCGGCGCTCACCGCGGCGATGATCTCCGCTCAGCTGGCCGGTCTCACTCGGCTCGACCTTCCCCTGGTGCTCGGGGCCTTCGTCACCGACGATCCCGACCGGGCGCGGGTCGTCGGGTTCTTCCTGCACCTCTGCACCGGTCAGGGTTTCGCCCTCGGTTACGCGGCCACGTTCGCGCTGTTGCACCGCGCCACCTGGTGGATCGGGGCACTGCTCGGGATCGTGCACGTCGGGATCGCGCTGACGGTGATTCTTCCGCTGCTTCCTGGTGTCCACCCGCGGATGGCCTCGCAACGGGCGGGGCCGGCCAGCACGGCGGTGTTGGAGCCGCCCGGCCTGTTCGCCGTCAACTACGGCATCCAGACACCGCTGGTCACGGTTGTCGTCCACGTCATCTACGGGGCCTTTCTTGGGTTGCTCCTGCAGGCCAGGTGACCCGCACACGACTGTTGTTCCCGCCGGACGCACGTTGTTCGTCAGCCCGGCCCGTCAAGGGGCGATCTCGATGACTGACGGGCCGCCGATCAGCGACTACGGTCTGCTGGGCGACACTCGCACCGCCGCCCTGGTCGCGAGTGACGGCGCGATGGACTGGCTCTGCGTGCCACGCTTCGACGGCGATCCCCTGTTCGGCCGACTGGTCGGGGGCCCGGAAGCCGGAACCTTCCGGGTCGGCCCGGCCGGGCCGGCCACTGTCGTCGAACGGCGGTACCGGCAGCACACCGCCACCCTGGAAACCACCTGGGCGGTGGGCGGCGGCCGGCTGACCCTCACCGAGGCGATGGTGGCCGAGGTCAGCGGTCGCCTGCTGCCCGCGACACTGATCGTGCGACGGCTGTCGGCCGAGCAGGCGCCGGTCGACGCGGTGGTGGAGTTCGATCCCCGCCTCGGCGCACGGCACCGCCGGCCCCGAGCCCACCACCGGAGCCAGGCCCTCGTGTGTGAGTGGGGGGCGCTCGCTGTCGCGTTGGACAGCACGCCCGCGTTCGGCATCGAACCGGGTCGGCCCAGCTCGATCACCGTCCGCCCGGGCCGTCCGGTCACCCTCGTGCTGGCCGTGGCCCACCGCGAACCGCTGATCCACGTCGAGCCGACGGCCGCCTGGGACCTGCTGGTTGAGGACGAGAGCCGTTGGCGGGCCTGGACCGCGGAGATCGACGAGCGGCTGCCGTTCCGGGAACACGTCGTACGAAGTCTGCTCACCTTGCGGCTGTTGACCTACTCGCCCTGCAAAGCGCCGGTGGCCGCACCGACCACGTCACTGCCCGAGGATCCCGGTGGGGGACGTAACTGGGACTACCGCTATGTCTGGCCCCGGGACGCCAGCATCGGCGTCAGCGCTTTCCTCAGTGTCGGCAAGACCGACGAGGCACGTGGTTTCCTCGCGTGGCTGTTGCACGCGAGCCGACTGCAACGGCCACGCCTGCCGGCGCTGCTCACCCTGCACGGCAGGCAGGTGCCGGCGGAGCGAGAGTTGTCCGGTTGGCCCGGCTACCTCGACAGCCGTCCGGTACGGATGGGCAACGGCGCCGCCGGTCAGCACCAGCTCGACGGCTACGGCTGGGTGATCGACGCCGCCTGGGCGTTCGCCCAGGGCGGGCACCGCCTCTCCGCCGAGACGTGGCGGGCGGTGCGCGGTTTCGCCGACGTCGTCGCCGGTTGTTGGCAGCAGCCCGATGCCGGTATCTGGGAGGTGCGGGAGCCCGACCAACACGTCCATTCCAAGCTCATGGGCTGGCTCGCTCTGGATCGTGCCCTGGCCATCGCCGACACGCACCCCCTGCGGGAGGGTCAACGTCGACGCTGGCAGAACGCCCGTGCTGCGATCGCCGCCGAGGTCCGGACGCGCGGCTTCGACCCGACGGCGGTCAGCTACGTCCGCAGCTACGGCTCCTCCGATCTCGACGCGGCGCTGCTCGTCCTGCCGCTGCTGGGCATGGACCGGGCCGAGTCACCCCGGGTGCGCGGCACCATCGACGCCATCCGGGACCGGCTGTCCGCCGGCGGTCCACTGCTCTACCGCTACCCGCCCGGACGTGACGGCCTCCCCGGCACCGAGGGCGCGTTCCTTCCCTGCTCGTTCTGGCTCGTTCAGGCCCTTGCCCGCACCGGGCGTCGCCGTGAGGCCGTCGAGCTGTTCCGGGTCATGGCCGACCACGCCAGCCCACTTGGCCTCTACGCCGAGGAGGTGGACCCGGCGACGGGTGCCCACCTCGGCAACTACCCGCAGACGCTGACCCACGCCGCGCTCATCCAGGCCGCACTCGCCATCAGGGACGCCCCCGCTGGTGACGGGGCCACCTGAGGGACCGTCCGGGCGGAAGAGACCCAGCCTGCGGGACGGCTCGCGCGGGTAGGGTTCCGATCATGACGATTCCCCATCTGACGGCAGCCGACGGCACCACTCTGCCGGCGATCGGGCTCGGCACGTACCGGCTGAACGGCTCGGCGGGTGTCGACGCGATCGGCCAGGCGATCCGGACCGGCTACCGGTTGATCGACTCGGCGGTGAACTACGAGAACGAGGGCGCTGTCGGCCGGGCGGCCCGGTCGGCCGGTGACGTGCGGGACGAGCTGGTCGTCACCTCGAAGCTGCCGGGGCGGCACCACAGCTACGACGAGGCGCTGACCACCATCGAGGAGAGTGTTTTCCGCACCGGCCTCGACCGAATCGACCTGTACCTGATCCACTGGCCGAACCCGAAGGTCGACAGGTACGTGCAGGCGTGGCGGGCGTTGATCGAGGCGCGTGAGCGTGGGCTGGTGCGGCACATCGGGCTCTCCAACTTCCTGCCCGAGCACATCGAGCGGCTGGTGGCCGAGACCGGGGTCGCCCCGGTGGTCAACCAGATCGAGGTGCACCCGTACTTTCCGCAGCAGGAAGCGCTCGACTACCACCGGGAGCACGGCATCCTGGTGCAGGGGTGGAGCCCGCTCGGCCACGGCAACGACCTGCAGCAGCACCCCGTCGTCGTGGAGATCGCGACAGCGCACGGCGTCAGCCCGGCGCAGGCCATCCTCGCCTGGCACGTGGCCCGTCAGGTGATCCCGCTGCCCAAGGCCGCCTCCCCGCAGCGGCAGGTCGAGAACCTCGACGTCTTCGGTATCAAGCTCACCGACGCGCAGGTCGAGGCCATCACCGCGCTGGGCCGCCCGGACGGGCGGCTTTCGGACCAGGACCCGGCGGTGTACGAGGAGTTCTGACCGAGCCGACGTACGAGCGCCGTGACGAGCGTGATGACTGTGCGGCATCGATATGCCTGTGAGTCATCACGCTCATCCGCACATCCGCACATCCGCACATCCGCTCATCCGCACATCCGCCGCCGATCGCGGCGCCGAGCCGCGTCACCCGGGCCGTCCGCGACCCGGGTGACGCGGTGTCGCTTAGACGAGCCCGCCGAGGGCCGGGTCGCTGATGCTGTCCTTGCCGTTCTCGACGTGACCCGCGCAGCGGTACGCGAAGTCGGCGTCACCGGCGACGTGGACCGTCAGGTCGTACCAGCCGTGGGTGCGGGCGAGCGCCCACGTGACGCGCTCGGTCTCGCCGGGGCGCAGCGACAGTGTGACCGGTCGGGCGTTGTACCCGTCGCGGACGGTCACCTCGACCCGCTTCGACAGGCGGTTGGTGAGCGTGAGGGCGAGCTTGTAGTCGTGCTCGTCGTAGGCGGGGGTGACGTCGAGGTGGGACCGGCCGTCGGCGAATCGGCGGAAGAACCCGTTCGGCCCGTGCACCGACAGGTCGTACCCGGAGGTGACCGGCCAGGTGTCGGTCAGGTGCTTGCCCGGCTCGACCGTGTAGCTGCGCGGGGCGTCCGCGCGGCCCGCCTGGCGGACCTGGAAGACAGCGGCGGCACCGCCGGAGTTGCGGAAGTCGATCCGGAACGAGTCGTCACTGCGGTGCCCGTCGGCGTGCAGGGTGTAGGGGATCGGCCGTGCCGGGCGTACCCCGTGCTCCTGCTTCGGCAGCCGCTGGTCGGCCGGCGGGACCGGCACCTCGTCGGGGTGCCGGACCAGTTCCTCGGGCTTGAAGTCGTCGGTGTCGGGCAGCCTGACCTCGCGTGAGCGGTTCGGGTGCCGGAAGTCGAACGCCGTGGTCAGGTCGCCGACGACGGCCCGCCGCCACGGGGTGATGTTCTGCTCGATCAGGTCCGGCCGGCCGGGCCCGAACCGCGCCTCCAGGAACTTGATCAGTGAGGTGTGGTCGAAGACCTGCGAGTTCACGTAGCCGCCGCGCGTCCACGGCGAGACGATGACCATGGGAACCCGGATGCCGAGGCCGTACGGTCCGGCCGGGTGGTCGGCGTCGCCGGGGAAGATCTCGTTGGTGGTCGGCACTGTCGACTGCCCGTGCTCGCGGGTCTGCGGGGGCGTCGGTGGGACCACGTGGTCGAAGAAGCCGCCCTCCTCGTCGTAGGTGATGAAGAGCGCCATCTTGCTCCACACCTCGGGGTTCGCGGCGAGGATGTCGATGACCTGCGAGATGTACCAGGAGCCGTAGGCGGGCTCCCAGTTCGGGTGCTCGGTGTACGCCTCGGGTGCGGTGATCCAGGAGACCTCCGGCAGGCGTCCCGCCTCGACGTCGGCGCGGAAGTCGGCCAGGAGCGCCTCCGGGTCGCGGCCCTGGGTCCTGACCTCGGTGCCGGTCTTGGCCTTGTCCGCGAGGGGCGTTCCGGGCTGCGCGTTCTGGTACTGGTGGAAGTAGAGCAGCGAGTTGTCGCCGTAGTTGCCGATGTACGGGTCGTTGGTCCAGCCCCAGGAGCCGGCGGCGTTGAGGCCGGTGCCGACGTCCTGGTAGATCTTCCAGGAGATGCCGTTGCGCTCCAGCCGCTCCGGGTAGGTGGACCAGTCGTAGCCGGCCTCGGCGTTGGTGATGACCGGGCCGCCGCCCTTGCCGTCGTTGCCGACCCAGCCGCTCCACATGTGGTAGCGGTTCGGGTCGGTCGGGCCCATCAGCGAGCAGTGGTAGCTGTCGCAGACGGTGAACGCGTCGGCGAGCGCGTAGTGGTACGGCAGGTCCTGGCGGGTGTGGTAGGTCATCGCCGTGACGCCCTTGTTCGGCACCCACTTGTCGAACCGGCCGTCGTTCCAGGCGGCGTGCCCGTCGTTCCAGCCGTGCGGCGGGTCCGGCAGGAAGGTCCGGCCGAGGTCCTTCACCTCGGGGCGGAAGGGCAGCAGCTCGTCGGTCCCGTTGGGCTGGTGCCACACGTCCTTGCCCGACGGCAGTGTCGCCGGATGGGGGTCACCGAATCCGCGTACGCCACGCATGGTGCCGAAGTAGTGGTCGAACGAGCGGTTCTCCTGCATCAGGATGATGACGTGCTCGACGTCTTCGATCGAGCCGGTCCGGTTGTTCGCCGGGATGGCGAGCGCCTTGCTGAGGTCCATCGGAAGCGCCGCGCCGATCGCGGGAACTCCCATCGCCTTCAGGAACGTACGGCGATCCACAGTGCCCATAATTCCGCCTTTGTGCGACCTGGTCGGGAAACTGGCGACCGGACGCTACCGACGACGGGTTGACGGCAGATGACAGTGGTTAGTTGGTTTTGCGACCACTCGTCGACCGGCTCCGGGCCTGGACGAGTAGCCGCTCAGGCCGCGGTGGCGTCGACCCGGGTGAGCCGTCGATGCCGGCTCGGGCTCATGCCGTGGACACGTTTGAAGGCCGCGCTGAACCCGAACGCGTCCGCGTACCCGAGGTGACGTGCCACGGCGGCGACAGTCGCGCTCGATTCGGACAGCATGTCGGCGGCCACCGTCATGCGCCAGTCGGTCAGGTAGGTGAGCGGCGGCTCGCCCACCAACGCGGTGAACCGTTTGGCCAGCGTCGACCGGGAGACTCCGGCCTGCGCGGCCAGGCTGGCCAGGGTCCACTGGCGACCGGGAGCGTCGTGCATGGCGCGCAGCACCGGGCCGACTGTGTCGTCGCTCAGCGCGCGGTACCAGCCGGGGGCCTCGGCCTCCGGTTGGTCGAACCAGTCCCGCACGGTGCACACCAGCAACCAGTCCAGCAGGCGGTCCAGCACCACCTGTCGTCCGTGCCGCCCCGCGTCGAGTTGGGCGTCCAGGTAGTCGCGCAGCGCGGCGCAGTCCTGGTCCTCGGGCACGACGAGCACCGGCGGCAGCGCGCCCAACAACCGCTGGGGCACCCGACCCCGGACGTGGTACACCCCGACCAGCAGCACGAGACTGTCGGTGTGGTCCGCGCCCACCGGCTCGACCGGGCCGGTCTGGCCGCGCCGGACGTCGCGCAGTTCCCCGGGCTCGAAGCTCGACCGGGGCTCGGCGGAGAAGACGAACGGCGCCGGCCCGCGCACTGTGGCCGCCTCGCCGACCCGGACCAGGCGAGGCTTGTCGCTCTCCGGGTGGGAGATCCAGCCCTCGCCCCGCATCGGGACGCAGAGCGTCAGCGGTGCGCCGTCGGTGAACCGCAGCGCCGACGGCGGCGTCAGCACCGACCGGCCGAAGGCCGCGCCGTTAGCGTGCAGACCGCGCAGCAGACTGTCGAACGGGTCCATGCCACCGACGATAGAGCGCGGAGGATGGACCGCGGACGATCGGACATGCCTGACGTACGACAGGACATGTCCCGCCCTCGACCGGGCGCGTTGACTGGTGGTCATGACGACGGACGCATCTTCGACACTCGTGATGGCTGGCACCGGCAAGACCGGTCGTCGGCTGGTCCAGACGCTGCGGGCTGCGGGTCGGTCCGCCCGGGCCGCCTCTCGCTCCGGTGAGGTGCGGTTCGACTGGTCGCGGCGGGACACCTGGCAGCCGGCCCTGGCGGGCGTCTCGGCGGTCTACCTGCTCGCTCCGGAGGACCCGGCGCTGGCCACACACTTCGTGACCCAGGCTGTCGACGCGGGTGTCGGCCGGATCGTGGCGCTCTCCGGCCGGGGGATCGACCGGGTCGCTGACTTCTCCCCCGGCATGCTCGCCGCGGAGGAGGCGGTGCGCGCATCCGGCATCGAGTGGACGATCATCCGGCCGAACAACTTCAGCCAGAACTTCAGCGAGGACCTGTTTCGCCAACCGCTGCTCGACGGTCGGCTGGCCCTGCCGATGGGCGCCACGCCGGAGCCGTTCGTCGACGCCCAGGACGTCGCCGACGTGGCCGCGACGCTGCTGACGTCGCCCGGTCACCACGAACAGGTGTACGACCTGTCTGGTCCTCGTGCGCTCACGTTCGCCGCGGCGGTGGCGACGATCACCCGGGTGACCGGCCGTTCGATGCGCTACGAGGAGCTCACCCCCGAGCAGTACCACGCGGAGCTGCTCGCCGAGGGCTATCCGGCGGAGGCGGCGACGGCGCTGAACGCCCTGTTCACCGGGATGCGGGCTGGTCATCTCGCCGAACCGACCGACGGGGTACGACGAGTTCTCGGACGGGACCCGCTCGACTTCGACACCTACGCCGCTCAGGCCGCGGCGGCCGGCGCCTGGTCGTAGTCCGCCCGGCGGCAGGCAGAAGACGCGGCGTGAGAGCGGGGTAACAGGTGATCTGCCCGCATTCCGCGCGTACCCCGACGTACCGTGAGATCGTGCCGACGAGAGAGACACTCACCAAGGCTGACCTCGCCGAACTTCGCCGCTCGGCGCTCGGGAACGCCGATCCGCTCGGTGTCGCCGCCGACGTAGCGGAGGCCGCCGAGCAGGGCCGGCTGGAGGACCCGGACGACGCCGGGGACGCGTTCACGCTGGCCGCCGAGATCGCCGAGATCCGGGCCAGGCCCGAGGCCGCGCTGCGCTACGCGGAGCAGGCGCTGGCGGCGTACCCGTCCGGTGATGACCCTCGGGCCGGGTTCGCCCGCGCGCTGCGGGCCCGCGCGCTGTTCCGGGCCGGCGGCCGCGACGACGAGGCGCTGGCGGAGTTGACGGCGTTGCGCCCGTTGCTGCTCGTGCAGCCCGACGCCCCCGCCTACGTCAGTGCCGCGCTGGATGCCGGTGGGCGTTCGGCGACCGCCGAGACGTGGCTGAGCGAGGCGGTCAACACTGTGCTCGAAGGTGCGATTGCCGCGGCCGGGCCGGCCAGCACCGCTGTCGACCCGGTGGTCGAGCTCGGTCCGCCGGACGCGCCGGGTGTCGCCTTCTTCCTGCTGCAACAACGGCATCGGGTACGCCGCAATCTGAACCTGCCGCACGACCGGCAGGACGACCTGGCGGACCGGCTGGAGACCCAGCTCGTGCGTCGGGCCGGGGAGCGTCGGGACGCCGAGTCGGATCTGCTCTTCTGGCCGCGGGCCGAATTCGATCGCCTGCTCGCCGAGCACCCTGCCCTCACCCAGGTGTACGGGCCGGACTGGGACGCGCACCGGGGCCGGCTGGAGACGGAGTTGGTTCGGCTGAGGGAAGCAGGCCAGGCCGGGTTGGGCGTGTTCGGCGCGACAGTGGCCGGGTTGACCGCGTTCGCCGGTCGACGTGGCGGCGATCCGGCCGACGCGGCGGTCCGGGCCGGCTACGCGGCCGAGGTGTCGGCGCGGCCCAGCGCACGGATCGCCTGGCCGCCGGAGCGCAACGACGCCTGCTGGTGCGGTTCGGGCCTCAAGTACAAGAAGGACTGCCTGCCGCGTTCCCGGAGCTGACCTCGGCGGACACCACGCTGCGGCGGCCGACCTGGCCGGAGTAGTGTCCCCTGACGGCTTGATGTTGGTAGCCGTTAGGAGAGCCCCCGTGCTGGTCATCGCGCATCTCAGTGACACCCACCTCGACAGCCATCCCCGGTCGGCCGAGCGGACCGCCCGGGTCATGGACTACCTGCACGGCCTGCCACGGCCTGTCGACGCGATCCTGATCACCGGGGACATCGCCGACCACGGCGAGGTGGCCGAGTACGAGACCGCCGCGAAGCTCTTCGACTCTCCGTTGCCGGTGATGCTCTGCCCCGGCAACCACGATGTGCGTGACGCGTACCGCAAGGGTCTGCTCGGTGACGACGGCGGCGGCACCGGCCCGATCAACGCCCGCCACGACGTGGCCGGGGCGGTCTTCCTCCTCGCCGACTCGTCGGTGCCCGGTGCGGACGACGGTCACCTGGACGAGGAGACGATGGCCTGGCTCGCCGACGAGCTGGGTTCGGTGCCGGCCGGGACGCCGACGTTCGTCGCCCTGCATCACCCGCCGGTGGTGCTGCACCACCCGGTCATCGACCCGATGCGGCTGCTGCCGGCCGACCCCCTGGCCGAGCTCGTCGCCGCCCACCCGCAGGTCGTCGCCGTGCTGACGGGGCATTTCCACACCGCCGCCGCGAGCACCTTCGCGGGCCGTCCACTGCGGATCGCCCCGGGTGTGGTCTCCACACTGCGGATGCCCTGGGAGGGCGAGGGCCCGTTGGCCACCCAGACCCAACCGCCCGGCGTCGCGTTCCACGTGTACGACGACGCCGGGCTGTTCACCACCCACTACCGGGTGGTGGTCTGAGCATGCACGGGGTCGCGGTGCTCGGTTTCCTGCTCGCCGTCGCGCCGATCACCGCCACGCCGGGCGCGAGCCTGACCCTGGTCATCTCGCGGGTGGCCGCCGGCGGGCGGCGGCAGGGCTGGTGGGTGATCCTGGGTACGGTGACCGGGCTCTACGCGCACGCCACGCTGGCCGCCGTCGGCCTGGCCGCGCTGGTGCTCCGCTCGTCGCAGGCGTTCTGGGTGGTCAAGCTGGTCGGGGCCGGTTATCTGGTCGGGCTCGGGCTCTGGATGCTCTGGTCCGCGTCGCGCCGCGCGGGAGCGGAACGGCGACCGGCGGTTCCCGCCCGAAGGCTGCCCTGGCGAGTGGACCACCCGTACCTGCAAGGGTTGCTCGGCAACGTGCTGAACCCCAAGGCCGCCGCCATCTACCTCACGTTGGCACCGCAGTTCCTCGAACCGGGCCGACCGGTGCTGGTGCCGATGGTGCTGCTCGCCACGGCGCACGCCGCGCTGCACACCTGTTGGCTCGCCGGCTGGACCGTCGTCTCCGGTGCCGCCGCCCGGTTGCTCCGCACCGCATCGGTGCGACGAATGCTCGATCGACTGACCGGCGTGATCCTGGTCGGCCTCGGCGTACGTGCGGCGGCGACCTGAGTCCGCACTGCGGTGCGACAGGTGAGTGATCGACGGGGATGACACGCCCGCGTGGTACCGATAGCGTCCCGGTGTGGACGATCAACGTCCAGGCTGATGTCACCGGAGGAGACGCCGATGTTCGAGGAGTTCATGGGCATCCCGGCCCACCCTCTGCTGCTGCACGCCGCTGTCGTGTTCGTGCCGCTGCTGGCTCTGCTGACTGTCGGTTACGCGTTCGTACCGCCGATCCGGCCGCACACCCGGTGGGTGCTGGGGTTGCTGGCAGTGGGTGCGCCGGTCGCCGCCCTGCTGACGAAGCTCTCCGGCGACGCCTTCCTTGAGCGGATGCGCGCCGCCAAGCGGGTCACCCCCGAGTTCCTGCCGAAGCTGGAGGCGCACCAGGAGTTCGGTGACATCACGCTCTACGCCAGCATCGGGTTGGGGGTGGTGGCCCTGGCACTGGTCCGGCTCGTTCCGCCGCGTCCCGCCGCGGGTGCGCGCCCCCGACTGCTGACCCCGGCGTTGCAGGTGTTGTCGCTGGTGGCCGCGGCCGTCACCGTGTATTACGTGTTCCGTACGGGCGACTCCGGGGCGAAGGCGGTCTGGGAGGGCCAGTGACGGTCCGGCACCTGGTGGTGCGACCCGGCCGGAGCCGGGTCGCACCACTGTGTCGACGGTCAGCCGGCGTGGTACGCCCGGATGATGGTCTGCTCGATTCCGCTACCACCCTTGGCGGCGGCCTTCACCCGCAACGACACGGGTTGCCCGGCGGCGGCCGTCGGCAGCGCGACCCGGTAGCCGTCGTCGCTGCCGGTGACCCGGGCCGACTTCCAGGTGGCCCCGTCGTCCGTCGAGGTCCAGACCTGGAACGACGTCACCTTCTGCGCCTTGATGCCGCGCATCTGCCGGACGGCCAGTTCCGCCGTTCCGCCGGTGGCGTGGTTGTTGGTGTCCATCGGCAGCGCGTAGTCCACAGCGAGCAGCGGCAGCGGCACGCTGCCGGTGCCGTCCGGCCCGGCCGACCGGAACGTCCACGACGTGTTGACCTTGGTGGAGATCGGCAGGATCAGGCTCGTGTCGACGTCGAGGGTCAGCCGGTAGTCGGCCACCTGCTGTGGCACTGTGAAGTCGGCGAGCGGGCGGTCCCGCTCCTCGACCAGTTTCCCGTTGCGGTACAAGGACAGCTTGCGGTTCACGCCGATCGAGGCGCCCTGGAGGCAGTCGGCCCGCTGGTGCTGGTCGGTCAGCGACACCAGGTCGATGTGCAGGTTGCCCCGGGTCCGTGACGGCGCGGTGGCGCAGCTGTGGTCGACGCCGGCCGGGTCGTCGTACCAGCCGGAGTGCAACGGCTGCCGGGCCCAGACCTTGGTCTGCCGACTGCCCGGCTGGTAGGTGCGGGGGGCCTCCTGAGCGGACAGGCCGCCGTAGACACCCTCGTCGGCCCAGCGGTAGCCAGCCGAGAGGTAGTCGGTGCGGTACGGCGGCAGGTTCCCCTCATGGGTCTGCGTCACCGGCGCCCCGTCCGCGGTGAAGCCGCTGCGGATCAGTTGGGTGACCATCCCCTCCGAGTCCACCTGGTGGAAGCGCTCCTCGATCCGGGCGAGCTTGGCCTGCTCGGCCCTGTTCACCCGGAAGGCGGGGTCGGCCGGCACGCCGCCCGCGTACTCGTGCACAAGGTTGTAGCGGTACGGGTTGGTGGTGCCGGCCGGCGAGTCCAGGTTGACCGCCGCCCAGGTGCGCCGGGAGCCGACGGTGGGCTTGGGCAGCGCTGTGGTGCGGACCGTCGTCCTGGCCCCGTACCCGCTGATCTGGTGCCACCAGGACAGGCCGTTCGGTGCGGTCTGCACGTTGGTGAGGTCGGTGCGGGTGGGCGTGGTGGGCACCCCGTCGACAGTCGCCGTCACCGGCTTGGCCCGCGCCGGGTCGAGCGTCACGCTCCGGGCGCCGCGCACGTCCAGGTCGGCCTCGGCGGCGAGGGTCGTCTCCAGCACGTCGCTGTCGACGTAGTAGGCGACGGAGGAGCCGAGGACCGCGTACCGGCCCGCCGGCACCCGCAGCGTGAAGGTGTCTCCGGGCGTACCGCCCGCGCCGTCGTAGTAGATCACCGGGTCGGTGAGGTTGGTGACCATCAGGTTGATCCAGCTCTCCGCGCCGTCCTTCAGGCCCGGCATTGGCTTCGTCTGGATCGTCAGGTCGTAGCTGGGCTGCTCGACGTAGAAGCTCACCGGGGTCGTCGCGACCAGCTTGCGGCCGGAACGAGCGGTGACGGTGGCCAGGTAGAAGCCCGGCCGGGCGGCCAGCGCCGCGCGGTTGACCCGCAGCGTCGCCGAGGCGGTGGTGCCGTGCTTGAGCGTCAGCCGGCTCGCCGAGAGCGACGCCGCGCCGCGCGGCACCGGCTGGCCGTCGTGGTTGACGATCGACACGTCGAGGTCGAGAACGGTCGTCGACTCACCGGTCCAGCTCAGCTTCGTCTCGCTGGTCCCGGACTGCGGGTGGGCGAAGGTGCCGAGGTTGACCACCGGCTGGTCGCTGGTGGGGCCACCGAGGGCCCGGGCCGCGTTGAGCCGGCCGGCGCCGACGGCGTACGGGTCGATGCCGGTGAGCGGGTCGCCGGCGCCGACGAGGGCGGCCTTGAGTCGCTCACCGGTCCAGTCCGGGTGGCGCTCGACGAGCAGCGCGGCGGCGCCGGCCACGTGCGGGCTCGCCATCGAGGTGCCACTGATCGCCTCGTAGTACCTGTCGATCGGGTCCTGGAGGTTGGTGCCGGCGGCCCGGGCGGCGACGATGTCGACACCGGGCGCGACCAGTTCCGGCTTGGCCACGTTGCTGGTGACCAGCGGCCCGCGGCTGGAGAAGTCGGCGAGCTTGTCGTCGCGGTCGACAGCGCCGACGGTCAGCGCGCTGGCCGCCGAGCCCGGTGAGGAGATGGCGCCGCCGCTGTTGCCGGCGGCGATGACGAAGAGCGCGCCGGTGGACGTGCTCAGAGCGTCGACGGCGAGCGACAGCGGGTCGCTGCCGTCGTCCGGGTCGCTGCCGCCGAGGCTCATGTTGATGACGTCGGCCCGGGTGGCGGCCCACTCCATCGCGGCGATGATGCCGGAGTCGTCGCCGTAGCCGTGGTCGTCGAGAACCTTGCCGATCACCAGCTTGGCGTCCGGCGCCACGCCGCGACGCTGGCCGTGGGCGGCCGCGCCGGTGCCGGCGATGGTCGACGCGACGTGCGTACCGTGGCCGTTGTGGTCGACGGCGTCACCGCCCTCGACGGTGAAGTCGGCCCGCTCGGCGACCCGGCCGACCAGGTCCGGGTGGGTGAAGTCAGCGCCGGTGTCGAGCACCGCGACCCGGACGCCCTTGCCGGTGTAGCCGGCCTTCCAGGCGTCCGGCGCGGCGATCTGGCCCAGGTTGCGGTCCAGGCCGGCCGGGCGTCCGCCGTCGGTCAGGGCGGTGGCCCGGACCTTGCGGTCGAGCCAGACCTTCTTCGCGCCGACGAGCAGCGAGTTGGTCGCGAGCTTCGCCGTGGCCGGGCTCTTCTTGGGTACGCGGCCGGCGACCGCACCGATGCTGGGCAGCGACAGCACGTCACCGAGCGCGGCCACCCGGGCGGACGCGGTGGCGGGTTGCACGATGAGCGGCAGCTCGGTGGAGTTGTCGTCGTCGTAGCCGTCGGCGATCAGCGTGGTGACGTCGAACAGGTCGGGGTCCAGAACCCTGCCGATCTGGGACGCGACGCGGGCGGGGATGACGTGCAGGTGACCGTCGGGGCCGCAGCTCTGGTGGATCACCGCGTTGTCTTCCGCCGGTTGAATTGTGGCCTGTGGGCAGCCCGATCCGGTGTCCCGTACGGTCACCACGTCCCCGGTCAGCAGGGTGACGGTGTGCGTCTTCGGATCGGCAGTGGCTGCGGGTGCGCCGGTCTGACCGATGTCGCTGGGTCCGGCCGTGGCAGCGCCGCCCGGTAGGGCGGTCAGCGTCGTGGCCGTGACGGCGACGGCCAACAGCCATCGCGTTTTCCTGAGCATGTCGCTCCTCGTCTAATGTGGACGAAAGCGCCTCTTCGGGCGGCTTCCCGCAAGATCATATGCAGGAATACGTGATCTTCGAGGCCCTTGATGAGGAGTTTTCACCCGCGTAACAGTGGGAGCACCCGCCGGCCGAGCAGGTCGATGCCGCCGTGCGGCGTCAACCCGTGCGGGGTGCCGAACTCCACCCGACTCGCCCCGGCGTCGAACACCGCCGCGGCCTGCCCCGCGACGTGCTCGGGCGTGCCGGAGAAGGCGAACAGATCAAGCAGGTCGTCGCCGATCAGCGCACCGGCGAGGTCGTCCTCCCGGCGGCCGACGTGCTGCTGGATCCGGGCCAGCAACTCCGGGTCCACCTCGATCGTCGGGTCGAGCGCGGCGACCACCGCCAGGTACATGGCCACCTCCCGGCGCGCCACCCGACGTGCCATCGCACCGTCCTCGTCGACGACTGTGACAGCGCCGAGCACGACACCAGTGCCGTTCCGGCCCGCGACCGCCGCGTCGTCCAGCCAGGCGCGCATCATCCGGGCCATCGCCGGGTTGGCCGACCCGCCGACCTTGACCTCACTGGCGAAGCCGGCCGCTGCCCGGGCGGTCTGCCGCCCCCAGGTGCCGACGAGGACCGGCACGTCGGCACGGGCCGGCGTGTACCGCAGCGACGTGCCCGGCGCGACTGTGAACTCCAGACCCTGGAAACCGCTGTCGTCGCCGGCGAGCAGCAGCCGTACGACGGCGACCGTCTCGACGATGCGCCGGATCGGACGGACCTGCGGCACACCGATCTCGTTGAGCCAGGTGCCCCGGGCAAGGCCCAGGTAGGCCCGACCCCGCGAGGCCAGGTCCAGTGCGGCCACCTGACCGGCGACCTCCACCGGGTGCATGGTGAACGGGTTGAGGCACGCCGCGCCCAGGCGGATCCGCCGGGTGTGCCGGGCCGCCACCAACAGCGGGAAGATCGGCGGTTGGTACATCAGGTCACCGAAGACCGACAACACGTCGAAGCCGTGCCGCTCGGTCAGTTCGGCCAGTTCCGCGTACTCGTCGGCGGACTTGTCGGACTGTAGGCCGATGCCGACCAGCCCAGCGCTCACGTCAACTCCTCGGTGGGGATGCGCTGAAGGCCGGTCCGTTCGATGCGCATGATGAGCCGCTCGTCCGGGTCCGGACAGGCGACGTGGCTGTCCCGGGCCATCCAGTCGCCCTCGGCCAGCGCCCGCTGCTTCGCCGGCAGCAACGGCAGGCACGCCGCCAGGGCGTACAGGCAGAAGTGCCCCCCGGCCGGTATGGTGAGCCGGTTGGAGCCGGTCAGGTCGATGTGGTCGCCCGGTTTCAGACCGCACACCGAGCGGCCCTCGATCCGCTCCACCACGACCCGCAGGTCGTACAGATCGGTGGTGGGTTCCTCGGCGCTCATCGCACGGCCTCCGCGTGGTGGTGCACGATGCGCCAGGAGCCATCCTCGCGGCGCAGCACGTCGGTCACCCGGAAACACTCGTCCGGGCGGGCATCGGCGAAGCGGGCCCGCAGCACGTAGCGGACCAGACCCGTGTCGCCCCAGGCATCGGCGCGCAGGTGCTCCGGCGCCACCGAGATCGGCGCCGACCCCGTCGCCCGGGTCGCCCGCCGGTCGCGCAGGTCGTCGAGCGCGGGCAGGCCGGACAGCAGGCCGTCGGCGTCAGACTCCCAGAACGTCAGGTCGGGGTGCAGGTGCGCGTCGAAGGCGGGCCGGTCGCCGAGGGACCGGTACAGGTCGGTGATGGTGGTGCGGAGCTCATCGCTCATCGGCTGTCACTTCCGATCGGGTACGGCGGTGCCGGGGGGCAGGGCAGGTCGGCCAGACGGGCGCGCAGCGGATCCAGTCCCATGGGTCCGAGCGCCAACGCGGTGTGGTGGAAGCGTTTCCGGTCGAAGGCGGCGCCCTCGCGGCGCTCGGCGTCCCGGCGGGCCTGCTGCCACAGCCGTGCGCCGACCTTGAAGGCCAGGGCCTGCGCCGGCCAGCCGAGATACCTGTCGACCTCGAAGCGGGCAGTCTCGGCGTCCAGGCCGACGACGCGGGTGAGGACGTCCACCGCGAGCGCTGGCGTCCAGCGGCGCTCCTCGGTGAACCCGTTGCCGGCCGGGATCGGCAGCCCGAGGTGCAGACCCAGGTCGATGACCACCCGGGCGGCCCGCCACAGCTGACCGTCGAGCATGCCGAGCCGCTCGGCCGGGCCGGCGTACAGGCCGATCTCGTCGGCGAGGCGCTCGGCGTAGTGCGCCCACCCCTCGGCGTACCCGTGCACCTGGCACAGGGTGCGCTGCCACGGATGCAGGGCGGCGGTGGTGAGGGTGACGGCGTGCTGGAGGTGGTGGCCGGGCAGCCCTTCGTGGCAGAGCGTGCCGACGTGCCGCCACACCGGCACCGTCGACTCGCCGGTGGGCACCGACCACCAGATCGCGCCGGGACGCGTAAACGCCGGATCGGGCGGCGTGTAGTACATGACCCCGGACGTGGCGGGGCTGATCCGGCACAGCACCTGGCGGGTGGCGGACGGAATGTCGAAGTGGCTCCCGTCGAGCGCGTCGGTCAGCTGCTCGGTGCGCTGGCGCAGCCACTCCTCCAGGGCGGGCCCGGCCGTCACCCGACCGGCCGGGTCGGCGTCCAGGGCCGCCCGCGCGGCAGTCACCCGCGAGTGGCCCAGCTCGACCGCGACGGTCCGCAGCTCGGCGGCGGTGCGGTCCAACTCCGCCCAGCCGTACTCGTACACCTCGTTCAGGTCGACTGTCGCGCCGAGGAAACTGCGGGCGGTGACCCGGTACAGGTCACCGCCGACACCGTCCACGGTGGACGAGGAGGGTGCCAGCTCGGTGCGGAGGAACGCGGCGAAACCGGCGGTGGCGGCGCTCGCCAGCCGCGCGCCCCGGTGCAGCCGAGCGGCGAGCGGGCCGCCGGGACAGCCGTCGACCAACCGCCCGTAGAAGTCGGCGGTGGTCCAGGAGGTGCACTGGTCGGCGACCACCAGCACCTGGCGGCGGGCGACCAGTTGTCCTTGCTGTGCCGACCGGCGCAGCGTTGCGGCGTACCGGTCCAGGGCGTCGGGCACCTGGTGCAGGTGGTCGGCCACCACCGCCCAGTCGTCCTCGGTGTGCCGGGGCAGATTGTCGAAGAGCTGCCGGAGCAGGTGCACCGGCGTGGCCAGCGGGGCGAGCAGTCGGGTGGTGAACCCCACGTCGTACAGGTCGACCTCACTGGCCAGCCGGTCGCGCAGGGCATCGGCCAGGGACCGCTCGCCGGGGTCGTGCGTGGTCGCCGCCGCCGCGGCCGTCGCGGTGCGCCGGGCCAGCTCCGCACGGGCGTCGAAGCCGTCCGGCGAGAGGTCCGGGACATGCGATCGAGGGGTACGCCCCACCGCCTCGGCCGCCTGCGGGTCCAGCTCGGCGAGCGCGTCGAGGTACCCGTCGGCGACCTGCGTGATGCTGCTCATCGCGGCACGCCGAGCCGGCCGTGGTCGTCGCGGTACGCCACCCCGCCCTTCATCACCGCGTGCAGGGTGCGCAACGCGGAGACCGAGCGGGTCGGGTCGTCGCGCAGCACCAGCAGGTCGGCATGCTTGCCGGCCTCGACGGCGCCGAGGGTGTCGGCACGTTCCAGCCACTGCGCGGGGCGGGTGGTGGCGGCCTTGAGCGCGTCGGCGACGGGCATCCCCGCGTCCACCATGAACTCCAGCTCGCGGATGGTCGCCGTGGTCTCGTCGTAGCCGGCGTGCGGGGGCATGTCGCTGCCCAGCGCGATCGGCACGCCGTTGCGGATGGCGTACTGAAGGCTCTCCCAGTGCCGGGGCCCGGCCGCGAGGGCCCGGTCCATCAGCCAGCCGGGCACCCCGGAATCGCGGAAGAACTGCTCGCAGCGGCTCACCACTATCGTCGGCACGTACCAGACACCCCGCTCGGCCATCAGTCGGGTGACGTCGTCGGTCAGCTCGTACCCGTGCTCGACGCAGTCGAGGCCCAGCTCGACGGCGCGGCGGACCGAGTCGGCCGGGCCGGCGTGCGCGGTGACCTTGCGCCCCCAGTCGTGCGCGACGCGGATGACAGCGGCCATCTCGTCGTCGAGCAACTGCGGGGTGTCGATCGCCTCGTGCTGGCCCGCGATCCCGCCGGAGATGCAGACCTTGATCAGGTCGGCGCCGGCGCGGAGCTGTTCGCGGGTGGCCCGCCGGAACCCGTCCGCGCCGTCGGCCTCCAGGGCGTCGGCGTCCCAGCCGTGCCCACCGGTGCAGCAGAGCGCGTGCCCGGCGGTGAAGATGCGCGGGCCGTCGACAGCGCCGGCCTCGATCCCCCTGCGCAGGGCGAAGTCCGCGTACCGGCTCTCCCCGACGAGGCGGGCGGTGGTGACACCGGAGTGCAGGGTGCGCCGGGCCGAGTCGGCCATCAGCAGCACCAACTCGGCCAGGTTGGAGCTGTGCACAGTGTCGGCGAGGTGGCCGGGCAACCCCAACGAGAGGTGGACGTGCATGTTTGTCAGACCCGGCATGACGTGCTCGCCGCCCAGGTCGACCACCGGGGCGGCACCGGCCTCGGCGAGGACGTCGTCGACCTGACCGACGGCACGGATCATCCCATCGGCGTCGATCCAGATGCCGCGATCCGGCTGGAGGGCGTCCTGGACACCGTCGTAGAGGGCGAGGTTGACCAGGACCTGTTCGGTGGGCATGCGCATGGGTGTCCTCAGAGTGAGCGCGCGACGGTCGGGGCCGTTGCGGAGTCGGTGAGCCAGCAGGCGACGCTGCGGTCACCCAGGTCGACTGTGGGGGGCTGCTCCCCGCAGGGGGCGAACGCGTGCGGGCAGCGTGGCCGGAAACGGCACCCGGTGGGCGCGTTGGCCGGGTCGGGCACCTCCCCGGCGAGGATGGCGGGCAGGCGCGGGGTGGGCCCGATCTGCGGCACCGCGTCGATCAACGCCCGGGTGTACGGGTGTCGGGGCTCGCGCCACAGCTCGCGGGTGGGTGCGGCCTCGACGATCCGGCCCAGATACATCACGGCTGTCACGTCGGCGATCTCGTGCACCAACGCCAGGTCGTGGGAGATGAAGAGCATGCCCATGTCCAGGTCGCGGACCAGCCCGACGAGCAGGTTGACCACCTGCGCCTGGGACGAGGCGTCCAGCGCGGTGACCGGCTCGTCCGCGATGATCATCCGGGGTTCCGGGGCGAGCGCGCGGGCAATCGCCAGACGCTGCCGCTGACCGCCGGAGAACTGGTGCGGATACCGCTGGGCGGCGCTGGTCGGCATGGCCACCCGTTCGAGCAGCTCATGTACCCGGGCCCGGCGGGCCGACCCGGTGACCGCGGCCGGCACGCCGTCGAGGAGTTGCGAGCCGATGGTGCGCCGGGGGTTCAGCGAGGCGTACGGGTTCTGGAAGACCATCTGGAGGCCGACCTCGGCACCGGATCGGGGCCGCCAGCCCAGCGGGGTGACCGGTCGGCCGGCGTACTCGACGGTGCCGGCGCTCGGTGCGCTGAGCCCGACCGCGACGCGGGCCAGTGTGGATTTGCCGCACCCGGACTCACCGACCAGCCCGACGATCTGGCCGGGCGACACCTCCAGGCTGACCCCGGCGACGGCCCGTACCCGCCCACGTCCTCGGGAGCGGTACTCGACCTCGACGTCGGTGAAGGACAGTCGGGCGGGGGTGTTCACGCGGCCACCTCCAGGTGCGGACGGACCACGCAGGCCACCGACCGGTCGACGCCGGCGGGGGTGAGCGGGGGCGGGGCCTCGCCGCAGGACGGTTCGGCGTACCCGCATCGGGGTTGGAACGGGCAGCCCGGCGGCGCCTCGCCGGGTGCCGGCGGCGCGCCCGGGATGGGCCGCAACGTCCCGCCGGTCTGGGTGCCGTGCGGTCGGGCGCCGAGCAACGCGGCCGTGTACGGGTGGGTGGGGGCGGTGAGCAGGCTGCCCGTCGGGCCGGTCTCGACGACCCGCCCGGCGTAGAAGATGTAGCCACGGGTGGTCAGGGCGCTGAGCACCCCGAGGTCGTGGGTGATGAACGCGACGGCCAGCCCGGTCTCGGCGCGCAGCCGTTCCAGCAGGGCGAGGATTCCGGCCTGCACTGTGACGTCGAGGGCGGTCGTCGGCTCGTCGGCGATCAGCAGTCGGGGCCGGGCGGCCAGCGCGATGGCGATGGCGACCCGCTGCCGCATCCCGCCGGAGAACTGGTGCGGGTACGCCCGCAGCGCCCGCTCCGGGTCCGGGATGCGGACCTGGTCGAGCAGTTCCACAGCGCGGCGGCCGGCAGCGCGCCGGTCCATCCGCAGGTGCACCCGCATGTGTTCGGTCAGTTGCCGCCCAACGGTGAGCATCGGGTGCAGGGCCGCGCTGGGGTCCTGGAAGACCATGGCGATGCCGGCGCCACGGACCCGCTGCCAGCCCCGGGCGTCCAGGCCCAGCAGTTCGGTGCCGGCGTACCGGGCCGAGCCGGTGACCGCCGCCCCCGGGGGCAGCAGCCCGAGCAGGGTCTGCGCGGTGAGGCTCTTGCCGCAGCCACTCTCCCCCGCGATGCCGACCAGTTCACCTTCGTCGACTGTCAACGACACGTCGTGCAGGATCGGCAGCGGGCCACGCGGTGAGGGCAGGGTGACGGCCAGGGAGTCGACGTCGAGTAGCGGTGCCACCTCAGCGTCCCTTCGTGTAGCGGGGGTCGAGCCGGTCGCGCAGCGCGTCGCCGAGCACGTTGAACGCCATCACCACGGTGAGGATGGCGAGGCCGGGAAAGACGCTGACCCACCACATCGACAGGTCCTGCGCGCCGAGGGCCACCATCGAGCCCCACTCGGCGGCCGGCGGGCGGGGGCCCAGGCCGAGAAACGACAGGGCGGCGAGAAGCAGCACAGCGTTGCCCAGCTCCAGGGTGGCCAGCACTATCGCCGGGCCGATGCTGTTGGGCAGCACGTCGCGGCGCAACGCCCGGATCGGCCCGACGCCGAGCAGGCGGGCGGCGTTGAGGTAGTCGTCGCCGCGCATGCTCAGCACCGCGCTGCGGATCACCCGGGCGTAGACCGGCCAGGACACGATGACCAGGGCCAGCACGGCGTTGCGGGTGTTCGGGCCGAACGCCGCAGTCACCGCCATGGCCAGGATGATCTGCGGGAACGCGAACACCAGGTCGGTCAGGCGCATCAGCGCCTCGTCGACGAACCGGCCGACGTACCCGGCGACCAGCCCGAGCAGCCCGCCGACCAGCAGGGCCAGCGAGACGATGGCCAGGGCCAGCGGGATGGACAGGCGGGCGCCGTGGACGACCCGGCTGAAGATGTCGCGCCCGAGCGAGTCGGTGCCGAACCAGTGCGCCCCGGAGGGCGACGCGTACGTGTCAGGGCTCTGCGCCAGCGGGTCGTACGGTGCGAGAACGTCGGCGAGCAACGCCAGCAGCAACCATCCACCGAGGATCGTCAACGCCACCACTGTGATCGGCTGACGCCAGACCGGTCGGCTGGTCGAGCCACCGCGCAGTCGGCCGAGCCAGCGGCGTCGGCCCAGGGCCCGCTCCGCCTTCGGGTCTGCAAGTGTCGTCATGACAACCGGATCCTCGGATCGATGAGCCCGTACAGCAGGTCGACGGTCAGGTTGACCAGCGTGTAGACCAGTGCCACGAAGAGGCTGACGCCGAGGATCGCGGGCAGGTCCAGCGCCGTGGCGCTGCGGTACGCGTACTGGCCGACGCCGGGCCAGCCGAAGATGCTCTCGACAAGCACCGTCCCGGAGAGCAGCGAGGCGAACGCCAGGCCGGAGACGGTGACCACCGGGACGAGGCCGGCGCGCAGCAGGTGCCGGCGCAGCACCACCCGGGTCGGCAGACCCTTGGCGTACGCGGCCCGGATGTAGTCCTGCTGGAGCACCTCGAGCATCGCCGAGCGGACGAAGCGGACCAGCATCGCCACCGTCAGCGAGGTCAGCACCAGCACCGGCAGGGACAGGTGCTGGGCGGCGTCCCAGGCGACGTCCCACTGCCCGGCGAGCGCCCCGTCGACCGTGTACATGCCGGTGACGGTGGGTGGCGGGCTGAAGTCCGTGGAGAGTCGCCCGCCGCTGGGGGCCAGGCCGAGCTGGTAGAAGAAGACGTAGAGCACGACCAGGGACAGCCAGAACGGTGGGGTGGAGAGCCCGAGCAGGGCGCCGACCCGGACCAGTTGGTCGGTGAGCCGGCCGTTGCGGACCGCCGCGAGCATGCCGACCCCCGTGCCGATGAGCAGCGCCAGCACCATGCTCGGCAGGGCCAGTTCCAGGGTCGCCGGCACGTAGTGCAGCAGGTCGTCCAGGACGGCCCGCCCGGTCTGCTGGGAGTGACCCAGGTCGCCGTGCAGCAGGTTGCCCAGGTAGTGCAGGTACTGGGCCCAGAGCGGTTGGTCCAGGCCCCACTTCTCGCGGAACGCGGCCACCGCGGCGGGGTCGTTGAGCGCCTGGTCGGAGAGGTTGGCGGTGACCGGGTCACCGGGGACCACGTTGACCAGACCGAACGTCACCACCGTGACGCCGAGCAGCAGGCCGGCGGTGACCGCCACCCGTTTGGCCAGGAAGGTCAGCAGCGGGTGGGCCCCCCGGGGCCGGGACGCGGTCGTGGCGACCGCGCCCGGCTCACCGTCGTTGACTGTCGTCATGTCGTCGGGACTACTTGCGGCCGACCGCTGCGACGTCCACCTGCCAACCGGCGGCGGTGTAGTCCGCCCCGGTCAGGTCCGTGGTCGCCACGACGATGGAGGAGTTGCTGGCCAGCACGAGGTACGGCGAGGACGCGTTCATCAGCCGCTGCCACTCCTGCATGGCGGTGGCCCGACCGGCCAGGTCGAGGGTCGCGGTGACCTTCCTGCCGGCGGCCACCACAGCCGGGTCGGCCCGCTCGACCGTCCAGCCGGAGCGCAACGCTGTCGCCTGGCCCGGTGCCATGTTGTTGATCAGTGAGTCGGCGACCGGGTAGTTCAGGCTCTGCGGGGTGAATCCGAGAGGCGACTTCCCGCCGCGCATCTCGTCGAGGAACGTGGTCAGCGGCTGCGGGTTGAGCTCCAGCTTGATGCCGGCCTCGGCGGCGTCGCCCTGCACCTTGGTGGCCACCGTGCCGAGGTCCACGCCCTTGTAGGTGATGGCCGGGTAGGTGAACTTCACCGTCGGGTTGGTCAGGCCGGCCTCGGTGAGCAGCGCCTTGGCCCTGGCCACGTCCCGCTTGGACTCCTCGCCGGCCGGCAGCGCGCCCGGGAAGGCGGGTGCGACCAGCCCGGCGCCGGGGGCTGCGCCCTTGCCGTACAGGGCGGCGATTCCCTGGTAGTCGATGGCGGCGCGCAGGGCCTGGTTGAACTTCGGGTTCGAGGTGACCGCCGAGACGCCCGGGTCGGCGTTGAGGAACAGGAAGTAGACGGTGTCCTGCACGCCGGAGGTCTGCAGGCTGCCGGGCAGTCCGTCGAGGAGCTTGCCGGAGATGTCCAGGGAGATCTCGGCTGCCTCGGCACGCTGCATGGTCAGCTTCTGGGTCTGCACGTCCATGTTGCGCAGCACCACCCGGGAGAACTGCGGCTTCGTGCCCCAGTACTTCGGGTTGGCCTCCAACACCACCTGCGACGAGGGGTCGTAGGACTTCAGCACGTACGGGCCGCTGCCGACGGAGTTGGTGTCCAGGTACTGCTGCGCGGTGTCGCCCTGGGCGGCGTCGGCGCCGTCGCGAGCGCCGTGCTCCTTGGCGACAGTGGAGTTGAGCACCGCTGTCGACGGCATCGACAGCACCACCGGGATGTTCGGGTCCGGGGTGGCCGAGGCGACCACGACGGTGCTGTCGTCGGTCTTGGTCACGGTCAGGCCGCTGACGGTGACAGCAGGGCTGCCCTTGATGTTCTTCAGCCGGTTGAGCGAGAAGACGACGTCGTCGGCGGTGAGCGGGCTGCCGTCGGCGAACGTCACGCCCTGCCGGAGCTTGAAGGTGAACGTCTTGGCGTCCGGCGACGCCTGGTACGACTCGGCCAGCGCGGGGACCGGCTTACTCACGTCCGAACCCTTGAAGGTGAGCAGGGTGTCGTAGAGGGCGTGCACGGCGGTCAGACCGGTTGCCTCGTAGACCCGGCCGGGGTCGAGGGTCTTGAGCACGAACGAGGTGTTCACGGTGAGGGTCTTGGCCGTACCGTTCGCGTTTCCACCACTGCCGCCGGCGCTACAGGCGCTGACGGAGAGGACGGCCAGCGTCGCCAGAGCGGACGCTCCGGCGAGGAGCCGGCGGGGAGACACCGACATGCTGTTCCTACCTTCGTATCGCGCGGCCCGTCGTGCGGGATCCGCGGGGCGTGCGACGCCCGGCGGGCGACACCACGCGTCGGCCGGGCCGATGGGAGGACGGGCGTCGCGGGCTTCTCGGGGGCGTCGTCTCGGGGTTGGATGTAGACCGGGCGGAGACGTCCGGTTCGCGCCTCGGTGCGGCTTGTTCGCTTGAAATGAACATTGCCGCCTAATGTTTAGTGATCCTAAACAGGGCCGTATAGTTTGGTCAATCAAGATTCAGCCACACTGAATTTGGAACGAGGACCCATGCTCGGTGACCGCCTCCGCGACCTGCGTCAGCAGCACTCCCTCACGCTGCGTCAGCTCGCCACAGCCGCCGACGTGTCCCCCGCCCTGCTCAGCCAGATCGAGAACGGCGCCACCGACCCCAGCCTCTCCACACTGCGGAAGCTCGCCCAGGTCTTCGACACCTCGATCGCGGAGCTGTTCTCCGAACCGGAAGCGCCACCCGTGCACGTCAGCCGCGTCGGCGCCCGGACCAGGCTGGCCGCGCCACCCGGCCAGATCACCTACGAACGACTCACCCCCGGCCGCGGCGACCTGGAAGTGCTCCAGGCCCACCTCGCACCCGGCGACGCCAGCTCAGCCGAACCGTGGGCGCACCCGTCGACCGAATGCGCGATCGTCATCACCGGTGAGGTCGTCGCCGAGATCGGCGGTGAGTCGTACACCCTCACCGCCGGTGAATCGGTCACCTTCGACTCGCGCCTGGCGCACCTCTACCGCAACGCCAGCGACCAGCGCTCCCACCTGATCATCGCGGTGACGCCACCGACTCCCTGACCGACCACAGTGGACAACCGATGGGATCGACGGGACGCCCCGGCGGACCTAGCATGGCGACGAATGGATCTTCGAGATTGGCCAGTGCCTACCCGGCAACCAGCCCAACCGAAGGGAGACGCGCATGCGTCGACCCCGTCATCTGGCACTCCTGAGCGTCGGCGTGTCCGGCGCCCTGGTCCTCAGCGCAACCCCACCCGCGGCTGCGGCTCCGCCCACGCCCACCACGCCCACCGGCATCGTGGTCAGCGACGGCATGACCCAACCGGTGTTCTCGCTCGCCGACGCGATCGAGGAGCGGGTGTTCGTCCAGACCCCGGTGGACACCGACCACGACGGTCGACCCGACCGGGTGGCGATCGACATCTCCCGCCCCCGGGAGACCGCCACGCAGGGCTTCAAGGTGCCCGTCATCTTCGAGCACAGCCCGTACCGCAAGGGCACCTGGGGTGACGTGCCGTACCCGAGCGTGCTGGTCGACGACCTGCCACAGAACGGCCTGACCGACCGCAACGGGCGTCGCGCCCTCGACGCCGGCGCACAACGGGCCCAGGCGAAAGCCAACCTGCCCGGCTCGCTGGACGACTACTACGTGCCCCGCGGGTACGCGGTGGTGCTCGGCCAGAGCGTCGGCACCGGCGACTCGGACGGCTGCCCGACCAGCGGAGACCAGGCCGAGACGCTCGGCACCAAGGCGGTCATCGACTGGCTCAACGGCCGGGCGAAGGCGTACGACGTGAACGGCGCCCCGGTCACCGCCGGCTGGACCACCGGCGCGGTCGGCATGACCGGTGTCTCCTACAACGGGACGCTGCCCAACCAGGTGGCCACCACGGGCGTCAAGGGGCTCAAGACCATCGTGCCGGTCTCCGCGATCAGCAGCTGGTACGACTACTACCGGGCCAACGGCCTCGTCGTCGCGCCCGGCACCTTCCAGGGCGAGGACCTCGACATCCTGGCCCAGTACACCGCCGGGCAGGCACGCGCCGAGGGGCAGTGCGCCGACGAGCTCGCCGAGATCACCGCGAAGCAGGACCGGGTCACCGGCGACTACTCGAAGTTCTGGCAGGACCGCGACTACCTCGACGCCCGCGACGTCAAGGCCAGCGTCTTCGTCGTGCACGGCCTCAACGACTGGAACGTGAAGACCGAGCACTTCGCCGGCTGGTGGGACCAACTCGCCAAGCGCGACGTCCCCCGCAAGATCTGGCTGCACCAGGGCGGCCACGGTGGCCCCGGCAGCAGCGCGTCGGTGACCCTGCCCAGCGGTCAGACGTGGACGTACAAGCAGACCGAGAACCGCTGGTTCGACTTCTGGCTGTGGAACGTCCGCAACGGCATCATGGACGAGCCGACCGCGGTGCTCCAGCGCGAGGACCGCGCCTACACCACGTACGCCAACTGGCCCGACCCGGCGGCACGGGAGGTCGGCCTGCGCTTCGCGGCCACCGACACCACGGCACCCGGCGCGCTCACCACCGGCAAGCCGCCGAAGGCCAAGATCGAGCAGAGCTTCGTCGACGAGGGCCGGACCATCCACCCGGACACCCTGGTGTCCAATCCGGACACCGCGAGCGCCAACCGACTCGCCTACCGCTCCCCCGAGCTGACGCAGAGCGTACGCATCTCCGGGCGTCCGGAGATGCGGCTGCGGATGGCTGTCGACAACAAGCCGGACGCGAACCTCACCGCGTACCTTGTCGACTACGGCCCTGCCGGGTCGACCGCCGCCCCGACCGTGGTGACGCGAGGGTGGATGGATCCGCAGAACCGCAAGAGCGCCGCGCGCACCGAGCCGATCAAGCAGGGCAAAATGTACGACTACCGGTGGACCATGGAGCCGAAGGACTACATCTTCCCGGCGGGACACCGGATCGGCGTTGTCGTCTTCTCCAGCGACCAGGAGTACACACTCCTGCCGTTGGGCGGCACCGAGCTGCGGGTCGCACCGAACGACAGCGAACTGCGACTGCCGGTGGTCGGCGGACGGACCGTACTCGGGTTCTGATCTCGTCAGTGCGCTCCCGGGTGGGGCAGTCCGACGCGTTCGGGCTGCCCCACCCGCACGTCGGAACCGCTCCGGCCGCGCCGTGCGAGCTTGCCGGCGCCCTGCCCACCCGCACGTCGGGACCACCCCCGCCCGCGCCGCCCCGCGAGTGCCGCCTCGCCGGTGCTGCCCCCGCGCGTGGCTGCCCCCCGCGCGTGCTGCCCTGCCCGGTCGAGGCGATCATGGAGTTGTGGTGCCCGGTTTGGCCACGACTGAGCATCTTGTCACCCACCACAACTCCTTGATCGACGCTGGCCCGGCGTTGACGAACAGCCGCTCTCCTTGCGCGACGGCGTTCAGGCCGGGGATCGAGCGAGCTTGCCGGTGCCCTGCCCCAAGTCCGCAAGGTCGTGCTCGATCCTTGATCTAGTGGTCTCGTGGCACGAGGAAGGCCCTGTTTCCTGGATCAAGCACGATCTTGCGCCGGGTTCGCACTCCGCTGAGCTGGGCCAGGCCGCACCAAACGACGCGGCAACCTCAACCAGGGCCCACCGCACCACCCGCAACCTCGACAAGGCCCGGCCACAGGACGCGGAAACCCCGACCAGACGCGACCGGACCACTCGGCCAACCTCAACCAGGCCCGACGCGCCGCTCAACCTCAACCAGCCCTACCGCCCCACACGGCAACCCGATCAGGGTCGACCTCACGACGCGCCGACCTGCTGGTCAGTCCCGGTCCGGGGACAACGTGCACGCGGGCATGATCCACTCGGGTTTCGTGATGTCGGGGCATCCCGGGCAGCGGGACACCGCGACTTCCAGGAACCCGAGTGGATCATCCCTGCGCTGACCACCGTGTCGGGTTCGACAGGGGTGGTGGGGTGGATGGTTTGTCGGGTTCGGGGTGAATGTCGGGTGGTCGGGGCCACCCCGGCGGCGGAATCGTGGGCCGGGCCGGGTCGTTATACCTGGCAGACCACCGCAACAGCCCGGGTCGTGGTCCGCGACCCCGCCGGCAACCGCAGCCAGGAACTCCCTGCCGGGAACACCCCGCAGGCCGGCCCAGTTACACCCCCCGCACGGCCGAGCACCACAGCGGCCGGGCATGACAGTCGCCGGGAACACCCGCCAGGCCGCCCCGGTTACATCCCCCGCACGGCCGAGCACCACAACGGCCGACCCCCCGGGCAGGAATGACCTGCCACCGCGAACGGTTACACCCTGTCCCGACGCCGACCCCCTCGTTGCGGGTCGCCGGGCAAGAACTTTCCCCGCACCACCACACCCCCCGAGGTGGTGCGGGCACACCCCCGACGCAGAGGAGCACGCCATCATGCGTACCGATCTGATCCGTAAGACCACTCTGACCGCCGCCGGCCTCGCCTTCACCGCAGGCACCATCGCCGGCCCCGTCACCACCGCCTTCGCCGCACCCACCACCAAGCCGGCCACCCAAACCCAGACCGACCGCAAGGCCGGCCACGGTGAGCGGGAGTTGGGCGTGCGCTACGAAGCCCAGCCGAACTTCTACTACTGCGGGCCCGCCGCCACCCGTAACGCCCTGAGTGTGCAGGGTAAGAACATCAACGTTGATGACATGGCCAAGGAAATGGGCACCACCGAGGCCGGCACCAACTCCATCAACGACATCACCCCCGTCCTGAACAAGGAAACCGGCAAGACCAACGCCTACCGGTCGGTGGAGATCAGCACCCCCGACGCTGACGCCAAGCAGACCGACACGCTGCGCGCCGACATCGTCAAGACTGTTGACGACGGTAGGGCCGTGGTCGCCAACATCGCCGGCACCAGCACCGACACCGACGGCGTGAGCCACTCCTACGAGGGCGGGCACTACATCAGCGTCGTCGGCTACCACGACAACGGCACCACCGTCACCATCGCCGACTCCGCCGACCCCAACCAAGCCGCCTACCAGATCAGCGTCGAACACCTCGCCGACTGGATCGCCACCCGCGGCTACGCCACCAGCTGACACCCACCCACACACACGCACACGACGAAGGGCCGGACCCCCACCACGGGGCCCGGCCCTTCGGCGACTTTTCCACCAACTGCGGCACGTATTGACAATTGTCGACTTCAGCATGAGGCTGGGGAGCAGTGAGAGCGCTCTCTCGCACCGGCCCCAACCGGCCACCACCCAGTCTGGCCAGGCACAACTCCGATGCCTTCGGCGGCGGCGCCGGAGCTGTCCCTGACCCGTCCCCGACAGGAGTCACGATGGACAGGGCCGCACCCCTCTCCGGCATCCCCCGCCGACTGCGCCTCGCCACGGCGATCGGCGCCCTGCTGGTGCTACTCGGCACGTACCTGGTCTCCGCCACCGACCGGGCCGACGCCGCCTCCGGCCGAGCCGGCGCTGACTTCGGCGCCAACGCCATCCGGGTCGCCGAGTTCCCCGCCGACTGCACGTACAGCCACCGGCTGCCGGACGACCCGATCGTCTTCCCCGGGCTGCCCGGGGCGTCGCACATGCACAGCTTCTTCGGCAGCACTGTGACGAACGCCAAGACCACCCTCCCGGACCTGGTCAACTCCCCCACCACCTGCGACCCGCGGGTGGACGTCTCGTCCTACTGGGTGCCGACCCTGTACCGGGACAACGTCGCGGTGGAGCCGGCGATCGCCACGTTCTACTACCTGGGTGAGGGCGTACGCGCCGACGTCGTCGCGAACACCCAGCCGTTCCCGCAGGGGCTGCGGCTCGTCGCCGGCAACGCGAAGGCCACCGGGCCGAACGACAGCATCGCCCGCTGGTCCTGCCTGCACGCCGGGCACGTGCCGCCGTCGAAGGACTTCGTCAACTGCCCGTCCGGCACGATGCTGGAGTCGTACCTGGACTTCCCGCAGTGCTGGAACGGCCGTGATCTCGACTCACCGGACCACAAGAGCCACCTGGCGTACCCGGTGAACCAGGCCTGCCCGAGCACCCACCCGGTGCACGTGCCCAAGTTGCGGCAGGTGCTGCGGTACCCGGTCACCGGTGACCCGTCACGGTTCCGGCTGGCCTCCGGGCCGGGCTACACGATGCACGGCGACTTCTTCAACGCGTGGCCGGTGGCCGAGCTGGCCCGCCGGGTCCAGGACTGCATCCGTCCCGTCATCAAGTGCGGTCACGACGGCCGACCGATCTGAGCGACAGCTCCACACCATGCGGCGGGTCCGGTCACCCGGGCCCGCCGCCCTGGTTGGGAAGGGAGGTCGGGTGCGCCAGCCCACGGCGTTCACGGTGCTCATCGGCGTGCTGCTCGTCGCCGGCTGTGGCGCCGGGCAACGGGACGCGGCCAGCACCGCCACACCACCCGTGACCGCGCCACCCGCGACGACCGCGCCGACGCCCACTGGTACGGCGTTCAACCCCACCGACATCGCCTGGCTGCAACTGACTGTGGCGATGACCGAACGCCTGCTGCCCGTTCTCGATCTGGTGCCGGCGCGGACCACCGACCCGGCCTGGCGGCGGACGGCCACCCAGGTGGCCACCACCCGGCGCGCCGACCTGGAGCGGGCCCGCCGGCTGCTGGCCGAGGCTGCCGCCCCGACGACGAATCCGCACGAGGGGCACGACATGCCGGGCATGGTCACGGCGCCGGAGATGACAGCGCTGCGGGCGGCCAGCGGGCAGTCGTTTCACCGCCTGCTCGCCGGGCACCTACGGGCGCATCTCGCGCAGTCGGTCCGGGTCGCCACCGCTGAGCAGCAGAGCGGAGTCCAGCCGGGGACAGTGGCGCTCGCGGCGGCCGTGGTCCGGTCCGGCACCACCGACCTCGCACGACTCGATCGTCTCGACCCCGGCTAGCCGTGCGCGCTCAGCGAGCGGTGACGATCTCGTCGAGCAGCGCGGCGAGCTCGGCCGGACGGGACAGCAACCGGTTAGTGGCGGGATTCGATCCGCCGGGCGCTGCTGCCCCGCCCGGCCATCCACCACACCGGCGACCTGGAAGATCGGCCGGCGAGGCTCAGGCGGCGTAGCGGGCGGCGAGGTCCACGACGCGCCGGGCGGCGGCCACCATCGCCCGGTCGGCGAACCGGCCGTCGGGCAGCACCACGGTCCCCGAATCCCGCTGGTGCGCGTCCGCCACGGCGGCCAGCAGCTCGGCGGCGCGGGCAACCTCCCGGTCGGCCGGCCGGAACGCGTCGACGATCACCGGGAGCTGGCGCGGGTGGATCGCCGCACGGCCGAGGAAGCCGAGCCGTCGGCCCGCCGCGCAGGAGGCGGCCAGACCGGCGAGGTCGACGACGTCGGCGTACACCGACATGGCCGGCGGGGCCAGACCGGCCGCGCGGGCCGCGACCACCACCCGGCCGCGCGCCCAGAGCAACCCGTCGTCGTCGCTCACCCCCAGATCGGAGCGCAGGTCGGCCTCGCCGAGCCCGATCGAGGCCACCGCCGGGTGGGCAGCGGCGATCGGGTACGCGGCCTCCAGCCCGACCGCCGACTCGATCAGCGGGTGCACTGGCACGTCGACCCGCTCGGCGAGGGCCGCCAGCGTCGCCGCCGACTCGACCTTCGGCAGCCGGAGCCCGGCCAACCCGGGTCGGCCGGCAACCGCCGCCAGGTCGGCGTCGAGGTCCGGGCCGGTCAGCTCGTTGACCCGGACCTGCACGGGCACCGGGTGCGTCTCGGCGAGGAACTCGGCGACCGCGTCCCGGGCGTACGCCTTGCGTCCGGCGACCACCGCGTCCTCCAGGTCGAGGATGACCGCGTCGGCACCGGAGGCGACCGCCTTGGCGAACCGGTCGGGGCGGTCGCCGGGCACGTAGAGCCAGCTCAACAGCATCAGAGCACTCCCCGTTCGCGCAGCGCGGCCAACTCCTCGGCGGTCAGGCCGAGCGCGCCGAAGACCGCGTCGGTGTCCTGGCCGTGTCGTCGGCCGGCGTGCCGGATCTCGCCGGGCGTCTCGGCGAGGCGGAACGGCACGTTCTGCATCCGTACCTCGCCCAACTCCTCGTCGGGAACTGTGCGCACGGTGCCCAGCGCGGCGTACTGCGGGTCGCTGAGGATGTCGCGCACGTCGTAGACGGGCGCGACGGCGGCCTGTGCCTCCTCGAACGCGGCCACCACCTCGTCGCGGTCCCGTTGCGCCACCCAGGCGCTCACCGCCGCGTCCAACTCGTCGGCGTGGGCGGCCCGGCCGCTGCCGGTGGCGAACCACGGCTCGTCGACCAGCTCACCGCGGCCGACCAGCCGCAGCACCCGCTCGGCGATGCTCTGCGCGCTGGTGGAGACCGCCACCCAGCGCCCGTCGGCACAGCGGTAGGTGTTGCGCGGGGCGTTGTTGTTGGACCGGTTGCCCAGCCGGGGCTGGACGTAGCCGAGTTGGTCGTACCAGGTGATCTGCGGCCCGAGCATCGCCATGATCGGCTCGATGATGGCGAGGTCGACGACCTGCCCGGTGCCGGTGACGTCGCGGGCCCGCAGGGCGAGCATCACGGCGTACGCGGCGGCGAGCGCGCTCACCGAGTCGGCCAGCCCGAACGGGGGCAGTGTGGGTGGCCCGTCCGGTTCCCCGGTGGCCGCCGCGAACCCGCTCATCGCCTCGGCGAGGGTGCCGAATCCGGGCCGGCGGGCGTACGGGCCGACCTGCCCGAACCCACTGATCCGGGTGATCACCAGCCGGGGGTTGACGGCGTGCAGCTCGGCCGGGCCGAGCCCCCACCGCTCCAGGGTTCCGGGCCGGAAGTTCTCCACCAGCACGTCGGCGTCGGCGAGCAGCCGGCGCAGCAACGCCGCGCCGTCCGGGTCGGACAGGTTGAGGGTGACTGTGCGCTTGTTGCGGCCGAGCACCTTCCACCAGAGCCCGACGCCGTCGCGGGCCGGGCCGTGCCCCCGCGACGGGTCCGGCTTGGCCGGATGCTCCACCTTGATCACGTCGGCGCCGAAGTCACCGAGGAACGCCGCAGCGAGCGGCCCGGCGAAGAGGGTGGCCAGGTCAACGACGGTGACGCCGTCCAGTGGCGCGGTCACCGGGTCGCCTCCGTCGCCTCCGACAGGTCGGCCGCACAGCGGAAGCCGACCTGCTCGGAACGGGCCAGACCGGCGCCGGTGAGCAACAGCTTCACCGACACGTCCGCCGGTTGCGGGCCGCCGTCGAAATACCAGTCGGAGCCCTCCGCCCGGTACTGGGCGCCGCCCTTCAGAATGGCGAAGCGGGTACGACCGTCGGAGTGCTCGCTCTCGGTCAGGTTCCACACCAGTGGTTCCCGCCGCACGAGCAGCCCCGCCTCGGCGGCGACCTGCCACTCGTCCTCGGTGGGCAGGCGCAGCCCGGCCCACGCCGCGTACGCCCGCGCGTCGGCCAGCTCGACCCCGGTCACCGGGGCGTCGGCCGGGCCGGAGCCGGCGGTGAACCGCTCCGGACGCACCGGACCGTAGCCGGTGGCGCGCAAAAACTCGGCGTACTCGCCGTGGGTGACCTCGTGCACGGCGATGGCGAACCGGCCGAGGCGCACACTGCGCCGCAGCGTGCCGGGGTGGTGCAGCCGGGGCGGCAGGGGCTTCCACTCGTCGACGTAGGGCGCCTCGCCGTACAGCCCGGTCTCCCGTACCCGGTGCCGGACGACCAGGTCGTACCGGCCGCTCCCGACGGCGACCAGGCCCGGCGGCACCTGCGGTCGGGGTGCCCACGGCGTACGGACGCGCACCGCGGCCCGGGCCGGGAAGGACTTGTCGCCGGTCGGCGGCTCGTGCCGGTGAGCGGAGGCGACTCCGCGCGCCACGGCCGCGATCGCGCCAGCCGGGAGCGGGCCGCCCACCGCCAGTCGACCGTCGGCGGTCTCGGTGACTGTCAACTCGGCACCGGTGACCAGGTCGACGAAGTGCCGGTCGACGTCCGGGTCGGTGACCAGCCACGGGCCGTCGTGGTCCGCGCCCCGGTTCACCACGGTCCACAGCGGCTCGTCGTCGTGCGTCCAGCGGGACGCGTACACCTGGCCGTCGCCGGGATGGTCGGCGAGCGGCACCCAGTCCTCGGCGCGCAACCACGCCGCGTGGCTGGCCTGCACCCGGCGCATCGCCCGCAGCACCGCGCGGTCCCGCTCGTTCCAGCCGACCCAGACGCCGAAGACGCTCTCCCAGACCAGCACGCCGACGCCGTTGAGCCAGGCGGAGTGCAGCTCGTCGAGGTGGTCGCGGTGCCAGCGCCGGGTGTGGTGCAGCACGTGCCGTCGCTCGAACCACTTCGCCCGCAGCACGCCGGGCACCTCGGAGTCGGCGAACCACTGCGCCCAGGACATCGCGTGGTCGGCGATGCGGGCCAGCGGCACCCGGCTCTCGCCCTCCAGTACCATGCCGGGGCGCACCGCGTCCAGCGCGGCGCGGAGCTCCCCGGCGCCCTCCTTGAGGGTGTCCAGGAAGACCCCGTCGACGCCGAGCTTGCCGGCCAGCGTGGCGACCTCGTCGGCGTCGCTGCCCGGCTCGCGCCGGGTGCCGGTGTCCCACGGGTTGTAGTCGACAAAGACCCGCACCCCACGCTGCTGGAACGCGCGCACCACATCGGGCAGCTCCGGCACGTCCCGGTACCAGTCGAACTGGTTGCGGTCGTCGAGGCCGATCACCGGGTACGCGTGCCAGAGCACCACCCCGTCGAAGCCGCCGAAGTCCCGCCCGGCCGCGTCGAGGAACTCGTCGACGGTGAAGACGCCGCGTTCGTGGTCGTAGAGCGTCTCGTCCCAGAGCCAGGCCAGGCAGACGCTGAAGCAGTCACCGGCGATCTCGTCGTAGTGCTCGCCGACGTAACCGATCCGGTCCCGGGCGTCGACCCGCCACCGGGCGATCTGCTCCCGCCAGGCCGGCCAGTCGGCCGGGTCGGCGGGGGCGGCGAAGATCTTCGCCTCGTCCAGGGTGCTCAGGTCGGCGTGCCCGCCCAACGGCACCTCGGTCGGCCTGTCGATCGGGCGTGGGACGTACGGGTTGAAGCTCACTGTGCACCTCGGTAGGTCGCGTCGTAGAGGGCGTCGATGGCCGGCCGGGCGGGCAGGGCGGTCGACGCCCCGGGCCGCTGGGCGCAGGCCGCGCCGGCGGCGCAGGCCCAGCGCAGGCTGGCTGTGACGGTGTCCTCGCTGCTGGCGCCGCCGCGTTCGGCCCAGCCCACGGCGAGCGCGCCGGTGAACGCGTCACCGGCGGCGGTGGTGTCCACCGCGTCGATCTGCGGCGCCGGGACCGCGAGACGCAGGCCGTGTCGATCGGCGTACGCGGCACCGCGCGCGCCGAGGGTGAGCACCACCCGGGGCACAAGCTTCAGCAGGGCGTCGAGCAGCACCGGTGGGTCGTCGGAGGCGACCTCGGCGACGACCGCCGCCTCATGCTCGTTGACCACCAGCACGTCGACGAGGTCGAGCAGTGCGGTGGGCAGCGCGGCGGCGGGTGCTGCGTTCAGTACCACTGTGGTGCCGTCGGCCCGGGCCCAGTGCGCCGCCTGGAGTACGGCGGTCAGCGGCACCTCCAGTTGCAGCAGCAGCACGTCTGCCGCCGCGATCGTCGCCCGGTCGTCCGCGTTCAGCTCGGTCAGCGTGCCGTTGGCGCCGGGCGCTACCAGGATGAAGTTCTCCGCGTCCCGGTCGACGGCGATCAACGCGACGCCGGAGGGGCCCGCGGCGGTCCGCAGACCACTGACGTCCACCCCGGCGTCGACGAGACTCGCCCGCATCCGGGTACCGAACTCGTCGTCGCCGACCGCGCCCACGAAGTCGCAGGCCGCTCCGGCCCGGGCGGCGGCGACGGCCTGGTTGGCGCCCTTGCCGCCGGGTACGGTCCGAAAGTTCTCGCCGAGCACCGTCTCACCGGGGTGGGGCAGCCGCGACGCGGTGACCACCAGGTCCAGGTTGCTGCTGCCCACCACCGCCACCCGCGCGCTCATGCCACGCCCCCTTCTATCGCCGGCTGTGCCAGGGCGAGGGTCCGCTCGGCCAGCTCGTCGAAGCCGATCCCGTCGAAGCCGGCGATACTGCTGGCCAGCCGATTGCGTAGCGGGGCCACCCAACGCTGCGGCAGCCCGGACGCACCGGTGAGCGCTCCGGTCACCGCGCCGACAGTCGCGCCGGTCGAGTCGGTGTCCCAGCCGCCGCTGACCACGGCGGTGATCGACCGTTCCAGGTCCCCCCGCCCGTACGCGAGGGCGGCGGCCACCAGCGCGGCGTTGTTGCGGACGTGCACCCAGTGCAGGTGGCCGTGTCGTGCGTACAGCTCGTCGACAACGCGTTCCCAGTCGTCGGTCCCCGCGCCGAGCTCACGCGCCTCCCGGACCGTGGCGGCGAACCGGCTTCCCGGCGGCAGCACCGCCTCGGCGGCGTCCAGCACCTCGTCCACCGTGTCGGCCACCGGGGCGGCGGCGGCCAGCGCCGCCGCCCAGAGCGCGCCGTGCACCCCACCCCGGACATGGCTGACCGTCGCGTCCCGCACCGCCAACTCGGCGGCGCGGTCCGGTCGGCCGGGGTTGACCCAGCCGTACACGTCGGTGCGGATCTGCGCGCCGATCCACTCCCGGAACGGGTTGTGCCGGCGGGCGCTCTGCGGCGGCGGGTACCCGAGCAGCAGGTTGCGGTAGGCCACCCGCTCGGCGGTGAAGACCCGCCCGCCAGGCAGCCAGTCCAGCCACGCCTGCGCCACGTCGGCGCTGGTGAAGCCCCGACCGTGCGTCTCCAGCACGCGCAGGGCCAGCAACGCGTAGTTCAGGTCGTCGTCCTCGGGCATCCCGTCGATGTTCTCGGCGAGGCTGGTCGGCGCGCTGCGCCGGTTCCACGGCCAGCGGGCGGCCACGTCGGCCGGGAGTCCCTTCGCTGTGAACCAGTCGCGCAGCGGCCACCGGTCGGTCGCGGTGAGGATCTCCCGGATGCCCTCGCGGGGAATCTTCTCCACCGGCTTGCCGAGCAGGCAGCCGACCGCCCGGCCGAGCCACCCGCCGTGCAGCCGGTCGTACGCGGCCTCGGTCGGCAGCGACCAGTTGGTCGGCCATCCGGCGCGCAGCGTGGCCAGGTCGTCGGCCTCGTCGGCGCTGTCGAGGGCGGGCAACGCGTCGGCGGCGTCCAGCAGCTCCGTGGCGAGGGTCCGCAGCTGCGGCGATGCCGGGGTCACCGACGCCCCGCTGACCGGTGGGGTCAGGTCCCCGCCGGCCGCCGTCCACCGCTGGGCGATCGCGGCGACGTCGCGTCCCTCGTCACGGCTGGCCGCCAGCTCGTGCGGCAGCAGGTCCTCCGGCTGAACCCAGGTGATCCTCACCGGGTCTCGCCCCCAACCCCCCGGGTGTCACCGGCGGCCAGCCCGGCGAACCGCTCCGCCCGGCGGGCGAACCGGGCCTGGTCGCGCTCGAACACCTCGCCGGCCACCGTCGCGAGGACCCGGGCCGGCTCCACAAGGTCGGTCCTGGAGGCGGTGGCGACAACGTCGGACCACTCCGCCGGCACCGCGTCGGCGCCACCGAGCGCCCCGGCGATGGCGGCGGCCATGGTGGCTGTGGAGTCGGCGTCCCGGCCGTAGTTGACCGAGCCGAGCACCGCGGCCCGGAAGTCGCCGCCGGCCACCACGAGCATGCCGAGAGCCACCGGCAGCTCCTCGATGGCGTGCAGCCGGCTGGGCCGCCGCGCGCCGAGGCCGGGGCTGCGGTACTCCTCCCCCACCGTGTCGTAGGGGGCGACGGCGGCCCGCAGCGCCGGGATGGCCTGCTTCCAGTCGTGGTGGCCGCGGGCCTCCTTGACCACCGCGTCGATGGCCGCGCGGGTGCCGTCGCGGGCCAGGTCCAGCGCCGCCACGACGACGTCCTCGACACCCGCGCCGGGCGTCGCGGCCGCCGCGACCGCTGCCGCGAACACGGCGGCGGCCTCCCGACCGTAGCTGTGCTGGTGCGCGCCGGCGATCTCCACCGCCTCGGCGTACGCCCCGGCCGGGTCGCCCGCGTTGACGATGCCGACCGGGGCCATGTACATGGCCGCGCCACAGTTGACGATGTTGCCGACCCCGGCCTCGCGCGGATCCGCGTGCGCGTGGTGCAGTCGGGTGACCAGCCACCGCTCGGCGGCCGCGAGCCGGTGGAAGGTCACCCCGTCGCGCTCCAGGTCGGGGATGTACACCACCCGCTCGATCAGGTCGGGAACCAGCAGCTCCACCACGTCGTACGCGTCGAGGTGGTCCCGTTTGGCCGCGTACGCGCGGACCAGGGCGTGGGTCATCAACGTGTCGTCGGTGATGTGCCCGTCGCCCTTGTGGTACGGCGCGAGGGGCCGCGCGGTGGCCCAGTCGGCGTGGTACGGGGGCACGATGCCCTCGACCCAGCCGCCGAAGCGGGTGCGGATCTGCTCGGGCAGCGCCGTCTCGGTGGCGCCACCCAGGGCGTCTCCGACCGCGGCGCCGACCAGGCAACCGACCGATGTGTCGAGCAAGAGTGACATGTCGTTACCTCAGAACCTGCTTGCCACCGTCGACCAGCTGCGTGCCGAGCTGATCGAGGGTGATCTTGTTGGCGAAGTACTGCTGGAGGGCCGGCGTGGCGTACTTGGTCTTCCACTCCGGGTAGCCGTCGGCCTGCTGGAACGGGGCGACGGTCAGGTCCGTGGCGCTGTCCGCGGCGACGTCCCAGCCCTGCTTGCCGGCGGTGAGCTTGACCAGTTCCTCGTTGGCCTGCTTGCCGGTCGGCACCAACCAGTCGCCCTTGGCCAGGGCCGCCATGTTGGTCGGGTTCAGGAAGTACTCCAGGAACTGCGCGGCCTGCTTCTTGTGCTTGCTGTCCTCGGAGATGGACAGCGTCTGCGGGTTGGCGGCCTGCTTGCTGGAGAGCCCCTTGATCGGGGGCAGTGTGACCCACTCGAAGCCGGCCGGCGCCTGCTCGACCATCTGCTGGCGCAGCGACACCGAGCCGGGCAGCATCGCGTACTTGCCGCCGAAGAAGCCGGGCAGGGTGTCCGCGCCGCTCATGCCGAGCGCCTCCGGGGAGGCGGACTTGGCGGTGTAGAGCATGTCGTGGATCCGCTTCGGGATCTCCTTCTCCGCGTCGCCGACCTTGACCTCGGTGCGGCCACCGTCGCCGTAGAAGAATTTGCCGTCGTAGTTGAGCGCCAGGTTCAGCACCCGGTTGGTCGGCGACTTCAGCGCCCAGGCCGCGCCGTACTGGCCGGGCTTGGTGAGCTTCTGCGCGTTGGCCTGGAACTCGTCCCAGGTCCAGCCGCCGTCGGCCGGCGGCACCGCGACACCGGCGGCGTCGAGCAACTTCTTGTTGGCGATGACGACCTGCGACTCCAGCAGGAACGGCACACCGGTGACCTTGCCGTCGACGGTGGTGGTGTCCCAGATGCCCTTGTCGATCTGGCCCTTCAGGTCGTCGGAGACCAGGTCGGAGAGGTCGGCCAGGTAGCCCTGCTTGCTGAACTCGCCAATCGAGGACGCCTCGTAGTGCACGATGTCCGGCGCGTCGCCGCCCTCGAACGAGGTGAGCAGCTGGTCGTGCACCGAGTTCCAGTCACCCTGGACGTACTCGACCTGGATGTCCGGGTGCTCGGCGTTCCACTTGGCGACCAGATCCTTGTTTACCTGCAACGACTCCTTCTGCCAGGCGAGGCTGAGGAAGCGCAGCTTGGCCGGGCCCGAGGTGGCCTCGTCGTCGCCGCCGGCACCGCACGCGGTGAGCGCGCCGAGGCCGATGACCGCGACCGCGGCGCCCGCCGCGAGTCGACGGAATCGGGTACGGAACATGGGGGTTACCTCCTTGGTGGTGGTGGTTGGGGGGACGGGTCAGCCCTTGACCGCGCCCGCGAGCGACCCGGACGAGAGCCGGCGCTGCATGAACGCGAAGAAGATCAGGCTGGGCAGCGTGGCCAGCAGTGAGCCGGCGGCCAGGGGTCCCAGCCGGGCGGTGCCCTCGATGCCGACGAACCGGGCCAGCGCCACCGGCAGGGTGGCCAACTCCGGGGTCTTGATCAGCACCAGTGCGAAGAAGAACTCGTTCCAGGCCGAGATGAAGGAGAACAGCGCGGTAGCGACCAGACCCGGGGCGAGCAACGGAAAGACCACCCGCCGCAGGACCTGCACCCGGGTGGCGCCGTCGACCGAGGCAGCCTCCTCCAGCTCCCTCGGGATGTTGCGGACGAAGCCCTGCAACATCCACAGCGCGAACGGCAGCGCCCAGACCACGTAGATCAGCACCAGCCCGGCGTGCGTGTTGGCCAGGCCGACCTGCCGCAGCACCAGGAAGATCGGGATGATCAGCAGCACGAACGGGAAGAGCTGGGACAGCAGCACCCAGCCCAGCGCGGCGGTGCCGAGCTTGGAGCGGAACCGGGCGAGGGCGTACGACGCCGGCATGGCGACCAGCACTGTCAGCACCGCCGAGGCGAGGGAGACCTGGAGGCTGTTGAGCGCCGCCCGACCCAGTTCCTGTTCGGTGAACGCCTGCACGAAGTTCTGCAGTGTCGGGTTGTCCGGGATCAACGTCGGGTGCAGGCGTACCAGCTCGCGCGGCGGTTTGAACGCCGTGGAGAGCAGCCAGACCAGCGGGAACCCGAGGAAGATCAGGTAGCCGGCGAGCGCCAGGTACTGAAGCGTCCGGCTCGTGCGGCTCGGTTTTCCGAACATGTCAGTTCGCCTCCCTGAGCCGGCGACGGAGATAGACAGCGAGCAGCGCGATGATGATCACGACCATGACGTTGCCGAGCGCCGCCGCGTAGCCGTAGTTGCCGTAGCGGAACGCCTCCTCGTACGCGAAGAGCATCGGCAGCATCGTCTTGCCGCCCGGTCCACCGGCGGTGAGCACGTAGACCAGGCCGAACGAGTTGAAGTTCCAGATGAAGTCCAGCGAGGTGATCGCCACGATCACCGGCGCCAGCGCGGGCAGCGTGACGTGCCGGAACCGGTGCCAGGTGCTCGCCCCGTCCACCGCCGCCGCCTCGTGCAGCTCGCGACCCACGCCCTGCAGGCCGGCGAGCAGGACGACTGTGGTCTGCGGCATGCCCGCCCAGACCCCGACGATGATCACCGCGGGCAGGGCGGTGCTGAAGTCGCCCAGCCAGTTCGTCCGCAGTCCGTCAGCGCCGATGCGGTGGAAGAACTCGTTGATCAGGCCGGCGTCGGGGTGGTAGACGAGCTTCCACAGGATGCCGACCACGACGGGCGGCATCGCCCACGGCACGACGGCCAGCACCCGCGCCACACCTCGGAACCGCAGTTGCTGGTTGAGCAGCAGCGCCAGCCCGAGGGCGAGCAGGAACTGCAACACCGTCACCCCGACCGCCCAGAGCAGGCCGATCTTGAACGAGTTCCAGAACAGCTCGTCGCCGAGGAGTTCCCGGTAGTTGGCCAGGCCGGTGAAGCTGACCTCGACGTTGCGCCCGGCGCGGGCGTCGGTGAAGCCGAGGTAGATGCCGCGCAGCAGCGGGAACACCGACAGCACCACGATCGGCAGCAGCGACGGCAGCAACAGAAGATAGATGGTGGTGCGGTCGGAGCGGAACCGGTTGCGCCGGCGGGCCGGCTCGGCCCGCTCGACGTCCGGCCGCTCGGCCAGGGTGGTCATGCGGTCACCCCTTCGCTGGACGGGTGGGTGGTCGGTGGGCCGGCGGCGGGTCGAGGGGACGGCACCGTCGCAGCGCTGGACGCGCGGACGACGAGGTTCGGCGGCACCTGCTCGCGTCGCGGCGGCAGTGTGGCGTCGGCAATGCGTTGCAGGAGCAGTTCGGCGGCTCGGCGACCACGCTCGGCCGAGCCGAGCGAGACGCTGGAGAGCTGGGGAAACATCATCCGGGCCAGTTCGGTGTCGTCCATGCCGACCAGTGCCACGTCCTGCGGCACCCGACGACCGGCGACCAGCAGGGCGTGCAGCGCGCCAACCGCGATGAGGTCATTGGCGCAGACCAGGGCGTCCGGGTCGGCGCGGGCGAGCAGCCGCTCGGTGGCGGCGCGGCCGGCGGCGTACTGGAAGTCGCCGACCTCGATGAGCGCGGCGTCGAGCGGGATGCCGTGTCCGGCCAGGGCGGCCCGGAATCCGGCGTCGCGGGCGGCGCCCGGGACGGTGTCGAGCGGGCCGTTGACGAAGCCGATCCGCCGTCGGCCGGTGGCGACGAGATGGTCCACGGCCAGCGCCACACCGTGCCGTGAGTCGGTACGCACGTTGTCGATCGGGGCGTCCTCGCCGAGCTGGCCGACGACCACCACGGGCACCGGACTGTCCACCAGCGCGGTGAGGTGGTCGTCGGTGACCCGGATCGGCGAGACGATCATGCCGTCCACGTAACGGTTGGCCAGCCGACGCAGCAGGGCGGTCTCGTTGTCGATCCGCCCACCGGTGGCGTGCACCAGCAGTTGCCGCCCGGAGGACGCGACAACTGCCTCGATGGCCCGCATCATCTCCACGTAGACCGGGTTGCCGATGTCCTCCACGGCGAGCGCGACGAGACCGGTGCGCTGGGACTGCAACGACCGGGCGATCGCGTTGGGCACGTAGCCGACCTCGGCCGCCGCCTCGCGAACCTTGCGGATCGTCTCGGGGCTGCCGCCGACGCCGTTGAGCACCCGCGAGGCGGACGCGATGGAGACGCCGGCGCGGGCGGCGACGGTGTGCACCGTGGGCCGACCGTCCGCCGGTTCCTGTAAACGTTTACGACCCACGTCCGGCACCTCCACCCGATAGCTGTAAACGTTTCCGGGGAGTCTGCTCCGCAAGCGCCAGAGAGGTCAACCCCCCGTTACGAAAACGTTTCCAACCACCCCACCCCCACCCCGTTGATCATGAAGTTATTGCCGCGACACGCCGCCGCGGAGGGCAATAACTTCATGATCAACCGTCAGAGCAGAGGGGTGGGGGTAGGGGGAGGTGTCGGGATGGCCAGCGGGAGCGGAGTCTGCGGTCGTGGCTGGCCACCACGATGGCACCCGGGCCGGTGCCCAGGGCGTCCTCCAGTTCGTCGCTCAGCGTCGGCGACAGGTGGTTGGTGGGCTCGTCGAGCAGGAGCAGCTCCGGCGGATCGGCGACGAGCACCGCCAGGGCGAGCCGTCGGCGCTGTCCCACCGACAGGTCGGCCACCGGGCGGTCGAGGTCCGCCGGGGCGAGCAGCCCGAGAGACGACAGCGGTACGACAGCAGCCCGCTCCACGCCGACGGCCGCGTCGAAGACCTGCCTGGCCGTGCGCCGCGCATCAGCGAAGACGGTGTCCTGGGCGAGCAGGCCGACCCGCAGCTCCGGTCGCCGCCAGAGCGCTCCGGCACCGGTCAGGTGGCCGGCGAGCACGGCGAGCAGGGTCGACTTGCCCGTGCCGTTGGGGCCGGTCACCAACAGCCGGTCGCGGGACCTGATCTCCAGGTGCGCCACCCGCAGTCGGCCGGGAACCTCCAGCCGGTCCACAGTGAGGATGGCCCCGTCACTGTCCCCGACGGCGAGCGCCGACGCGTGGAAGCGCAACGGATCCGGCGGCACCGGAACGGGGTCGCGCTCGATCGTCTCCAGTCGACGGACGGCGTCGCGGACGCGACGGGAGATCTGGTTCTGAACGCGGCCGGCGGTGTGGCCGTACCCCATCTTCTCGCTGTCGCGCGGGCCGCGGCCGTGGGCGACCTGGTGCCCGGTCACGGCGGCGGCCTCGCGCAGGTCGGCGAGGAGCGCCTGCTCGTCGTCGTAGCGCCGACGCCACCGTTGCGCCTCGGCGCGCTTCGCCGTCAGGTACGCGGTGTAGCCACCGCCGAAACGGACCGGCCCGTCGACCGCCGGGTCCAGGTCGATGAGATCGGTGCAGACCGCGTCCAGGAACGCCCGGTCGTGACTGGCCACCACGACCACCCCCGGCATGGCGCGGAGCTGGTCCTCGCAGAACGCCGCCGCCGCGTCGTCGAGGTGGTTGGTGGGCTCGTCGAGCAGCAGCGCACTCGGCCGGCGGATCAGCACCGCCGCCAGGGCGAGCCGGCCGCGTTGCCCGCCGGAGAGCGCGCCCAACGTCCGGTCGTGGGGCAGACCGCCGAGGCCGAGGCCGTCGAGGACCGTCCGGGCACGCCGGTCGGCGTCCCAGGCGTCGCGGTCCTGTGCCCGTTCCAGAACCTCGCCGTAGGCAGCCAGCAGCCCGTGGTGCTGCTCGGTGCCCTCCGGCGAGTCGGTGAGCGCGACGCCGATCCGGTCCAGTTCGGCGAGGTCGGCACGGGCCTCGCACAGCGCGTCGTCGAGGACCGCGGCGATGGTGGTGGAGGGATGGAAGGGCAGCTCCTGGTGCAGGAAGCCGACGTCCGGCGGGCGGGTCACGGTGCCGGAGTCGGGTACGTCGACGCCGGCCAGGACCCGAAGCAGCGTCGTCTTGCCGGTGCCGTTCTCACCGATCAGGCCGATCCGGTGGCCGGGTGCGGCGGTCAGGGAGAGGCCGTCGAGCACCCGGCGGTCGCCGCGGACCCGCACGAGGTCATGGGCGATGAGAGCAGGTCGAACAGACATGGGGGACCTCGGAGAAGGACGATCCGGGGCGCACACCGGCACCCCGGCGGAGCAGGACATGACGACGGAGGCCGCGGCGACAAAGGCGCGATCACGCGCCCGTCGGCGGCCGGTCCGGGTGCTCACCCGGAGATGTCGTCGTCACCTGCCACGCCTGCTCCGATCTCCGACAACTCGGGCGCAAGAATAACTCGGCGTCGCTGGCTTCGGTTCAGCTCCCGCCCATGCTCGACGAGCTGTTGTCCGACGAGTTGCCCCGGCGGGACGTGTATCGGCCTGCCAGTCGCCCGGCCCGAGCGCGACGCCCCAGCACACCGATGATCACCAGCAGCAGGCCGGCGAAGATCACGACTCCGCCGCCCACCAGTGCCGCCGCCGTTCCTGCTGACATGACCGACCGCCTCTCTCCGACTGTGACCGGTACGGCCAGACGAGCAGATCCTGACACGGTCAGGCCGTTCGGGCACCGGCCCGCAGCGAGTCGATGGTGAGGTCGAGGACGGCTTCGAGGTGGTCGGTCTTTCCGGTGGAGAGCAGCAGGAGGACGCCGCCCTGGATGCCGGCGAGCAGCGCCGCGGCGGAGCGGTCGGCGTCCACCTCCGAGGCGATGTCCCCGGTCGACTGCATGTGCCGGATGCCGTCGACGATCGCGTTCTGCCAGCGCCACATGAGCCCGGTCACGATTGCCTGCGCGCCCGGCGCCCGCCGCCCGGTCTGGCCGAGGAGACCGTTGAGCGGGCATTTCACCCCCTGCGCGCGGTAGCGCTCGATCAGCCGCTCGCGCCACGCCAACCAAGCCGGCCAGGACGTCAGGTTGCTGAGCATCGGCTCCTGGTCGAGCAGGACCTGGTCGGCCTCGTGCTGGGCCACCGCGAGCAGCAATCCCTCCTTCCCGTCGGGGAAGTAGTGGAAGAGCTGGCCCTTGCTGGTGCCGGTGTGGGCCATCACGTCCTCGAGGCGGACCTCGTCGACGCCGCGCTCACGGATCTCGGCGGCCGCACCGGCGACGATCCGCGCCCGGGTCGCCTCGCCCTTGCGGGTCAACGCCCGTGTCATGAGAACTCCTGTTCTGGACCTGGGGGGTCCAACCCTACGTCGGATTTTGGACTTGCAGGTCCATTTTTGCCGAGCAAAGGTCTGGAACACGCGGTCCGCAACGGGCCGACACCACGATCGGGAGGGCACCACCGTGAACCACTACTACCTGCTCGGGCGGTCCGGTCTGCGGGTGAGCCGGCTGGCGCTGGGCACCATGAACTTCGGCGTCGACGGGTTCCACGCCGCGTACGGCAAGACCGAGGAGGAGTCAGAGCCGATCTTCCGCCAGTATCTGGAGGCGGGCGGGAACTTCATCGACACGGCGGACTTCTACACCGCCGGGGAGAGCGAGAAGATCCTCGGCCGCCTGATCGACCGGGCCGGCGTCCGCGAACGGCTCGTACTCACCAGCAAGTTCACCAACACCGTCGACCCGGCCGACCCGAACGCCAGCGGCAACGGCCGCAAGCACATCATGCGGGCCGTGGAGGCGTCGCTGCGCCGGCTCGGCACCGACTACATCGACCTGTACCTGCTGCACACCTGGGACCGGATCACCCCGGTCGAGGAGGTCGTGCACACCCTCGACGACCTGGTGCGCTCCGGCAAGATCCGGTACGCCGGGCTCTCCGACGTACCGGCCTGGTACGCGGCCCGCGCGCAGAGCTACGCCGAGGCGCACGGCCTGGCCCCAATGATCAACATGCAGCTCCCGTACTCGCTTGTCGGCCGGGGCATCGAGGCCGAGTTCGTGTCGATGGCCCAGAACCTGGGCATGGGCCTCACCGCGTGGAGCCCGATCGGCGGTGGCCTGCTCAGTGGCAAGTACCGACGGACCAGCGAGGGCCTGAGCGGGACCGGCCGGTTGACCAACCCCAGCGCCGCGGGTCGGGAGATCAGCCCCAACGACTGGAAGGTCATCGAAGCCCTCGAGAGCGTGGCCACCGACCTGGGTCGCAGCATGGCCCAGGTCGCGATCAACTGGGTCGCCACCCAGCCCGCCGTCGCCTCGGTGATCATCGGGGCGAGCAGCGCCGAGCAGGTCAGCAGCAACTTCGAGGCGCTCGACTTCGAGATCCCGGCCGACGCCCGTCGCCGGCTCGACGAGGCCAGCGCCCCGGACCTCGGGCTGCCGTACGGCATGTTCACCCCGCAGTACCAGTCCTGGGTGGTGAGCCCCGGCCTCGGCATCGGCGACAAACCGGCCGGCTACGCCCCGCCGGTGTTCAACGCCGCCGCCGGGCCGACCAAGTGAAGGGACCGGACATGACACAGCGCAACGACACCCTGGTTCGTGAGTTCGTCGAGGCGTTCAACACCAAGGACGCGGACCGCCTCGTGCCCTACCTGCACCCCGAGGTCGTGTTCCACGCGTACGGCGACCAGCAGGTGCGCGGCCGGGACGCGGTCGTGGAGGTGTGGCGCGGCGTCTTCGGGACGTTCGCGGAGGTCCAGTTCGCGACCGTGCACCAGGCGGTCGACGGCGATGTCGTGATCGCCGAGCAGGTCCACGGCCTCGGGCTGCCGGGCCGGCCGGTGGCGCCGGTCATGAACATGGCGATCTACGAGATCCGCGACGGCAAGATCGCCGCCTGGCGTGACTACACCAACCCGGAGTACGCCCAGAAGCTCGTCACCGGCTGACCCGCCCGCGTGCCCCCGGCCACGAACCCGCAGCACCGGGTCACGGCCGCGGGCACCCCCTTTTGCCGCAAATCCCGCTGGAGGAAGACATGCACGCGATCCGAATGCACGAGTACGGCGGACCGGAGGTGCTCCGCTACGAGGAGGCACCCGTGCCGGTCCCCGGTTCCGGCGAGGTCTTGATCAAGGTCGCGGGCACGTCGTTCAACCCGGCGGACGCCGTCATCAGAGCAGGTGTCCTGCACCATTCCCATCCCGTCCGGATGCCGCACATCCCCGGCACCGACGTCGCTGGCACGATCGTCGAACTCGGCCCGGGTGTCACCGGCCACGCGGTCGGCGACCGGGTCATCGCGGCTCTGCCGCGACCGGCGGACGGCGCCACCGGTGAGTTCACCCTCGCTCCGGCGGCGCTGGTGGTCCCCGCGCCAACGAGCATCCCGCTCGCCGACGCCGCCGCCCTGCCGATCGCCGGGCTCACCGCCTGGCAGGGCATTCACGACCACCTGCGGGTCCGGCCCGGCCAGCGCATCCTGGTCAACGGCGCGGGCGGTGGCGTCGGGCGGTTGGCCGTGCAGTTCGCCAAGCTGGCCGGCGCGACCGTTCTGGGAGTGGCGGGTCCCGCCAGCATCACGGCAGCCCAGTCGGCCGGCCCCGACCAGATCCTGGACTACACGGTCGACCGGCTGACCGGGCCGGTCGACGCTGTGTTCAACACGGCTCCCATCGACGGGTCCGGCCTGAATCGGCTCGTCGCCCTCATTGCGCCGGGGGGTCGTCTGGTCTCCATCACCTCGTCCGCGGCAACGGACCCCCGCCGCGCGGTGCACGCGATGGTCATGACCGTCCGCTGGGATCCCGCCCACCTCAACGAGATTGCCCGCCGGGTGGACGCCGACGGGATCTCGCCAGGCGTCAGCGAGCGTCTCCCGATGGCCGAGATCGTCGAGGTACACCGTCGCCACGCCGCCGGCCGCCTGTCGGGCAAGGTCGTGCTCAGTCACTGAACGAGGGGGGTCCGCTACCTGCTGCGGTCAGCGGTCGCGCAGGGACGCCGCCAGCTCCCTGCGCGACCCGATGCCGAGCTTGCTGAAGACCTTGCGCAGGTGCCACTCGACCGTACGCGGGCTGAGGAACAGCGCGGCGCCGATCTCCGGGTTGGTCCGCCCCGCGACCGCGAGACGCGCGATCTGCGCCTCCTGTGGAGTGAGCTCGACGGGTACGCCGAGGGTTCGCTTGCGGACCGTCTCGCCGGTGGCGAGAAGTTCCCGGCTCGCGCGCTCGGCGAAGCCCTCCGCGCCCATCGTGGCGAACGCCTCGTGCGCGGCACGCAGCTGGGTCCGGGCGTCGGCGCGACGGTTCTCCCGACGCAACCACTCGCCGTAGAGCAGCCGGGCCCGGGCCAGTTGCAGACCGAGCTGGCCATCCGTGAACCGCTCGACCGCCTCGCGGTACCGGTCCTCGGCTCTCCCCGACCTTCCCGTCAGGGCGTCGGCGAGGGCCTGCACGCCGAACGCCCAGCCCGTGCCGGCTGCGCCGGTACGCTCCGCGAGGCGCTCGCTCGCCTCGGCGGCCACCTCGGCGTCCCCGGCGCGTACGGCGGCCTCGACCAGCTCGCCGAGCGTCCAGTTGTACACGGCGAGATCCTCGTACTCAGCCGCCTGCCGTGCGGCTTCCAGCGCGCCGGGATAGTGGCCGAGCCCGTTGGCCAGCACCGCCCTGGCGTAGCCGGCCAGGCCGAGCAGGCGGCCCTCGCCACGTGCGTCGGCGTCCTTGACGGTGGCGTCGATCAGCTCCATCGCGGGCAGCTCCCGGCCACGGTGGGCGGCCAGGGTGAGCGAGGCGGACGGATGCACGGCCATCCCGGTGGCCTGGCCGAGGGCATCGGCCTCGTCGAGCAGACCGGCCGCGTCGGCGAACCGACCCGCGAACACCAGAGCACCGGAGCGGAACGACAACGCTGTGGGCAGCAGCGACAGCGCACCGGTGGCGCGGGCGAAGCCGACCGCCCGCTCGGTGAGCCGGAGCCAGGCAGCGTCGTCCCACACCTCGTGCGCGACCGGTCCGGCCAGCCAGAGCAGATGTAGGTTCTCGTCCGCCGTCATGGTTTCGAGAGCCCGGCGGAGATGCGGGACGGCGGGCGCGTACCCGTCGAGGGTCCATGCCGTGAGGCCGGTCAGGAACAGGTCTGCCGGCTCGTCACCGGCCGGCACGCCGCGGGCCGCTGCGGCTGCCCGACGCAGGTTGCCGCCACCGAGCCGACCGGCGTGCACGGCGGCACCCACCGCCGAGAGGTACGTCAAGCGTGCCGTCGGGGAATCCAGGCCCTCAAGCCGGCGGGCGGCCGCGAGCAGTGGTGGACCCGCCGCGTTGCCGGGGTTGAGCGCGAACGCGACCTGAGCCCGCAGACGTTCCACCCCGGCCTGCTGCAACGGTTCGAGTGGACCCAGCTCGGCGGCCGCCAGCAGGCCCGGGACCTGTTTCAGTTCCCCGGCGTCCAACCGGGCCCGCGCGGCGCCCAAGGCGCGTGCGGCGCGCGCCTTCGGGTCCGAGGTCAGCTCGGCGGCGCGTTCGAGGAAGGACGCGGCGGCGGACCGGCCGCCCCGGGCGAGGGCGCGACCGGCCGAACGCTCCAGTTCCGCAGCGACCTCCTCGTCGGGTCCAACGGCGGCGTGCGCCCGATGCCAGGCGCGGCGGTCGGGGTCGTGGTCCAGGTCGGTCGCCTCGGCGAGCGCACGATGCACCTCACGCAGTTCGGCGGCCTCGGCCGACCGCCACACGGCCGAACGCACCAGCGGGTGCCGAAACCGCACCCTCGTCCCCAACTCGACCAGGCCGGCGGCCTCGGCCGGCGCGGCGGCGTCCGGTCCGACCCCCAACCGCTTCAGGGCGCGCCACAGCAGCGTCACGTCGCCGAGCGGCTCGACCGCCGCAGCGAGCAGGAGTCGACGAGTGTCCGCCGGAAGCGCCGTGATGCGCCGCCGGAAGCCCTCCTCCATCCGGCTCACCAGGGGCGTTGCGGCCTGTCCGCCGAACCCGAACGCTAGCTCCGCCGGTGTCAGGCCGCGTGGCAGCTCGAGCAGGGCGAGCGGGTTGCCGCGCGTCTCGGCGACGATCCGGTCGCGAACCCGGTCGTCCACCGGGCCGGGTAGCACCGAATCCAGCAGCGCCCGCGCCTCCGCGGCCGGCAAGCCGTCGACCCGCAGCTCCGGCAGGCTGCCGAGGATCTGTTCGTCCCCCGGGCTGCGGGAGGCGAAGACCAGCGCGATCGACTCCTCGTCCAGCCGGCGGGCGACGAAGGTGAGGATGACCTCCGACATTCGGTCCATCCACTGCACGTCGTCCACGATGCAGACCAGTGGCCGTTCCGCTGCGGCCTCGGCGAGCAACCCGAGGACGGCGAGCCCGATGAGCAGCCCTTCCGGTGGCTCGCCGGGGCTCAGCCCAAAGGCGGTGGCGAGGGCGAGCCGTTGTGGCTCCGGCAACCCGTCGAGGTGTCCGAGCAGCGGTGCGCAGAGTTGCTGAAGCGCCGAGTACGCGATCTCGGACTCCGGCTCCACCCCGGCGGCCCGGGTCACCCGACCGGCCGACGGGTGCTCGCTGAGGTAGTCCAGGAGCGCGCTCTTGCCGGCACCCGCCTCACCACGAAGCACCAGCACCCGGCTGTGCCCGGCGCGGACGTCACGCAGGAGCCGGTCGAGCGTGTCCCGCTCGCGCCGACGCCCCCGCAGCGCGGAAATCTCGGTGTTACTCGGCACGTCATCCTCCCCGGCGGAGGGTACACCGAGTGAGATCACCGATTCCGGGTCCGGCCAGCTCAGAGGGCGGTCCCCCGCGCGTCGCCTGCGCGAGGGACCGCGCGGAAGTCAGGCGCCGAGGCCGGCGGTCCGGGCCATGTAGTCGGCGTACCAGATCGGCCAGTCCGCGTCCTCGTGACCGAGTTCCGCCTCGTGCCGGCCGTGCGCCGCGGCGGCGTCGCGCAGGGCGTGCTCCACCTCGGGCACCGAGCCGTAGACGACGTGGGTGATCCGTCCCGGTTGCCGCACGGTGACCTCCTGGAGGACGAAGCCGTTGCCGTCCGGGTCGTTGAACGACGCGAACGACCCGTACGAGCGTCGCTCCGGCTGCGGGCCGGTCACCCGGTCGCGCGTGCCGGCGTGGTGGAACACGCCCCCGGCGTCGTGGAAGACCTCGCTCACCTCGATTCCACGGGCGACCAGTTCCGCGCGGGCGGCGACCACGTCGTCCACCACCAGGTGTATGCCCTGCACCGATCCCGGTGCTGCGCCGGACACCCCGTCACCAATGATGATCGAGGACGCCGAGCCGGGCGGGGTGAGGTGTACGACGCGAAAGCCGTCCGGGGCGACGTAGTCGACGTCCTGCCGGAAACCGACCTTGTGATAGAAGTCCCGGGCCCGGTCCACGTCCGAGACCGGCAGGACGATGACCTCAAGCTTGAAATCCACGATCTTCACTCCTTTGTGGCACCGGACGCCGTTTGTCGTCCGGTGTTCACCGTCGCGCCCAGGACCCACCGGTCGCCCCAGGGACTACCCCTGGCCAGCGCCCTGGGGTCGCTGGGCCAGCGCGCTGAAGGCCAGGTCGGTCGGAGGCCAGTGCCTCGGCCAGGGTGTCTCCCTGGGGCGATCCGGCGGCACGGCCGGGAGAGTCATCGGGGTAACCGACACGACCGGCAGAAAGCTGACACTCGGATGTCTCCCCTCTTTCGCATCTACCTCGTCCGTGGCCTCGTGGCGATCGCCTGGGCCGCCGGATTCTCGACCGTCAGCGACTCGCTCACCGCCATCACCGTGGTCCTCCTGATCGCGTATCCGCTCATCGACGTGGTGGCCTCGCTGCTCGACGCCCGCGAGGACCCTGGCACCCCGGCCCGCAATCTGCAGATCTTCAACACCACGCTCAGCGCCCTGGCGGCACTCGCCCTGGGGCTGGCGGCAAGCAGCGGGATCGGCGCCGTGCTCTTCACCTTCGGCGTCTGGGCGATCGTCTCCGGCGTGGCCCAGTTCACCGTCGCCATCCGCCGCAACAGCCCCGAACTCGGCCGCCAGTGGCCGATGCTGATCGCTGGCGCGCTCTCGGTCATCGCTGGCGCGACCTACCTGCCCGCCGCCCTCGGAGCGGAGCCGAACCTCAGCATGCTGATCGTCTACACAGCGGCTGGCGGTGTCTTCTTCGTCCTGCAAGCCGCGAGCCTCGCCTGGCGGCAGCGCCGACAGACCGTCCGGGTCTGACCAACCGACGCCGTGGTGGCAGGGGCTCACCTGCCACCACGGCGTCGTCGACTGTCAATCGCCGCTGCTGGTCGTCCCGGCGAGTCCGGAGGTCGGCGCGGCCTCACCCTCGTAGAGCGCGACGTATCGCCTGCGCCACTCGTCGCCGTCCGCGCCGAGGGCGGCGAGGTTGAGGGTGTTGTGTTCGACGCCCAACGTCTCCGGCAGGGTGCACACCCGCAGCGGTATCGCGTTCGCGTCGGCGATCCGGCGTGGCACGTCGACCGCTGCCCTGAGGTCCACCACGCCGTCGAGCGGGCTGATCGCGACCGCCGCGGTCCGCAGTCCGGTCCGCCGGGGCGGATTCGGCAGGGTACGGGCGATCGTCAGGTACTGGGTGACGGCGGCGAGCGAGTATCCGCGCGACGTGACGCGGTCCCGGAGAACGCGACGCCCGTACAGCACGATGAGCGGCTTCACGGCGTAGGCCGGCGCCTGTCGCGGGTTCGGACCGAAGAACGGCGACAGCAACAGCAGATGCCGTACGACGTTGCCCGGCACCTGGGCCAGCCAGGCGGCCAGCACGGCGCCCCCGGAGATCCCCACGACGCCTACCTCGTCTCCGAGGGCAGCCGCGACGGCCCACCCCTGCGCGGCGTACGTCGTCAGCTCACCGGCCTCGACCCGGTGGTGGGCCCGCCGGTCGACGGTCCCGTGCTGGGGCGCCCGGGGGATCCAGACGTTGTATCCACTGTCGAAGAACTCCTCGGCCAACCCCGCGTACTGCTCGGGCGCGAGGGTGTACCCGTGCAACAGCAGCACGGCCCGGCCGGTACGGGAGCCGTGGCTCAGCAGCCGGCTGCGCGACTCAGGCCGCACCTCCGGATCGGCCGTCTCGGCGGCGATGACGGCCGCGGCGGCACGGGTGGCCGTGTCGAAGTCGAGCGGTCGGGGAGGCGCGACAGGTAGCCCGCGGCGGCCCACCGGCCAGAGATAGAGCCCGGCGACCGCTGCCCCGACGAGCGCCAACCCGCCGACGAGGAGCGCGATGATCTCCGGCATGGTCAGATGCTGACAGGGGCCGCGCCCGGCGCTGGCTGAGGGGGTGCGCCCGGGTGACCGGGCGCACCCGGTCAGCTATTCCTGGCTGTTCGGCGGCGCGAAGACGACCCGGGACCGCAATTGTCGAAAGCCGGTCCGCTCCAACTCCGCCAGCACCGTCACCCGGTGCGATTCCACGTCGGCGATGACCTCGCGGGCACCGCCGGCGGCCAGCACCCGGACCGCCTCGGCCAGCAGCTCGGGTCGGGCCGCCTCGTCGAGGAGGCCGAGATAGGCGAGCAGGGGGTAGCAGGCGTCTCCGGCCGTGCCGACCAGCCCGACCGGGTCGCCGGCCGCCAGGGCGATGCGCCACCCCTCGGTGTTCTCGCCCAACCAGGCCAGCGGGTCGGTGGCGAGATCCACGCCGCCGACCACCCGTGCGATCTCGACGCCGGTCAGCACGTCCGGCTCGGCGACCCTGGCGACCAGGGCCTTGATCTCCGCCACGTCGACGGGCGCGCGGAAGTCGTACCGCCCGGAGGATGCCGGCAGGGGGGTGCCCGTCCAGGAACAGCGGAGCCGCTCCCCCCGCTCGACCAGCCCGGCGAGCCGGGCGGCCTCCATGGGCGCCTGCACCACGGCCAGCACCTCGGGCCGACGCCGCCAGTGTGCCGGCAGCGCGGCGTAGTACAGACCGGGACCACCGAGCGCCTCGTGGGCGGCGCGTAGCAGCTCGGCGCCCACCTCCGGTTCGGCGTCCAGATCGAACCGGTCCAACCAGGGGGCACCGACGGCGCCCGGCGGAAGGAGCCAGGCGGCGCGGCCCACCAATCGGCCGGCGCGCAGCGCGACCCAGGTGTTCTCGGGACGGTAGCCGCCGCCGGCGATCCCGTCGGCGTACGCGACCTGGCGCAGTTGGGGCAGCGGATCAGGCATGGAGTCGAACAGGTTTTCCTCGCCCGCGATGAGCGGACGGATGACCAGATCAGTCATGGGTTGGTCCTCCGGGAAGCGCGCGCCCCGGGTCAGATCCGCGCGGACGCCGGAGCGCGGAGGGGGCGCAGAACATCGGACATTGTTCTGACCTCCTTCCAGCTCGACGGCGTGCCGAATGACCATACGCGCAGGAGTCGTCGGCCCGCAATGCTCCGTCACAGCGTCGGGTTGGTCTCCGCCCCGCGCTTGTGGGCTCGCTGGTCGTACAGGGTGATGCCGGCCAGGAGCACCGCCGCGACGGCCGCCACGGCGACCGGCGGGAGCAGCACCATCGCCGGGGCCGTCACGACCAGCGCCACCACGCCGTAGTACAGCGCCCGACACCGTGGCGCGGTTCGGCTCTCCCGCTCCAGGGTGCTCCGCCCGACCAGGAACAGCACCGGACCGCCGAAGATGATGGCTACCAGAGCCCAGTCGATCGGCGGGTGTGGATCCTCGATGACCTGGCCGAAGCCGACGGCGGTGCAGATGATGCCGCCGACGATCAGCAGCAGGCTGTAGCTCGCCCACCGCGACAGCCGGATCCCCTCCCCGCTCGGGGTGGAGGCATGGCCGGATCTGACGTGGTAGAAGTAGATCCGCCAGAACGAGACGACAGTCACGAACGAGGCGACGAGGGCGATGGTTCCCTCGGTGGTGAAGCCCGGGAAGCTGACCGCGGCACCGGCTTCGAGCACCACCTCGGCGAGAGCGATCATGAAGAACTGGTTGTACCGCTCGGCGAGATGCGCCTCCGAGACGGTGACCCCCAGGCTGTTGAGCTGTCTCCCGCCCACGCAGGGCAGGGGGTAGGTGGTGGCGGCGCCGATCATCTCGATGGCGAGGGCGATGGTCCAGAAGACGCCTCGACCGAGACCACCGCTGATGCCGCCGCTGATCCAGAGCACGCTGGTGACCAGGTGCCAGGTCAGCACCCGGAGCGAGAACGCGTGCACCGGGTGGCCCCGCAGGGCGAACACCAGGAAGAGCGGTCGACCGACCTGGATGACGACGTAGGTGCAGGCGAAGACGACGCCGCGTTGGCCGAACGCCTGCGGCAGGGTGACAGCCAGCACCAGCGTGCCGAACATCGTCGCCAGCAGGACGACCTGCAGATCGGGGCGCCGGGGGTCGTAGGTGCTCGCCAGCAGGGCGTTGAGCGACCAGATCATCCACATCGCCGTGAAGAACAGGACGGTCTGGCCCGCCTCGGACAGCAGCGTGTGCCGGACGATGGTCAGGTCGTCAGCGACCCGCCCGGCGAGGCGGGCCAGCGCGAAGACGTAGACGATGTCGAAGAGCAGTTCCAGGACGGTCGCCGAGCGGGGGCTCCTACTGTCCCCGAGTCCACGAAAGAACTCGGTGCGCCTCAGCACGGACGGCGGGACAGCTCAGCCGGCCGGGGCCGCCGGCACGGGCGCACCACTGTGGCGACCCTGTTCCGCTGCCATCGTCCCCGAGCCTCCCTCGCCGACCGCCCCCCGCTTGATCCCTATCTGCGTATTTTATCCATCTTCATCGGGTCTCCGTCGCTGATGGCGGATACCGGGTCGGCGGTACGCCTGATCATCTGTGCCGTCACCCTGCGGTACGAGCCCGGGTCGACGGGGAACAGCCACTGCCGGGCCCGGGTCAGCGGGCCGACGTTGAGCCCCAACTCGTCGAGCACCTCGTCGACGTTGTGCATCGAGAACGGGATGATGTTCGTGCCGCGTGCGTGCCGCCCGTTGGTGCGCGTCGCCATCCAGAACAGCCGGGCGCGCACCTCGTCGCGCATCCGGACCTCGGTCGGCAGTGTGATCCCACCCCGCAGGTACGCGGCCGTCCAGACCGCCGCCATCTCCGCGCTGAGCGGGCTGAAGAACGACGAGTTGTAGCCGGCGAACGTCAGCCGCGGCACGCCGATCGGCAGGATCTGCCGGTAGAGCATGAAGTTACCGGCGTCGTCCTGGAGCCGGGCGTGCAACGCGTCGTCGAAGAACGGCACGTGCTGGCGGAAGCCGGTGCCACAGATCACCAGGTCGGCGGGGAGCACAGTGCCGTCGGCCAGGCGGGCGGCGGGTCGGCCACCGTCGACAAGCAACTCGGTGATCACCTGTTCCCGGTGCACGGCGATGCGGCCGTCGGTGACCCGCTCGAAGAAGCCCTCGGTGCCGAGGCTGACAGTGCTGCGGGCGATGTCCTCGAAGCTGCCCTTGGGCACGAGACCCAGCTCGCGCAGCTTGAACTGCCGGGTCGCGACAGCGCCGACGCTGTCGACCATGCGTCGGCGCAGACCGTTCCCCGGGCCGTGCAGGAACCGCTCGAAGCCCCGCAGGTGCAGGTAGCGGAAGAGCGCCTCACCCATCCGGGTGAGCAGCAGGTACTTGTAGTTGAGCGCACCGCCGAGCTTGCGGGGCATCTTCCAGAGCAGCTCGCGCGCCACCACGTGGGTCTGGGCGGCCACCTCGCTCACCGGGACCGCCACGTCGCAGGACGACTTGCCGTACCCGACCACGAGGACGTTCTTACCTCGGGCCGCCTCGAGGTCGTGGAACTCCCCCGTCGCCAGGACGCGCCCACCGGCTTCGGTGAAGCTCGCGTGCCCGTCGAAGGACGGGACGAACGGGTCGGAGAAGATGCCGTTGGCCACGATCAGGTGGTCGTACCGTTCCACTGTCAGCGGGGCCTGGGCGCCCGCCGGCCGCGAGGTGACCAGCCACCCGGTCTCGTCGTTGACAAGCTCGGCCGAGGCGACCTCCGTGGACAGGCGCAGCGCGCCGGCCAGGTCGAACTTCTCCACGTAGCTCTCCAGGTACCGCTGGACCTGCTCTCCCGACGGCCACTGCGGGTAGTCGGCGGGCATCGGCAGGTCGGAGAGGTGGTAGGTGCCCTTGTCGTTCTGGGTGTGCAGGCCGGGGTATCGGCGGGTACGACTCCACACCCCACCGACGTCTGGCGCGCGTTCGAACACTGTGACGTCGAATCCGCTCTGCCGCAGCACCTTCGCTGCGCTCACACCGGCGAATCCGGCACCGACGACGGCAATCCTCATGATCTCCTCCGAAGGACGTACGAACCGTGCCGGCGCTGACCGCCCGCGGTGGTCGCACGCTAGCGAGCAGACCGGGAAGGTCGCTATCCGTGCGACGCGGGCGCTGTCCGCAGTACGCGGCCGGACCCATTTCCTGTCGGGTCGGCGGCTTTCGGGTCTGGTCCGGGCCGGTCCCGCCTTACGGTCAGCGCGACGGGACGCCCGGGAGGTGTCGGATGGATGCGGTGACGGTCCGGACGGACGACGTCGACCGGGCTCGCGCCGAGGTGGGTCGGGTCTTCTGTCCACACCGGCTCACCCCGCAGGCGGGCGTGCACGCCGTGCGACTGCGGATGGCGGCTCGTCGGGCGGGCGGGGTGGGCGTCATCGACCTGGACTACGGGCAGGCGGTGCGCATCCAACCGCCCGCGCTGGAGACCTTCTACCTCGTTCAGATCCCCAGCGCCGGCAGCACGATGGTCCGGCACGCCGGTCAGACGGTGACCTCGACCCCGGACGTCGCCTCGGTGCTGTCCCCGTACGACTCCTCGGACATGCGGTGGTCCGAGGGATCACCCCACCGGATCTTCTACGCCGACCGGCGCGCCGTCGACCGGGAACTCGCCCGCCTGCTGGGCCACCCGGTGGACGACCCGGTCCGCCTCGACGTCGGCATGCTCATGACCACGCCGACCGCGCAGGCGTGGGCGCGCGGGGTGGCGTTCCTCGCCGACGAGCTGTCCCAACCGGCGGACGCGTCCCTCTTCGACCACCCGCAGGTGGCCGCCCGTTTCGAACAGGCACTGATCGGCAAGCTGTTGCTGGCCCATCGGCACAGCCACTCCCACCTCCTGACCGAGCCGGGCCGGCACGCCCACCCCGGGCGTCTCGTCCGGCGGGCCTGCGCCCTGATCTCCGAACACCACGGCGAGGCGCTGACCGTCGGTGACGTCGCCGAGGCGCTACGGGTGAGCGTACGAACGCTGCAGGACTGTTTCCGCCGCGAGTTGCAGACCACCCCTACCGCGTACCTGCGGGCCTGCCGGCTCGACGCGGCGCACCGCACGCTTCGCTCGGCCGCGCCGGGGGTGTCCGTGACGACGGTCGCCCTGCGACACGGCTTCGTGCACCTCGGCCGGTTCGCGACCGAGTATCGGAGCCGGTTCGGCGAGTCGCCGTCGACGACCCTGCGCCGCTGACTTCTGCCAGCTGCCGCGCCTCGCCCGGTCCTTGCCTTGACGCTGACGACAAGGTTTAGCGTTGTCGCGACGGGCCGATGGAGGAGGTCGGATGCTCATTGGCGAGCTGGCTGAACGGGCCGGCACGAGCCCTCGCACGCTGCGCTACTACGAGGCGCACGGATTGGTACGGGCGCAGCGCTCCGCCAACGGCTACCGCGTCTATGACGAGACGGAGCTACGCGTCGTGCGGGAGATCCGGGCTCTGCTCGACGTCGGTTTCGGCCTCGACGATGTCCGCCCGTTCGTCGCCTGCCTGCGGGCCGGCAACACCTCCGGCGACGTCTGCCCGGACTCGGTGGTGGTGCTGCGGCGCAAGATCGCCGAGGTCGACGTCGTCATCGACCGGCTCGGCGCGGTGCGGGAGCAACTGCACAGTCAACTCACCCACGCGATCGCACATCGGGAGAAAACATGCCTCCGAAGGCAGAAGTAGGCTCGCTGGTCACTGTCACCGACGACACGTTCACGGAGCTGGTGCTGGCCAGCGACCGGCCCGTGGTCGTCGATTTCTGGGCGGACTGGTGCCCGCCCTGCAAGGCCATCGAGAAGAGCCTTGCCGAACTGGCCCAGGAGTTCGGTGACCGGATGGTCGTGGCGAAGCTCAACTCCGACGAGAACCCGAGAGCGACCCGTAGCTACCGCGTGATGTCCCTGCCGACGCTGCTGGTGTTCCGTCAGGGCGAGGTGGTCGGCTCGACGGTGGGGTCCAGGCCGAAGACGTACCTGCGACAGACCCTGACCGCACAGGCCGGCTGGTGACAACCAGCAGCGCCGGTTGGCGCCGTCGGAGAACCAGGTGGTGACCGACGGCCAACATCAGCTCCGGAAATCGTTATCCCGGTCCGGTCGGCCAGTCTCCTGAGGGGAGGCAGATGGCGATCTTCCGTCATCGCCTGCATCAGGTAGGTACGACCAGGTGAGGGAGTCGAGACGATGCGCGCAACCGGCCAGGGTGAAGCGGACGCCGCAAGGGGCAACCGAGGCGTCCACGCGGAACCCCGACGCGGGATGCTCGGCCGCCTCCCGATCGGTGCGCGGCGACTGCTGTGGCCGCTCGTCGTGGCCGCCGCGGTCGCCGTACTGGTGACCGGTGTGGTCGTCGTGGTGCAGCCGACCGGGCCGACGCCCACCCCGGCGGCGACGCAGGCGCTCGACGCGCCCCCGCCTGCGAGCCCACTGCCGGGCACACCCGCCGCGACCACGCCCGCCCCCACCACGAGCCCGGCGGGAGCGACCCCGACGCCGACGCCTACCGCGAAGCCGACGACGGCGCGTCCGGTCGCCCCGGCGGTGACCTCGAAGCGCAAGGGCGTCGGGGTGTGGACCTTCGACGGCGTCAGTCAGGCGCTGGCCAACTCCGGGGCGAGTTGGTACTACACCTGGGACGTGGCCCATTCGGGCATCAACAGCCCGAAGGGCGCCGAGTTCGTCCCGATGATCTGGGGGGCGAAGAGCGTCACCGCCACCAACCTGCAACAGGCCAGGAAGAACGGCCGCCACCTGCTCGGGTTCAACGAGCCGGACCTGAAGGGTCAGGCGGAGATGACAGTCGAGCAGGCGTTGGAGCTGTGGCCGCAGCTGCAGGCCACCGGTCTTCCGCTGGGCAGCCCGGCGGTGGCCTGGGGCGGCGACCGGCCGGGCGAATGGCTGGACCGGTTCATGGCCGGGGCGAAACAGCGCGGCTACCGCGTCGACTTCATCGCCCTGCACTGGTACGGCGGCGACTTCACCACCGCCAACGCGGTCAACCAGCTCAGGTCGTACCTGCAGGCCGTGCACGACAGGTACCAACTGCCGATCTGGCTCACCGAGTTCGCCCTGATCGACTTCTCCAACGGCGTCCGCTTCCCCACCCAGGCACAGCAGGCCGCCTTCCTCACCGCGGCGACCCGGATGCTGGGTGGGCTGTCCTGGCTACACCGGTACGCGTGGTTCGGCCTGCCCGCCACCGACAAGGACCAGACCGGGCTGTTCCGCACCGGCAGCACCGCCACCACCGTCGGCCGCGCCTACCAGGCGGCGCGCTGACCTACAGCACGTCGACGTGGTCCCGCCAGGAGTGCTGCGGCTCGTACCCCAGCACCCGGCGGGCCTTGTCGATGCTGAGCAGCGTCTCGTGCTCACCCAGCTCCTTGCGGATCTCGACACCCGGGTAGACCTCGGCCATCAGGCTGGCGCTGGACCTGCTCATGACGGTGTCGGCGTTGGCGATGACGAAGACGTCGGCACCGGGCTGGTCGTGGGCGAGGGCGCGCTCGACCGCCTGGGCCCCGTCGCGGGCGTCGATGTAGCCCCACAGGTTCCACCGGCGCAACTGCGGGTCGGCGTCGAACGAGGGGAACGGCGCGTAGTCCTCGACGTCCATCACGTTGGAGAAGCGCAGCCCCACCATGACCAGCTCCGGGTCCCACCGGCAGAAGTGCCGGGCCATCTCCTCCTCCAGGGCCTTGTTCAGCGAGTACGTCGACTCGGGTCGGGGCGCGTACTCCTCGTCGACCGGCGCGTACGGCGGCGGGGTGTCGAACGGCAGCCCGAGCACCGTCTCGCTCGACGCCCAGACGACCCGCTTGATCCCGGCCGCCCGGGCCGCGGCGAACACGTTGTACGTGGCGGCGGAGTTGTTCGCGAAGGTGGTCGCGTTCGACATCAGCCCCGGGGCCGGGACCGCCGCGAGGTGCACTACCGCGTCGACGCCGCCCGCGTGCTCGTCGGCGCCCCCGGTGAACGCCTCCACCACCTGCCCGTAGTCGGTCAGGTCGACCAGCAGGAACTCGCCGTTGACGTCGCGCGGGTCGCGGCCACCGGCACGGTCCACCGCCAGCACGTCGACGCCCACGGCGCGCAGGTGGCCGACCACGGCCCGGCCGAGCTTGCCGGTGGCACCGGTGACGACGACACGCCTGGGCAGTGCGGATTCGCTCATGACCACATCTTCGCCGGGGGCCAACGGGGACGCACACGCGGGTACGGCGTTACCCCTAGCATGATCGACATGGATATCACGATTCACACCTGCTCCCTGCCGCACACCGACCCGGACGCCTCCCTGGCCTTCTACCGCGACGCCCTCGGCTTCGAGGTCCGTAGCGACGTCGGTCAGGGCGCGATGCGTTGGATCACGGTCGGCCCCGCCGACCAGCCCGGCACGTCCATCCTCCTGGCGCCGCCGGCCGCTGACCCCGGGGCGACCGAGGACGAGCGCCGCACCATCACCGAGATGATGGCCAAGGGCACCTACGGCTGGATCCTGCTGGCCACGCGGGACCTCGACACCACCTTTGAGAAGGTGCAGGCCGGCGACGCCGAGGTCGTCCAGGAGCCGACCGAGCAGCCGTACGGCATCCGCGACTGCGCCTTCCGCGATCCCGCCGGCAACCTGGTCCGTATCCAAGAGCTTCGCTGAGCCGCCCGGTCCTCGATCTGCGCCGTTCGCGAGAGCTGACGAGACCGGTCAGAAATCAAGAAGCACCGGTCACCCGACCGCAAATAGCGTCATCGCCATGACATCGATCGCATCCGTCACCCTCGACGTGGCCGACCCCGTGGCCACCCAGCGCTTCCACACCGCCGCCTTCGGTCTGGACAACGGCGGGCATTTCACCGACCCGGACGGGTTCGTCTGGGAAGCCTCATCGCTGGCCACCGCGAAGTAACTGGAGGAAGCATGACGGAAGTTCCGCCGCGTGGGCTTGAGCAGAGGCTTCGGGACACTAGCGCCAGACTGGAGAACGACATCGACCTCTGGGTCGCGACGGCGGGTTCCCCCGGGGGCGTACACCTCATCCCACTGTCGTTCCTCTGGGACGGTGCCGCGTTCCTCGTCTCAACGCCGCGCGACTCGATCACCGGCCGCAACCTGGTGGCTGATGGCCGGGTACGCCTCAGCCTCGGGCCGACGCGCGACGTCGTCATCGTCGACGGCACCGCCGAGCCGGTGGACATCGCCGACCTCGGCCCGCAGACGGGTGCTGCGTTCGCGACGAAGACGGGCTTCGACCCGAGCGGTCTCGACGAGCCCTACCAGTACTTTCTGATCCGACCGCAGCGTATCCAGGCCTGGCGGGAGGCGAACGAGCTGAAGGGACGCGTCCTCATGCGGGACGGCCGCTGGCTCGGCTGAACGCGCGATGTACCTGTAGCACCATGATCCGGGCGGGCGGGTGCGTAACGTGCAGGGGTAAACGTTGTCGCGACGAGGAGACTTCATGTCCAAGCCACCGCTTCCCGAGGCCGCGGTCGCCATGCTCCAGAAGCCGAACCCCGCCGTCATGACCACCCTGCGCAACGGTGGCCAGCCGGTGTCCGCCGCCACCTGGTACCTGTGGGAGGACGGCCGGATCCTGGTGAACATGGACGAGAGCCGCCGCCGGCTGGAGCATGTCCGCAACGACCCCCGGGTGTCCCTGACAGTGCTCGACGAGGCTGGCTGGTACACCCACGTCAGCATCATCGGGCACGTCGCCGAGCTGCGCCCCGACGAGGGCCTGGCGGACATCGACCGGTTGTCCAAGCACTACACGGGCAACGCGTACCCACGCCGGGAACGTGCCCGGGTCAGCGCTCTGATCGAGATCGACCGCTGGCACGGTTGGGGCGCGCAGAAGGACAACAACCAGGTCGGCTGACCGTTGCCGCGCCCTGGCACCCTCGACGGTGCCAGGGCGTCGTCAGCCGTCAGGGCGTCAGGGCGGTGGCGGACCGGGCGCCGACGCGGGTCACCAGGACGCCGAAGGCCGCCGCGGTGAAGAACATGACGATGCCGTAGACGGCGCCCGGGATCGCCATCTGGGTGCTGTTGAGCAGCGCCGGGCTGAGCGCGATGGTGATGGCCAGGGTGCTGTTGTGGATGCCGATCTCGAAGCCAGCCGCCGTCGCGGCGCTCCGGTCGACACCGGCGAGGCGCGGCACCCCGTACCCGATGGCGAGGCTGAGCAGGTTGAAGGCGAGCACCGCCAGGCCGACCGAGACGAAGTAGTCGGCGATGTTCTCCCGCTCGCCGAGCACCGCGCCGGCGATCACCGCGACGAGGACGACGACGGAGAGGATCCGGACCGGGCGGTTCAACCGCTCGGCCACCTGCGGCATGCGTGCCCGGATGAGCATTCCGATCGCGACCGGGACGAGCACGATGGCGAAGACCTGGAGCACCTTGTCGAACTGCAGGCCGATGCTTTTCCCGTCGGGCAGGAAGTACGCCGCCGACAGGTTGACCAGGATCGGCAGGGTGACCACGGCGAGCACCGAGTTGATGGCGGTCAGGGTGATGTTCAGGGCCACGTGCCCGCCGAACAGGTGGCTGTAGAGGTTCGCAGTGGTGCCGCCCGGTGACGCGGCCAGCAGCATCATGCCGACGGCCAGCTCGGGTGCCAGGTCGAACGCGAGGACGAGGCAGAAGCAGAGCGCCGGCAGCACCAGCACCTGGCAGACCAGGGCGATGACGGCGGCTCGTGGATGGTGGGCCACCCGACGGAAGTCCGCAATTGTCAGTCCGAGACCCAGACCGAGCATGATGATGCCGAGGGCGACGGGTAGTCCGATCAGAGTCACGGCGGAGTCCATGGCACAACATCGTTACCACCCGGTAACGCCGCAACAATCCCCCATGCGGCTGGACGCTCTTGACCCCGGACGGTGATCGGCTTAACTTCATCAATCAGATAAGTGTCTTTACTAATTCTGCTTGATGCCTCGTGGGAGTGTGCCGATGCGACCATTCCGCCACCGCCGTCTCACCGCCGTGGTCACCCTGGCGGCCCTGCTGTTCACCGCCGCCCCGCCCAGCGCCGCCAGCGCGGGCGACAACCAGCAGCGCCGCACCGGTTACCACCGGGTCGGCTACTTCACCCAGTGGGGCATCTACGGCCGGGCCTTCCCGGTCAAGAAGCTCGAAACCTCCGGGGCGGCGGGCCGCCTCACCCACCTCAACTACGCCTTTGGCAACGTCAGCGAGGACGGTCGGTGCTACGTGGACGGTGGGCCGGGCGAGGGCGACGCCTGGGCCGACTACCAGCGCCCCGTCCCGGCCGAGGAGAGCGTCGACGGCGTCGCGGACGCACCGGGCCAGGCGCTCAACGGCAACTTCGGCCAGCTCGCCAAGCTCAAGGCCAAGCACCCCGAACTGAAGGTGCTGATCTCGCTGGGCGGTTGGAGCTGGTCGACGTACTTCTCGAACGCGGCCCGCACCGACGCCTCCCGCAAGACGTTCGTCACGTCCTGCATCGACCTCTACCTCAAGGGGAACCTGCCGGGCACTACCCCGGGCGCCGGGGCTGGCGTCTTCGACGGCATCGACCTCGACTGGGAGTGGCCCAACTGGGAGGGTGAGCCCGGCAACGTCATCCGCCCGGAGGACCGGGAGAACTTCACCAAACTGCTCGCCGAATTCCGCCGGCAGCTCGACGCGTACGGGCGCACGACACGCGCGCATCACCCGCTGACCGCGTTCCTGCCGGCCAGCCCGGCCACCATGGACGCCGGCTACGAGGGTCGCAAGATCTTCAAGTACCTGGACTTCGCCACGGTGCAGGGGTACGACTTCCACGGCGGCTGGGATGCGCGGGCCAACCAGCAGTCGGCGCTACGCGTCCCGGCGGGCGCCCCGGACAACCCGGACTTCTCCGTCGAGGTGGCCATCGACGGGTGGATCGCCCGTGGCGCGCCACGGAACAAGCTCGTGCTCGGCATCCCCTACTACGGTCGCGGCTGGACCGGCGTCACCGGCGGCGGCAACGGCCTGTTCCAGCCGGCCACCGGGCCCGCGCCGGCCACCTTCGAGGCCGGGTACGAGGACTACAAGAAGCTCAAGACCCTGGCCGGTAACGGCTACACGGTGCACCGCGACCTGCGCGCCGGACACGCCTGGTTGTTCGACGGTACGACGTTGTGGACGTACGACGATCCGGCGGTCGTGTTGCAGAAGACGCTCTACATCCGACGGGCCGGTCTGGCCGGCGCCATGATCTGGTCGCTCGACGGCGACGACGACAACGCCACGCTGACCAAGACGATCGGCCTCGGCCTGACCACCTGGTAGCCGCGCACGTGCGCCACCCGGCCCGCCGCCGGCCGATCTCTCGGCCGTCGGCGGGCCGGTTTACCGCTACGCGGGTGTCACAGCGCGCACCGCGGCCTCGATGAGCGCCGTCACCTGGTCCATGTCCCGAGCCCGGTGGACGTCCACCTCGGCCGACCATCCGTCGGGCCTGGTGAGTTTCACAGTCACATCGTCGCGGCGGTGGGTCAGCCAGCCGGCGATCGCCTGCACCAGCACCATTGCGGTGCCGGCATCGCTGGCCGCCACCCGCAGGACGTCAGTGCGGTCCGCCGACATCCCGTCGGGGGACGTCGTGGTAACCCCCTCCCGCAGCCGATCCTCAGCGCGCAGCCAGGACGCCAGCGAACGCCGAGCATCGGCGGACGGAAGATCCGGATGTACCGAGAGAGTGATCATCTCTGGCACGTCTCCTCCTCCCAGACGACGACAAGCCCACGCCGCCATCCTGCCAGTCCGCGTCGGAACCGGCACGCCGAGTAGTCAGCAGTATCGATGAACCCTTGACCGCCGTATCGGTGGTTCATAGGCTCCGGCCACTGCGCTGTTGTTCCCGAGAAGGGAAACACGACTCATGGCCCCATCGACACGTCCGTTCCGGATGGTCCCCGCCAGGCGGCTGGCAGGTGCCGCCACTATCGCGCTCCTGCTCGGCATGGTTCCCCTGCTCGGCGGCACACCGGCCGCGAGCGCCGCCCCGTCCTCCCGATGCAGCGACGACCCGACCGCCCGGTTGGGCACTGTGCCCACTCCGGAGCACGTCCTCGGCTTCCCGCTCGGCGTCGGGCAGGAGCGGGTCGTCACCAACGACGAGGTCCGGACCTACCTCGGTGCCGTCGATCGCGCCTCGAACCGGGTCGTCACCGGCGTGATGACCACCAGTGTGCTCGGCCAGACGTTGCCGTACGCGGTGGTGTCCAACGAGCGCCACGTGCGGCCCGCCGCGCTGCGGGAGATCGCCGACGACATCCGGGACCTGCGCGACCCGCGCCGGACCAGCGCGCGAGCGGCCGCCCGGACGGCGAAGGACAGCCCGGCCATCGTCTGGGTCACCGCGAACGTGCACGGCGGCGAGAAGAGCGGCGCCGACGCGGCGCTCAAGACGCTGTACGAGTTGGCGGCGGGATTGTCCTGCGCGGTCGCCCAGCGCAACGACAACCTGGTCACCATCATCGTCCCCACCCAGAACCCGGACGGCCGCGACGCGACCCGCCGGCAGAACGAGTTCGGCTTCGACCTGAACCGGGACTGGTTCGCCCGCACCCAGCAGGAGACCGACGGCAAGCTCGAACTGCTGCGCCGCTACCCGCCGCAGGTGTTCATCGACGCACACGAGATGGGCGGCCGGCAGTACTTCTTCCCACCCAACGCCGACCCGATCCACCACGAGATCGCCGGTGAGGCGGTGGACTGGATCAACCGTATCGGCGAGGCCAACAAGGCCGGCTTCGGCTTCAACGGGGCCTGCGACGAGACCGTCACCACCGAGTGCTACTTCAACTACGACACGTACGACATGTTCTTCATGGGCTACGGCGACACGGTGCCGACCACCGGGTTCGGCGCGGCCGGCATGACCTACGAGAAGGGCAGCGCGTCGGCCGTGGCCGACCGGGTCCAGCAGCAGTTCCACACCCAGTGGTCGACGCTCGGCTGGGCCGCCGCGAACAAGCGCGAGGTCCTGGACGGCTACTTCGACATCTGGACCGAGGCGCTCGCCCAGGGCAGGGCGGGCGCACTGGAGCCGAACGAGGTGGTGCAGCCCACCAACGAGGTGCAGTTCCCGGTGCCGGACCTCACCATCCGCTCGTACTTCCTGCTGCCCGACCGGCAGCTCGCCGACGTCCGCCAACTCGTCGAGCGGCTGCGCCGGATGGACGTCGAGGTGTACGAGGTGCAGAAGGCGACCCGGGTGCCCACCGCGCGGGTCTTCGGCGGGCGCAGCGCCACCAACGTGACAGTGCCCGCTGGCGCGTACTGGATCCCGATGGACCAGCCGCAGAAGCACTGGATCCAGGCCATCATGGGCGAGGACCCGTACGTCCCGTTCCCGTACTTCTACGACGTGTCGTCCTGGAGCAACCCACTGCTGATGGGCATCAACACCATCTACACCGGAGACACCGTCCGGCCGAGGGCCGAACTGGTCCGCAAGGTCTCCGGCGGGCGCACCGGTGCCGCGTGGCCCTGGGGCTCGTACACGTACCCGCTCGACTCGGCTGCCGCCGCGGAGTTCACCTTCACCCTCCTCGGCCGTGGCGTACCCCTGGTCCGTGACCTCACCACCAGCCGGGTCGCCATCCCGGCCGCCACTGTGAACCGGAGCGTGGACGAGCTGGCCGAATCCCTCGGGGTCAGCCTCACCCCGGGCGGTCGGCCCTCCGGCACCCGCCTCGACCTGCCCGACGTGGGGCTGTTCCAGGGCACCGGCATCTCCACCACCTCCGGCTCGCACGGCGAGGCCCGCTACGTGCTCGGCAAGCGGTGGGGCCTCGACCTGAAGCCGGTCACCACTGCCGACATCAACGACAACACCGAGGCGTTCACCGGGCGGACAGTGCTGCTGGTGCCGGACGGCAGCAGCGCCACCGGCGGTCTGACCGCCACCGGGCAGGCCAACCTGCGCGACTGGATCGGCCAGGGCCACACCTACCTCGGGCTGCGCAACGAGGGCACCCGGGTGGCCCGGGCCGCCGGGCTCACCTCGACCACTGAGAAGACCAAGCCGGCGGACTACCTGGTGATCGGCTCGCACCTGCGCGTCGACGTCGACCGGGACAGCCCGGTGGCGCTGGGTCGCCCGGCTGAGGACTTCGAGTTTAACAACAGCGACCCGATCCTCACCCCGAGCACCACCGGGACGAACGTGCTCACGTACCCGACGGGTGACACCTTCTGGGCCAACGGTTACACCGTCGGGGCGGAGACGCTGAAGGGCACCGCAGCCGTCGTCGACGAGCCGACCGGCGCCGGTCGAGCGGTGCTCTTCGCGTTCAATCCGCTCTTCCGCGCGTACAACGAAAATGGCCTGCACCTGGTCGCCAACGCGCTGCTCTACCCGGCGACCGCCGCGCCCGACGCCCGGCGCCCAGCCGGCGTCGACGCGGCGCGCGCCAACGCCGCCGCCGCGCCGGTGCCGCCGGACCTGGGTGGCGGGTGGCGGCCGATCACCATCCAGGTGGCGGCTGGCGACCTGCCCCGCACCCGGGCGATCGTCGAACGTTTCACAGGCGACGCGCAGGCGTCCGAGAAGAACGGCTCGGCGTACGTCGTGATCCCGAACCCGCACGGGCTCCAGGTGGACGAACACCCGTTCGCGAGCGATCTGGTGCGCGCGTTGCGCGACGCGAAGGTGCCGCTGCGGTCAGTGGTCGGCTGACGGAGCCCGCACCACAACCTTCACGCCGGGGCCTGTGCAGATCTTGGACAGTTTCCGTTACGTCGTAACGGAAACTGTCCAAGATCTGGTGGTGATACGGCGGGCGCCGGATGTGGCAGTGCCCGCCCCTTTGTCCGAGCGACAGCGGGCCGGCCTAGGGCTTGCGGGCGACGCCGCTGTAGCCGGTGCGGGCGACCTGCGGGTCGTCGGTGGCCGGCGGCTCGGCGTACGGCCACATGTTGACCAGCCCGGGCGGCTCCAGGACGAAGTCACCGAAGAACCGGGAGACGTCGGCGTGGCCACGCGGCACGAAGGGGCTGTTCGCCCGGGCGTAGATCGCGGAGATCCGGGCCATCAGGTCGGGGTGCACGTCGGTGCTGGCGTGCGACAGCGCCAGGTAGCTGCCGGGGGCGAGAGCGTCGCGGTAGGTGGCGACGATCCGCTGCGGATCCTGCTCGTCGGGCACCAGATGCAGTACGAACATCATCAACACAGCGACCGGGCGCCCGACGTCGATCGCGTCGCTGATGTCCGTGTGGCCGAGCACCTGCGCGGGGTCGCGCAGGTCGGCCCGCACCACCGACACCGACGGCGAGTCGGCGAGCAGGGCGCGGCCGTGCGCGCAGACCACCGGATCATTGTCGACATAGACGACCCGCACGGCCGGGTCGATGCGGTGCGCGATCTCGTGGACGTTGTCGCGGGTGGGCAGCCCGGACCCGAGGTCGATGATCTGTCGGATGCCCCGCTCCTGCACGAGGTGCCGGACCGTCCGGGCGATCAGGTCACGGCCCTGCCGGGCAGCTTCGGGCATCCACGGCGCCACCTGCAACACCATCTCGGCGGCGGCCCGGTCGGCGGCGAAGTTGTCCTTGCCGCCGAGGTAGTAGTCGAACATCCGCGCCGCGTTCGGCCTGTCCGGTTGCAGGGCGACCTCCGGTTGCGACTGCGTCATGATCGCCCACCTCTCCCCCGCCTGTCCGATCCCGCAGCATAACGCCCGCGATGATCGATTTCTGGCCCCGCGGGTCGGCTAACGGACATCCACCGGGCCGGATCACGACAGCGCTCCCGGCACCGCGCGGGCAGGCTGGCCGGGATCTGTGCCGACCGGCGGCACCCGGAGGAGGCGCACGGCCCATGGGTGCACCCCGCGCAGGGACGGCGGCGCTCGCCGGTGGTCTCGCCCTACTGCTGATGGCCACCACGGTCGGGTGCAGACGGTCGCGCCCGTCGGCGGCCCCGAGCGGCGGCACGGCGACGGTCGGCCTGACCGTCAGCGCCGGCCAACCGTCGTACCGGGTGGGTGAGCAGATCAGTCTTCGGCTGAAGCTGGTCAACAACCGTGACGCCGAGTGCCACCTCAGTCGGGTGCCGGACGGGGCGGTGACTGTCATGTCGTTGACCCGCGACGGCACGGCTGTGGCACCCGCTGTCGGCGGTGCCGCCTACTACCGGGACTTCACCGCGTACCTGGTCGAGAACCTGGTACGGGTGCCGCCGCGTGGGTCGGTGGAGCTGACGCTGGGCAGCGACCCGCAGAGCCCGGTCGGCCCGGCGCTGACCACCTCCGCGCCGGACGGGCGGGGTGGGGCCACCGTCACCTGGTGGCCGGTCGACCAACCGGGGGCGTACCGGCTGGTGCTGGGCTACCTGCGAGCGCCGCTGCGCGGTGTGCCGTCGGATGCCTGCGCCGCGACGGCCGAGCAGGGCTCTGTCGCTTTCGAGGTGAAGGGCGGGTGATCGCGATGCGACGCCGAACGCGGCTCGGTCTCGTGTTGGCGGGCGTGCTGGTGCTCGTCGCCCCATCAGCGGCGTCCGCCGTGGTCAGCGTCAGCAGCGATCTCCAGACGGAGTACGCCGGTTGTGTCGGCCAGATTCGCAGCTCCGGCAACGGCAAGGTGCTGGAGGAACTGGAACGCTCCGGAAAGACGATCAAGGTCCGTAGGCCCGTCTTCGGCTCGGAGAGCAGCACCACGACGTACGTCCCGGGTAGTGACGTGCAGATCAACTGGGTGCCGGAGAACGACGGGCGGAAGCTGGACGACGAGGGTCCCGGCTTCACCGAGGACCAGTGCGCCACCCTCATCCACGAGATGAACCACGCCCTCGACGAGGTGAACGACACCGACCGGGGCCAGTTCTGCACGCAGGGCGGTCAACAGGCGAGCACCGTGGATCCCGCCGAGGTGCACGCGGTGTTGGCGGAGAACGCGTACCGCAAGGCCGTGGGGGTGCCGCTGCGCACGGCGTACAGCCGTCAGAAGCTGCCGTCGAACGGCAAGGACTGCGACCGGCCCAAGCCCCGACCACCCGGTGGTGGTGGCTGTTCGATCTCGGTGATCGGCAAGGGTTACCGGTGCGCGAACAGCAACGGCGACCCGCACCTGCTCACCTACGACGGTCTGCGGTACGACTTCCAGGCCGCCGGCGAGTTCGTGCTGACCCGTTCGAGGACCGACGACTTCGAGGTCCAGGTACGACAGACGATGTTCCCGGCCAGCTCGGTGGTGGCCGTGAACTCGGCCGTCGCGGTTCGGGTGGCCGGCGACCGGGTCGGTGTCTACGTCACACCGGACGGCCCGGCGGTCCGGGTGAACGGCGCCGCGCCGGTGTCGGCGCCCGACGGGGTGAACCTGCCGCGCGGTGGCTCCGTCACCTCGTGGGGAGACGGCACTGTGACGGTGGAGTGGCCGGGCGGCACTCGGCTGACGGCGCAGCCGATCGGGGTGTGGGGGCTGAGCGTGAGCGTCAGCGCGCCCACCGCCCGGGCCGGGACGCTGGAGGGCCTGCTCGGCGACCACGACGGTGACCCCGGCGACGACCTGACGGTGCGCGACGGAAAGCGGGTGGCGCAGCCGCCCACGTTCGAGGCGTTGTACCCCGGGTTCGCCGACAGTTGGCGTGTCGAGGCGCAACGGTCGCTGTTCGACTACGAGCCGGGGCAGAACACCGGCACGTTCACCGACCGGCGCTTTCCGCAACGGCAGGTTACCGTCGGCGACCTGCCCAACCGGGCCACCGCCGAGCTTGTCTGCCGGCGGGCCGGTGTCACCGATCCGCAGATCTTCGCCGACTGTGTGCTCGACGTCGGTCTCACCGGGCAGGTGGCGTTCGCCGAGGACGCCGCCCGCGCGCAGCGCGACGCGCCCGCTGTCGGTGACGTCGACCTGGCAGTGACCCGGGCCGGCGCCACGGCGGCGATGAAGGTGCCGGGCCGGGCCGGTCAGAAGATCTTCGTGGAGGTGCCCGCCGCCACCGTGCCGGATCGCTGCGGGGTGTTGCTGCTGCTCGACCCGCAGGGCCGTCAGCTGGCGACCGGCTGCGTCATCTCCGGCATCGGCTTCATCGACACGACCACGTTGACCGCCACCGGCGACCATCAGGTGGTGCTAGACCCGTGGGATGCCGACCTCGGCCGAGCGACGGTACGGATCGTTGCGGTCACCGACGAGGAGAAGACGCTCACGCTGGACGGGCCCCCGGTCCGGGCGACGCTCGCCCAACCGGGCACGGTCAGCCGCCTGTCCTTCGACGGCCGCGCCGGTCAGAAGGTCTTCCTCCAGGTCACCGACGCCACAGTGCCGGACCGGTGCAACCTGCTGCGCCTGCGCGACCCGGCCGGTGAACAGGTGGCCAGCGGCTGCGTGATCGGCGGCCAGGGGCATGTCGACGGGTTCGTCCTTCCGGCGACCGGCCGGTACGTGCTGGAGGTCGACGGGACCTCCACCGACACCGGTGCGGCGGACGTGCGGTTGCGCGACGCCAGTGACGAGCAGGCCGACACCGTCGCCGACGGTCGGTCCGCCACCGTGACCGTCAGCCGGCCCGGCGCGGTGAGTCGGCTGCGGTTCCCCGTCGACGCCGGTCGTCGCATCACCGTCGAGGTGACCGCCGCCAGCCTGCCCGACCGGTGCGGGATCCTGCTCCTGAACAGCCCGGCCGGCGACGCGGTGGGAAGCGGCTGCGTCATCGGCGGGACGGGGCGGTTCGAGACGGGTCCGCTGCCGAAGGGCGGCACGTACACCCTCGTTCTCGACCCGTGGGCGGACGACACCGGCTCGGCCACGGTCGTCATGCGCCAGGGGCGCTGACTGCGGCTGCTGTGGGGACCGGCCCTTCCCGGACGAGCGTGATGCCTGTGAGTCATCTTGATGCCCCACAGGCATCACACACGTCGGGGATGGCGTGAGGGGCCAACCCGAGCCGCCCTGACCATCGGCGCCCCTAGCCAAGCGGTCAGCCGGTGGCGCAGATGGTGCCGTTGAGGGTGAACGCCGTGGGCAGCACGTTCGGCCCGCCGTACGCGCCGACGAAGCCGGCGCTCACGCTGCCGCCGGCGGCGATCTGCCGGTTGTCGGCGGTGGGCGTGACCCGCACCGCGGTGCCGACCTGCTCCCAGGTGGCGCTCCAACCACTGCTCACCTGCTGCCAACCGGTGGGCCAGGTCCAGGTGAGCGTCCAGCCGTTGATCGGGCTGGACCCGTTGTTGACGATCTCGACGCCGCCGATGTAACCGTTGCCCCAGTCGTTGTTGGCGCTGAAACGGACGGTGCACGTACTGGCGGCGGGGCTACCGGTGGCGAAGGTGAGCGGCGGTGAGGCCCAGGAGACCCGTCCGGCGGTGTCGCGGGCCAGCACGTTGACCGTGTACCGGCTGCCCGGCACGAGGTTGTCGACAGTGAACGAGGTGGACGCCGTCTCGCCGAGCTGCTCGCTGACCGCGCCGTTCTGCCGGTGCACCTCGTACTTGGCGATCGGGCTGGCGCCCGGGGTGGACGCCGGCCAGGTGATCGTGGCGGTGCGGTCGGTGACACCGCTCGCGGTCGGCTGGCCGGGTGCGGCCGGCCGGCCGGCGGTCGCGCCGGCCGGGCGCAGCACGAGCGTGGTCAACGAGTACGCCGGCAGCGTCCGGCTGGTCGCCGAGCCGGACTGGCTGGTGACGATGCCGGTGGCGCCGTTGGTGAGGGTGGACACCGTCGGCGCGACGGCCGACGGGGTGAACCCGGCGTAGTCGATGGCGACCGGGTGGTCGTTGTCCGGGTCCTTGTTCACCAGCAGCACGGCGAGGTCGCCGTTGCCCCGGCGGACGGCGTGGGCGGTGACCAGGGGCTCGTCGGTGCCGGCGCGGACGAACTGGTCGCCGGTCTTCGCGAAGAGCTTCATCATGCTCAGCCCGTGGTACGGCGCGAACGGTGTGTTCAGTGGCGGTTGGCAGACCGAGCCGTCCTCGGTGCAGGCCCCGCTGGAGAGCATCCCGAAGTCGCCGTAGTCGGTCTGTCCGGCCACCTGCGTCACGGTGCCCATGCCGTTGTGCACGTTCCACCAGTGGGCGGTGAAGACGCCGTTCTCCAGCAGACCGCTGTAGACGTCGGCCAGGAACAGCGCGGCCGGTTGGGTGTTGCGGCCGGCGTCGACGTTCAGCTCGGTGAAGCTGATGCCGATGCGGTCGGCGTTCGGACCGGCGTACCGGGCGAGCTGCTGCCGCAGCAGGTAGGTGGCGTCGGGAAGGTGGTTGACGCGGGCCAGCGACTCGGCGGCGGTGCCGCCCGGGTACCAGTGCACGTCCACGAAGTCGATCTTCGGGCCGGCGATGGAGAGCACTGTCTGGTTCCACGGGCCCGGATCGCTGCCGGCGGTGATTCCGTCCGGCCAGTTGCCCGGCATGGTCAGCACCGCTCCGACCTTGATGCTCGGGTCGACAGCCTTCATCGCGTCGGCGTACTCGACGACCAGCCTGGCGTACTGTGTCGCGCTCTTGTCGGGGTGGTCGTCGGCCTCCCACGCGGACCCGTAGTGGCCGTTGCCGTAGTTCTCGTTGCCAATGGTCCAGTAACGCGCGTCGTAGCCCTTTGTCACGTTGGCGTACCGCACCCAGTCGGCGGCCTCGGCCGGCGTGCCGGTGCCGTAGTTCGCGATGATCATCGGCTGCGCGCCCACACGCCGGACCGCCGCCATGAAGGTGTCGAAGTCGGTCCCCGGCGCGACGTAACCGCCGGGCGCCGTGTGGTCCTTCCAGTGGTAGATGTCGGCGTACGAGCCGCCGGGGTAGCGCATCATCTGCACGCCGGCATCTCTGAGCAGGTCCGACGTCTCGGCGGTGCCGAGGTTCGAGTCCCAGATGGCGTGGTTGACGCCGAGAGCGGTGTCCGGCACGGTCGCCAGTCCCGCGCGGGTGTTGACTGTCACGGTGACCGGGTCGGCCGCCGCGCTGGCGGTCGACGGGTTGACGCCCGCGAGCACGCTCGCGACGAGCAGCAGGCCCGACAGGAGTGCTGTTCGGGTCTTCGGTTTACGCATGGGCGGGGTTCCTTCGCGCAGATGAGCCGCCCTACCGGTCGAGGTGCGACGCGGTGACGGGCGATCTCGTGGACGGCAGACCCTGATCGGTCCGTCGCTCGTGTCACCGTCCCCCGGAGATCACATCTGGATCCCGGCTGCCCAGTGGACGGACGTCAGCCCCGCGCGCGGCTCTTCATCGACGTACCACAATGGCACTGTCTGTTCGAAAATCTCAAGACGCGTCAGGCGTGTCTCCGCAGCATGAGATCGACAGACGTCATACGTTACGGGTTGACGAACGGCATGTTATCGCTCACAGTCGATGCGGGGCGATCAGCGTCCGTGGCTCACCGGGAGGCCCTTCGCTGGTCCGACCTCAGTGGTCAGGACGTCCCTGGGCAGGTGAACGTCCCATCAGGATCTGTCCGCAGCCGCCGGCGACGCGCGGCGGACGTCGCGCGCCCCGGACCGCCCAGGCGCCGCCGTCGACCGCCCGCACCGGACCGCCGTACTGCCGCCGGGTCCCCGACTCACGACAAGAGGAAACGCCGATGAGATCAAGGATCGCACTGCTGGCCGCCGCGCTGGCGACGGCCCTGGCGACGATGACAGCCGTGGTCACTGTCGCCACCCCGGCGTCGGCCGCGACGCTCACCCAGGTGACCAACTTCGGCACCAACCCGACGAACCTCCAGATGCACCTGTACGTGCCGGATCGGGTCGCGGCCCAGCCGGCCCTGCTCCTCGCCCTGCACTACTGCACCGGCAGTGGTCCGGCGGTGCACAGCGGCTTCGGGCTCAGCACCCTCGCCGACCGCTACGGCTTCATCGTGATCTACCCGTCGGTGACCCGCAGCAGCAAGTGTTGGGACGTCTCGTCACCGCAGGCCCTGCGGCGCGACGGCGGCAGCGATCCGGTCGGCCTCAAGTCCATGGTCGACTACGTCCGGAACCGCTACCCGGTCGACGCCAACCGGATCGGCGTTGGTGGGTTCTCCTCCGGCGCCATGATGACCAACGTCATGGTCGGCCTCTACCCGGACCTGTTCCACGCCGGGTTCAGCTCCTCCGGGGTTCCGTTCGGGTGCTTCGCCACCACGAACGGCGCGGAGTGGAACAGCGAGTGCTCCGGCGGACGGATCGTCAGGACCGCGCAGCAGTGGGGTGACCTGGTTCGCAACGCCTACCCCGGCTACTCCGGCAAGCGTCCCCGGTTCCAGATCTGGCACGGCACCACTGACACCACGCTGAGCTACGTCAACTTCGGCGAGCAGATCAAGCAGTGGACCAACGTGCAGGGCGTGTCGCAGACCCCCAGCTTCACCGACTCCCCGCAGACCAGCGCCACCCGTACCCGCTACGGAGGCACCGGCGGCACGGCGCCCGTCGAAGCGATCAGCTTCCAGGGGTACGGCCACTCCATCCCGTTCGACGCCGCGCAGGCCATCCGGTTCCTCGGCTTCGACAGCACGAGCCCCACCACCCCACCACCCGGCGGCACGTCGGCGCCGCTGCGCAACGCCGGCGCCAACCGCTGCCTGGACGTCCCGTCGCGGTCGCAGACCAACGGCACGCAGCTGGCGCTGTGGGACTGCAACGGGGGCACCAACCAGCAGTGGACGTCGACCGCCGCGAAGCAACTCCAGGTGTACGGCACCAAGTGCCTGGACGCCGAGGGCGCCGGGACATCGCCGGGTACCCGTGTGATCATCTGGGACTGCAATGGCGGCACCAACCAGCAGTGGAACGTCAACACCGATGGCACTGTGACCGGGGTGCAGTCCGGCCTCTGCCTGACGCCCAACGCCGCCGGAACCGCCAACGGCACCCCCGCGGTCCTGTCGAGCTGCAACGGCACGAACAGCCAGCGGTGGACCCGAAGCTGACGCGGTGACCGACGACGGCGTACCCCGTCGGTTGCTCGTGCGGGTGTGCGTCCCGCTGCTCGGGCCCGGACTCCGAACAGCGGGACGCGACCCGGCGGCCCGGGCTGGGGCCGACGGTCGCCATCAGGGCGGCCCAGGTGCGGGCTCCAGCCCATCGGCGCCCGCTGGGCAGGTGAGCGGACCGGCTGTCGTCGCACGACTGTCCGGCTGCTGCGGTGCCCTGGAATCCCGGTGGCCGTTCAAGCCTCGGCCGCGTGGCGCGCGGGTCGCCCGGGGTGGTCTCGGGCCGTCTCGCGCCGGCCAACGTGCCACCCGCCCCACGCCACGATCGTCGTTCAACCGCCTCGGGCCAATGGCGACAGCTCCGCCACAGCGGCTCGAAGTCGGTCGAGGATCGACGACTGTCCGTCACGTTAACGCTAACAGTGAGCGATTGTCCATAGACAACTGCCTTTGTTTGCTGGTCGGGATGGTCAGCGGGTACGCCGACGACAGTCGTGAGCGCGGCCGGAATAGCCTTGCGGCATGCGGGGACGATTCGGCGCGGCCAGACGGTGGTACGGGGAGCACCGGCGGTTCGTCCGCAGTACGGTCCTCACAGTGGCGGTGGGAGTCGTGGTGCTGACCGGCGGCACTGTGGCCAGCGTGACGTGGATCCGCGACATTGCCGAGGGCCACCTCTACGGCGAGGCCGAGGTGCCGGACGCCCCCGTCGCCCTGGTCCTGGGCACCAAGGTGGACGCCGACGGCACGCCCTCACCCGTGCTCACCGCCCGGTTGGAGATCGCGCGGCGGCTGTTCGACGCCGGCAAGGTGCGGGCGATCCTGGTGTCGGGCGACAACATGAACGCCGACTACAACGAGCCCGCCGCCATGCGGAACTGGCTGGTGCAGCGGGGTGTACCAGCGCACAAGGTGGTGCCGGACTACGCCGGCTTCGACACGTACGACTCGTGTGCGCGCGCTGAGCGGATCTTCGGCGTACGGCAGGCCACAGTGGTGACCCAGACCTTCCACCTTCCGCGTGCCGTGGCGCTGTGCCGGCGCCTCGGCATCGACGCCAACGGCGTGGGCGACGACAGCGCGAAGCGGTACGCCCAGACGTGGTGGTTCAGTTCGTCCCGGGAGAACGGCGCGTGCCTGAAGGCCGCGCTGGAACTGCTTTCCGGTCGGGACCCGGCACACCTCGGCCGGCGGGAGACCGGCATCGACGACGCTCTGCGGGACGCCTGACGTCAGCACCGAACGCGTTCGCGCCGCTCAGCGGGGCGGACCGGCGCTGTCGCGGACGATGAGTTCCGTGGCGAGTTCGACCCGAGGACTCTCGGTCCTCTCGCCACCGGCGAGGCGCAGCACGGTCCGCGCGGCCAGCATGCCCATTTCGGCCAGGGGTTGCCGGACGGTGGTCAGCGGTGGCGAGCACCATCGCACCTCCGGTAGATCGTCGAAGCCGACCACGCTGACGTCGTCGGGCACCCGCAGACCCCGTTTGCGGACCGCCTCGTACACGCCGAGGGCCATCTGATCGCTGGAGGCGCAGATGGCGGTGGGCGGGTCGGGCAGGGCCAGCAGCTGCGTACCGGCTGTGAAGCCGGCCTCGTGGTAGAAGTTGCCAGGGCGGATCAGGGCGTCGTCGACGGGGATGCCGGCGGCGCCGAGGGCGGCCCGGTAGCCGTCCATCCGGGCCCGGCTGCACATCAGGTGCGGCGGGCCGGCGATGAAGCCGATGCGGCGGTGGCCGAGGCTGATCAGGTACTGGTTGGCGCTGAGGCTGCCCGCCCAGTTGGTGGCGCCGATGGTGGGTGACTCCTGCGGGTCGACCCCGGCCGGGTCGATGATGACGACCGGCAGGTGGAGCCGGCGCAACTCGGCCTGCAACGGTGGGTTCACCATCGAGGTCACGAAGATGATTCCCTCAGTGGAGCGTGTACGCATGTTGTCGAGCCACTGCTTGGCCGAGGAGATGCGCCAGTGGATGGCCGACACGACGGTGCCGACGCCGTTGGTCTGGCCGACGTCCTCCACCCCACGGATGATCTCCACGGCCCACGGGCTGTCCAGGTCGTTGAAGACCAGGTCGATGAGGGCGGCGTCGGTACGCCGGGACGGTGAGCGGCGGCGGTAACCGTGCCGGTTGAGAAGCTCCTCGACGCGCTCCCGGGTGTCGGGGGCGACGTCAGAACGGCCGTTGATGACCCGGGAGACGGTGGGCACGGAGACTCCGGCCAACCGCGCGATCATGGCAATGGTGACGTTTCGGCCGTTCTCAGTGCCCACGGTCCCCCCTGCGTCCTGCTGGAAACTTCAGGTCTGCTCGCGGTGGCGCGTCGTCATCCGGCTGAACGGGCGGGGCGGGGAGCTATGGATCTCCGAAACTTTCATTGCTTCGCCGGTAATGTCGATCGATGGCCGGCACGCTACGAGCTGTTGTCCCAGCGGTCAAGACCTCTGTCCTATTGCGAAAAGACCGGCTAGCGTAAGCAGAGCTTCCAGCGATCCGGAGTGCGATTTTCCGGAAGTTTCAGACAGCCGTCCAGAGGAGTGCTCGTGTCGACCGACATCGCTAACGTGGCGACCGCTACCCGGTCGATCCGCAACCCCGTCCTCGCCGGGTTCCACCCGGACCCGTCGATCCTGCGCGTCGGCGACGACTACTACCTGGCCACCTCGACCTTCGAGTGGTATCCGGGTGTGCTCGTGCACCACTCGCGCGATCTGGTCAACTGGCGCAGCCTGGGTGGCATCATCACCGACCGACGCCTGCTCGATCTGCGCGGATGCGGCGACTCGAACGGGGTGTGGGCGCCGGACCTGACGTACCACGACGGTCAGTTCCACCTCGTCTACAGCGACGTGGCCAGCTTCGCCAGCGGCTACTGGGATCCGCAGAACTTCCTGGTCACCGCCGAGGACATCACCGGCCCCTGGTCCGATCCGGTGAAACTGCACGGGCGCGGGTTCGACGCGTCGCTGTTCCACGACGACGACGGCACCACCTGGCTGCTGGGCATGAGCGCGGACTGGCGGCCCGGCCGCGACCGCTTCGGCGGCATCGAGATCCAGCAGTACGACAGGGCCGCGCGCCGTCTGGTCGGCAGCCCTCGCATCCTGTTCACCGGCTCCCCGGCCGGGGTCACCGAAGGTCCGCACCTGTACCGCCACGACGGCTGGTACTGGCTGATCACCGCCGAGGGCGGCACCAGCTGGGAGCACCAGGTCACCGTGGCGCGGTCCCGGGAGCTGTTCGGGCCGTACGAGGTGGACCCGGACGGGCCACTGCTCACCTCCTTCGGGCGGCCCGACCTGCGGTTGCAGAAGGCGGGTCACGGCAGCCTGGTGCACACGCAGAACGGCGAGTGGTACCTGGCCCACCTGGTTGGCCGCCCGTACTCCCCGCTGGGCAACTGCGTGCTGGGTCGGGAGACAGCCATCCAGCGGGTCGAGTGGCCGTCGGGCGGCTGGCCACGGATCGCCGGAGGGGTGCCCGCTGACGACGTCGTCGCGCCCGACCTGCCCGCGCACCAGTGGCCGGCGGAGCCCGAGACGGACCACTTCGACGCCCCCGAGCTGGGCCCGTGCTGGTCGACGCTGCGTCGACCGGCCACCCCGGACTGGATCGACCTGCACACCCGCCCGTCGTACCTGCGGGTCCACGGTGGACAGTCGCCGGTCGGTCGACAGGCACCCAGCCTGGTCGGGCGACGCGTCGGCGCACGGAAGTGCTCGCTGGAGACCGTTGTGGAGTTCGAACCGGCCGACCACCGTCAGCTCGCCGGGATCACCGCCTACTACAACACGCTCAACTGGTACCACCTCTACCTGACCCGGGCCGACGACGGCCGGACGGTACTGGAACTGCTCAGCTCCGACAACGGGCGGCGCACCGCGTACCCCGAGCTGACAGTCGATGTCGACGGCGCCACCCGGGTCGGTCTGCGGGCCGTCTTCGACGGGCCGGCGGTGCGCTTCGACTACGACCTCGGTGCCGGTTGGCAGCGGCTACCTGTCGAGCTGGACGCGACCATCCTGTCCGACGAGCACGCCGCGTTGATCATCGACGGTGAGCCGGCGGCGTGGGGCTTCACCGGGGCGTTTCTCGGCCTGTGGGTGCAGGACCTGGGCTGCGACGGCGTGCACGCCGACTTCGACCTCGCCACCTACCGGGAACAGTGACCACGCGGGCGGCACTCGGCGGGTGCCGCCCGCGTGCCCACTCGTCCTACTTCGCCTGGGCGGCGACGGCCCGCAGCTGGCCGAGAGTGGTGCGGAACCCGTGGCCGGACGCGGCCGGGTCCTCGGCGTTCAGACCGCTGACGGCCATTGTCTGCGAGCGGGTCGTGGCGACGGCCCCCGCGCCGGACCCGCTCAGGTCGAACACGCCGAAGTCGCCACTGAGCGTCCGGAACGTCGGGGCAGCCGGGTCCGCCGGGTCCTGGGCGAGGTAGAGAACCACGACCTGGCCGGCCTCGAGCTTCGACATGTGCGCCATGTCCGGCACCCCGGAGGGCAGCGGGGCGAGCGTGATCCGCGCCCCGGCCCGCACCGTCGATCCGGTCGTCGCGCGCAACACCTCGTCGACCCGGAATCCGGCCGCCTCGACCTCACCGCGTACCACCAGGTCCGCGGTGTCGCTGAGCTGCCGCACTGTGGCGTACCCGCGTAGCTTGCCCTTGATCGGCGGGAGCGCGACGTCGGTCGGCGTGGCGGCGCTGCTCGGGGCGGCGCTGCTCGGGGCGGGCGCGGCGGCCGGGGCTGCGCCACCGCCGCTGCCACAGGCGGCCAAGGCCGCGGCGGACAGCACGGCGGCGGCCGCGGCCCACAGCGGCCGGGTACGGCGAAGGTCGACTGCCATGGAACGCTCCTCGCGTCTCGGTGCCGTCCCGGGCCGTCTCGCTCGGAACGCGGCACTGTTTACGCCTTCTATCTGTGCGTCCCGGGCCACGAGTTCCATTTTTTCCCGGCTCAGCTTTCCAGGGGGTCACTGCCGCTCGCTCGCGAGCTGACGAAGCTCGGCCACCGTGGTGACGAACGCACGACCCGTGGCGGTGGCGTCCTCGGTACGCAGGCCGGTCACCGACATCGCCGCTGACCGGCTGGTGGCCGTCTCCCCGGCGAGGTCGAAGATCCCGAACTCGCCGCCGAGCGGGTGATAGACGCGCGTACCCGGGTCAACGAGGCCCAGGTAGAGGACTGTCGGCCGGCCGGCTGTCCCGGCCAGCTCCGCGGCCACCATCAGCTCGGTGGGCACCGCAGCACCCGGGGCGCGGTAGAGCACCTCCGCCACCCGGTAGACCGCCCGTCCGTCCATCACCGACGCCACCTCGCCACGGACCACCAGGTCGGCCGCGTCGGTGAGTTGGCGCACGGTGCCGTACCCACGGTTCTTGGCGGCCGGCCCCGGCGGTGCCGGCCGAGCGGCCGGACGGGTCGCCTCGGGTGACGGGAGCGCGGCCGGGGGCGCGTCGCCGGACCAGGTCGCGAGCCCGCCGCCGATCCCCGCCACGACCAGGACCAGCGCGGCCGCCACGAGCGCGGGCCGCAACGACACGAAGGCCCTTCTTCGGGTACGCGGCTCCTGCGTGATAGCCGCCAGCAGGCGGCTGCGGTGCAGGTCGTGCCGGCCCGGTGGCAGGTCGTGGTCACCGGGGTGGGGGGCGATCCTCGCCCACTCGGCCGGGTCCGGCGCGCTCACTGGCTGCCCTCCCCCACGAGCGAGGCGTCCACGACCGGCGGCCGTGCGGCGTGCGGCGGGGCGTCGACGAGGGTACGGAGTCGGGCGCGGGCCCGCGACAGCCGGGAGCGCACAGTGCCGACCGGAACTCCCAGCGCCTCCGCCGCGGACTCGTAGTCGAGGCCCTCCCACAGGCACAGGGTCAGCACCTCGCGTTCGGGTCGGCGCAGCCGGGCCAGCGCGTCGATGGCGGCGGCGATGCGTCGGCTGTCGTCGAGTCGGCCGGCGACCTCGTCGGCGTGGTCGGGCAGTGTGAAGTCGGAGGCGAGCAGCGCGGCGGCGACCCTGCGGTAGCGACGGTTGCTGCGGGCGTGGTTGCGGGCCTCGTTTGTGGCGATGCCGAGCAGCCAGGGCCGCAGCGAACCGCCCTCCTCGGTGACCCGCTCCCGGGAACGCCAGGCCTGCAGGTACGTGGCGGACATGACGTCCTCCGCCGTGGCCCAGTCGGCGGTCAGCCGGAACGCGTGGTTGTACACCGAACGCGCGTACGTGTCGAACAGCTCGGCGAACGCGCCGGGGTCACCGGCTCGCACCCGAGCGCGCAGACTCGACTCCATGACCATCTTCTGTCCGTCGGACGGTGCTGGTTCCGATGGACCGGCCCGTAGATCAGTTACGGCCCGACGATAGCCACCGGCAGGTACCTGCCGCCAACGACGGGATGAACAGACGTCGTCACGCCTAGCTGTCGTCGATTGACGAGGAATCGACGTACTGGTATCTGTTAATACAGTTTCCTGATGCTCGCGGTGCCCGCCGGGGCCGAACCGTCGCGCCGGGCCACCGACCGGCTGGCGGCACGCCGCCCCTTCCCCGAGGAACACCAATGGTTCACAAGAGAACAGCCGCCTACGTCGTGGGCACCCTGCTGATCGGCGTCGCCGCCGTCGGCTACGGCCTGCCGTCGGCGAGCGCCGCGACCGCCGGCCCGATCACCGGCCTCGGCGGTAAGTGCGTCGACGTGGCCGCCGCCAGCTCGGCCAACGGCACAGCCGTCCAGCTCTACGACTGCAACGGCAGCGCGGCCCAGACGTGGACCGTCGGCAACACCGACAACTCGATCCGAGCACTCGGCAAGTGCCTCGACGTGACCGCCGCGTCAACCGCCAACGGCGCCAAGGTCCAGCTGTACGACTGCAACAACACCGGCGCGCAGAAGTGGACCGCCAGCAACGGCGCGCTCGTCAACTCCGGCTCCGGCAAGTGCCTCGACGTCACCGACCGGAGCACCGCGAACGGCGCCCGGTTGCAGATCTGGACCTGCGGCGGCACCACGAACCAGCTGTGGACCCTGCCGGGCGGCGGCAGCACCCCCACGCCCACGCCCACCACCCCGAGCGGCACCAACCTCGACGACCCGACGAAGAAGAACGTCGCCATGCAGCTCGTCTCGGCCGCCGAGAACTCCTCGCTCGACTGGCGCGCGCAGTTCTCCTACATCGAGGACATCGGCGACGGGCGGGGCTACACCGCCGGCATCATCGGCTTCTGCTCCGGCACCGGCGACATGCTCGAACTGGTCGAGGCGTACACCCGCACCAAGCCGGGCAACGTGCTCGCCGGCTACCTGCCGGCGCTGCGCAACGTCAACGGCACCTCGTCGCACGCCGGGCTCGATCCCAACTTCACCCGCGACTGGCGGACCGCGGCCACCGACTCGGTGTTCCAGGCCGCCCAGGAGGCCGAACGCGACCGGGTCTACTTCAACCCATCGGTACGCGACGGCAAGAACGACCAGGTCCGGGCACTCGGTCAGTTCGCCTACTACGACGCGGCCGTCATGCACGGGTACGAGGGCATGCGCCAGATCCGCAACCGCGCCCTGAACCGGGCCAAGCCGCCAGCCCAGGGCGGCGACGAGCGGACCTGGCTCAACGCGTTCCTCGACGAGCGGGTCATCGAGATGAAGAAGGAGGAGGCCCACTCGGACACCTCCCGCGTCGACACCGCCCAGCGGGTGTTCCTCAACAACGGCAACTTCAACCTCAACACGCCACTGGTGTTCGCCGTCTACGGCGAGCAGTTCCGGATCGGGTAGTCGGCGGCACGGTACGTAATTTCCACGTTCATCAGTGGCGGGGTCGTCGGCTGTTCGCCGGCGGCCCCGCCGTCTGTGTTCGCCGATCTCGCCCGCCTCCTCGCCCGCCCCGGCAAGCGGTGAAACTTTTGAATTTCGGCGCCTTCACGCAGCGGTACGGCAGCGCGCACCACCGACGAACGTAAGCGCCGCCAGCCGAGAGCGATCACCCTGACCGAGCCGACGAGCCAGGCCGTATCTCTCCGCGGGCCGCGCCCACGCCTGACACCCGGACCGGCGGCTGACCGATCGGTGCCCGAGGAGCCGATCCACCGTGGGCGTGGGATATCGTCCTCGCGCAACACGAGACGAGAGCGGAAGTCACCATGCGCACAGGGCCGGCTGGCTCGAGGGTTCTCCGCACGCTGGCTGCGGCGATCCTGCTGTTCGCGACCGGGTGTGCGGGGCCTGCCGACACCGCCGCCCCGGCGGCCGTCGCCCGGTCGTCGTCGCCCGCGACGGTGATGCGTCTCGACAAGCCAGCCAAGCTTCTGGGCACCTGGCCCGAGTCCGTGGACCGGGTGCTGCGCGGGCAGGCCGAGCAGAACATGGGCAACTTCAAGAAGCTGCTCAGCGGCGATCCGACCAGCGCGCTGGGCACCGCCTTCGTCCGGGCCACCGAGGTCTACTCCCGGCAGGACGGCCTGCACATTCCCGGCGACGACCAGCGGGTCATCCTGGTCAACGCGGTTTCCGGCACGATTGCCGACCCGACCGCGACGGTGGACCGGATCTTCGCCGGACTGCCGAACGTCACCAACGTGGAGGCGGTCCAGCCGGGCCCGCTGGGCGGGATGGCCCGTTGCGGCATCGGTCAGGCCAGGACGGGTCTGCGCGTTGACATCTGTGTGTGGGGTGACCAGCACACCCTCGGCATGGTGACCTTCATCGGTTTCGCGCAGGCGGACGACCCCCATGCGGTGTTCGGCCAGATCCGCGCCGAACTGGAGCACCCGGCGCGGTGACTTGACCTGAAGCTCGGGTGAGGTCCTAACCTCCGACATCGGAGGTAACGCATGAGTATGGAAGTTACCGCGTGGATGTCCATGCACCACGCGATGAACGCGCAGGATGAGCGACCGCTGTCCCGCGCCACCTTGAAGCGGATCGCGCAGTTCGCACGGCCGCACCGCGCGTTGATCATCAGATTCCTGCTGCTGAGTGTGGTGACGGCGGTCCTCACTGTGGCGGCACCCGTTCTCGCCGGGCGGGTGGTCGACGCGATAGTCGACGGCGCCGACAGCGGCGTGGTGATCCGGTTGGCCGTCCTGATCGCCGTGATCGCGCTAGCCGAAGCCGGGCTGGGTCTGGTGACGCGGTTTCTCTCCGCCAGCATCGGTGAGGGGTTGATCGTCCAACTACGGACGGCCGTCTTCGACCACGTGCAACGGATGCCGGTGGCGTTCTTCACGCGGACCCGCACCGGCGCGCTGGTCAGCCGCCTGAACAACGACGTGATCGGCGCGCAGCGGGCCTTCAGCGGCACCCTGTCGAGTGTGGTCGGCAACGCCGTCACGCTGATGCTGACGTTGGGGGTGATGCTCACCTTCTCCTGGCAGATCACGCTGCTGGCGCTCGTCCTGCTGCCCGTCTTCGTGATCCCGGCCCGCCGGATGGGTTCCAAGCTTGCCCAGTTGCAGCGTGAAGCAGCCGAGCACAACGCGGCAATGAGCACCCGGATGACCGAACGTTTCTCCGCACCCGGCGCCACGCTGGTCAAGCTGTACGGGCGGCCGGCCGAGGAGTCCGCCGAGTTCGCGGCGCGGGCACGTCGGGTCCGGGACATCGGCATCCGCGCGGCGATGCTCCAGTGGGTCTTCATCACCGCGCTCACAGTCGTCGGCTCGCTGGCGTTGGCCCTGGTCTACGGGCTGGGCGGTCTCTACGCCCTACGGGGCAGCCTCGACGCCGGGACCGTCGTCGCCCTTGCGCTGCTCCTGTCGCGGCTCTACGCACCCTTGACCTCACTGGCCAGTGCTCGGGTCGAGGTGATGAGCGCGCTGGTGAGCTTCGAGCGGGTGTTCGAGGTTCTCGACCTCAAGCCGCTGATCCTCGACAGGTCCGACGCCCGGCCCCTGCCGGAGGGCCCGGTCGCTGTCGAGTTCGACGGGGTCCGGTTCGGCTACCCCTCGGCGGACAAGGTGTCGCTAGCGTCGCTGGAGGACGTGGCGAAGCTCGATACGCGCGGCGGTGAGGAAGTGCTGCACGGTGTGTCGTTCCGGGCCGAAGCGGGGCAGATGGTGGCGCTCGTCGGGTCCTCCGGGGCGGGCAAGTCGACGATCGCGCAGCTCGTGCCTCGCCTGTACGACGTCGAGGACGGCGCGGTGAAGCTGGCCGACGTCGACGTGCGTGAACTGTCGGCCGAGTCGATCCGGTCGGCGTTGGGCGTGGTGACGCAGGACGGGCATCTCTTCCACGAGAGCATCCGCGCCAACCTGGCGTTCGCCCAGCCGGACGCGACCGAGGACGAGATGTGGGAGGTGCTCCGGCGGGCCCGCCTCGACGACCTGATCCGCTCATTACCCGATGGCCTGGACACCGTCGTGGGCGAGCGCGGATACCGCCTGTCCGGCGGGGAACGGCAACGGCTCACCATCGCGCGCCTGCTGCTGGCTCGCCCGCGCGTGGTCATCCTCGACGAAGCCACAGCGCATCTCGACTCCACCTCGGAGGCCGCGGTTCAGGACGCCCTCGCCGAGGCCCTCACCGGCCGGACCAGCGTGGTCATCGCGCACCGGCTCTCCACCATCCGGGCGGCCGACCAGATCCTCGTCGTCGAAGCCGGACGCATCGTCGAACGCGGGCGACACAGTGACCTGCTCGCGGCTGGCGGCCGGTATCACGAGTTGTACCGCACCCAGTTCGCCCAGGACCAACCGGCCGCCCAGGGCGGACCAACAGTCCAGGAGCAACGCGTCGCCATCTAGACCAGCGGGCCGGGAGCAACCAGCACTGACCGCGCCAAACACCACTGACCGCACCAGCACCACTGACGCAACCAGCCGGACGGGCAGCACGAAGACGCCGCCCGCCACGGGTCGATCCCCGGGGCGGGCGGCGGGATCCGACGATCAGTCGTCGTCGTCCTTGTCGTCAGCGTCGTCGTCGTCGTTGTCATCAGCGTCGTCGTCGTTGTCATCGGCGTCGACCGGTTCCTGCTCGGCCTTGACCACCGACCCGTTCTCCCGGTCGACGTCCACCTCGTGCTCGGTGTCGCCGGCGACGATTTCGATGCTCCAGACCGGGCGGCCGTTCTCCTGCTCGGACTCGACCTCGACGATCTGACCGCCACCGGCCTTGGCGAGCGCGATCTCACCGGCGCGCTTCTCGTCGACCGCGCTGCCCGCCGGCGCGGTGCCGGTGGTCGGCGTACCGCTCGACGGCGTACCCGATGGGGTGTCGGCCGACGGCGAACCGCTGACCGACGGTGAACCGCTGGCCTGGGGCGCGTCGGTGGGCGTCGGCGCGACGGTCGCCGCGGCGAGCGTCGTGCCGGTCCGTGAGTCGTTCGCGGCGGTGACGCCGAGGGCGACCCCGGCCGCCGCCAGCACCGCCGAGCCGCCGACCGTCGCCAGGAGCAGATTGGTGCGCCTCATCGTGGTGTCCACCTTTCCTCGGTTGTCGACTTCGAGGATCGGCTGAACTGGGATAGCACCGCGCTGTCCGGACGCTAAGGGCGGGTTAAGGCGTTCGAGGGCCGGGTCAGCCGCGCCGGTTGAGTTCCGCTTCCAGCCGCTGGACGAGGGTCTTGCGGTCCTTGCTGGCGCGCTCGTTACGCAGCGCGGTATTGAGCTGTCGCGTGTCGAGGCCACGGATCAGCTTGGCCGCCTCCGCGACCGACATCTCGGTCATCCGTCCGGCCGTGGTGGCGTCCCGACGCGCCCGTTTGGCCGGCCCGGTGTTGGCGACGTACTGCCTGCCGGATCGGGACGCTTCGCGCTTCTTCGTATCGGTCGCGCGCTTCTGGCTCTCCGACATCTCCTCCCAGGCCTTCTTGGGCAGGTAGCGACTCGTCGTGGCGCCCTTGCGCGCACGGGTGTCGCCCTCCTTCGTCTGCCATTTCTCGTTGCCCCAGCGCTGGAGAGACTTCTGCCGCTCGTCCTTTTCGCCCAGGAATCCGCCACCGCGCTTCTTGTACTCCTGAGTGACAAGCTGTGACTTGCGCGCCGACCACTGCCCCGGCCGGCCGCCCTTGTCCGAAGCCTTGATCTCTTCCTTGATCTGCTCTCTGAGCTCGGGTTTCGTATACCGCGCCATGACTGGCAGCTACCCGGCACCGCACTGCCTATGCGTCCCGCGACGACGTCGGAGGCCCGAGCCGGAGCAGCACCTGCGCACCGCCGTACGGGCCGGGCCGCACCTCCAGTCGACCGCCGGCGGTCTGCGCGGCACGTCGGGCGATGTCGAGGCCCAAGCCGGTGGATCCGGCCGCGCTGGCGCCCCGCCGGATCGCCCCGGCGGGCATGCCCGGGCCCTCGTCGGCGACCGTGAGGACCACCTCGCCCACCTCACGGGCGAGCCGGACGGCGAACGGCGTCCCGTCGGGGGTGTGCGCGAAGACGTTGCCGAGCAGAGCGTCCACTGCCGCCGTCAGGTTGTCGGCGGCCACACCGACGGGAAGAGGGCCGGGCGTCAGGTCGAGGGTGACGGTACGGCCGGTGTCCTCGGCCAGCACCGACCAGAACGCGACCCGGTCCGCGACGATCGCCGCCGCGTCCGAGGAGGCCGGTTGCGCCGGTGCGTGCCGCCACCGGGCCTGCCGGATCAGCCCGGTGACCGCGCGTTCGAGCCCGTCGGCGGCGGCGGTGATCCGGGCGGCGTCGTCCGGGTCACGCAACGACTCCGCCTCCAGCCGCAACGCGGTCAGCGGCGTACGCAGTTGGTGCGACAGGTCGGCGACCTGTTCGCGCTCCTGGACCAGGAGCACCTGGATCCGGGTGGCGAGATGGTTGAGCGCGCCGGCCACCTCGCGCAGCTCGGGTGGGCCGGCCGGCGTGACCCGGGCGTCCAGTTCGGCGTTTGCCAGCCGGTGTGAGACGGCCGAGAGGTCGCTGATCGGCCGGACCAGGGTGCGCGCCAGCCGGTCGGCGACAAGCAGCCCGATCAGCACGAGGATCACGCCGAGCAGCGCCAGCACCAGCCAGGCCCGGGTGACCCCGGCGGTCAGCTCGTGCTGCGGCACCGCGATCCGGATCACCCCGGTGCCGTCCGCCCGACCCTGCACGGCGATGACCACCTCCCGGCCGGCCGCCGACTCGCCGGTGAGGCTCTGCCCGCGCGCGGCGAGGGCCACCGCCGGCGTACGCGGTGTCTGGGCGCCGAGCACCGTCCCGTCGGGCAGGAAGACGCTCACCGGTCGCCCGGACTCCGCGGCGAGTTGCTCGACGGTGAGCCGGATGGTCGCCGCGTCGGCGGTGCCGACCACCGGCACCAGGCTCTGCGCGTCGGCGGTGGCCCGGACGGTGGCCCGGTCCTCGGCGACGGTGCGGACCAGAAGCGCCAACGGCACCAGGAACGCGATGAGGGTGAGGACGCTGACCGCGGCGACCAGCAGCGCGAGACGCGCCCTCACGGCTGCGCCGCCGGGGCTTCGAGCCGCACCCCGACACCACGCACCGTGTGCAGGTAGCGAGGCTGTTGGGCGTTCTCCCCCAGCTTGCGACGCAACCAGGACAGGTGCACGTCAACGGTCTTGTCGGCACCGCCGTACGGGATCTGCCACACCTCAGTGAGCAGCTCACGTTTGGTGACCACCTGGCCCGGTCGGCCGGCGAGGTGGTGCAGCAGATCGAACTCGCGGGGCGTCAACTCGACCGCCGCCCCGTCGAGGGTCACCTGCCGAGCCCGGGGGTCGACGCGGAGCCCGCCGACGACGAGCGCCGGGTCCTGCCCGTCGACGCCGGAGGGGCCCCGCCGCAGCACCGCCCGGACGCGGGCGTCGAGCTGCGCCGCGGTGAACGGTTTGACCACGTAGTCGTCGGCGCCCGCGTCGAGCACCCGGACGATCTCGGTCTCGTCGTCACGCGCCGTGGCCACGATGACCGGCACCGAGCTGACCGCGCGCAGCATCCGCAGCAGCTCGCGGCCGTCCAGGTCGGGCAGGCCCAGGTCGAGCACGACGAGGTCGGGTCGGTCCTCCAGCGCGTCGCGGAGGCCGGCCATCGCGGTCGAGGCCGCCGCCACCGCGTGGCCGCGTTCGCGCAGGGCCCGGATCAGCGGGGTACGGATCGTCAGGTCGTCCTCGATGAGCAACAGGCGGGCCACAGCTGGCAGGCTAACCGCTGCCGCCGGCAGCACGGCGCACGTTAACCACGCCTTAGCGTTCGGATGTCCAAACGACAAGGACGGATCGTGGATAGTCAGGCGATGGGCCGTCGCTCGATCCTCGTCGCCACCGGGTGGGTGGCCACCGCCGCCATCGCCACACTGATCGGCCTGGGCGCGATCCGCCTGGTGGGCGAGAGCCTCACCGGCACACCGGGCGGTGTGCGCAGCGAGGCCGAGATCGAGCGGGCGCTCGCCGCACCGGAGCCGGCGCCCACCGGCACCGCCTCGGCCCCGCAGGGCCCGACGAGCACCGCCTCGGCCGCGCCGGGCATGACGGGAACTGCGCCGAGTGCCAGCTCCGGGACGCGCCGGGGGTTCGCCACCGACGGCGGCACGGCCGTCGCCGAGTGCGGCGTCGGCGGCGTACGCCTCGTCTCCTGGGCGCCCGCGCAGGGTTACCGGGTCCGCGACGTGGACCGGGGCCCGGACGACGACGTCGAGGTCACGTTCCAGGGGGCGGCCCGGGAGTACGAGTTGAAGGTGCGTTGCATCGGCTCGGAGCCGGTGGCCGTCGCCGACGACTGAGCCGGGCGGCGACGCGTAGCCGCGCTGCTCACGATTGGCGGCCCGTCGGGGCGGACCCGGGCGGGGCGGCGCCGTGATCACGTGATGAGAAGTAGTCGTGTGGGGGCCACCGGAGCTACTGAGCATCACATGATCGAGGCGAGTCCGCCCCCACCGCGCGATCGGAGGTGGGGGCGGACTCAGGTGGTGGTTCAGCTGCTGTACGCCTCCAACTCCCAGAGCGAGTGGCCGTACCCGGTGCCCCGGGCCGTGCCGAAGACACGCAGGTAGCGGCCGTTGGCGCCGAGGGCTGTGTGCTCGTCCACGCCGCCGTCGGCACCGGTCACCGTCTTCACCGTGGTCCAGGTGGTGCCGTCATTCGAGGTCTGGATCTGGTACGCGCTGCTGTACGCCGCCTCCCAGCTCAGCTTGACCCGACCGATCGCTGTCGGGCTGCCGAGGTCGACGCGGATCCACTGCGGGTCGGAGAACGTGCTCGACCAGCGGGTGGTGAGGCTGCCGTCGACAGCCTGGGCGCCGGACACGTCGGCCCCCTCGTTGCTGGACGTCGACGTGGGCTTGTTCAGCAGCAGGTTGCCACCGGGCGGACCGGTTCCACCGCTGCCGCCGTACACCTCGAACTCGAACAGCGAGTAGCCCCAGGCGGTCCCCCGGGTGGTGCCGAGCAGCCGGACGTACCGGCCGGAGCCGCTGAGCCCGGTCAGGTCGTCCACCCCGCCGTCGCCGCCGGTCACCGTACGGACCGTGGTGAAGTTGACGCCGTCCGGTGAGGTCTGGATCTGGTATCCGCTGCCGTACGCGGCCTCCCAGGTCAGCTTGACCCGGTTGATGGCGTACGTGGCGCCGAGGTCGACGTCGATCCACTGTGGGTCACCGAAGGCGCTGCCCCACCGGGTACCGGCCACGCCGTCGAACGCGTTGGCCGCGGTGAACGCGCCCTCGAAGCTGGACGCCCGCGCCGGCTTGCCCCGGGCCAGGTTGGCACCCGGTTCGGGATCCGGGTCCGGGTCCGGGTCAGGGCCGGGACCGCCGGGGCTGGTGGAGAGGGTGAACTCGTCGATGTCGAAGTACGGGCCGGTGCCCTTGAAGACCAGGAACAGGGTTCGGGTGCCGGTCGGGGCGGTGACCCCACCGGTGACAGTGGCGAAGGTGGCGTACCCGCCGGTGGGCACGACGGTGGCCGAACCGACCAGCGGCCCGGTCGGCGAGTCGACCCGCAACTCCAACGTGCCGCCACCGCCGGCCGGGGCGCCGACCCGGGCACTGAACGACTGGACGCCGGTCAGGTTGTAGGGGCGGAATGAGATCCAGTCGTTGTTGTCGACGTAGCCGACCGCCGCGCCGCCGTGCCCGGCCGCCCCGGCGACGATCTGGACGCCTGACGAGTCACCGAAGTGCTCGGCCTGGCGTACCCGAGGTTGCAGCACCGCCTGGGTGTGCGTGGTCAGCGCCGGCTGGCCGCCACCGCCCAGGTCGGTGTACTCGGCGTCGATGATGCCGAAGATGTTCGCCGCCGTGTCGTGCTCACCGTCGGCCGAGGTCTGGATGACCCCGGTGCAGCCCTGCACGCTGCCGAGCTGGTGGCCGTGCGAGTCGTGGCCGAGGACGTAGTTCACAGTGACCCGGGCACAGTTGATCGCACCGTCCTGGGCGTCGGTGACGGTGACCGAGAACGGCACCGCGTCCCCGAAGGTGAAGGTCTGCCCGTTCAACGGGGTGTTCACGGTGACCACCGGGGCGCTGTTGCCGACGGTGACGACAACGCTCGCGGTGGCTGTCTTGCCGGTGGTGTCCCGGACCGTCAGCGTCGGGCTGCGGGTCCCGTTGGTGGTGTACGTGAAGCTCGGGTTCGCGGCTGTCGAGTCGGTGGTGCCGTTGTTGTCGAAGTCCCAGGCGTAGGTGAACGGGTCGCCGTCCGGGTCGAGGGTGCCGGCCGAGGAGAAGGCCACTGTCAGTGGAGCGGTTCCACTGGTCGGGGTGGCGGACACCTTGGCGACGGGTGCCCTGCCCTCGCGGGCGTACTCGATGCGGTAGAGCGCCGAGTTGGCGTCGCCGTTGAACCAGCCGGTGCCGTAGTCGAGCACGTAGAGCGCGCCGTCCGGGCCGAACTCCATGTCCATGACCTGGGTGCCGGTCCACGGGAACGGGTTGATCTTCAGCGGTTGGCCGGAGGCGTCGAGCTTGATGTTCTTGATCCAGCGGCGACCGAACTCACCGGCGAAGTAGGTCCCGTCGTAGTACTCGGGGAACGCCACTGGCGAGGTGTTGTTCGGGTCGTACCGGTAGACCGGCCCGCCCATCGGCGACAGGCCACCGCCGGTGAACTCCGGCGGGGAGCCGGAGCCGCCGTACGGCAACCAGGCCGAGATGGCCGGCGGCAGCTGGGTGATGCCGGTGTTGTTCGGCGAGTTGTTCACCGGCCCGCCGGCGCAGTTGAACTTCGCCCCGGACGGCCCGGACGGGAAGGTGTAGTCGTTGTAGGCGTCGTTGCGGGCCGTGCAGTACGGCCAGCCGTAGAAGCCGGGCCTGTCGATCCGGGCGAACTCGACGTTGCCCGCCGGCCCCCGGTTCGGGTCGGCGGTGCCCGCGTCCGGGCCGTAGTCACCGAGGTAGACGATGCCGGTGGCCTTGTCCACGCTCATTCGGAACGGGTTGCGGAAGCCCATGGCGTAGACCTCCGGGCGGGTCCGCGCGGTGCCCGGGGCGAACATGTTGCCGGCCGGGATGGTGTAACCGCCGGCCGCGCTCGGCTTGATCCTGAGCACCTTGCCGCGCAGGTCGTTGCTGTTCGCCGAGGTGCGCTGCGCGTCGAAGGCCGGGTTGCGCCCGGCCCGCTCGTCGATCGGGGTGAAACCGGCCGAGTCGAACGGGTTGGTGTCGTCACCGGTGGACAGGTAGAGGTTGCCGGCCGCGTCGAAGTCCATGTCACCGCCGACGTGGCAGCACATGCCGCGGCTGGTCGGCACGTTGAGGATCAGCGTCTCGCTGGCCAGGTTGATGGTGTTGTCCGCGTTGACGGTGAAGCGGGCCAGCCGGTTGACGCCGTCCCAGACGGCGAAGTCGGCCGGGGTGCCGGTGGCCGGCGCACCACCGCCGGGGGTGCTCAGTGGTGGGGCGAAGTACGCGTACACCCAGCGGTTGGTGGCGAAGTTCGGGTCGGCCTTGATGCCCTGCAAACCCTCCTCGTCTCCGGTGTAGACCGGCAGGGTGGCCGCGATCTTGGTGTTGCCGGCGGCGTCGGTGTGCCGGATCACGCCGTTGCGGGAGGTGTGCAGCACGCCCCGGTCCGGCAGGACGGTGAGGCTCATCGGCTCACCGGTCTCGGCCGCGCCCTTTGCCAACTCCACCTGCTGGAAGCTGCTGGAGACGGTGGGGCCGCAGTCGGCGTTGACAGCGCCGGCGGCCGTCCGGATGCCGCCGAGCAGGTGCTGGCGGAAGTTTGCCTCGGTGTACGACGCGTCGGTGTGCCCCAGGCCGGTGTACCAGGCTCGACCGCCGGAGTAGTTCTGGCACCAGGAGATCGGGTGGTCGGCACCCATGCTCCCCCCGGTGTAGGTGCTCTCGTCCAACGTGGCCAGCACGTGCGCGTTGCCGCGGGGGTTGGTGCGGTAGTTGTACAACTCGTCGAAGCGGTTCCACCGTTGCGGCAACGTCGCTGTGGACGGGTGCACCTGGTCGGCGACCTTCACCGTGACGTTCTGCTCGGCCGGGTGCGAGGCGAAGTACGCCCCGACCAGTCCCCCGTACCACTGCCAGTCGTACTCGGTGTCGGAGGCGGAGTGCACGCCGACGTACCCGCCGCCGCCGGTGATGTAGCGCTCGAACGCGGCCTGCTGGGCGGCGTTGAGCACGTCGCCGGTGGTGGAGAGCCAGATCACCGCGGCGAACCGGTCCAGGTTGGCGTCGGTGAACTGGGCGGCGTCCTCGGTGGCCTCGACGGTGAAGCCGTTCGCCGCACCGAGTTGCTGGATCGCGGCGATGCCCGGAGCGATGGATCCGTGCCGGAATCCGGCGGTCTTGCTGAAGACCAGCACGGTGAACGGTGCGGCGCTGGCCGTGGGTGGCGAGGCGACGATGCCGCCGGCCACGAGGATCGCGCTCAGCGCGAGGCCGAGCCACGATCTCAGGGATCTGCGCACAGTGGGGTCCTTTCGCGGTGCGAGGGACGGCGTGCGCCGATCACGCCTGACGGTGGTGGGACGAGACATGCGAATGCATCGTTGCGCCCGGATCACTGGCGCGTCAAGCACTCTTCCACGATCCGTGAGAGCGTTATCTCCGCAGGTCAGGGGCGACTGTGTGGAGCGAGATCGAATAACGGTTTTCGGGCCACGATCCGTCCCGGAGGGCTGGCTGATCCAGTGCGGCATCCGGACGAACTCGGCGGCGGTTAGGCAAGGCTCGCCTATGCAAAACGTCCCCAAAAGAGGTGGCTGACAGGGAGTTGTCCCGTCGAGGCCGGGTATGACGGTGACCCGGCAGCACCGACGGAAGCGAGATCGCCATGACCGACATGCTGGAGATGCCGCGGGTACACGAATGCACAGTCACCGACTGCGGCTACAACCACGACGGTTGCCACGCGTTCGCCATCACCATCGGGCAGCAGAACGCCAGCTGCGCCACGTTCATCGACACCTCGGCGAAGGGCGGGCTGGACCGCGTCATCGCCCAGGTCGGCGCCTGCAAGCGGGACGACTGCCAGCACAACGCCGAGCTGGAGTGCCACGCGCCGTCAATCCGGGTGGGTCCGGGTCAGGACATCGCGGACTGCCAGACGTACGAGCCGCGCTGATCCCGGCGCGACGCGAGTGAGGGACAGCCGCCACGGCCGCCCCTCACCTGCGTTCGAGCCGGCTACGCGGAAACGAGCATCGGCGTGCCGGCGGTCGGACGCTCAGCGCCCGCCAGCGGCCAACTCGGCGATCATCCCCTCGCAACTACGGACCACCACCTGAGCGCCGCGCCGCTGCGCCAGCGGAAGCAGAGGATCCTCCGCCCGGTCCCGCCACCGCCACTGCGCCTCGGAGGCGACCTCCCAGAGCTGCCGCACGTCGGCCTCATGCTCGACACCGAGCCGCGCCGCGAGGCCCACCCCGTCGCCGCCAACCAGCCGCTGCGCCTCGCCGGCCAGCTCCGCGTCGAACCCCAGCCGGGTGTTGCGCAACGCCACCAGCAGACGCAACTCCCGGAACTCGTGCGCACCGGCGAGGATCTGCTCCACCGCGCCGACCAGCTCGGCGGAGCCCCGGGTGGGCTCGGCCCGCAGCAGCGCCTCCACCGCCGCCAGCGCGGACCGCGCCTTCAGCGCATCCCGGCGATCAATGAAACACCGCGTCACCGACTCGCGCAGCTCGGTGAGACCGCTACGCCGAATCAACTCCGCGGAGAGCTTCACCCGGCTGTCGAAGCCACTGCGCACCAGCGTGGCCGCCAGCCGGACACCGAAGACCCCGAACCTGCCCAACAGCGCGGCGCGCACCTCGGTGTCCAGCCGTACCGGCAGCTCGCCGCGGAGGAAGCGGTCGGCGGAGATCAGGTGGACGTCCAGCTCCACCCGGGGCACCTGAGCCAGTGTCGCGAGCGCGGCGAAGTCCGACTCGCCCAGCATCCGACCGGCCAGACCGATCATGCCGCTGCACGCCACGACGTTGACGCTGAGCGCGTTCACCCTCGGGTCGCGGTAGTGCCGGCGAGCGAGCTGGCGGGCAGTGAGCAGACCGTCGATCCGGCCGCCGCCGGTCTCGTCGGCGCGGGACAACACCATGATCACGTTGACCGGAGCGGACTGCCCGACGGCACTGTCCCGTGCGGACTCCAGCACCCGCAGGTCGCTGTCGCGACCGTCGCGGGTCAGGTACAACACCGCGTCCGAATCGCGCAGCACCCGCTCCAACACCGGCGCCCGGCCCTGCTCGGCGCCTCCGGTGACCGCCGGGGTGTCGATCAGGGTGATCTGCCGTAGCGCCCGCGTCGGCCACCGCACCACGATGTCCCGCACCTCCCCCGCACCCCAGCCCAGATCCACCCGCAGCCCGGTCGCCGACTTCACCACCGCCAATTCCTGTGGTGGCTGCCCGACCGGGTAGGCGGTGGCGCGCGGGGCGGCCCCGTCCTCGTACCAGGTGAAGGCCCCGTCCGCCCGCTCGACCGGCGCGACCTCCTCGCCCATCAACGCGTTGAGCACCGTCGACTTACCCGATCGCCACGGGCCGACGATGGCGATGCGCAGTGGCTGCTCCAACCGTGCCACCTGTTGCCGAAGCTCGGCGACGGCCCGGGGATTGTCCTGGTACAGCTCGATGGCCTGGTGCAACAACCCCCACGCCGCCTCGTCCAGGCGCACTCCCACAGTCATGCCTGCGGCTCCAGCAACAGCGGGGCGGAGCGGGCGCCGGTCAACTGCTGAGACTGCTCGTACACCGCCGCCAACCGGGTCATCTTCAACCGGATCTCGCGCTGCCGCTGCTCGCGCACTGAGGCATCGGTGTCGGCCTCCTGCTTCGCGCTGCGGAACGACTGCACGATTGCCTCCTGGAGCTCCTCGGTCAACCCGGTGAAGTGGTCCCGCAGCATCCGCTGCACCTGCCGGGCGGCGTCGCGGCAGTCTCGGATGATCCGGACGAAGAAGTCGTCGACATGCCGCTGGATGGCCGTCTTGACAGTCGCCTGCCGACGACGGAGCAACTGCTTGCTCTCGTCACGGATGCTCTTGCCGCCGAAGAGCGCCCCGATGCCGACCGAGACCGGATTGATCATCGGCATGCCGGCCAGGGTGGTCGCCAGACCGAACATCAGCATGCCGCCGTACGAGCCCTTCATGCCGGTGAACAGCTTCTGGCCGGTGGTGAACCGGTCGATCGTCGGCCGTTGCAGCTCGGGCACTCGCTCGCCGATGTCGTCCGGCATCGTCATCGACCAGGGCGGCAGCACGTCGTAGCCGTACCGGTCGAAGTTGGCGGCCACCCGCCGGGCGATCCAGTCACAGCGCTGGATCAGCCACTCGTGGTTCGCCTCCGCCGCCTCCACCAGGCTCCGCTCCAGCCAGTCCTGGAAGGTGTCCCAGGCGACCAACGGGTCCGCGGTGTCGAACGCCTCGTCCACCGCGCGCAGGATCTGTCGGGTCCGGTCACGCAGGTCGTACTCAAGGTCGGCGAGCAGGTCGGTGATCTCGTCGGTCAGCGTGTTCTGCCACCGGGTGGAGCACCGGCGCAGCTCGTCGACCTCGCGCTGCGCGGCGTGCAGCCGGGAGATCGGCCCGGACTGCTCCTCGGCCTCCTGGGTCGCCAACTCGGCGCGCAGCGGCGCGGCCAACTGCTCCACCACCGTCCGGGCCACCGTCTGCACCGCCGCCCGGGCCAGGTGGTCGGCCTTGCCGGCCAGGTCACGTTGCAGGCGGGCGATCAACGCGGGGAAACCCGACTCGGCGTTGAGCCCACGGTCGTCGGCCGCAGCCGCGCGCAGTCGCAGCGCCGCCGAGACCGGGATCAGCGTCGCCGGGATCCCCGCCTCGGCCAGGTGCTGCCGGTTGCGCTCGGCGACCGTGCGCCAGTCGGCCACCAGATCGGTCTTGCTCTGCACCACCACCACGTTCGGATGCGAACGCATGATGTGCAGCAGCATGTTCAGTTCGGCGACCGACAACTCCCGAGTGGAGTCGGAGACCAGCAGCACGGTGTCCGCGCGGGCCGGCGCGGCGACCGGAACGGCGGCGCCGACGCCGGCGACCTCGTCGGTGCCGGGAGTGTCCACCAGCACCAACCCGGCACCGAGCAGCGCCCGGGGCAGTCCGATCTCGACGTACGCCGGGCCGCCGCCCGGCCGACGACCGACCAGGCCGGCAACGCCCGCCGCCACCTGGTTGAGCGCCACCGGGGTCCGCTCGACCGCCACCGCGTCGGCGGTGCCGGTGGGGTGCCCCGGGGCTGGTGGCGGCGCCTGCGCCACCGCCGCGGTGGGCGCCTCGGCGTGCCGCACCACGGTCGGCAGGACCGTCGTCCGGCCGTCGCCGACCGGGCAGGCCGGAGCGTTGATGATCGCGTTGACCAGCTGGCTCTTGCCCTGGTTCGGCTCACCGATGACCAGGACGCGCAGCGTCGGGTCCAGCAGTTGCGCGCGCTTCTGCCGGACCGTTTGAAGGAGGTCACCGCGACCGTGTGCAGTGCAGGTGCGGGCGATCTCGTCCAGCACGTCCAACCAGATCCCGGCCATCACCGCACCAAGTGTGCGGATTTCAGGTTAATTATCAAGAGGGACCGGATGTGGAACCCGGAAGGGCCGGATCGCCTGAGACGATCCGGCCCTCCGCTCCGACCGGAGATCCAGGTCAGAGCAGACCGCCGGTGATACCCAGCAGTCCGTGATCGGACGAGGCGTGTGAGTCGCCGAGCACGCCATCGGTGACCCCACCGGTCACGTCACCGACAGTGTCGGTGACACCGGGGAGGAGGCTGTCCACCTGGTGCGTCACGCCGCCCACCGTCGACGGCACGTCGAGCGGCGGGACCCCGCCGACGACACCGTCGCCGTGCCCGAGGCCCAGCCCGTTGAGGGTGTCGTCGACACCCAGCGAGCTGACGACCCCGCCGAGCTGACCGTGGGTGCCGGAGAGGACACCACCGGTCAGGTCGCCGCCGATCAGGTTCGAGTCAGTGACGCCGAGCAGACCGCTCGGGTCGCCCACGGTGCCGGTCACGTCACCGAGCACCGGGTCCGCGATCGCGTCCACGGGCTGCACCACGTCGGCGTCGAGGGTGTGCGCCACGTCGGAGACGCCGGCCAGGTCGGTGTCGAGGCCGGACGGACCGACGCCCAGACCGATGCCCGGCAGCACGGTGACCCCGGCGGCGGCGGTCGACGGGTCGACCGCGATGGCGCCGAGCACGCCGGCCTTGACGTCCACGCCACTGGGCGAGCTGGTGACGCTGATCTGCTGCGCCACGCTCTGCAACTGACCCACCACGTCGGTGGTGTCGGTGAGCAGCGGGTCCAGGCCGAGCTGCCCGACCGGCGAGGCCAACGGCGCGAGGCCCGCACCCGGCGCGTAGTCGACGACCAGCGGTACGACGTCCTGCACGTCCGCAGCGGTGATGTCGGTGAGCCCGGCGCCCCGCAGCGCACCCTCGGGGTCGAGGTCGAAGGCCGACCGCGCGTCCGGGTTCGTCAGTAGGTCGAGCACGAAGTCGTGGAGCGTCTGCTGCGAGTCCATGTGCCGGTTCTCCTCGGATGTGGCATTGGCGGGTGTCGTACGTCGACAGTGACGACGCTATTGCCGGGAGTCGCCCCCGGGCATCGGGGCTGAGCCCGCATCCGGGCCGGTTGAACTAGGGGCTCCGCCACCTCGTACGTTAGGGGGATAGGGGGAAACCGTCCCGGCGAGATTAGGGTCCCGACCAGGGACTGATCTCTGGTACGAACGTAGGAGCCCGCGGGGTTCGCCGGGGGTGGGTCGTCGGGGCAGCCGACGCCATCGCCACCAACCGGCAGACTCACGGGGAGAGACAGAGACGATGCCGTACGTCCTGGGGATAGACATCGGAAGCAGCAACACGGCCGCCGCCGTCGCACGGCGACGCGGCGCGACCTGGACCCGTCCCGAGGCCGTCCCGCTGAGCGCCGACTCACCCCTCATGCCGTCGGTGTTGTGCCTGGCCGAGGACGGTTCGCTGCGCGTCGGCGAGCCCGTGACCGACGACGGCAGCCGCACCACCCGGGACTTCGTCCACCGGATCGGCGACGACGTGCCGGTGCTGCTCGGCGGCGAGCCGTGCGCCCCGCAGACGCTGACCGCCGAGCTGGCGGCATGGGTGGTGGAGCGGGTCCACGCCCTGGAGGGCGGGGCTGCCGAGGCGATAGTGCTCAGCCACCCGGCGGGGTGGCGCCCCTACCGACGGGAGGTGCTGCACCGGGCCCTGTCGGACCTCGGCCTACGACACGTGACGTTGCTGCCCCGCACTGTCACCGTCGCCGAGAGCCACGCCGCTCGCGGGTTCGCGGGCAGCACCGCAGTGGTCTACGCCCTGGGAGGCAACAGTTTCGAGGCCGCTCTGGTGCGCCGCACCCCGCGCGGCACGTACGAGACGTTCGGCACCCCACAGGGTCTCGACTCGATCGGCGGCGCCGACTTCGACGAGGCGCTCGCCGAGCACACGCGTACCGTGCTGGCCCGGGAGTTGGCAGCGACCGGGCGTCGCGGGGCACAGGTCGCGCTGCGCGGACTGCGCGCGGAGTGTGACCGGGTCAAGCGGGTGCTGACCGTCGACCTCACTGCCGACGTGGTGCTGACCCTGCCGAGCGGCCCGGCGCGGGTGCCGGTGACCCGGGCACAGTTCGAGGCCATGATCCGCCCGACGGTGCAGGCCACCGTCGACCTCCTGCTCCGGGCCGTACGCAGCGCCGACCTGACTCCGGCGCAACTCGACGGCGTTCTGCTGGCCGGCGGCTCCACCCGGGTCCCGCTCGTGAACGAGCTGATCGGCGCGGCCCTCCCGGTGCCCGTCGAGGTGGAGCCCGACGCACAGTTGACCGCCGCCACCGGGGCGGCGATGGCCGCCTGCCAGGTGGTGTCACCACGCCCTCGCCAGCCGCCGCCGGCCCGCGTGCCGGCCCCGGTCAGCGGCGCCGGGCGGCCCACGATCCCGGCGCCACGCCGAACCCATCACACCGTTCCGGGCGATCCGCCACCGCGGCCGCCGGTTCGGGTCCTCCCACTGGAACTGCCGAAGCCGTCCCGCCTGGCGCTGGCCCGTGGCCGCGGACGCGAAGGATAACCCCGATGATCATGAATGACCTCGCCGCACCAGGGTTGACCCTGGACAAGGGGTTGCAGGCGCTACTGGACACTGCCGCGCAGGATCCGACCGGCCCCCTCGCCGTCGGCGTCGCCGGCCCGGCCGGTCACGGAAAGACCGCGCTCCTCGCCGAGCTGGAACGCATTCACCAGCGTGCCGGGATCGCCGTCCGCACCGCCGCCCCAGAGCCGGATGAGCAGGTCGACCCCGACGCCGTGCTGCTGGTCGACGACGCGCACCTGCTCGACGACGCACGGACCGAAGCGCTGCTGCGTCTTGTCGCGGGCCGGCGACACCGGGTGGTGGTCGCCCACCGCCCGTGGCCCCGGTCAGCGGCGTTCAGTGAGCTGGTCGACGCCCTGCGACGCGACGGGCAGGCCGTACTGCTCACGCCGTTCACCCGGGAGCAGACCGCCGCCCACCTCGCCACCACACCCGAGCTGGGCCGCCCCGCCGACCTGGTCGACTTCGTCCACACGCAGACCGCCGGCGTACCCCGGGACGTGGAACGGCTGGCCCGTGGCCTGGCCGGGGCGGAGACCCGGGCCGGCACTGTGGACCCACCCCGCTCCGTCATCCTCGAATTCGGGCCGGACCTGGACGTTCAGCCAGCCGCGGTACGACGGCTGCTGCTCGCTGTCGCGGCCGGCGGGGCGCTGCCGGTGAGCATGCTCGGCGCGCTGCTGGGCCGGGACCCGGCCGGAGTAGACGAACTGATCGCCACGACAAGGGCGGCCGGGCTGCTCGGCGCTGACGGCCGGCTCGCACCGATCGTCCGGCGGGCCGTCGCGACACTCAGCCCCACCACCGAGCGGACAGCGGTCTGGCGGCGGCTCACCGAGTTGCAGCTCGCCAGAGGCGGCGCGGTGCTGCCGTTGGTCCGCTCCCTGCTCGCGGTCGGCGCGCTCGGCGACTGCCCGGCCGCGACCCTGGCCGCCGCGGCGGACGAGGCGCTGGCCGACGAGCCGGCGTTCGCCGCCGAGCTGTTCGCGGCGGCCACGGCTGCCGGACAGGCGCCCAACGCGCGGCAGGCGCTCGCCGCCGCGCTCGCCGGTGACCTCGACGACGCGCTTCGGCTGGCGGACCGACTCCTGGCCACTGCCGCTCCCCCGGAGCGCTCCGAGGCGGCGGTGGTCGCCGCCACCGCCCTGGCCCACCGTGGTCACGTCGGCCGCAGCGTCGAGCTGTTCCGGTGGTCGGGCACCGCCTCGGCGGCGGCGTTCGCCATCGTCGGCGGGCTGGCCACCGGAGACCCGGCCGCCAGCACCGAGTCACCGGCCGGTGACCCGGCGGGCGAACCCCCGACACTGCACGCCAGCGCCGCCCGACTGATGGCCAACGGTGTACGGGAGAGCGTGACCGGCTCGCCGACCGCGGCGCTCTCCGCGCTCGTGCAGGCTGCCGCACTGCTGGAGCCGGACGGCCGGGCGGCGCTGCTGCCGGACAGCCCGGCGGCCCTCGCCGCGTTGACGGCTGTGCACTGCGGTGAGCTGGAAATCGCCGAGCGGGTGCTGCACCGTGCCCTGGGCGCCGGTGTCGGCGGCCCGCTGATGGCCCGCCGCCACCGGCTGTTGCAGGCCTGGATCCTGATGGTCCGTGGCGAGATCCACGCCGCCGGCGAGCGGCTCGCCACTGTGACGCTCGACGGGCGGCCACTGGAGTCACGCGACCAGCTCTTCGCCGCCGCGATCCGGATGGGCATCGGACGGCGCAACAGTGACCTCGGGGCGCTCAAGCGGGGTTGGGGGCAGGCGCTGGAGGCCGTGGTGCGGCACCCCGTCGACCTGTTCACCCTGCTGCCGCTGGGTGAGCTGGCCATCGCCGGCGCGCGGCTGGGTGACCTGGCCCGACTGGAGCCGTACCTGCACCAGGGGCGTGCGCTGCTCGACCGCCTCGGCAACCCGCCCCTGTGGAGTGTGCCGCTGCACTGGAGCGGGCTGCACGCCGCCATCCTGACCGGCGAGCCGACGATCGCCGACGAACACGTCACGGCGTTGCTCGCCGTCGCTGGTCACAGTCGGTACGCGGCAGTGGTCGCCGCCGCCGCGGAGAGCTGGGTGGAGGTGCTGCGGGGGGACGTCGACCCGACCCGGGTGGAGGCCGCCGCGCGCGGGCTGCACGACACCGGGTTGTGCTGGGACGGTGCCCGCCTCGCCGGGCAGGCCGCCATCCGCACCGCGGACCGGCGGGCGATGACCACCCTGCTGGAGTGCGCCCGAGCGTTGCAGGGACGGCCCTCCGGTGGGCAGAGCGGGCAGACACCGACGACCGGTGCGAGCACGGCACGGGTCGCCGGGCCCACGCAGCACGGTCTCAGCGACCGCGAGTACGAGGTCGCCGAGCTGGTGCTGGCCGGGTTGACCTACCGGGAGATCGGCGATCGGCTGTTCATCTCGGCCAAGACCGTCGAACACCACGTGGCGCGGATGCGTAACCGGCTCAACTGCGCCAACCGCGCCGAGCTGCTGGCGCTGCTGCGCACCCTCGTCGCCGACCGGGCCAGCGACACGGCCGGGCAACCGTGGCCACAGCGGGCGACCCGATGACCCGCAACGACGTTCGGCTGATCCGGACCAGGCTGGCAGTGCTCGCCGCCGTGCTGATCACGCTCTGGTCGTACGCGGCCTACGTGTCCTGCCAGGACGCCGTCGACCTGCTGCGCGTCCGGGCACTTGCGGACACGCTGGGCCAGCCCATCGACCGCCTGGTTCTGAGCCTCCAGACGGAACGCCGGATCACCGCCGAGACGATCGCCGGGGCGGGGCAGACGACGCCCGCGCTGGTCGGGGCCCGCGAAGGCACCGACCGGGCCGCCGCCGAGATCCGCGAATTCACCAAGGGCCGCGACCTTCGGCTGCTCAGCGCCCGCACCGTCCGCGACCGGGCCGGCGAACTGGTCCGACGGCTCGACGGCCTGGGCACGACCCGATCCCAGGTGGACACCGGGCGGCTCGACCAGGGCGCGGCGGTCGACGGGTACGACGAGGTCATCGACGTCGCCTTCCGGGTGTACGGCCCGGAGTGGGGTGCGTACGAGAGCGGGTTGGCGGCCGACACCCGAGCGGTGATCGCGCTGGCCCGCGCCCGGGAGTTGCTCGCCCGGGAGGACACGGTGGTCAGCGCGGGCCTGACCGGCGCACGACTCGGCGCCGACGAGCGGCGCCGGCTGACCGCACTGGTCAACATCCAGCGGTACGCGCGCACCGAGGCCGCGGCCGGGCTTGCTCCCGACGGCCAGGCCGAGCATCAGCGCCTCGCGGCCGGCCCCGAGTTCGCGGCTCTGCGCGCCCTGGAGGACCGGCTGCTGCTCCAGGCCGGCACCGCCAACGCCCTGGCCGGTCTCACCGTCCAGGACTGGCGGGCCGCGGCGGACGCCGCCCTCGGCGCGCTGCAGGCACTGGTGACGAACACCGCCCGCAGCAGCGTCGAGCGGGCCACCCCCGGTGCCGCGGTGCTCATCGCGCGTACCGGGGCCGTCGTGGGGCTCGGTCTCATCGTCGTGCTGGTGCTCCTGCTGAGCTGGGCGGGCACCGTCCGACGCCTGACCGACGAACTGACAAGGACCGACGCGGACCTCCCGACGCCGGTGCCGGACACGCCGGCCCCGGCCCAGGAACCGGCGACGCCGGGGGGTGACGCCGAGCGGGAGCTGTTCCTGGGGCTGACCCGACGCAACCAGGTCCTGTTACGCGACCAGCTCAGCCTGCTGGACGGGATGCAACGTCGGGAGCGGTCCACCGAGGAGACCGGCGAACTGTTCCAACTCGACCACCTCACCACCCGGGTCCGCCGCAACGTGGAGAAACTGATCACCCTGGCCGGCGCGACACCCGCCCGCCGCTGGCGACGCCCGGTGGCGCTGCTCGACGTGGCGCGCGGCGCGGTCGCCGAGGTGCCGGACTACCACCGGGTCCTGATCGCGCCGCACTGGCCGTGGTCGCTCGCGGGGCCGGCCGTCACTGACGTCATCCACCTGCTGGCGGAGCTGATCGAGAACGCGCTGGCCTTCTCCGGGGCGGACACCACCGTCCGGGTCAGCGGCGAACAGCGACCGCAGGGGTGTGCCGTCCTCGTCGTCGACGACGGGCCCGGCCTGGACGTCGCCGCGCTGGCCGAGGCGAACCACCTGCTCGGCAATCCGCCACCGGACGGCCCGCCCGCGGGCCGCGCCGGCTGGTACGCCGCCGCCGTCCTGGCCGGCCGCTGCGGTGCCCACGTCTCGCTGCGCCCCAGCCGGCGCGGCGGGACCGCCGCCGTCGTGCTCCTACCCTCACGGCTGATCACGGTCACCGGCACCGGCCGCGCACCGGCCAGCGCACCACCCGGCACCCCGTACCCACCGGCCCGCACCGGCGCCGACCTGACCGACCCCAACGGCAACGGCGCGCTGCCGACGCGGGTCCGCCACCCCGGGCCGACCGGCCCGGAACACGGCAGGACCAGCCTCGACACGGTCGAGATGCCAGTCACCAGAACAGCAAGGAGACAACAATGACGTCTGCAGTGGTCACCGAGGACGGCCTGACCGACGCCCTGAACGACCTGGTCGACCGGGTGCACGGCGCGGAGTTCGCCGTGGTGCTCTCACCGGACGGGCTGCCGCTCGGCGGCTCGCGGCGGGTGGGGGCGAAGCTGGCCGAGCAGATCTCCGGCGTGGTCGCCGGCCTGATCGCGTTGGGGCTGGCCGCCACCCGGACCTGTGACGCGGGTCGGCTGCGTCAGGTCGTGGTGCAGATGTCGCGAGCGTTCCTGTTCATCGCCACCATCCCGAACGGGACCATCCTCACCGTGCGGATCGCCGGTGACGACGTCGAGGTCGGTGACATGGCGTACGAGGTGGCGCTCTTCGTGGGGCAGGCCGAGCAGCACCTGCCGATCACGCTGGGCCCGGCCTCCTCGGTGACGATCGGGGACACTGGTGCACACCAGCGGCACCACTGACGAGGCGTGGTACGACGACGACGCGGGCCCGGTCGCCCGGCCCTACACGATGACCGGGGGGCGCACCGCGCCCGCACGCGGCCAGTTCGACCTGATCTCGCTGGTCGTCGCCCGGAGGGGGGTCACGCCTCCCACATCACTCTTCCCCGAACAGGCGCGGATCGTCGAGCTGTGTCACCATCCAGTGTCGGTGGCCGAGGTTGGTGCAGAGTTGGATCTTCCGCTGGGGACGGTCCGGGTGCTGCTCGGTGACCTGCTCGCGGCCGGGCTGATCGAGACGCACGAACCGCCGATGCTGTCGGAGCTGCCGACCGAGGATCTGCTCGAGGCGATACTCGTCGGGCTGCGCGGATTGTGACCGGGCAGGTGCCACCCGCGATCCCAACGGATCGTGGGCGCGCACCCGGCGACGAACTGAAGGAGAGACTGGCAGTGCCGGCAACACCACCCCAGCCACGCCGTACCGTGGCGATCATCCTGCTGGATCGGGTCGTGGCCCTCGTCACGGCCGCACGGCGGGTGCTCACCGGTCGGGAGGACGTCTCGCGGGCCACCTGGGTGGCCGTCGTCGCGGCGCTCGGGGTGCTGATCGCGACGTGCGTCTCCGTCGTCGGGGTGCTGCGTACGCCGGAGAAGCTGACGCCGGTGACCCTCGATCCGCCGCCGTCGGTCGGGCAGGTGGGCGCGTCGCCGTCCACTACCCCCCGCGCGCAGGCGCGACCGGCGCTCACCAGCCCGGCGGTGACCGCTCCCCCGTCCGCCTCGGCTTCGTCGGTCCCACCGGTCGTGGCGTCGTCGACCCGACCCACACCGACCGGCGCTACCACCGAACCCACCCCGGCCGCCCTGGGGGCGGACTTCGCCATCACGGACAACGCCCTGCTCAGCTACGGCGCGACGGTGACGATCAGCAATCCCGGTTCGGTCCCGGCGTCGGGGTGGACGCTGGTGGTCACCCTGCCCCGGGAGTCGTTGGGGATCAGCGGCGTGGAGGGGGCGCAGGCCAGCCGGGACGGTGCGGTGTGGACGTTCGTGCCGGACCCGAACACCGGTCAGGTGCCCGGCAGCGCCTCGGTCCGGGTGACGTTCCGGGTCAATGGATCGTTGACCGGTTCCGCCCCGAAGGCGTGCACTGTCGACGGGGTCGCCTGCGCCGGCCTGCCGAGCTGATCTTTGTTCTCCCCCACGCTCCCCCGGTAGGGGTTTCCCCACCCCCAGATCATGGGTCGCCGTGTGGTCCGGGAACGTCGCCTCGACCAGGCTTTCCTCATGGGAAACAGCGATGGGACCCCCGCTCGCGGGCTGGTCGTCGAAGTGCTCGACGTGACGAAGGCCTATGCCGGCGGGGGCGGTGTCCGGGCGTTGGACGGGGTTTCGGTCGGGTTCGAGGCCGGTTCGTTCTGCGCGGTGATGGGTCCGTCGGGCTCGGGGAAGTCAACGCTCCTGCACTGCGCGGCGGGCCTGGATCGGCCGGACAGCGGCCGGGTGCTCCTCGCCGGACAGGACATCGGCCGGCTGCGTGAACCCCGACTCACCGAGGCCCGGCGACAGCGGGTCGGATTCGTCTTCCAGTCGTACAACCTGATGGACTCGCTGTCGGTCTGGCACAACATCCTGCTCCCGCAACGACTGGCCGGGGTGCGCCCGGACCAGGGTTGGGCCCGGGAGGTGATCCACCGTGTCGGGCTCACCGGGCGTGAGAACGACCGACCCGGCCGGCTGTCCGGCGGTCAGCGACAGCGGGTCGCACTCGCCCGTGCGCTCGCCGGCCGGCCGGAGGTCATCTTCGCCGACGAGCCGACCGGCGCGCTGGATCTGTCGACCGGCCGAGAGGTGCTCGGGTTGCTGCGTGAGGCAGTGGACCAGACGGGCACGACTGTCGTGATGGTGACGCACGATCCGGCCGCCGCGGCGTGGGCGGACCGCGCGGTGTTCCTGGCCGATGGACGAATCGTCTCGGAACTCGCCGACCCGACGGCCGAGAAGGTCGCTGCGCAGATGATGGCGGTGACCCTCCGATGATCCGGCTCGCTCTCGGCAGCCTGCGCCAGCACCGCGGCGCCTACGCCGGCACGTTCTTCGCCGCGCTGCTGGCCGTGGCCCTGTTCGTCGGCGGTGGCCTGCTGCTCGCCTCCGTGCTCACGGCGAAGCCGCCGGCCAACCGGTTCGCGGCAGCGCCGATCGTCGTCTCGGGCGACCGCGACGTCACCCTCGAGAAGGTCACCACCAAGCAGAAGAAGGACAAGTCCAAGGTCAAGCGCAAGGTCAAGTCCGAGCGTCTGACCGGGGCCGGCTCGCTGCCGGTCGACCTCGCCGGCCGACTCGGCGACCTTCCGGGTGTCGCGGCGGCGGTCGCGGACGTCGCCTTTCCGGTCCAGGCGAGCACGCCGGACGGACGCCCGTTGCGCGGAGCCGACGGTGCCCCGGTGATCGGCCACGGGTGGGCCTCCGCGGCGCTGACGCCGTACCTGTTGCGCAGCGGTGCGGCCCCCGGTCGGGGTGAGGTGGCCATTGACGCCGATCTCGCCAGACGGTCGGGCACCTTGGTGGGCGGGCATCTCATGGTCACCACCAGGACCGGTGTGCGCACGATGGTCGTGTCCGGTGTCGTGGCGCCGTCCGGTCGGGACGGGCTGCCCGCCCAGGGCGCGCTGTTCGTCGCCGACGGCGAGGTGGCGATGGTTTCCGGGCTGCCCGGTCCGACTGCGGTGGCCGTTCTCGCCGGAGCGGGCGCCGACCCGGTCGCGCTCGGCGACGCCGTCGGGCAGGTGGCCGGCGACCACGAGGTGCTCACCGGGGCCGACCGCGTCCGGGCCGACCTGCCCGGTGCTCTGCCGGACTACATCGGCCCAATCTCGATCTTCGGTTTCGTCATCGGCATCACGGCGTTCGCGGCCGTCTTCGTCCTCACCGGCACTGTGACGCTTGGCGTCCGCCAGCGGCTGCGCGAGCTGGCTCTGCTGCGCACCGCTGGCGCGACCCCCGGTCAGCTGCGCCGCCTCCTCGGCGTGGAGAGCCTCCTGCTCGCCGGGGCCGCCGCGTTGCCCGGCGCGCCGCTGGGCGTGGTGTTCGCCCACGTGGTGGCCGCCCGATTCCGGGAGTTGGGCGCGGTGCCGGCCCAGTTCGTCGTACGGACCAACGTGATCGTGATCGTCGTGGCCGCGGTGGCCGGGATGGTGGTGACCTTCGTCGGTGCCCGGGTCGCCGGCCGTCGCGCGGTGCGGATCGCCCCGACGCAGGCACTCGCCGAGACCGCCAACGCACCCACTGGTGGGCTGGTCCCGCGGATCGCCGTCGCGGCGGTGACCACCGCCGGAGCGATCGCCCTGCTGGTCTTCGTGCCGCTCGACGGGCCCCTCGGCATGGGCATGAGTTTCGTGTCGTCCGCCCTGCTGCTGTGCACGGTCGCGGCCCTCGGCCCGTCGCTGGTCCGGGCGCTGACGACACCTGTGTCCCGCGTCGTCGGCGTCGGCGGGCCGACCGGCTGGCTGGCCGGTCTGGTCACCCGGGCAGAGCGGCGAAGGGTCGCGGCGGTCGCCGTCCCGCTCGTGCTCATGTTCGCGCTCAACGCCACCATGCTGCTCAACAGTGCCCTCCTGGGTCAGCTGGCCGGGCAGGAGCAGGAGGAGCGGACGTCCGCCGCGACGGCACAGGTGACGGCACCCGGCGGCCTTCCGCTCGACACCGTCGAACGGCTCGTCGCACTGGACGGGGTGACCGGTGCGGCGGCGACGCTGCCGACCCGAGCGATCGTGGAGCAGGGTGGCAAGCCCGAGGACTTCGCCAGCCAGGGTCTGCTGGTCGCCGGCACCGAGTCGGCGCTCGACCTCGATCTGCGTGCCGGGACGCTGCCGGGCACGGGCGCGTTCGCCGCCAGCGCGTACGTGACCGACCAGTACGGCTGGCGGGTGGGCGACGACGTGCGGGTCTGGCTTGCCGACGGCCACCAGGTCGACCTCCGCCTGGCCGGGGTGTTTGCCCGGGCCCGTGGCTTCGGCGACCTGGTTCTGCCGGCGGAGCTGGTGGCGGCACACGACCCGCGCGGATTGGTCAACACGGTTGGGCTGCGCTACTCCGGCGACGTGCCGGACCGGATCGCCGCGTCGTGGCCCGGACTGCGGTTGACTCCCGCGCTCGGTGCGGCGCCAGCCGGTGACGCGCAGAACCAGCAGGGTGCGTGGGAACTCATGGTGGTCATCTCCCTCGGCTTCACGGCGGTCGCCGTCGTCAACACCTTCGCCATCGCCACTGCGGCGCGCCGCCGCGAATTCGCCGATCTGCGGCTGGCCGGTGCGACGACAGGGCAGCTGCACCGTCTCGTCGACCGCGAGGCGATGATCACGGTTGCCGTCGGGCTGGTGCTCGGCGCACTCGTCACCGCGATCGTGGTCGGCGCGTTCAGCTCGGCGCAGGACGGCACCTTGCGGGTTGTCGTCGACGCCGGCACGTACGTGGGGTTACTCGGCGGTGTGGCGGCGCTCGGGCTGGTCGCGGGCGTCGTACCGGCCCGGGTTCTGTTGCGCCGACGCGGCCTGCCGGCCCTGAGCGACGGGCGCTGACGGTGGTGCCGGCCGGAACGCCGCTCGGGCTCGTCCTCGGGGTCATCCGGGGCCGGGTCCGGCCGGCGGTCCGGAGCGGTGCCGTCGGTAGGATCGCCGCGATGATCCGCACCACGGCTTCGGCGCTGGCATACCTGCTCAGCAGCCTCGTCGCGGGCGTCGTAGGCCTCGGCTGGAGCCTGGCTTCCACCATTGGGGTCGGCCTGCTGGCGATCACGCAGCTCGGCGGCCCGGCCTTCCTTGGCGCGACCTGGGTGACCCGACGCCTCGCGGACCTGGAGCGTCGCCGGGCGGGTTGGGTGCTCGGCGGCGCGATCGCGGCACCGTACCTGCCGATTGAGGGTGCCACCGTCCGGCAGCGGGTCCGTGCGGTCGCCGTGCAGCCCGCCACCTGGCGCGACCTGGCCTGGCTGGTCACGGTCTTCCCGCTGGGCCTGGCGGGCGGGATCGCCGCCATCGTGGTCACTGTCGTCGATCTCGCCGCCATCGTGGCGCCGCTGTGGGCCTGGGCGGTGCCGAACCCGCACGCGCCGTTCCCGATGCGTCCGCTCATGACGACGGTGCCGGGTCGGTTCGGCCTGACCGTGCTCGGCGTGCTGTTGTTACCGGTCACCGCGTGGTTGCTGCGGACCGCCGGGCGGGCCCAGGCCCGCACCGCCCGAGGCTTACTGGCGCCCGGCGCACACAGGCAGTTGGTCGAGGAGGCCGCACGCCTCGCGCAGACCCGCCGTCGGGTCGTCGACGCCCAGGCCGCGGAGCTGCGTCGGATCGAGCGGGACCTGCACGACGGCGCCCAGGCCCGGATCGTGGCGGCCGGCATGACGCTGGCGTTGGCGTCCCGCAAGCTGCCGAGCGGCGCGACCGCCGCGTCCGATGTGGATCTTGCCCGCCGGCAACTCGACGACGCCCTCACCGAGCTACGCCGACTGGTGCGTGGCATCCACCCGCCGATCCTCACCGATCGAGGGCTGCACGCCGCTGTCGCCGCCCTGGCCGGCGACAGCCCGCTCGCCGTGGAGGTCCGGGGCGACCCGGAGGAGCGGTATCCACCAGCGGTCGAATCGGCGGCCTACTTCGTCATCGCGGAGGGTCTCGCCAACGCGGGCAAGCACGCCGAGGCCCGGACCTGCGTCGTCACCCTCGTCCGAGGCGCCGGTACGGTCACCGTCACGCTCACCGACGACGGCCAGGGCGGCGCCGACCCGGCCGGGTCCGGACTCGACGGCCTGCGCCGCCGTGTCGAGGCACTCGACGGCCGGCTCACCATCACCAGTCCACTCGGCGGTCCCACCGTCCTGTCCGCGGAGCTGCCCTACTGATGCGCATCGTGATCGCAGAGGACCTGCTACTGCTTCGAGACGGCCTGGTGCGGCTGCTGACCGACACCGGTCACACCGTCGTAGCCGCCGTCGACACCGCGCCCGCCCTGCTGGCCGCTGTCACCGAGCACCGGCCCGACCTGTCCATCGTCGACGTACGGCTGCCGCCCGGGTTCCGGGACGAAGGGCTCCGCGCCGCCCTGACGCTGCGCGCCAAGGACCCGGACACGAAGGTGCTCATCGTCTCCCAGTACGTCGAACGGGCCTACGCCGTGGAACTGCTCGCCGACGGCCGGGGCGGTGTCGGTTACCTTCTCAAGGACCGGGTCACCGCACTCGACGACTTCCTCGACGCGGTGACGCGGGTAGCCAACGGGGGCACCGCCCTCGACCCCGAGGTGGTGCGCCAGCTGTTCACCCGCAACAGCCGTAACCACGGCATCGACGGGCTCACCGCACGGGAACGGGAGGTACTCGGCCTCATGGCCCAGGGCCTGTCCAACGCGGCCATCTGCGCGGCGCTCGTCCTGGCGCCGGTGTCGGTGGAGAAGCACATCACCAACATCTTCGCCAAGCTCGACCTGCCGCCTGCCGAGGACGCCAACCGACGTGTCCGCGCGGTCCTCGCCTACCTCAATCACTAGAGATGCCGGGACGCATCGATCGAACGCGTACACCCGGCGTTCCGGCGACCGCCATGCTTGATTGATCATCAGTTCGGGCGTGCTTCGTAGCGTCGCGACCATGACTGTCCTACCCGCATCACCGTCACCTCGCCGCGCCGGGGCACGCCTGGGCACCCGGGCCGCCGCCGTCACCGCCGCTCTCGCCATCACCGGCGCTGCCGCCGCGGTCGCCGTCGCGACCTCGTCGCCCGCCACCGCGGAGCCGGGCAACGTCGTCGTCTCGGAGAACTTCTCGGCCGGGTCGCTGCCCGCCGGTTGGCACGCTGTCGACGGCACCTGGAAGGTCGAGAACGGTCGACTGTACGGAACCTCCGCCAGCTCCAGCGAGAACAACAAAATCACCTTCGGTCGGCACCTGAACGACTTCCGCCTCGAGGCGACCATGCGCTTCGAGGCGGTCTCGGCCGCCACCCGCTGGGCCTCGCTCGGCATCGACGTCCCCGCCAGTGGAGCGACCCCCTGGTGGATCGCCACCATGCGCAGCGGCACCACCGCCGCCAACGGGCTCGAATTCGCCCAGCGGACCACTGCCGACGCCTGGGTCGTGACGAACACCGCCTCCGCCCCGTCCGCCGCCGGCACCGGCCGGGACGTGCGCGTCGCCGTCGAGGTGCACGGCAACCAGGCCCGCTGGATCTTCGACGGGCGGGAGGCCATGCGGACCAGCAGCCTCCAGCGTTCCACCGACGGCGTCCAGGGGCTCTTCGTCAACGGCGCGACAGTGTCGTACGACGACGTCACGGTCACCGAGCTGCCGCCGAACGGCTATCTCCGCCCCGAGGGCAGCCCGTTCACAGTGATCGCCCACCGTGGCGCGTCCGCCGCCGCCCCGGAGAACACCCTCGTCGCCCAGGAGATCGCCCGCAGGGGCGGCGCCGACTGGATCGAGAACGACGTCCAGCCGAGCAAGGACGGCATCCCGTTCATCCTGCACGACGGCACCGTCGACCGGACCACCGACGGCGCCGGCAACATCCGGGACCTGACCGCCGCGCAGATCAAGGCCCTCGACGCCGGCTCCTGGTTCGGCCCGCAGTACGTCGGCGAGCGGGTGCCCACCCTCGCGGAGCAGCTCGCTGACCTGCGGACGCGGGGTGGCAACCTGCTCGTGGAGATCAAGGGCAAGCACACCCGCGACGAGGTCGCCAGGATCATCCAGGTGATCCGGGACGAGCAGATGATGGGCCGGGTGTTCATCCAGAGCTTCGAGGTGGACGCCCTGAAGTACACCTACGAGATCGCCCCCGAGCTGCCGCTCGGTCTGCTCCGCAGCACCCTGGACGCCGATCCGGTGGCGCTCGCGAAGGAGCTGCACCTGACCGCGTACAACCCGGACGGCAACGCGCTGCTGGCCAAGCCGGAGGTCGTCGCCCCGCTGCACGCCGCCGGGGTCGCCGTGATGGCCTGGACGATGGACTCCGCCGGCCTGTGGCAGCGGCTGGAGCGGATCGGCGCCGACGCGATCATCACCAACCGGGCGGCGGAGCTGGTCGGCTGGAACTCGGCGTTCGTCCAGCGGGCCTCCGCCGATCCGACCGTGCAGATCACCTCGCCGGCCAACGGGGCTCGGCTGGACCGGGCGCAGTCGCCGGTGATCGCGGTCGCCGCGACCAACGCGGACACCGTCACCGTGACGCTGGACGGTAAGAAGTCAGCCGCCGGGCGCAAGCTCGACCTGGCCAAGCTGACCGCCGGACGGCACACCATCACCACCGAGGCGACCGGGCCCGAGGGCATCGCCACCGCGACCAGCACCTTCACCGTGACGGTGAGCCAGGCTGGCCTCGGCCACCTGATCCTCACCTCGGGTGCGGACCCGGCCGCCGTCACGGCGCTGACCATCAAGCTGGCCCACGCCCAGTACGCCGAGCTGGCCACCTACGCCGACCGGCAGGCCGGCAAGCTGGTGCCGGCGGAGGTCGCCAGCGTCATCGCCGCCGACGCCCGCACCCTCGCTCTGAAGTAGCGGGCTGGAAGGGTGGCGCTGGTCCGATCGGGCCAGCGCCACCCCGAGTTCTCAGTGGGTGGAGACCGGCGACTCGGCACGCTCGCCCTGCTGTCGCACCAGCGGCAGCGCCGGGGCCAACGCCAGCGCCATGCACAGGCCGCCGATGGGAAGCAGGTCGAGGGTGACCACAGGCAGGACGACGCCGGTGAGGAGCAGCGGCACACTCCACCACGGCAGCCGCCGTCGGGCCGCGAGCATCCCCGCGAGGACGAGCAGACCGAGGAAGAAGAGCTGGGGTACGACGTCGTAGAAGGCCACCTCCACGCCGGGAATGTCCTTGAATTCCGCGCCGAGCCTCGACATCTCCGCCCGATCCTCAGCCAGCAGCCCCTCGACGATGTCCGCGCCGAACTGCACCATCGTCGCGGCGAGGCCGACAAACGTGCCGGCCACCACCCCGGTGCGCCACGGACTGCGGGGCAGCAGACGGGACAGCGCGAGCACACCCGGGACGAAGCACACCATGCCGGCGAGGGCGACCAGGTGGGCGGCCTGCCAGTCGAGCCCGGGGCCGTACACCCCGTCGGATCTTGCCCACAGCCGGACCAGACCGTAGGCCACGATGCCGACCGGTCCGGCGATCACGTAGAGCGCAGCGCGTTTCATGTCAGCCAGCATGTGGCCGCCGACGCCGGCCGACCTCCGGGAGCTCCCCTCGGGTCGCCCTGGCTTTGGTCTCAGGTCTTCCACCGATCCACCCCGAGACCCGGGCTCAGCGTTCGCTGTTGAGGGGGCGTGCCCCCGCCCGGACCACGTGGTCGTCGGTGCCGGCCTCCCGGAATCACCCTCGGCCAGCCGCGCCCGCCAGCCGGCGGTTTTGTCACACAACTGTCACAGCGCCTTGCAGTGACCGCCAACCCGGCACAGCACGGTGAGAAGGAGCCGAAGGCGACGGAGGGGGGTACGGCAATGGCGACGCCGGTGCTGCCCGCGAGGGCCACGCTGCCGCTGGTCGAGGTTCGCGTCACCGAACTCGATCTGGCCTGTCTGCCGGAGGTGGGCGCGGTGTTCGACCGACTGCTGGCACTGCGCCCCGCACAGGTCGTGCTCGACCTCTCCGACTGCCAGCACCTCGACGCCGCCGCCATCGGCCTGCTGCTCGACGTGCACCGGCGGCTGACTCGCGCCGACGCGGCCCTCACCGTCCGCGACCCGAACCCCCGGGTCCGGCGCATCCTGCACATCACCCGCGTGGATCAGGTGCTCCCGATCGCGAGCGAGGGGAGGTCGTCTGGACCCTGGTGGCCGAGCACGGCTGGAGCGGCTCCCCCTTCGCCACCGGGCCGCACCGCTGCCCGCACTGCAGCCTCCTGCCCGCCTCCTCCGGTGGCCAGGCCGTGGCAGTTCCCCGCTGAGGGAACGGGGCGAGCGGACCGGGTGGCGAGCATGTTTCATGCTGGAGTAATGATTCGTTTCGTACTGAATGTGCTGTGGCTCGTCTTCGGTGGTGGCCTCGTGCTGGCCGTCGGCTACGGCATCGCCGCGCTGATCTGCTTCGTCCTGGTCATCACCATCCCGTTCGGCGTCGCGTCGCTGCGCCTCGCGGTCTACTCACTGTGGCCCTTCGGCCGCACGGTGGTGCCCAAGCCGGGCGCGGGCGTCGGGTCCGGCCTGGCGAACATCCTCTGGGTCGTGCTGGCCGGCTGGTGGCTCGCGCTCTCCCACATCCTCGCCGGCATCGCCCTCTGCATAACGATCATCGGGATCCCGTTCGGCATCGCCAACTTCAAGCTCGTACCGGCCGCCTTCTGGCCCCTCGGCCGCGAGGTCGTCGACGTGCCCTGAACACGGAAAACGGGAGGCACTCGGCCTCCCGCCACTTCTAACTTATACCGCACTGGGGGGCTTGCGGCAAGACCCCGTTTATGACGCAGAATCGTCGGCCGAGACCAAATTCTGCCGAAATGGAAGTCATGAATTGGATTCCTTGCCCACCTCAGTGTTCGACCTTCCCGATCACCTCGCCGCCAAGGCCGACCCGGCGCTCATCACCCAGGACGAGCGGCACTTCACGGCCATGGCGCAGAGCCTCGCGCAGCTGAACGCCGAACTGTCCGACCGCCTGGACACCGCACGTCGTGCGCCCGGCGGCAAGGGCCGGCAGGCCGTCGACCGCGACGACGAGGTCCGCCGGCTGACCGCCCGCCTGCGCTCGCTGAGCCGCTACGGGCTGGACCTCTGCCTCGGCCACCTGGTCGAGGCCGACCACAGCGAGCCGGTGTACGTCGGGCGTCGCGGTCTCACCGACAGCACGGGCCGGCGGCTGCTGCTCGACTGGCGCTCACCCGCCGCCGAGCCGTTCTTCGGCGCGACCCACGCCAACCCGATGGGCCTGGCGAGCCGCCGCCGCTACCGCTGGACCCGCGGCCGGATCAGCGACTACTGGGACGAGGTGTTCACAGCGGACGGGTTCGTCGGGCACGCTGTCTCGCTCGACGACCAGTCCGCCTTCATCGCCAGCCTGGGCAGCGCCCGGTCGGCGCGGATGCGCGACGTGCTCAGCACGATCCAGGCCGACCAGGACGCCATCATCCGGGCGGGCTCGGCCGGTGCCCTCGTGGTCGACGGCGGTCCGGGCACCGGTAAGACAGTCGTCGCCCTGCACCGCACCGCGTACCTGCTCTACTCCGACCCCCGCCTCGGTCAACGCCGGGGTGGGGTGCTCTTCGTGGGGCCGCACCAGCCCTACCTGGCCTACGTCGCCGATGTCCTGCCCAGCCTCGGCGAGGAGGACGTGCAGACCTGCACCCTGCGCGACCTCGTTCCCGAGGGGGCCACGGCAACCGTCGACACCGACCCGGACGTGGCCCGGCTGAAGTCCTCGGCCGAGCTGGTCAAAGCGATCGACGCGGCGGTCCGGTTCTACGAGGACCCACCGACCGCCCCGATGACGGTCCCGGTCGGCGACTCCGACGTCCGCCTGAGCGCCGACGACTGGGCCGACGCGTTCCAGACGCCGGGTCCGGGCACCCCGCACAACGAGGCGCGCGAGGAGATCTGGGAGGGGTTGCTCACCATCCTCATCGACAGGTACGACGGCGAGGAGCCGGACGCCGTGCTCCGCGACTCGCTGCTGCGTAACCGGGAGCTGCGGGCGACGGTAAACAGAGCCTGGCCGTTGCTCGACGCGGCTGATCTCGTGGGTGACCTGTGGTCGGTGCCCGCGTACCTGCGCAGGTGCGCGCCGTGGCTCAGCCCGGCGGAGGTCCGCAAGCTGCAGCGCGACGAGCCCCGGGCCTGGACCGTGTCCGACCTGCCGCTGCTCGACGCGGCGCGGCAGCGGCTGGGCGACGCGGAGAGGGCGGGGCGCACCCGTCGGCGTGACCCGGCCGCCGCTGTCGAACGCGAGCACATGGCCAGGGTCGTCGACGAGCTGCTCGCGGCCGACACCTACGACGACGGCGAGGGCCTGCTGGCGATGCTGCGCCAACCCGACCTGCGCGAGGTCCTGGTCGACGAGTCGGCGCTGGCGGACGCCGACCCGGACCTGCTGGCCGGCCCGTTCGCGCACATCGTCGTCGACGAGGCGCAGGAGCTGACCGACGCCCAGTGGCAGATGCTGCTGACGCGCTGCCCGTCGCGCAGCTTCACCATCGTGGGAGACCGCGCGCAGGCCCGGCACGGGTTCGCCGAGTCGTGGCAGGAACGCCTCAAGCGGGTCGGGCTGGACCGGGTCACGGTGGCCTCGTTGACCATCAACTACCGGACGCCGGCGGAGGTCATGGCGGAGGCCGAGCCGGTGATCCGGGCCGTGCTCCCCGACGCCAACGTGCCGACCTCCATCCGGGGCAACGGGCTGCCCGTCGCGCACGGATCGGTCGCCGACCTGGGTTCTATCCTGGACACCTGGTTGACGGCCCACGCCGAAGGGATCGCCTGCGTGATCGGCGACCCGACGTTCCCGCCGACGTCCCGGGTCCGGTCACTGAGCCCGGAGCAGGCCAAGGGCCTCGAATTCGACCTGGTCGTCCTCGTCGACCCGGAGACGTTCGGCACCGGCATCGAGGGTGCGGTCGACCGCTACGTCGCGATGACCCGGGCCACCCAGCAGCTCGTGCTCCTGACCAGCGGCTGAGGGTGTAACGTCGCGCTCTTCGGCTGCCGCGCCGCCGGAGTCCGCGAAGGCGCATCCCCATGACGCAACCCACGCCCCCACGGCGTCGACTCGACGCCGCGCTGGCCCATCTCGCCATCACCTTCCGTGGGATGACCGCCCACCCCGACGACGGCAACTGCGAGTGCCACTGGGGCAGCGCGGAAGAACTTGCCCTGCTCAAGACCCCGGACGTCGAGCTGGACCCGGACCTGCTGCGCCGTACCTACTGGGCCGGCGACTGGGATTTCCCCGCGGCCATGCTGCGGCGGATCCTGCCCCAACTCGCCACGGCCCTGGTAAGCGGCGAGGTGGAGCGCCTGAGCAGCATGGACCATGCGGGGCGTGCGTTCGCGCTCGGCCGCTGGCAGGAGTGGCCCACCGAGCAGTCGACGGCGATCCGCGAGTTCCTGGACGCCTGGTGGGTCGTCACGGTCACCGACCCGGACGCCGAGGTGCCGCCGCACTCGGTACTGGCCATGCTCGTGGAAGCCTCTGGCGTGCTCGACCGTTGGCTCGACGCCTGGGCGACGGCAACCAGTCCCCTGGCGAACCAGCGGCTCGCCGAGGCTTTCGGGGAGTGGGAGTACGACCTGCTCTGCGAAGATCTGCCGTGGAGCACCTGGGAACTCACTGGCGACGAGCAGGAGAGTCTCCGCGCGGAGCTCACCGCCTGGCTGCTCCAGCACGCCCCGGCCCGGCTGCGGATGATCGGCGCCGACCCGAAGCGGCTGCACCGGATCAGACTGCTCGGTCTCGCCGGCCCGGCCCGCTGGGACGACCCGCACTGGCCGGACCTCGGCCTCTGACCGGGCCGTCCCACCGCTCATCCCACAGGGCCGCGCCGAGGCGGCCCTGGTGGGATGCCTGGAACTAGTTGCCCAACGTGACGTGGAGAATTCTCTCGTTGCTGTTGTTCGGGGTGCTGTCCTTGTCGCCGACGTTGGTGGTGGTCAGCCACAGGCCGCCGTCGGGAGCCGGCTCCACAGTCCGCAGCCGACCGTAGGTGCCGCTGAAGTACGTCTGCACGTTCGTCAGGCTGCTGCCGCTGATCACCGCGCGGTACATCCGAGCGCCTCGGGCGCAGGCCACGTAGAGCGCGTCGCGCACGATGGTGATGCCGGAACAGGACCCCTCGGCAGTGGGATAGGTGCGCGCCGGCGCGATGAACCCGGCCGTACCGCAGCTGCCACTGGTGCCCTCGCACGCCGGCCAGCCGTAGTCTCCGCCCTTGGTGATCAGGTTGGTCTCGTCCATCACCGAGTTGCCGAACTCCTGCTCCCACAGCCGGCCCTGCGAGTCGAACGCCAGCCCCTGCGGGTTGCGGTGGCCGTAGCTCCACACGTAGTTGCCGAACGGGTTGTCCGAGGGGACGGTGCCGTCCGGGTTGAGCCGCAGGATCTTGCCTTCGAGGCTGGACCGGTCCTGGGCGTAGTTGCCGTTCTGGGCGTCGCCGGTGCTCGCGTACAGCTTGCCGTCCGGGCCGAACCGCAGGCGACCGCCGTCGTGGTACTTGTTCCGCCGGATGCCGCTGAGCAGGACCTGCTCGCTGGCGGTGTTGAGTCGCCCGTTCTCCAACCTGATCCGGACGATGCGGTTGTCGCTCGGCGAGGTGTGCATGATGTACAGCCAGCGGTCGCTGGAGTAACCGGCCGAGATGGCGAGCCCCAACAGGCCACCCTCACCGTCGGTGCTCTGCACGTTCGGCACCGTGCCCAGGTTGGTCTTGGCCCCGGTGGTCGGGTTGAGCTGGATGATGTCGTGCGCGTCGCGGCGGTTGTAGAGCACGCTGCCGTCGGGCAACGTCACCAGACCCCACGGGATGTCGGTGTCGGTGGTGACCTGCCGCACCCCGCACACCGGGCTGGCGCACGCCGCGCCGGTGGTCACCGTCGCGGCGCCGCTGCGCGACGAGGCGTTGTCCTGCGCGTCCCGAGCCACCACGTAGTACTGGTAGGAGGTGTTCGCCGTCAGACCGCTGTCGGTGAACGTGGTCGCGGGCGGCGCGCCGGTGACCGTTCCCACCTTCGCGCCAGCCCGGTAGATGTCGTACGCCCGTACCCCGATGTTGTCGGTCGACGCGGCCCAGCGCAGCGTCACAGTGGTGCCCGACGCGGTGCCCGTGAGCTGCTGCGGCGCCGTCGGTGGCTGGCTGTCGGCCTGACAGGGCGGCGGAGTGATCGACACGGTGGCGCTCGCCTGCGACACGTTGCCGGCGGCGTCGCGGGCGTTGACGTACAGGCCCCAGGTAGCCCCGGCGACCACTGTCAAGTTGGCGGAGAGCGTCGTGCCGCTCACCGACGTCATCAACTGGCCGTCGTGGTAGATGTCGTAGAAGGCCACCGCGACGTTGTCAGTCGAGGCGTTCCACGCGAACGTGACCGAGTTGCAGGTCAGGCCGCTGACCCGTGGGCTACCCGGCGCCGTCGGCGGTTGACTGTCGGCGCTGCCGAAGGACGTCGTCCACCGCTGGTTGGACTGCCCGTTGCAGGTCCAGAGACCGACTGTGGTGCTGTTGGCGGTGCCCGCGCCGGACACGTCCAGACACAGGCCGGACTGCACCCCGACGATGGTCCCTGAGCTGGTGATCCGCCAGCGTTGGTTGGCGCCGCCGGTGCAGCCGTTGATCCGCACCGCGGCCGGGGCGGTGGTGTCCTGGCCGACAACGTCCAGGCACATCGTGTCGTCGTAGACCCGCAGCTCACCACCTGAGGTGAAGGTCCACGCCTGGTTGGCCTGACCGTTGCAGTCGTAGATGTTGATGCCGGCACCGGCGGTTCTGACGTTGCCGACCACGTCCAGGCAACGACCGCTGGCCACACCGACGACTGTCGACGGTGCCGCGGCGGCCGCCGGCACACCGACGGCCAGGCTCAGCAGCGTCACCGCCGCCGTCGCCACCGGCAACAGCCGCCGTCGTGGGCGTAGTGGGCTTCTCCGCGCGATGACTCGCATCCGTCCTCCAGGCTCCGGGCATCGACCGGCCCGACCAGACGAGAAGCGCCCGACCACGCCGAACAGACACATCGACCATCAAAGATGCGTTGGGCGTACATGTCAAACGATGTCCCCCGATCGGGGGCAAACCCACGGATCGGCGTACGCATCGCTCAACTACCCCCCAACGCCTCCCTGACGTACCGACGGGCGTGATGGATCCGGGACTTCAGCGTGCCGATCGGAATGCCCAACTGCCCGGCGATCTCCTGATAGTCGAGCTGACACAGGTCGCGCAGCACGAGGGCCGTCGCCAGGTCCGGCCGGTGCGCCTCCAGCCGGTCCAACGCGTCCAGCAGGTCGAGGCGCGATCCGGCGATGACGCTCGTGGTGCGGGGGTCGGCCACCTCGACGGGCAGCAGCGCGCTGGGCCGCTCGGCCGCCCGTCGCCGCAGTGACCGGTAGGTCTGGCGGGCGCAGTTGGCGACCACCGTGTGCAACCAGGTGGAGAAGAGCGACCGTCCCTCGAACCGTTGGATGTGCCGGGCCACCTGCAACAACGCGTCCTGCGCCGCCTCCTCCGCGTCCTGCCGACAGGGCAGGAACCGCCCGCACTGCTCCAGCACCCGTGGACCGATCGCGGCCAGCAGCGCGTCAAGTGCGGTGCTGTCGCCGGCCGCCGCCCGCCTCGCCAACTCCTCGGTGTCAGATTCCTTCGCCACCCGCGCTCCCCCGCTCGTGGGCGTCACCGGAGTCCCGGTCGCCGGATAATACGATCGTGTCCATCCCGCCGCAGGTCGGCCGGTACCGCATCGCGCGCCCCGTCGGCGCCGGCGCGTTCGCCACCGTGTGGCTGGCGTACGACGACGAGCTGCACTCGCCGGTGGCCGTGAAGGTGCTCGCCGACAACTGGTCCCAGCGGGCCGACATCCGGGGGCGCTTTCGCCAGGAGGCCCGGTTCATGCGGCAGGTCGACTCCGATCACCTGGTCCGGGTGTTGGACATCGGTGAGCTGCCCGACGGCCGGCCGTACCTGGTGATGACGTACGCCGCCGGCGGTACGCTCGCCGACCGGCTGGGCGGCGGGCCGATGCCGGTGCGCGCGGCGCTGCGGATCGCCGCCGACATCGCCAGGGCGGTGGCGGTGCTGCACGACAGCGGTGTGCTGCACCGCGACCTGAAGCCGTCCAATGTGCTGTTCGACCCCACCCCGGCGGGGGACCGGGTGTTGGTCGCCGACCTGGGGCTCGCCAAGACTCTCGCGCACGCGTCCGGGTTCACTGTGGTGGCCGGCACACCCGCCTACATGGCGCCCGAGCAGCTCGTCCCCGGCGGAGGGATCGACGTGCGCGCCGACGTCTATGCGATCGGCGCGCTGACGCAGCACATGTTGACCGGCTCGCCGCCCGGGCAGCCGGTGGCGGCGGCACCCCGCGTACCCGCCGCCGTCGAGCGCGCCGTCCGCCGGGCGCTGCATCGCGATCCGGACCGCCGCTGGCCCACAGCGGCCGCGTACGCCGCCGCTTTGGAGGGTCTGCTCGCCAGCCGGCAGCTGGCGGCCCGCCCGCGGCCGCGGCGCATCCGCCGGTTCCTCGCCGCCATCGGCACGGTGACCGCGACGCTGGTCATGGCCGGGTCCGCCACCGCCGCCACCGCGCCGCACGGTTGGACCCGGGTGGGTGACTCGACCGGCGCTGTCTCGGTGGCCGTTCCCGACGACTGGGCACGGCAACTGCGCGACGGCGGCTGGGATCCGACGGTGATCGGCCTCCCCGACGGGCGCGGCCCCGGTCTGCTCGTCGGGGCCGACCTCACCGAGTGGTCCGATGTCGACAGCGCGACACCGGGGGTCTTCGTGGGAGTGAGCCCCGGTCTGCGCGGAGCGGAGCAGCCGGCGCTGCCCGATCACGGCGGGTGCGCACCCGCCGCCGGCCGGGCGGTCACCGTCGCCGAGTTCAGTGGGACCGTCCGGCACTGGGCGCGATGCGGTGGCGCGCAGACGGCGTTCAGCGAGGTCACGCTTGTTGCGGCCGCCGGCACCTTCGGCGTGTACGTCCAGGTCAAGCAGACCGACGGCGTCGACCGGACCGACGAGATCCTCGGCACGCTGCGGGTGAACGGCTCGATGGTCGAACAACGCTAGTACCGTTCCCAGTTCCCGGCGTAGTCGACAGTGCGCCACCGACGTGTCTCGGTGCCGCCATCGAGCTTGCGGACGGTGGCCTGCACGGCGTTGTCCCGCACGACGCGATACGAGACGAACGTCATGACCCGGTCGCCACTCGGACTGGGAGTGTCCCCCAGAATGACCGGCCGCGCCCACCGCACCCGGCCGGTGTAGTCGAGCTGAACCGGCACGAGGGCCTGCCGCCGCGCGGCGCCGGAGTTGCCCAGTTCGACGAGGACGAGCGCGTCCTCGGTCGACGGCGAATTCGCCGGCTCCTCGGGGAGGAAGTCGGCGTACACCGGCCGGGCGCCACCCGGCAGGATTCGGCAGGGCACGTCGAGACCGTTGGACCCGTTGCGGAACACCACCGAGTCGTCGGACTCACCGCAGAACCTCAGACTGCGGATCACCGCATTCGGCCAGTCGGTCCGCCTGATCTCGCTCACCGCAGCGGCCGGCCGGGAGGTGCGGTTGGCCGGGGCGCCCGGGGTGGCGCTGCGGGTGGTCGGAGTACTCGGACCGGCGCTGCCGGTCGTCGGAGCGCTCGACGCCGACGGGTTCGGCGGGCTCGCGCTGGTGGACGGAGAGCCGGCAGGCGCGGCGTCGCCGCCGACCCGTTTCAGAGGTGACGTGCAACCGGCGACGAACGTAAGGGTGAGCATCGCACCGACGAGCAGGTTGCCGCGCATGGGTGGTCCTTCCTCCGCGGGGTCTGTCACAGGGTTTGATGCACCGGTACGGGCGGTGGTTCACGCGACCGGAGCGGCACCTCTGCCCACCATCGGCGCACCCGCCCTCCTCCTCAAGTCGTAAGCGCATTGCCGTCTCGCGCCAGATGGCTCGGGGCGATCACTCGAACAGGCTTGTCCCAAGGCATCGGGTGACGCCGTACGGATTTGCTCCGGACACCCGTTCGCCAGGAAAGGCACTGGCAGACGATGCGCTCTCTCTCCCTTCTCGCCCCCGGTACACCCCGACCCGCCCGGCCTGTCGTCCGGCTCGGCGCGGTGCTGGCGACCGCTGTCGTCATCGCCGTGGGCGCCGCCGGCTGCGGCGCGCCCCAGCACGACCCCGCACCGCACATCGACGCTCCGGCGGCACCCGCGAGCGGGACGGGTTCCGCCCTGACCGACTCCGACGTCAACGCCTGGCTCGACGGCCTGCTGCCAGCCGCGCTCGACCGCACCGGCATCGCGGGAGCCACCGTCGCCGTCGTGAACAACGGCAAGATCCTCACATCCCGGGGGTACGGGTACGCCGACACCGGCACCGGCGGCAACGGGGCCGTGCCTGTCGACCCGGACCGGCATCTGTTCCGGATGGGCTCGGTGTCGAAGCTCGTCACCGCCACCGCGGTGCTGCAACTCGTGCAGAGCGGGAAGCTCGACCTCGACGCCGACGTCAAGGCGTACCTCGACTTCGAACTGCCCCTCCGCTATGAGCGGGCCGTCACACTGCGGCACCTGCTCACGCACACCGCCGGCTTCGAGGAGCGCATCGCCGGCCTCATCGGCACCGACGGCGGCGATCTCAACCTGCGGAGGGCGCTGATGACCGACCCACCGGAGCAGATCTACCAGCCCGGCACGGTCCCCGCCTACTCGAACTACAGCAACGCGCTCGCCGGCTACATCGTCGAACGCGTCAGCGGGACGCGCTTCGAGGAGTACGTCCAACGCAACATCCTGGACCGCGCGGGCATGCCGTCGTCGACCTTCGAGCAGCCCCTCCCGGAGGCGCTGCGCGACCGGATGTCCAACGGGTACGACACCTCCGCCGGGCCCGCCGCGCCGTTCGAGATCGTCGGCACGCCCCCGCCCGGTGCGTTGAGCGCCCCGGCGACCGACATGGGGCGATTCATGCTCGCCCAGCTCGGCGAACCGGTGGGCTTCGCGCCCTTGCTGGACCAACCGACCCGCGAGCTGATGCAGCGGCCGGTACTCGACGCGACGTCGCTGGGCACGCTGGCCGACGGGCCCCGGATGACCCTCGGTTTCTTCACCGAGGACCGCAACGGTCATCGGATCCTCGGCCACGGCGGCGACACCAAGTACTTCCACTCGCACCTGCAGATCTACCCCGACGACCGGGCCGGCATCTTCCTGTCCCTCAACAGCAACGGCACCGGCCCCCTGGACAGTCACGAGCTTCGCGAGTCGATCGTGAACGGCTTCGCCGACCGCTACTTCCCCGCCCCCAGTGACCAGCCGACCGTCGGTGTGGACCCGGCGACCACCGCCAGGCACGCCGCGCTCGCCGCCGGCACGTACGAGTCCTCGCGAGCGATCCGGAGCAACTTCCTGACCGTGATCGGCCTGGTCGGTCGGACGACTGTCAGCGTCACCGATGGAAACCGGTTGCTGGTGGAGCCGGGCCCGCTGTCGGACTCCCCCGCCCGCTACGAGGAGGTGGCGCCCTGGGTCTGGCGCGAGGTCGGCGGGCAGCGCACGATCGCCATGCGGGCCACCGAGGACCGGGTCGAGGCGATCAGCTTCGACTCCGCGTTCGCGTTGCTGCCCGTCGAGCCGGCCCGCGCCTCCACAGTGGCCGTACCGGTGCTGGCACTGTCCACAGTCGTGCTGCTGCTCACCGTCCTGTCCTGGCCGGTCGGCGCGATCGTCCGCCGTCGGCTCGGCCGCGCCCCCCGGGAGCGGGCGGGGCGCACCGCGCGGATCCTGAGCCGCCTCGCCGTCGCCGGCACGCTGCTCGCGTTCGCCGGTTGGGTGCTGAGCATCGGCAGCATCATGAGCCTCCAGGACGTTCCCGGGCCCGTCCTGCGCACCATTCAGGTGCTGCAACTGGTCGGTCTGCTCGGAGTACTGCCCGCCGCGGTCCGACTCGTCGACGACGTGCGACGCCACATCGGCTGGCGGCGGATCACCGGCAGTGCTCTGATCCTGTTCGCCCTCGCCGGCGCGGGCTGGTTCGCCGTGGAGTTCCACCTGCTCGCGCCTAGCATCTCCTACTGACCCGCCCGACCCGGGACGATCCGGAGCAAGGATGCGCACCGCATGAGGGACCACGCCGACACCGAACCCGGCACACCGCGGCTGACGAAGTGGCTCGACGGACGGCTCACCCGGATCGGGGTGACCGGAGTGTTCCCCCGGGACTGCCTGCTTGCCGCGGCGCTGACCGTCCTGACGTTCGTCCTGTTCACCGTGCTCTTCCGGTTCGTGGCACCGGAGGACGGGGTGTCTTTCGACCCGACGCGGGCCTGGCTGCTCGTCGCCATCTGCTGCGCACAGGCGATGCTGCTGTGCCTGCGTCGGGTCCGGCCGCTGCTCTGCCTCGCGCTCATCGTCGGCCTCCAACTGCCCATCATCGGCTTCTCCCTGCCCGAGGCGACAATCCGGGGTCTCGCACCGTTCGTCGTGGCGTACACCGTCGGGTCGTTGCTGCCCGTCCGCCGTGCGCTGCTGGCCGTCAGCGCTGTCGTGCTGGTGGAGTCGATCGGGGCGGCCGTCGTGGTGATCCCGGATCTGCTGACTGCCGTCGCGTACGTCTCGGCGAGCGCCCTGACCTACGCCAGCGCGACGTTCGTCGGCGGCTACGTGGCCACCTACCGGCGCTACGTGGAGTTGGTCCGGGTGCGGGCGGACGAGGCGATCCGGGAACAGCACACGAAGGTCCAGGCGGCGATCGGCGCGGAGCGTTCTCGAATGGCCCGGGAGTTGCACGACGTGGCGGCGCACCACCTCTCCGGCATGGTCGTGCAGGCGGCGGCGGTCGAGCGACTGATCGACCGGGACCCGACGGCCGCGAAGGCCGGTGTGGCCTGGATCCGTAGCCAGGGCAAGGAGACCCTGGACAACCTGCGGCTGGTGGTCGGCGTGCTGCGCGGCAGGCCGGGGTACGAGGGCGGTGACGGCGCCGCCCCGGTGCCGGGGCTGGGCATGCTCGACGACCTCGTCCGCACGGCGGGCAGCCTCGCCGGCCCGGTGGAGTTCGTCCAGGAGGGCGAGCAGCGCGAGGTGCCGCCGATCGCCGACGTCGCGCTCTACCGGATCGCGCAGGAGTCGCTCAGCAACGCCCGCCAGCACGCCCCCGGCGCTGCGGCGCGGGTGGTGCTCCGCTTCGAGCCCCGCTCGGTGTCACTGGAGGTGGTGAACGAACCCGCCGCGCCGCGACGCGTACCGGCGGCACGGACCGGTGGCGTCGGACTGGTGGGCATGCGTGAACGCGCCCAGCTGATCGGGGCGACGTTCACCGCCGGCCCGACGGCGACCGGCGGCTGGTCGGTCGCCGCGACCCTCCCGACGAACGGTCCCGCCAGATCCCGGTCGAAGGAAGAGGCCCCCGCATGATCAGAGTGATGCTCGTCGACGACCAGGCCGTCGTCCGCGCCGGCTTCCGCGTCATCCTGGAGCAGTCCGGCGAGATCGAGGTCGTGGCGGAGGCGTCGAACGGGTCCGCCGCCGTCGAGCTGGCCCGCCGGCTGCAACCGGACGTCATCTGCATGGACGTCCGGATGCCGCACGGCGACGGGATCACCGCGACCCGGCAGATCGTCGCCGAGGCGACAGGTACGCCACCGGCGGTGCTGGTCGTGACGACCTTCGACCTCGACGAGTACGTCTTCGGCGCATTGGAGTCCGGTGCCAGCGGGTTCATCCTCAAGGACTGTGAGCCCGAGGAGCTGATCGAGGCGATCCGTCGCCTCGCCAGTGGGTACGGGCTCGTCGACCAGGCCGTCACCCGCCGGGTGATCTCGGAATTCGCCAGGCGTACGCCCGCTCCCCGCTCGGACGCGGCGGCGGCGCACCAGCTGACCGCGCGGGAAACCGAGATCGTGGAGTTGCTCGCGCAAGGCCTGTCCAACGTCGAGATCGCTGAGCGGCTCTTCATCGAGACCAGCACCGTCAAGTCGCACCTCGGTCGCGCCATGGCGAAGATCGGCGCGCGGGATCGGCTGCAGACCGTCGTGTGGGCGTACCAGAACGGGGTGGTCCACCGGTGACAGCGACAGTGATCCCGTGCCCGGCGGCGGTGGGTCCACCGCCGGTCGAGAGTGGACATTGCCGGAGTACGATCCCGGGCGTACCGCTGTGGTGACCCCCAGCTGACGACCCCTCGATAGGAGCCAGGCATGGCCGGCCCGGACCCCGAACTCGCCGCGAAGCTTCAGCCCGACGTGCCGCACGCGGCACGGATCTGGAACTACTGGATGGGCGGCAAGGACAACTTCCAGTCCGACCGGGCGGCCGGCGACGCTGTCGCCGAGGTCTACCCGGAGATCGTCCTCATGGCGCAGCAGTCGCGCGTGTTCCTGGTGCGAGCCGTGCGTCACCTCGCGGCCGAGGCGGGCATCCGGCAGTTCCTGGACATCGGCACCGGCCTGCCCAGCATGCAGAACACGCACGCGGTCGCCCAGGGCATCGCACCCGACTCGCGGATCGTCTACGTGGACAACGACCCGATGGTGCTGGTGCACGCACGGGCGCTGCTGGCCAGCACGACGTCGGAGGGTGTCACCACCTACGTACCGGCCGACTACCACGACCCGGAGAAGATCCTCGCCGAGGCGGCGCAGACGCTCGACTTCGACCAGCCCATCGCCGTGATGTACATGGGCGTGATGGGCTACGAGCCCGACCTGGACGTGGTGCGCTCGATCGTCGGGCGCACCATGGACGCGGTGCCGTCCGGCTCACACCTGGTGCTCTGGGACGGCACCAACACCAGCCCGGCGGTGGTCTCCGGCGCCGAGCGGCTGGCGCAGAGCGGCGGGGCCCCGTACATCCTGCGCAGCCCGGAGGAGTTGGAGAGCTGCTTCGACGGGTTGACGATGGTGGAGCCGGGCCTGGTGCCGATCCCGCTGTGGCGACCGGAGGATCCCGACGCCGTCGGGATCGACGCCTACGGCGCGGTGGCCCGCAAGCCCTGATCGAGACGACGTCCGCCCCGCTCCCGCCATCGCGCCGGAGCGGGGCGGACGTCGTTCACCGCGCGCAGGTCAGGGTCAGGCCGTCGGGCACCGCGCTGGTCGTCACGAGCAGACCGAACGTGGTAGCCCCGTCCAGCGCCAGCGTCCCGTTGTAGGAGGCGTTGCGAACTGTGACATCGGCCCCTGCGGTCTCGGCCACCCCACCCCAGGCCGTCTGGACCTGCTCGTCACCGGACCACCGCCAGGAGACGCGCCACTGGTCCAGCGGCAGCGTCCCGGTGTTGCGGACCGTGACCGTCGCGACGAAGCCGCTGCCCCAGCGGGCGTCGACAGTGGCCGTTGCGCGGCACGAGGTCAGTGAGGCGGTCCGGGCCGAGGCGATCACGTACGGGTCGCGTCGACCGTCGACGTCGGTGAACCGGTACCAGTACTCCGTGTCGGGAGCCAGCCGGTCGATGGTGACCGAGCCGTTGCGCTCCGGCCCGGAGACAACCTCGGCGACAGCCGCCCGCCACTGTTGGGCGTCCTCCCGGCTGCTGAAGAGGCTGACTGTCATCGGCGGGTCGTAGCCGCAGGGCGGGCGGAAGAAGATGACGTACGAGATGGTCAGGCTCGTGGTGGTGGCACCGGTGACGCTGGCGCTGATCGGCAGGGCCGGTGGGCAGGCGATCGTGGGCGAGGGCAGTGGTGTGGCCGGCGGCGGGGGCGTCGACTCTGTGGTGCCGCTCGCCCCGCCCCAGACGGCGAGCGTCACTGTCGTAACGGCGAGGAACATGCGAAGCATCGGTACCTCCGGTGGGGACCGGGCACCGATCACCGAGGTGGTGGATGGTGCCGCGCTCGGGTTTCCGGTCACCGACGAGGACTGCCCGGCACGGGTGACGTGACCACCGCGTGCGCCCCGTGGACCGGAGAAGGTGTGGTGCGCGCTGGCTCCCGAGCACGACCGACCACAGCATCGCAGTCGACGAACATCGATGCAAGCACGCACCATCACGTCGGTCTACGGCATCAGGCGGCCTGTCACAGGGGGAACGAACCGACCCGCACCCGGTCGCTCTCGTCGTCGGAGAGGAAGGACGCCAGGGCCTGCCCCTGCTCGGTCACGGCGGCCCGGTCAGCTCGGGAGAAGCCGTGTAGTGGGTCGACTGTCACAGTGCCCGACTCGACGCGCCAGGTCGCCGCGACCCGTCCGTCGACGAGCACCACCCGCTCGCCGGCCACCGAGAGGTTACGGTGGGCGTCGTCGATGATCCGGCTGCGGTCGTCGTAGCCGAGGATCGCGTTGTCGAACGCCGGCAGGAAGCGCACCGGGGCGGGCGTCTCCGGGTCGGGGCGCGGCGCGTCGGGGAGGTCGATCAGCGTCCGACCACGCTCGTCACGGAAGGTCACCAACTCGTCTCGCATTGCGGTCACTGCAGCCGGGAGGCCGGCGAGGCCGCACCAGGCCCGCAGGTCGGCAGTGGCCGCCGGGCCGAACGCGGCCAGATAGCGACGGACGAGCAGCTGGCCGACCGGATCGGCTCCGGCCCCGGCCGGCGGGGCGATCTCCCGGTCGAGCCACGCGGAGAGCAGGACGTAGCGCGCGCCTCCCTTCGCCCGCCACATCCCGCGTGGCGGCACCTGTGTCATCGGGAGCAGCGCGACAGCGATCTCGCCCAGCACCCGCGGCCCCGGTGTCGGCCAACGCTCGCCGAGCGCCCGCCCGATTTCGGGCATCGAGCGGGGCTCACCGTCGGTCACCACCGCCCGCGCGGCAGCGGCGAGTTCGTCGAGGTCCACCCCGTCGAGCTCGCCGCGGTAGACCCCGAGCACGCGTTGGCGCAGCATGGCGTCGTGACGGGTGCGCCAGGCCACGACGTCGTCGGCGACGAGCAGGTGGACGGTGCGGCGCATGAGGTGGGTACGCACCACGTGTCGCTGGGTCAGCAGGGTGGAGAGCACTGTCGGGTCGAACGCGCGCAGCCGCGACCACAGCCCGATGAACGGCTCCTGCGGCTCCTGGGCCTGTAGGCCACCGAGGTGGGCGACGGCGTCGAGCGCCGGCAGGTCGGCGCGGTCGAGCAGCAGTTGCCGGGCGAGCGTCGCGCGGTTGAGCGCCCGGGTGTCGAGGATGGTCATCAGGTCCCTTTCGGCCGGCGCGATTATCCGACCCGGGGCCGACAGTCTGGGCGCTCGACCCGCCGCCGTCGAGGTTCACGGCGGCGCCCGCGGCGAGCTGCTCGATCGAGGTGATGGTGATCGGGGTGCCCGTCGCGGGTACCGTGGCGGTCGCGGCGTGGGCGACGCCGCCCGGCGTGACGAGCGCGGTGAGTCCCGCGGCGAGCAGCAGCGCCAGACGTGGGCGTACGAGGTGCGGTGCCCTCGTTGCCGCTCCTCGACTGGCGCGTTCCTGGCCTGGGCCGGGGTGGTCGAGCCGGCCGGGCCGGCGATGATCTTCCTGGTCAGCCGATCGCCCGGGGGTGAACACGGGAGGCTGCGGACGTGAACCGCCCGCACCGTCTTGATCAACTGCCGGAGCGGACAGATCGGGTCCCGCGTCCCCGGGGGTGCCAAAAAGTTTTGTGCACTTCCTACAACTGAGGGACGGTGGGTTCGGTGGTTGCGCCATAGCGCTGGCCGCCGCCAGCCGGAAAGGTGATCACTGCTGGGAGCCGTCGTCTCTCGGCACGCAGGTCGAGGTCTAGCTAAGGGGTTCTTCGGGTGTTCAACCGTGTCGCCATCGTCAACCGTGGTGAAGCCGCCATGCGGCTCATCCACGCGGTCCGCGAGCTGGCCGCGGAGACCGGCATCCAGCTCGAAACCGTGGCTCTCTACACCGATGTCGACCGCAACGCCACGTTCGTCCGCGAAGCGGACATCGCCTACGATCTCGGCCCGGCGTCCGCTCGCCCGTACCTCAACCTGGCGGTGCTGGAGCGCGCCCTGACCGAGACCGGAGCCGACGCCGCGTGGGTCGGCTGGGGTTTCGTCGCCGAGGATCCGGCGTTCGCCGAGCTGTGCGAGAAGATCGGCGTCACCTTCGTCGGGCCGAGCGCGGACGCCATGCGCCAACTCGGCGACAAGATCGGCTCGAAGCTGATCGCCGAGAAGGTCGGCGTGCCGGTCGCGCCGTGGAGCCGCGGCGCCGTCGAGACCCTGGACGCCGCACGTGCCTCGGCGGCCGAGGTCGGCTACCCGCTGATGCTCAAGGCGACAGCGGGCGGCGGCGGGCGCGGCATCCGCGTGATCAGGAACGAGGCCGAGCTGGTCGACGCGTACGAGCGCACCAGCCAGGAGGCGGCACGGGCGTTCGGCAGCGGCATCGTGTTCCTGGAGCGCCTGGTCACCGGGGCTCGGCACGTCGAGGTCCAGGTGATCGCCGACGGGCAGGGCACCGCGTGGGCGCTCGGCGTCCGCGACTGCTCGGTGCAACGACGCAACCAGAAGGTCATCGAGGAGTCGGCGTCACCGGTGCTCGACCCGGCACAGGCCGCCGAGCTGAAGACGTCTGCCGAACGGCTGGCAGTGGCTGTCGGATACCGAGGCGCGGCGACCGTCGAGTTCCTCTACCACCCCGGGGACCGGTTGTTCGCGTTCCTCGAGGTCAACACCCGCCTCCAGGTCGAGCACCCGATCACCGAGCTGACCACCGGGTTCGACCTGGTCAAGGCCCAGCTGCACGTCGCCTCCGGCGGGCGACTCGAAGGTGCGCCCCCGGCCGAGCGCGGGCACGCCATCGAGGCGCGGCTCAACGCCGAGGACCCCGACCGCGACTTCGCCCCGTCCCCCGGGCGCATCGCCCGGCTGGACCTGCCCAGCGGCCCCGGCATCCGGGTGGACACCGGCGTCAGCGAGGGTGACACCATCCCGGCCGACTTCGACTCGATGATCGCGAAGATCATCGCGTACGGCCGGGACCGCGACGAGGCGCTCGGCAAGCTGCGCCGGGCCATGGCGAACACCACCGTGATCATCGAAGGTGGGGCGACGAACAAGAGCTTCGTGCTCGACCTGCTCGACCAGCCCGAGGTGATCGACGCCAGCGCGGACACCGGCTGGATCGACCGCGTCCGCGGCGAGGGCCGCCTCGTCACCCACCGCCACTCCGCTGTCGCCCTGGCCGCCGCCGCCATCGAGGCGTACGAGGAGGAGGAGCGCGTCGAACGGCAGCGGCTGCTGTCGACGGCGGCCGGCGGACGCCCACAGGTGCAGCACGCCAGCGGCCGACCGTTGGACCTCAAGCTACGCGGCGTCGGCTACCGCACCCGGGTGGCGCGGGTCGGCGCGCACCGGTTCCGGGTCGGCATCGAAGCCGGACCGGTGGTGCGCACCGCCGACGTCGAGCTCGACCGCTTCGACCGGCACACCGGTCAGATCGTCGTCAACGGCATCCGCTACCGCCTGCTCACCGGCACGTACGGGCCGACCCACCTGGTCGAGGTGGACGGTGTGACCCACCGCGTCAGCCGGGACGAGGGTGGCGTCCTGCGCTCCCCGATGCCCGCGCTGGTCGTCGCCACGCCGCTGGAGGTCGGCGCGGAGGTCGAGGCGGGCGCGCCGGTGCTGGTGCTGGAAGCGATGAAGATGGAGACGGTGCTGCGGGCGCCGTTCAAGGCGCGACTCAAGGAGTGCGCCGTGTCGGTGGGCAGCCAGGTGGAGGCGGGTGCGCCGCTGCTGCGCCTGGAGCCGCTCGCGGACGACGCGGAGGAGGCCGCCGACGACCCGAGCACCGAGACCGTCGAACTGGACCTGCCCACCGCCGACGCGGACATCCCGGCGTACCAGCGCAGCAGGCGCGGCCAGGAGGACCTGCGGGGTCTGCTGCTCGGCTTCGACGTCGACCCGCACGACGACCGTCGGGTGCTCGACGACTACCTCAGCGCGCGGCGGGCGGCCACCGACGCCGGTCAGCGGCCCCTGGCCGCCGAACTCGACCTCATCGAGGTGTTCGCCGATCTCGCCGAACTGAGCCGCAACCGGCCAACGGGCGAGGACGGCGGCGCCGCGCACGTGCACAGCGCCCGGGAGTACTTCCACACCTACCTGCAGAGCCTCGACGTCGAGCGGGCCGGGCTGCCGGACGCCTTCCAGACCAGGCTCGGCAAGGCGCTCGGCCGGTACGGCGTCACCGACCTGGACCGCACCCCGGCCCTCGAAGCCGCCGTCTTCCGGATCTTCCTCGCCCAGCAGCGCGCCTCCGCGGACGCGCAGGTCATCGCGGCGCTGCTGCGCGCGTGGCTGCGGGAGACCCCGCCGGACGAGACGCTGCGCGAGCCGGCCGGCCTCGCGTTGGAGCGGCTGATCGCCGCGACGCAGGTCCGCTTCCCGGTGGTAGCGGACCTCGCCCGCGGCGTGGTGTTCGCCTGGTTCGCCCAGCCGCTGCTGCGCCGCAACCGCGCCCGCGTCTACGCCGAGGTCCGTGGGCACCTGCGGCACCTCGACGCGCACCCGGACGCCCCGGACCGCGCCGAGCGCATCGCCGAGATGGTGCGCAGCACCGAGCCGCTGGTCCGGCTGCTCGGCCAGCGACTCGTCCGCGACCACCTCGACAACGCGGTCATGTTGGAGGTGCTGACCCGGCGGTACTACGGCAACCGGTCGCTCACCAGCGTGCGCACCCGCGAGGTCGCGGGCTGCACGTTCGTGGTCGCCGAGCGCGCCGACTCGAGCGTGGTCTCCGCCGCGGTCAGCTTCGACGCGCTGGGCAGCGCCCTGCGCGGGCTGGCCGAGCTGGCCACCGGCGAGGACGCCGTGGACGCCGACATCTACCTCGGCTGGGAGAACCAGCCGGAGGACTTCGACGCGATGGCGGCCGCGCTGGCCGAGGTCATCGCCGCGCACCCGCTGCCGCCCCAGGTCCGTCGGGTCACCACCACCGTCGCGGGTCGCGGCGGGGCGGTCATGCACCACCACTTCACCTTCCGCCCGTCGGGCGCCCAGTTGACCGAGGACCGGCTGATCCGTGGGCTGCACCCGTACATCGCGCAGCGGATGCAGTTGGAACGGCTGCACAAGTTCGACCTGACCCGGCTGCCGTCGTCGGACGAGGAGGTCTACCTCTTCCAGTGCGTGGCCCGGGAGAACCGGGCCGACGAGCGCCTCGTCGCGTTCGCGCAGGTGCGTGACCTGACCGAGCTTCGCGAGCAGGACGGCCGCCTGGTCGCCCTGCCGACGACAGAGGACGCCATCGCCGCCTGCCTCGACTCGATCCGCCGCGCCCAGTCGCGGCGGCCGTCGAAGACGCGCTTCAACACCAACCGCATCGTGGTCTACGTGTGGCCGCCGAGCGAGCTGACCCGCGAGGAGATGGAGATGATCGCCGGGCGGGTCCGCCCGACGACCGCGGGCGCCGGCCTGGAGGAGATCCTGTTCATCGCGCGCCAGCGCGACCGCCGGACCGGCGAGCTGACCAAGATTGCCGTACGGATCTCGTTCGACGCCGCGGGCGGCGCCGAACTGGCCGTCGGGGAGCCGCCGGTCGAGCCGATCGAGCCGCTCGACGAGTACCGGCTCAAGGTGCTGCGGGCCAGCAGCCGCAACACCGTGTACCCGTACGAGCTGACCGGTCGGCTCGGCGACTTCGTCGAGCACGACCTCGACGACGACCACGTGTTGGTGCCGGTGGACCGGCCGAAGGGGCGCAACAGCGCCGCCATCGTCGCCGGGGTGGTCACGACGCCGACCGAGCGCTACCCCCAGGGTGTCACCCGGGTGGTGCTGCTCGGCGACCCGACGAAGTCGCTGGGCGCCCTGTCGGAGCCGGAGTGCCGGCGCGTGATCGCCGCACTGGACCTGGCCGAGCGGATGCAGGTGCCGCTGGAGTGGTGGGCGCTGTCCGCCGGGGCCCGGATCTCGATGACCTCCGGTACGGAGAACATGGACTGGGTGGCGGCGGCGCTCAAGCGGATCGTCGAGTTCACCCAGGCCGGCGGTGAGATCAACATCGTGGTCGCGGGCATCAACGTCGGCGCGCAGCCGTACTGGAACGCCGAGGCGACGATGCTCATGCACACCAAGGGCATCCTGGTGATGACGCCCGACTCGGCGATGGTGCTCACCGGCAAGCAGTCGCTCGACTTCTCCGGTGGCGTGTCGGCTGAGGACAACTTCGGCATCGGCGGCTACGACCGGGTGATGGGGCCGAACGGGCAGGCGCAGTACTGGGCGCCGAACCTGACGGCCGCACGGGACGTCGTGATGGCGCACTACGACCACACGTACGTCGCTCCCGGCGAGGACGCGCCCCGGCGGGCGGTCACCACCGACCCGGCCGACCGCGACATCTCCAGCTTCCCGCACGACGTGGCGGGCAGCGCCTTCGCCACCGTCGGGGAGATCTTCTCCGTCGAGTCAAACCCGGACCGCAAGAAGCCGTTCGACATCCGTACGGTGATGCGGGCCCTCTCCGACCAGGACCACCCGGTGCTGGAGCGCTGGGCCGGCATGGCGGACGCGGACACCGCCGTCGTGCAGGACGTCCACCTCGGTGGCATCCCGGTCTGCCTGCTCGGTATCGAGTCCCGGTCGGTGCCCCGGCACGGCTTCCCACCCACCGACGGCCCGGACACCTACACGGCGGGCACGCTGTTCCCCCGCTCGTCGAAGAAGGCCGCGCGGGCGATCAACGCGGCCAGCGGCAACCGGCCGCTCGTCGTGCTGGCGAACCTGTCCGGCTTCGACGGCTCACCGGAGTCGATGCGCAAGCTGCAACTGGAGTACGGCGCCGAGATCGGCCGGGCGATCGTGAACTTCCAGGGGCCCATCGTCTTCTGCGTGATCTCGCGCTACCACGGCGGCGCGTTCGTGGTGTTCTCGAAGGCGCTGAACCCGAACATGACGGTGCTGGCGCTGGAGGGCTCGTTCGCCTCGGTGCTCGGTGGCGCACCCGCCGCCGCTGTGGTGTTCTCCGCCGATGTCAACGCTCGTACGGCTGCCGACCCGCGGGTGCGGGACCTGGAGGCCCGCACCGCGGCCTCGGCTGGCACCGAACGCGCCGCGCTGACCGCGGAGCTCGACGAGCTGCGCTCGTCGGTGCGCGCGGAGAAACTCAGCGAGGTGGCAGCGGAGTTCGACCGGGTGCACAACATCCACCGCGCCGTCGAGGTCGGCTCGGTGGACGCCGTCATCCGCGCCGCGGAGCTGCGTCCGCGCATCATCGAGACCATCGAGGCCCGCCTGGGGTAGAGCGGCCGCAATGCCCGCACCAGGACAGCACCACCGGTCGTCGACCGGTGGTGCTGTCCGGATGGGGTCTAGCTGAGCGCTGCGTTCAGCGCGACGGCGACGGCGAGCCAGACGATGACAGTGCCGATACCGACGCCGACCATGGCGAGCGCCTTGACGGCGGGTGCCATCCGGGTGTGGGCGATCGTCAGGTTCCCCCAGACGCCCAATGCCCCGACCAGCGCGCCCAGGATGCCGCCGACGGTGAACAGCAGGATCGGCAGCAGAACCAGGATGCGCAGGAGGATCGGCATGGGTGGCCCGGTGCGGTGCTGCACACCGTTGACCTCCACAGTCGGGTGAGGGTCGGCGAGAACTGTGCGAACCGTGGCCTGGACGACACCACCGTCCACTGTCGGCAACGCGTAATGTCTGCCCGTCCTGGGGGCCGGCACTCCGCCGACGGTGACGGCGGGGTGGCCAAAGAACGCCTTTGTGGCGATGACGATCGGGCCAGCTACGCCGGCGATGTTGAGAGGTTCGGTGTTCACCGGCGTGATCCTAGGAAGCCAGGTGCGCCCCGTCCATCCTGTCGACCGAGCGGGGGTTGCCCCCGCAGCCCTCGGGTCGCCTCAGCCGGTTCGTCGCCCGTGGCTCGGGTCGGTGTCGGCCTGCCAGGCGGCGACGAGATCCTCGCGCGCCCGGGCGACCCGGGAACGGATCGTGCCGACCGGGCACTGGCAGACGTCCGCCGCCTCGGCGTAGGACAGGCCGAGCACCTGGGTGGCGACGAACGCCTCACGGCGCTCCGGGGTCAGCCCGGCGATCAACTGGTGCAGGGTCACGCCCTCGTCGGCACCGGGGATGACCGCACCGGCGGTCTCGGCCGCCGCCTGCCAGTCCGGCACGGACGCCAGCCTCGGCCGCGCCACCGCCGTCCGGACGTGATCCACGGCAACGCGCCGGGCGATGGTGAACACCCAGGTGCGGGCCGACGAGCGGCCGGCGAAGCCGGGCAGGTTGCGAATTGCCCGTAGGAACGTCTCCTGGGTCAGGTCGTCGGCCTCTCCCGGCCCGGCCAGGTGCGACAGGAACCGCCAGACCTGGTCCTGTAGCGCCCGGATGAACGCCGTGGCGGCCTGCCGGTCACCCTGGCCCGCTTCCCGCGCCCACCGGGTCACCTGCTCGTCGTCAGCGACGCCGTTCCGCACAGACCACCGTCCTGTGTGCCACGGGCGCTCCTTCATGCCGAGATGCCGTCGTCGGAACGCCGCCGGTCGGCCGCGCACTCTGGTGGTCGCCGGCCGGTCCGGAAAAGTTCCCGAGGTTCCCAGGTTCGGCTGATCTCGCGGATGTCCGAGGTGGCCGGAACCGGGGCCGCTCAGCGCGGGACGGGCTGGTCCGCGCTCTCACGTTCTCGCGGGACCACCGGGTCGGGCATGCTCCACGAGCGCCACAGCTTGCTGTACCCGCCCCCGGCCCTGAGCAGTTCGGCGTGCGTGCCGTGCTCGGCGACGCGCCCCTGGTCGAGGACGACGATGCGGTCCGCGGTGGCGGCCTGACTGAGTCGGTGGGCGACGATCAGCGTGGTACGGCCCTCGGTGGCCGCCACGGCGGCGCGGTCGAGGTCGCGTGCGCCAGCGCTGCCCGCCTCGGCGGTGGCCTCGTCGAGGACCGCCACTGCCGGGTCGGCGAGGATGAGGCGGGCCAGCGCGAGTTGCTGGGCCTGGGCCGAGGTGAGCTGCCGCCCACCCTCCCCCACCGCTGTGGCGAGGCCGTCCGGCAGGGTCCGCACCCACTCGGTGGCGCCGACGAGGTCGAGGGCGGCGGCGATCTCGGCGTCGGTGGCGTCCGGGTCGGCGAGGCGCAGGTCGTCGCCGAGCGGCCCGGCGAAGACGTGCACCTCCTGGCTGATCAGGGCGATCTCGCGGCGGAGGCGGTGCTCGTCGAGCTGTGTCAGCGGCACGCCGCGCAGGGTCGCCGCGCCGTCGGTGGGCGCGATGATGCCGGCGATGATGCCGGCGAGGGTGCTCTTGCCCGCGCCGCTCGCGCCGACCAGGGCGACGCGCTCCCCGGGGGCGAGACGCAGGGCGATGTCCCGCAGCACCACTGGCCCGTCGTCGTAGCGGTGCTGCCGGACGGTCACCTCCAGTGCCGCCGGTGCGCCCCGGTCGTGGCGGTTGGGCTCGGTGCCGGCGGGGGCCGCGGTGTCCGGCAGGGTGGTGACCCCGACGAGTCGGGCCAGGCTGGCCCCGGCCTGCAACACCGAGTCCGACTCGAACAGCAGCAGGCCGATGGGGTTGAAGAGGCGGTGGAAGTAGAGGGCGGCAGTGGTGGCGGCGCCGACGGTGGCCAGGTCACCGCGGACCAGCAGGAAGCCGGCGAGCAGCACGGCGGCGAGCCCCACGAACTCGGAGCGGTTGATGCGCAGCCCGAAGCGGGTGTAGAGACCGAAGATCTCCAGCGACAGGTCGCGGGCGACGCCGGAGCGCTCGGCGATCCGTGCGACGTGGGCGTCCTCCATCCGGTAGGCGCGCACCGTGGCCGCGCCCCGCAGCGCCTCGGCCGTCGCCTGCGCGCGCTCGCCCGTCGCCACCCGCTCGCGGGCGTAGTACGGCACCGAACGCTTGAGATACCAGCGCAGCGCCACCGCGTACGCCGGGGCGGCGACCAACCCGGCGATGCCGAGCCGCCAGTCGAGGGCGAAGAGCCCCGCAGCGGTCAGCACGACGGACAGCAGCGCGCCGAGGAAGGCGGGGCCGCTGGTGGCGATCACGTTCGTCACCACTGCCACGTCGTCGCCGGCGCGGGCCACCAGGTCCCCGGTCCCGGCTCGCTCCAGGGTGGCAGAGGGCAGGTGCAGGGCCCGGTCGAGGACCCGCTCCCGGAGTCGGGCCAGCACTGTCTCGCCGAGACGCGCGGCGACCGCCGCTCCGACTGCGGTGAGGAGCCCGGCGAGCACTGCCGCGCCCGCGATCACGGCGGCCCAGGCGATCACCCGGGGCGTGTCGGTCCCGGCGATGACGTCGTCGACGAGGCGTCCGAGGACCCAGGGGGCGACCAGCCCGGTGGCGGCGGCGGCGATGAGCAACGTGCCGGCGACGGCGCTGAGCCTCGGCAGGAGCGCCAGCTCGCCACGGAGGGCGGCCCAGGTCTGCCGGCCGGTGGCCGTCGGCAGCAGCTGTCGGGTGGTCGGCTCGGACGTCATCGCAGGGTTTCCTCCCGGTAGCGGGCGTCGCTGGCGAGCAACCGCTCGTGCGGACCCTCGACGACGACCCGTCCCCGGTCGATCACCGTGACCCGGTCGGTGATCCGCAGCAGCGCCGGGCTCGTAGTGATCAGCACCGTGCCACTGGTGCCCGCCCCGCGAGCCTCGGCCAGCCTGGTGGCGAGCAACCCCTCGGTCACCGCGTCGATCGCCGTGGTGGGGTTGTGCAGCACCAGCACCGGCGGGTCGGCGACCAGCGCCCTCGCCAGCCCGATCCGCTGCCGCTGCCCACCGGAGAGGTTCGCCCCGCGTTCGGTGAGCAGACGGTCGAATCCGTGCGGGTGCGCGGCGAGCACGTCCTCGGCTGCGGCAGCCCGCACTGCGGCACGCAGCACCTCGTCGTCGACGGAGGCCCCGGCGCTGAGGTTGGCGCGCAGCGTCCCCTCGAACAGCGCCACGTCATGCTGCTCGACCAGGACCACGGCGCGCGCGGCGTCGATGTGCAGCTCGTCGGCGGGCACGCCGTCGACGCGGACCGTACCCCGGTGATCCGCGCGGGGCACCCGACCGGCCAGCAGCGCGACCAGCGCCTCGGCCTCGCTCGGGTCGTAGGCGAGCACGCCAAGGATCTCACCGGCGCGGACGCGCAGGCTGACGTCGTCGAGGCCCGCGTACGAGACGCCGTCGAGGGCGAGCCGGAACGGAGTCGGGGTGGGCGGCCCGGCGTCGCCCGGTTGGACGACCGGCGCGGCGCCGAGGACCCGGGCGACCCGCCCCGCGGAGGCTCGGGCCATGGCGAACAACTGGACGCAGTACCCGAGCGTCTGCACCGGCTCGGCGATGAACTGGGCCAGCCCGACCACGGCGACGAGCTCGCCGATGGTGAGCCGGCCCTGTAGCGCGAGCCAACCGGCGAATCCGGCGACCGTCGCGAGGAACAGGCCGTTGACAGTGGTGGTGAGTCCGAGGTGCAGACCCTTGGTGGTGGCGGCACGCAGGGTGACGTCGAGCGCGTGACGGCTGGCTCCCGCGTACCGGCGGGCGGCGTGGTCCTGTGCGCCGATGCCGCGCAGCACGCGCAGGCCGCTGACGAGGTCGACGGCGAGGGCGGTCGTGGCGGCGAGCGCCTCCTGCTGCGACGTGCTGCGCCGGGTGAGCAGCGGCGCCATCCGCTGGAGGGCGACGACCAGCAGGGGTACGCCGATGAGCACCCCGAGGCCGAGCGGGATGTCGACGACGAGCAGCGCGACGGCCGCGACCACGATGGCGGTGAGCGCCGCGGCGGTGAGTCCCGCGACCCGTACGACGAGCGCGGACAGCTCGGCGTCGGAGGCCGTCACTGACAGCAGTTCGCCGTCACGCATGCCTGACCGGCGTCCACGCGGGTCGAGGGCGCTGCGGACGATCTCGACCCGGGTGGCGTGCGCCTCGTGTTCGACGGCGGCGAACGCCAGTCGCGCGCCGGCCCGGTAGGCGAAGGCGAGCACTGTGAACAGGGCGGCCAGGCCGGCCAGCGAGAGCAGCAGGGCGCTGACATCCCCGGTGGCCACCGCACTGTCGATGACCACGCCGATGGCCACCGGGACGAGGGCTTCGGTGGCCTGGTGGGTGCAGAGCAGCGCGATGCCGGCGGCCACCCTGGCGCGCTGCCGACGCAGCGCGCGACGGAGCACCACCCCACCGGTGGTCTCGGCGACTGTCATGCTCGGATCGATGAGGGCACGGCGACAGACTCCACTCACGCTTAGGGCAGGCTAACCTAACATGCCCCCGAAGTGGGATCGGACGCACGGTCCCGCTGCTCCCCCACCGGCACCGGAGCGGGCAGACCAAGACCCTTGACGGCCGCCGCGACCAGGGCTTCCGGGGTCAACGAGACATCGAGTACGAGCACCGACTCGTCCGGCTCGGCCGGCTCCAACGTGGCGAGCTGCGACTCCAGCAGACTGGCCGGCATGTAGTGCCCCTCGCGCCGGGCCAGTCGGGCTCGGATGACCTCCGCCGGCCCGTCCAGGTGCACGAAGTCCACCCGGAGCGGGCCCTGACGGAGCACGTCCCGGTACGACCGCTTCAACGCCGAGCAGGCCAGCACCGTCGAGCGGCCCTCCGCGCCGCGATCGGCGATCCACCCGGCGATGTCCCGCAGCCAGGGCCACCGGGTGGCGTCGTCCAGCGGTACGCCGGAGCGCATCCGCGCCACGTTCTGCGGGGAGTGGAACTCGTCCGCCTCGGCGAACGTCAGCCCGGTCGCCGCGCCGATCCCACGCGCCACAGTGGTCTTGCCGGCCCCGGAGACGCCCATCACCACGACGTGCCGGGTGGGCCGGGCGCCGCGCCGCTCACCAGTCATGGACCGTGCCGTCCTTGAGCCGGTTGAACGGCAGGTACGCCGGCTCGTACGGGAACCGGGCCGCCGCCTCCTCGTCGAGCTCCACCCCGAGCCCCGGCTGGTCGCCCGGGTGCAGGTAGCCGTCGGCGAAGGTGAACGACTGCCGGAACACCTCGTTGGCCAGCGGGGTGTGCTTCATGTACTCCTGGATCCCGAAGTTGTGGATGGCCAGGTCCAGGTGCAGGGCCGCGGCCATGCCCACCGGGGAGATGTCGGTGGGGCCGTGGATGCCGGACTTGATCTGGTACTGGGCGGCGAAGTCGAGCAGTTTGCGCATGGCGGTGATGCCGCCGGTGTGGGTGACAGCGGACCGGACGTAGTCGATCAGCTGCTCCCGGATCAGGGTCTGGTAGTCCCAGACCGTGTTGAAGACCTCACCGATCGCCAGCGGGGTGGTGGTGTGCTGGCGGACCAGCCGCAGCGCCTCCTGGTTCTCGGCCGGGGTGCAGTCCTCCAGCCAGAACAGGTCGTACGGTTCGAGGGCCTTGCCGAGCTTGGCGGCCTGGATCGGGGTCATCCGGTGGTGACCGTCGTGCAGCAGCGGCAGCTCCGGGCCGAACTCGCCACGCACCGCCTCGAAGACCGACGGCAGGTGGCGCAGGTACGCGCGGGTGTCCCAGTCCTCCTCGGCGGGCAGCGGGGTGCGCTGCGCGGGCTCGTAGTCGTAGCGCTGGCCGGTGGAACTGGGTTGCGCGGCCACGCCGTAGACCGCGTTGATCCCCGGCACCGAGGTCTGCACCCGGATCGACCGGAAGCCCTCGTCGAGGTGGCGGCGGATCGAGTCGAACAGCTCGGGGATGTCGCGCCCCGACGCGTGCCCGTACGCCATGATGCCGGTGCGCGACGCGCCGCCCAGCAGTTGGTACAGCGGCATGCCGGCGGCCTTCGCCAAGATGTCCCAGAGCGCGACGTCCACCGCCGCGATGGCCGCCATGGTGACCGGGCCCCGCCGCCAGTACGCCGACCGGTACAGGAACTGCCAGGTGTCCTCGATCCGGTGCGGGTCCCGCCCCATCAGCAGGGGGGCGACGTGGTCACGCAGGTACGAGGCGACGGAGAGCTCGCGGCCGTTGAGCGTGGCGTCGCCCAGGCCGGTGATGCCCTCATCAGTGGTGATCTTGAGGGTGACGAAGTTCCGGTCGGGGCTGGTCACGATGATGTCTGCTGCGACGATCTTCACGGGGTGCCTTTCGTTCTCGCCGGTCGGGGTCTCACCACTCCGCGTAGGAGCCATCGGGGTGCCGCCAGGTCGGGCTGCGCCAGGCGTGGCCGCGCTTGTCAGCGGTCCGCACGGCGTGTTCGTCGATCTCGATACCGAGACCGGGCGCGGTCAACCGCTGCACGTACCCGTCGACGAAGGTCAGCGGAGTCTGGTCGAGGCAGTAGTCGAGCACCTCGGCGCCCTGGTTGTAGTGGATGCCGATGCTCTGCTCCTGGATCAGGAAGTTGGGTGTGGCGAAGCCGACCTGGAGGCAGGCGGCGAGGGCGATCGGCCCGAGCGGGCAGTGCGGGGCGAGCTGCACGTCGTACAGCTCGGCCAACGTGGCGATCTTGCGAACCTCGGTGATGCCGCCGGCGTGCGCGAGGTCCGGCTGAGCCACGGCGATGCCGGCCTGTAGCACGGGCAGGAACTCCTGCCGGCTGTAGAGCCGCTCCCCCGTCGAGATGGGGGTGGTGGTGCAGCGGACGACCTCACCGATCAGGTGCGAGTTCTCCGGCACCACCGGTTCTTCCAGGAAGAACGGCCGGTACGGCTCCAGGAGCGGGGCGACCCGGCGGACGTTGGCGAGTGTGAACCGACCGTGGAAGTCGACAGCGACGTCGCGGTCGTCGCCGAGGACCTCGCGGGCGACGGCCACCCGCTGCACCACCGCGTCGAGGTCGGCAACCGAGGCGAGCGCGCCCATCCGCCCGGACGCGTTCATCTTCACAGCGGTCAGGCCCGCCTCGATCCGGGCGCTGATCTGGTCGCGGATCTCGGCGGGCTCGTCGCCACCGATCCAGCCGTAGACCCGGATCCGGTCCCGGACCGGCCCGCCGAGGAGTTGGTGCACGGGGGCGCCGTAGTGCTTACCGGCGATGTCCCAGAGCGCCTGGTCCAGACCGGACACCGCGCTGGCCAGGATCGGGCCGCCCCGGTAGAAGGACCCCTTGGTCAGCACCTGCCAGTGGTCCTCGATGCGCAGCGCGTCCCGTCCGGTGAGCAGCTCGCTGAGCTGGTGGACGGCCGTGCGCACGGTCTCGGAGCTGCCCTCGCAGGTCGCCTCGCCCCAGCCGACGATGCCGGACTGCGTCTCGATCCGGACGAACAGCCAGCGGGGCGCGACCAGGAACGTCTCCACCTTCGCGATCGTCGTCATGTCCCGGTCAGCCCTTCGTGGCACCGGCGGTGAGGCCGGAGACGACGTACTTCTGCACGAACAGGGCGATCAGCATGATCGGCAGGGTGACCACTGTCGCGGCGGCCATCAGGCCGCCCCAGTCGATGCTGGCGTAGCCGACGAAGTCGAAGATCGCGACGGGAAGTGTCTTGGTGTCCGAGCCCGAGAGCACCAGGGCGAACATGAAGTTGTTCCAGGAGAAGATGAAGGAGAGGATGCCGGCGGTCGCGACGCCGGGCACCGACAGCGGCAGTGTGATCCGTCGGAACGCGCCGATGTGGGTCAGCCCGTCGACCAGCGCGGCCTCCTCCAACTCGGCCGGCAGGCCGTCGAAGTACCCCATCATGATGTAGACGATCAGCGGCAGCGACACGAACATGTGGCTCAGGATCAGCACCGTGAATCCGCCGACCATCTTCAGGTTCGAGAAGACGTAGTACCAGGGCACCAGGAGCGAGACGCCGGGGATGACCCGGGCCATGAGCACGACGAGCGCGGACTTCTTCATGCTGAACCGGCTCATCGAGTATGCGGCGGGCACCCCCAGCACCAGCGAGAGCGTGGTGGCCGCGAACGCCACCCAGAGGCTGTTGCCGATGAACTCGAGGTAGTTCGCCTGCTGGAGAACCGTCTCGTAGTTCTTCAGGCTGGGCGAGAAGACGAACGCCTTGGCCGTGTCGTAGATGTCCACGTTGGTCTTGAACGACGCGGCGATCATCCACAGCAGGGGCGCCATCAGCGCGAACACCACGACGACGAGAGCCGAGTTGCGGAACGCCCGGTACGGCTTGCTCGGCTTCATCGGCCCAGCCCCTTCTTGCGATAGGTGAGGGCCCACATCACCCCGATGATGATCAGGAAGAAGATGATGAGGACTGTCGACGAGACGCCGTAGTCGTTGTAGTCGAAGCTGAGGCCGTACGCGTAGACGTTGAGGGTCTCGACCTCGTGGAAGGAACCTCCGCCGCGTCCCTTTGTGGCGTAGAGGATGTCGAACGTCTTCAGCGCGTCGATGCCGCGCAGCAGGATGGCGACGATCACCGTGGGCATCAGCAGCGGGAGGGTGACGTGCCGGAACCGCTGCCAGCTGCTGGCGCCGTCGATCCGGGCCGCCTCCTGGGGTTCGTCGGAGAGCGAGGTGAGCCCGGCGAGCAGGATCAGCACCACCATCGGGGTCCACTGCCAGATGTCGATGAACATCGTCGTCGGCAGGGCCGACTGCTGCCCGGCCAGCCAGGGTTGGGGGCCGATGCCGATCCAGCTGAGCAGTTGGTTCGCCATCCCGATGTTGGGGTCGAAGATCAGGCGCCACATCATGCCGACCGCCACCGGGGTGGCCACCAGCGGCAGCAGGATCGCGACGCGGACCCACTTCTCACCACGGAAGGGCCGCCACAGCAGCAGGGCGATCGCCATGCCGAGAACGACCTCGAAGAACAACACGACGCCGGTGAAGAGGACCGTACGCCAGACCGCCGGCCAGAACCGGTCGGTGTCGGTGAGCACGTCGAGGTAGTTCTGGAAACCGATGAACTCGGACTCGGCGCGTACCGAGCCCTCGGCGTCGGTCAGGCTCAGGTAGCCGGTCCACGCCACCGGAAAGATGATCAGCACGGCGACGAACGCCATGGCGGGTGCCGCGAAGAGCCACTTGCGGTGTTCGTTCGCCCACCGTGACAAGGCGGAGTCTTCCGGGGCCGCCGGAGGGGCCTCGGGCGTGTCGGTGCGGGGGGTGATGACGGCTGACATGAGGGGTCTCCGGGTTCGGGGGCCAGGTCCCGGCGGGGCGGCGGAGCACGTCGGCTCCGCCGCCCTGCGCGTTGGTTACTTCGCCTCGTCGTCGAGGAACTTCTGGAACGCCGCGTTCGCCGTGTCCGCCGAGCTGGCGGCGTCCTTGCCGGTGATCGCGTCGACGATCGGCTGGCCGACGATCTCCCGCGCCTGGGCCACCTTCACCACCAGCGGACGGTCGTGACCGACCCCGTTGGCGGTGCTGACCGTGTTGGCCTCGGCGAGGTCCTTCGGGTAGGAGGCGGTACCGGCCGGATTCGCCCAAACCGAGGTGCGGGCACCGGGTACGCCGGCCGTCTGCTGCGCCAGCGCCTGCTCCTTGCCGGCCGCCCACTGGATGAACTTCCAGGCGTTGTCCTTGTTCTCCGAGCTGTCGTTCACGCCGAGCGCCCAGGACGGGATGTTGTACGGCTTCGATCCGGCCGGACCGGCCGGGAACGCGGCGAAGCCGACGGAGTCGACGACCTTGGACTTGGTCGGGTCGGTGGCGTTCTTGTAGAGCGAGTTGGCCTCGGTGTAGAAGGCGGCCTTGCCCTGCGTGAAGATCGCCATCGCCTCCGACCAGCTCATGTCGGTGCTGATGTTCTCCGGGCCGTGGTCCCTGAGAAGACCGCCGTAGTAGGCGTACGCCTGCTTGGCCTGCTCGGTGTTGACAGTGGCCTTGCCGCTGGCGTCCACGAAGTCGCCGCCGAAGCTGAAGAGGAAGCTGGAGAACTGCGTGACCGCTGCGGCCTTACCGGTACGAGCGACGAAGCCGGCGACGCCCGGGTTGTCCGCCTCGATCTTGGCGGCCTGCGCCTTGAGCTCGTCGAGGGTCTTGGGCGGCGCTGTGAAGCCGGACTTCGTCAGCAGGTCCTTGCGGTAGTAGAGGACCTCCTGCTCGGTGATGATCGGCAGTCCGACGACCTTGTCCTCATAGGTCGTCGCCTGTAGCGGCCCGGCCTGGAAGTCACCGAACTCGAAGGCGCTGTCGGACTTGACCTTCTCGCTCAGGTCGGCGAGGTACTTGTTCTTGCCGAACAGCTTCCCCTCCTGAAGGGGCCGGTACATCATCACGTCGAGGTCGTCGGACCCGGCGTTCAGCTTGACGTTGTACTGGTCGGAGAGCTGGTCCTCACCGAGCTGGGTGACTTCGACAGTGAGCCCGGACTGCTTCTCGAACTCCGGCAGGGCCTTCCTGATGTTCTCTGTCCACACGTGGTTGACCAGTGTCACGCGGAGGGTCTTCGAGCCCTCGCCGCCGCCGTCGCCGCCACAGGCGGTCAGGCTCATGGCGGCGACCACAGCCAGAGAAGTGCCGATTATCGATCGACGTCGCACGCTTGTCTCTCCTTCTGTCGTGGCCGCCGCCCTTGTAAGAGCCGCTACCTCGGCGTTACATCCGCTTAACAACCGGATGCTAGGCCGAAAAAGCTGATTACCTCAAGAGGTAGATACAAATGATATGATCTTTGAGTGGAACCGTCCTCACCAGAGGTTGCAGCCGCTCCGACCCTCCCCGCCGAGTCCGGGCTGCACGCGCGCGTCCTCGACCACCTCGGCACCGCCATCTGCGGCGGCGAGCTGGCACCCGGATCGGTCCTCAACATCGACGAGCTGGTCGATCGGTACGCCGTGTCCCGCTCGGTCGTGCGCGAGGTGCTACGGGTGCTGGCCTCGATCGGATTCATCGAGGCGCGCCGACGGGTAGGTGTGATGATCCGACCGGCGAGCGCGTGGAACGTCTTCGACCCGCAGGTGATCCGTTGGCGTCTCGCCTCGGCCGGCCGGATGGCCCAGCTCCGCTCGATCACCGAGCTGCGCACCGCCGTCGAGCCGCACGCGGCCTACCTGGCGGCCAGCCGGATCGGCCGGGACGAGGCCAGCGATCTCGTCGGGCTGGCGGCGAAGATGTGGGCCGCCGGCGAGGCCGGCGACGAGGAGCGCTTCCTGCACCTCGACATCGAGTTTCACCGGCTCGTCCTGCTCGCCTCCGGCAACGAGATGTTCGTCCGGCTCCAGGAGCTGGTGGCGGAGGTGCTCACCGGCCGGCACAAGCACCACCTCATGCCGCACCACCCGCATGAGCAGGCCCTCCAGATGCACGCCGACGTCGCCCAGGCGATCCAGCGACGCGACGGGGAGCGTGCCCGGCAGGCGATGGTGCGGCTGATGGAGCAGGCCTTCGACGAGATGAAGTCGCTGTGGGAACAGACCGGCGCACCCGACCGCGAGGCGACCACTCGCTGACCAGGCGCCCCTATGATCGACTCGGCTATCCGGAAGTCGCGGTATCGGAGCACCCCGGACACCCCGACATCAGTGAAGCCGAGTCGATCACGCAGCCCGAGCCCACTGGATACGCCTCAGCGGACCACGCCGATGCCCGTGAACGACCTGTCGTACTCGGTGAACGACCGGTTGGTGTACGGCGCGTAGATCCAGGTGCGCAGCGAGTTGGCGGCGGTGTCGACCTCGACCAGACGTACCGGGTTGGTGCTGTTGGAGTGGAACGTCTGGAGGAACGAATAGACCTTGTTCCCGTTGACTCCGGTGTCGACCCGGTTGGCGGCGATACCGGTGTGACCGGAGAAGACGAACCGGATGTTGGCGTACTGCTTGACCAGGTTGTCGAAGAGGTACTGCGGGCTCGTCGCGCCGTACCCGGCGCTCTGCTCGATGGCGCCGTTGCCGTCGATGTAGTCGTGGGTGACCACGATGACGTTGTGCCGGGGGTTGGTGGCGACGACGCTCCTGGCCCAGTTCACGGCCGCGACCCGGGGCCAGAGTTCCAGGGTCAGCACCATCCACTGCACGCCACCGGCAGTGAAGGTCGAATACGAGTTGTCGACCTTGCCGGCCTCGAACTGCCCCCGGACCGCGCGGTACTGGCCGACTGTGAAGTACTGGTTGAACACGCCGGTGTCGCGGATGAGTTCGCGGGTGCGGGCGGGGTCGCGGGCCGACCCGCCGACGCCGGTCGCCTGGGTGTCGTGGTTGCCGAGCGCCAGCGCGTACGGGATGGCCGCGTTCTCGATCGGTCGCATCGCGTTACGGGCGATGACGTACTGCGCGTGGTCCGGGGTGTCCCAGTTGACCACGTCGCCGGAGGAGGTCACGAAGCGCAGGTCCAGCGCGGACCGGTTCTGCACCAACCAGTTCGTGCGGTTGAGGAACCGGGTGTCCGAGCTGTTGAGCACCTCCTGCTGGGTGTCCGGCAGGACGGCGAAGCTGAACTTCGGGTCGGTGGTGCCCGCGGTCTCCATCAGCGCGTACGCGACATGAACGTTGCGGTCGCAGGAGTCGGCCCTGAAGTCGTTGACGAACTGGATCCGCACTGTGTGCTGACCGCCGCCGACCGCCGTGCCGACCGGATAGGTGCCGTAGCTGGTCGCGCTGACGATTGTGGTCTGGCCGACGTTGACGCCGTCGACAGTCACCCGGACGGTCGGCCAGCCCTGGCAGTTGTCGCCGATGGCCCCGATCAGCACTCGACCGGAGCCACTGATGCTGGTGCTGGCGTAGCTGGAGTTGCCCCAGAGCGAGGCGTGCGTGCCGGACGCGGGCACCGGGGTGCCGGTCGCCGTACGGATCGCACCCTCCACGACGGTGAACGGGGAGGGCTCGGCGGCGCTCGCCGTGCTGCCGGCGAACACACCCCCCGCGATGACGACCACTGTCGCCACTGCCATCGCGACGATCGTGGACCCTGATCTCCTGATTCGCACCGCTGATCCTCCCTTGACGGCGTACGCCCAGAAGCTGGGCATTCCTAGCCTAGGAGGAATCGGGACGACACATGTGAATACATCACGACCATCCTGCGTACCCGGGTTGTACTCTCCGAGCCGACAGTGCGGACGAGAAGCGCACCACCATCGTCACCGGGCGGGCGGCCACCGGAGTGACCGCCCACCCGCGCAACGGAGACTGTCAGCGTCAATTGGTCCGGGTGCGGAGACTCCGGGTCAGGACGGGGATCATCACCGCCGCGGCGACGAGGTGCAGCCCGAGCAGAGCGGTGATGGTGGCCGCGTTCGCCCCCGAGATGAGGGCCGGGACCAGCGAGAGCGCGCTCAGCGCCACGGCCGTCCAGACGAACCGGTCGGCGGGCCGAGCGCTCCACCGGAGCAGAGCCACGGCGATGACGACGCCCACTACCGAGAAGAAGCCGGTCACCACGGTGAACCCGGACAACGGAATCGTCTCGCCGCCATCGGGGATCTCGAAGTCGACGCCGGCGGCCCGGGCCAGCGCGGCGGCGACGGTGGTGGTCACCATCGCCGCGAGCGTGGCAAACACGCCGGTGCCGATGAGCCCGCGGAATCGGTGGGGGAAGCTGGGGCGGCCCGTTGTCGGGCCGGCGACGGTCTCGGTGTCCTTCGTGCTGTTCACGTCGTCTCCCTCATGATGAGGCTGGCGTACAGGATGTGTTGACTGGCGTGTGACGGCCCCGGGCGTGAAGACACGCACCCTCGCCGTGCGGCGGCCGGGGTTGCGCAGCGCGCGGACGCCGGTGCCACGCAGCCAGAACCCGGCATCGCGGCCGAGGACCGGCCCGGGTTCGCCGTCGCGCAACTCCAGCTGCACCCGCCCACTGGTGACGACGCCGAACGCGTCGTACCACTCCGCCGTGACTACCGCGGCACGCGCGCCACGGCGCAGCGTGAGCGTCCACACGGGACTACTCCGTGCCGTCCGCCAGCAGGCGGTCCGGCAACCCGAGCCGTGGGAACTGGTCGTCGTGGAACGTGACGATCTCGGTGATCGCGCCGCCGGTGATGCGCAGGACGTCGATCGTCAACGGCAGGTACGCGCCGTCCTGCTTGCGCCAGTGGTAGAAGGCGACGGCGGGCTGGCGGTTCACCGAGGTGGGGACCGCGCGCAGGCCCGTCATGCCATCGAAGCCATCCTCGACCCAGTTGTTCACCACCGCGTCGCGGCCGACGTACAGGCCCGGCGTGGGCGGCATCGAGCAGCGGACGTCGTCGCGCAGCATGGTGGCGAGCGCGTCGATGTTCGTGGTCACGCTGGCGTCGGTGAAGCGGCGCACCAGCTCGCGTGTGCCGGCGTCCTCCTCGCCACCGGTCCAGTCCTGCCGCTCCGCGGGCAGGTGCTCCCGCATGCCGGCGCGAGCCCGCTGCAGGGCGCTGTTGACCGAGTTGACCGAGTCTCCGAGCAGCTCCGCGACGTCCTTGGCCGGCCAGCCGAGCACGTCGCGCAGGATCAGCACGGCCCGCGGACGCGGCGCGAGGTGCTGCACCGCTACCAGGTACGCCAGCTCGATCGTCTCCCGCGCGACGGCGACGGTCTCCGGCTCGTCCGCGTCGGCTGCGGGCAGCTCGTCGAGCAGCCGGTCCGGGTAGGGCTGCAACCACAGCACCTCACCGCCGGTCGCCGGTTCCGGGCGGCGCTTGGCGAGCAGGTCCAGGCAGGCGTTGGTGGCGATCCGGTACAGCCAGGCCCGGAACGTCGACCGCCCCTCGAACGTCTCCCGTCGCCGCCAGGCTCGCAGGAACGTCTCCTGCACTGTGTCCTCGGCGTCCTCGAACGACCCGAGCATCCGGTAGCAGTGCACGTGCAGTTCCCGCCGGTGCCGCTGCGCCAGCCCCACGAACGCCGGCTCGTCGACCTCGCCCAGACCGCTCACGCCCAGCTCCTCCAGCCGCGTGTCCGCACTCATCACGTCATCCTTTCGCCTCGTCATGTCCTGTCGTAGGTATGACGGGCGCGGACGCGACAACTCATCACCCGGGTCTGATCGGGATGGTGAGTATCTGCGAGTCATGACGCTCGCTGGCGCATCCGCCGCTCGCAGCGGCGGCGCGGCGGCGCGGCGGGGCGGCGGCGCGGCGGGGCGGCGGGGCGGCGGCGCGGCGGGGCGGCGGGGCGGCGGGGCGGCGGGGCGGTCCTACCGGGCGGTGCCGCCACCCGATCGGCCCGCACCAGAGGAGGGCCGGTGCGCGATGCGGGGTGCCCGCACGGCGGAGGCGTTGCCCGACCCCGGGCGGTAGTCCCGTGCCGCGCTGGCCACCATCTCGTCGGCGTCGCGAGCGAGCGCCTGCCGGATGTGCGGCGGAACGACCTCGGAGGTCGCCATCGCCAGTCGGACCTGCACGGCACGGTCGTCGACCAGGCGGGCGAGGTCCGCCTCGCTCAGCTCGACGGCCCGCACCAGCGCGGCGCGGACGTCGACCACCGGGTCCGCGGCGAGCGCGCTGCGCTGCTCGGCGGTGGTGCGCGGGTTGCGGGCAACCCCCTTGCGTACGCGTGCGGTGCGATCGGCCAGCAGGGCGTTGATCACGTCGGGGTCGTGGGTGTGCGTGGCGAGTCGTTCCCGTACCTCGGGTGACACGTCGCCGATCAGCTTGGCGGCCAGCTCCGGCTCCAGGTCACGACTCTCCGCGAGGAGACCGCGAAGCTCCTTGTCCGAAGTCTGCGACATGACCTGGCGGATCGACTCGTCGCAGGCCGGGTTGCCGGCGACCGCCCAGCGGACCCACCGGTCGGCGTCCTTGACCAGGCGCATGAGGTTGGCGATCGAGGTGGAGGGGTTCCTCGCCACGGCCTCCCGGACCTGACGATCATGGTCGCGGGTAAGCGGTCGGAGGGCCTGCGCGGGTGCGTCGGCCCGAGAGGCGACCGCCTTGCGGACCAGGACCGACGGATCGGACGCCAGGTCGATAAGGGTCATTTGTGGCGTTGTGGGGTCCTGCGCGAGGGCGAGCCGAGCGTCAGCGCTGCCACCGATCGGACGGTGGGCGGTGGTGCCGGACCCGCTGTGACTGTCGGCTGCGCCGACGTCCTGCTGTTTCCCCATCCCGCAATCATGTCACGCGCCCGGTTCGGCAGTGCCGGCCACGGGCGGGACCCGGGCGGGCAGGCGCAGGCCGGACATGCCGCCGTCCACCGGCAGCGACGAACCGGTCACCGACCCGGTCGCGGGCGAGGCGAGGTAGACGACGGCGGCAGCAACCTCGTCGGCTGTCACCAGGCGGCCGGTCGGTTGCCGGGACGCCAGTTGCCGCTTCTCGGCCGTCGGGTCGGGCGCGCCTGCGAGCAGGCGGGCCACCCAGGGAGTGTCCACGGTGCCGGGGGCCACACAGTTGACCCGGACGCCCTCCGTCACCAGGTCGGCGGCCATGGCGAGGGTGAGGGCGTGCACAGCGCCCTTCGACGCCGAGTACAGGGCGCGTCGGGGCAGGCCGACGGTCGCCGCGATCGAGGAGATGTTGACGATCGCCGCGGACGACGACCGACGCAGGTACGGCAGGGCGACGGCGCTGGTTCGGGCCACGCCGGAGACGTTGACGTCGAGCACCCGGCTCCACTGCTCGTCGTCGTCCTCCTCCACAGTGCCCACGGCCGAGATGCCGGCGTTGTTCACCAGGATGTCGATGCCGCCGAACGCCTCCGCGACCGAGGCGACGGCCGCGCTGAGGGAGGACCGGTCAGCCACGTCCGCCCGGACGCCGATGACGCCGGGATCCTCCAGCAGACCGGACAGCTCCAGGTCCAGGACACCCACCCGGGCACCGGCGGCGACGAACGCCCGCACGCAGGCAAGGCCGATCCCCGATCCACCTCCGGTCACCACCGCCACGAGACCGTCGCACCGCATCAGGCGTCCCGGAGCGTGTTGCGCTGCCGACCGAGGCCGTCGATCTCGACCTCCATCACATCGCCGGCGGCCAGATACGGAAAGCGTCCGGAGAGTGCCACTCCCTGCGGGGTGCCCGTGTTGATGACGTCGCCCGGATCCAGGACCGTGTACTGGGACAGGTGCCAGACCAGGTGCGCCACGTCGAAGATCATGTCCTTGGTGCTGGAGTCCTGGCGGGGCTCGCCGTTGACCCAGGAGCGCAGCCGCAGCGCCTGCGGGTCGCCGATCTCGTCGGCGGTGACCAGCCACGGGCCGAGCGGCTGGAACGTCTCACAGGACTTGCCCTTCGACCACTGGCCGCCGGAGACCGCGAGCTGGAAGTCCCGCTCGGAGACGTCGTTGGACAGCACGTACCCGGCGATGTGCCCGAGGGCGTCGGCCGGTGAGGCGAGGTAGCGGGCCGATCGGCCGATCACCACCGCCAGCTCCACCTCCCAGTCGGTCTTCGTCGAGCCGCGCGGGATCAGAACCTCGTCGTACGGGCCGACGACGGTGTTGGGCGCCTTGTAGAAGATGATCGGGTCGGTCGGTGGGGCGGCACCGGACTCGGCGGCGTGCGCGGCGTAGTTCTGCCCCACGCAGAGCACCACCCCCGGCCGGGCGATCGGCGCGCCGACCCGCTGACCGGTGACGTCGATCTCGGGCAGGTCGGTGGCCTCGCGGGCCCGCCGGACGCCGTCGCCGGCAAGGAACTCGCCGTCGATGTCGACGGTGAGCGACGAGAGGTCGAAGTGCCGCCCGTCGACGTACAGCACGGGGCGTTCCCGCCCCACGGGCCCGACGCGCATGAATCTCACGAACCGACCTCCAGCGCATGGGTCGCAGAGGACCCAATTTCCTATAGGATGTTGTTTGGCTCGTGTGTACTCGCTCACACCGGCACAGTCAAGGGCTTGCTGAGGAGACGAGATGGCCCAGCAGGAACCTCGCGAGGGTCGACTTCGTCCCGCCCGGCGACTCACCCTCACCGAGGACGTCTACGAGTCGATAAAGACGCTGGTCATGGACCACATCCTTCCCCCCGGCGAGCGGGTCAACATCGACGCGCTGGCCCGGGAGCTGGACGTCTCCCCCACCCCGGTCCGCGAGGCCCTCGCCCGGCTGGAGGCCGACGGCCTGGTCCGGAAACGCCCGCTCTCCGGCTACACCACCACGCCGCTGCTGAGCCGCACCGAGTTCGACGACCTGTTCGACGTGCGCCAACTGCTGGAGGGCGCCACCGCCGGACGGGCCGCCACCCATGCCTCCGCCGAGGCCCGCCAACGGATCAGTGCCGAGGCGGCGGCGAGCATCGACGTGGAGGCCGGCGACGGCTATCGCCGGCACGCCGCGTTCACCGCGCTGGACGCGAGGTTCCACGACCTGATCGCCGAGGTCTCCGGCAGCCCGCTGCTGCGCGACAGCATCACGCGGCTGCACTCACACCTGCACCTGCACCGGCTGTACTTCCCGGTCGCCGGCGCGGCGGACACCAACACCGAGCACCAGCGCATCGCCGCCGCCATCGTCGCCGGTGACGCGGCAGCCGCCACCGGGGCGATGCGCTCCCACCTCAGCGCCGCCCGGGAGCGTCACCTGCCCGCCTTCGACCAGCTCCCCGTCCCCGCGACACCGCGCGACTCGGCGTGACCCACCCCCACCCATCCGAGGAGCCGCCGTGCGGATCGCCCTCTTCATCACCTGCGTCAACGACCTCGCGTTCCCGGCCACCGGCATCGCGGTCACCCGCATCCTGCGGCGACTCGGCCACACAGTCGACTTCCCCGCCGAGCAGACCTGCTGCGGGCAGATGCACGCCAACACTGGTTACCGGGCCGAGGCCATGCCGATGGTGCGCAACTACGTCGACGTCTTCGACTCCTACGACGCCATCGTCGCGCCGTCCGGGTCGTGCACCGCGATGATCCGCGACCAGTACCCGCGCCTGCACCCGGCCGCCACCTCGGTGGCCGCCCGCACGTACGAGCTGTCCGAGTTGCTCGTCGACGTTCTCGGCGTCACCGACGTCGGCGCGGAGTTCCCGGAGACGGTCACCTACCACCCGACCTGCCACGGCCTGCGCATGTTGCGCCTCGGCGACCGGCCGCTGACCCTGCTGCGCCAGGTGCGCGGGATCAAGCTGGTCGAGCTGGGCGACGCCGAGGAGTGCTGCGGTTTCGGCGGCACGTTCGCACTGAAGAACCCGGACGTCTCCACAGCGATGCTCACCGACAAGTGCGCCCGGGTCCGCGACACCGGCGCGCGGGTGCTCGCCGCGGCCGACAACTCCTGCCTGGCGCACATCGGTGGCGGTCTCGACCGCCACCGCTCGGGCGTACGGGCCGTGCACTACGCCGAGATTCTCGCCGAGACGGGAGCCCTCTCATGAGCCATCCGGTCGCACCCGCCACCGGGGGCGGACGGATCCGCACGCCGCTGCCGTTCCCCACCGCCGCCAAGCCGGCCGTCGCCGACACGCAACTCCGGGCCAACCTGCACAGGGCCACCCGCACCATCCGCGCCAAGCGAGCACGGGTCGTCGACGAGGTACCCGACTGGGAGGCCCTGCGGGACGCCGGCTCGGCGATCAAGGCGGACGTCCAACGTAGCCTGCCGGAGCTGCTGGAGCAGTTCGAGGCGTCCGCCACCGCTGCCGGCGCCACAGTGCACTGGGCCCGCGACGCGGCCGAGGCGTGCCGGATCGTTGTCGCGTTGACCCGGGCCACCGGGGCCGACGAGGTCGTGAAGGTCAAGTCGATGGCGACCCAGGAGATCGAGCTCAACGAGGCGCTGGAGGCCGCCGGGATCGCCGCGTACGAGACCGACCTGGCGGAACTGATCGTGCAGCTCGGCGACGACACCCCCTCGCACATCCTGGTGCCGGCGATCCACTACAACCGGGCCCAGATCCGGGAGATCTTCCAACGTCGCATGGCCGACGCGCCGGCCGACCTGAGCGACAAACCGGCCGCGCTGGCCGAGGCGGCCCGCGCCCACCTGCGACGGCGTTTTCTCTCGGCCCGGGTCGCCGTCTCCGGCGCCAACTTCGCCGTCGCCGACACCGGCACACTCGTGGTGGTGGAGTCCGAGGGCAACGGCCGCATGTGCCTCACCCTCCCCGAGACGCTGATCAGCGTCGTCGGCGTCGAGAAGCTGCTGCCGACCTTCACCGACCTGGAGGTCTTCCTGCAACTGCTGCCGCGATCCTCGACCGGCGAGCGGATGAACCCGTACACCTCGATGTGGACCGGCGTCACCCCCGGCGACGGCCCGCAGGACGTGCACATCGTGCTCGTCGACAATGGCCGGTCCGCGGTGCTCGCCGACCCGGTCGGGCGGCCGGCGTTGTCGTGCATCCGCTGCTCCGCGTGCCTCAACGTCTGCCCGGTGTACGAGCGGGCCGGCGGGCACGCGTACGGCTCGGTGTATCCGGGGCCGATCGGGGCGATCCTGTCGCCGCAGTTGACCGGTGTGGCCGACAATGCCTCGTTGCCGTACGCGTCGACCCTCTGCGGCGCCTGCTACGACGTCTGTCCCGTGAAGATCAACATCCCGGAGATCCTGGTTCATCTCCGCCAGCAGGCACCGCACCCGCCCGTCGAACGGGCCGCCATGCGCGTCCTGTCCTGGGTGATGCGCAGCCCCCGACGGTGGGCCGCCGCCCTGCGCCTGGCTCGGGCGGGCGCGGGGCCGCTCGGGGCGTACCGTGAACGGCGCACCGGCGCTCGAACGCTGCGGCGACTGCCCTGGCCCGCCTCGGCGTGGACCCGGTCGCGCGACCTGCCGTTGCCCGCGCCGCAGACCTTCAGGGAATGGTGGGGAAAGCAGTGAGCGCCCGTGACGAGATCCTGGCGCGGCTCCGGACCGCGCTGGCCGACAGCCCGCCGCCGGTGCAGGTGCCCCGCGGGTACCGCCGGGTCGACCACCGCTCCGACGTGATCGAAACCCTGGTCGACCGCCTGGAGGACTACCGGGCCGTCGTCCACAGGGGCATCGACGCCCTGCCCCGACTGCTCGGCGCTGTCGACCGGCTCGCCGTTCCCACTGACGTCCCCGCGAACTGGCTGGCCGGTTACGCCGGAGAGGTGCACCGCGACGCGCCCCCGCTGTCACCGGCAGCGCTCGACGACCTGGACGCGGTCCTGACCGGCTGCGCCGTCGTGGTCGCCGACACGGGCACCATCATCCTGGACGCCGGCCCGACGCAGGGGCGGCGCGCGCTCACCCTGGTGCCCGACCGGCACATCTGCGTCGTCCGCACCGACCAGGTCGTCGGTCTGCTGCCGGAGGCGCTCACCCGACTGGACCCGCACGCCCCGCTGACCTGGATCTCCGGCCCGTCCGCCACCAGCGACATCGAACTCAACCGTGTGGAGGGAGTGCACGGCCCGCGCCGGCTGGAGGTCGTCCTGATCAGCCCGGACGACGAAGTCGTTCCAGCGGGCGGCTCAGGCGTCTGACGAGGACCGCTGCTCGTCGCTGCGGCTCTCGCCGGGGGTGGCGGTCGCGCGCAGCGGAGTGCCGCGCACGTTGAGCAGCATGACGATGCCCACGCCGACCACCAGGGCGATGTCGGCGACGTTGCCGACGAAGAACCCGGCGTAGTCGATGAAGTCCACCACGTGCCCGCGAGCGAACCCCGGCTCCCGGAGGAGGCGGTCCAGCAGGTGCGTCGCCGCGCCGCCGAGCACCAGGCCCAACGCCACCGCCCAGGCGCGCGACGTGACCCGCCACGCCACGACCGTCACCGCGACCACCGCCGCCGCCGCGACCACCGCGAAGATCCAGGTGTACGCGGACCCGATCGAGAAGGCGGCGCCCGGGTTGTACAGGAGTCGCAGTTGCAGCAGGTCACCGAGAACGGTGATGGTCTGCCCGCCGGAGAGCGCGGACTCGGCCCAGTACTTGGTGAGCTGATCCGCGGCGAGCACCACAGCAGCGATCAACACGACGGCGCGGAACACTCCGGAACCCTAGCCGGTCGCCGATGACCGTCACCACCGACGAATGGCTCCTGATCAACCAGAAGATGCCTACGTTTGGTAATTGCCAAAGAGTGGCAACTGTGTCACCGTGATGATCAACGGGGTCGGCGTCGCGCCCACCCGACAAACGATTCCTCCCCACACCACAGGAGCCCTCTGTGACCCGGATGCGTCCGACCTTCCGACGCCTCACGGCGGCGACCGCGGCGGCGGGGATGCTCGTCCTCGCCGGATGTTCGGCCCCGGCCAACCCCGACGGCTCATCCGGCGGCGCAACACTGGTCGTCGCCACCTCCGACGAGCCGGACGCGTTGAACCCGGTGCTCAACTACGGCGTCGACGGCGCCTCACTGATCTTCGACGGCCTCGTCAGCCGCGACGACGACAACCGCCTCGTCGCCGGCCTGTCCACGGCGCTGCCGCAGCTGTCACCCGATGGCCGCACAGTGACCGCGAAGCTCCGCGACGGCGTGCAGTTCCACGACGGCACCCCGCTGACCGCCCAGGACGTCGTCTTCACGTACCAGGCCGTGCTGGATCCGACCGTCGACTCGACGCTCCGCTCCGACCTGGACATGGTGGAGTCGGTGACCGCGCCCGACGCGGCCACTGTCGTGTTCCGGCTGCGCTACCCGTACGCGCCGTTCCTGCAGCGGCTCACCCTCGGCATCGTGCCGGCGAAACTGCTCAGCGGGCAGGACATCAACACCGCACCGTTCAACCGCAAGCCGATCGGGACCGGGCCGTACCGGGTCGACTCCTGGACCCCGGGCGACCGCCTGGTGCTCACCGCCAACGAGCGCTACTTCGGTGGCCGGCCGAAGAACAACCGGGTGGTGGTCGCGTTCGTCGCCGACGACAACGTCCGCGCCCAGCGGATGCGCGCCGGCGAGTTCGACGCCGCCGAACTGCCGCCGAAGCTGGCTTCCGGTTTCGACGCCGACACCACGTACCGGGTGCAGCGGGTGCCGACCGCCGACTACCGCGGCGTGATGCTGCCGACGGGCAACCCGATCCTCGCCGACCCGGCGGTCCGCCGAGCGCTCAACCTGGCCGTCGACCGGGCCGCGATGGTGGCCGGGCTCCTCGGTGGCGCCGGCGAACCGGCGTTCGGGCCGATCCCGCCGACCTCCGAGTTCGCCGACCCGTCGATCATCGGCAGACCCACCGCCGACCCGACATCGGCCGGAGCGCTGCTCGACGCGGCCGGCTGGACCCCCGGCCCCGGCGGGGTGCGCGTCAAGGACGGCCGGCCGGCCCGGTTCACGCTGATGTACCCGGCGAGCGACACGCTGCGCAAGGACCTGGCCCTCGCCGTCACCGCCGACGCGAAGAAGGTCGGCATCGAGGTCACTCCGGCGGGCCTCACCTGGGACGCCATCGACCCACGGATGAAGTCCGACGCCCTGCTGATGGGCTACGGCACGCCGTACGACCCGGACTTCGTCTCGTACAAGCTGTTCGGCTCGACGTTCGCGGGGCAGGGCTACTTCAACCCCGGCTCATACCGCTCCGACGTCGCCGACCGCGCCCTGCAGGAGGGCCGCGACCAGATCGACCCCGCCCTTCGCAAGGCCGCGTACGCGCAGTTCCAGAAGCAGTTGGCCGTCGACGTACCGTGGCTGTTCCTCACCTACCTGCGGCACACCTACGTGCTGAAGTCCTCGGTTGAGGGTGTGGCGCCGCGGGTCGAGGCGCACGAGCACGGGGTGGCGAACAGCCTCTGGTGGAACATCGACACCTGGACGCGGTCGTGACCCGCTCCGGCCGACTGGCCGGGGCCGGCGCGGTGGTCCGGCGTCGGCTCCTGATCGCCGTGCCGGTGCTCGCCGCGACCAGCGTCGGGATGTTCGCCCTCGGCGCCGCCTCGCCGGTCGACCCGGCGAAGCAGTACGCGGGCGCTGCGGCCTTCACCGCCAGCGAGGAGAACCTGGCCCAACTGCGCGCGAACTGGGGCATCGACGATCCCCTGCCGGTGCAGTACCTGCGTTGGATCAGCAACCTGGTGCAGGGCGACCTGGGTTGGTCGACCAGCCGCCACGAACCGGTCGCCTCGGTGCTCGCCGCCCGGGCCGGCTGGACGCTGCTCCTGATCGGTGTGTCCCTCGCACTGGTCCTGGTCGCGAGCCTGCTGCTGGGCGCGCTGGCGGCGTACCGGCGCGGTGGTGTGTTCGACCGCGCGTTGCGGGCGGCCGCGTACGCGGTGCAGTCGATGCCGGTCTTCTGGCTGGGCCTGGTCGCGATCGCCGTGTTCGCGCTGGCCCTGGGCTGGTTGCCGGCGGGCGGGCTCACCGACGTCACAGCGACCAGCACGTCCTGGTCCGATGTGGCCCACCACCTGATCCTGCCGGTCGGGGTGTTGGCCGTGTCGCAGGCGCCGTGGTTCGTGCTGTTCGTCCGGGACGCTGTCGCGGAGAGCATGCGCGACGACCACGTGCTCGCGGCGCGGGCCCGCGGGTTGCCCGGTCGGACGGTGCTGTTCGGACACGCGCTGCGGACCGCGCTGCTGCCGTTCCTCACCCTGGTCGGCACCCACCTGCCCGAACTGGTCGGCGGGGCGGTGCTGGTCGAGACGGTCTTCTCGCTGCCGGGCCTCGGCGCCGTCACTGTCGCCGCCGCGCTGGGCAGCGACTTTCCGCTGCTGGCGGCGATCACGCTGGTCACCACAGCGGTGGTGCTGGCCGCGAACCTCGCGACCGACCTCGCCTACGCCGCCGCGGACCCGAGGGTACGACTCGATGGCTGACCTCGCTGCCCGACCGCCGCTGCTCCGGGTGACCCGGTCCCGGCTGCGGCTGCGACCCGGCCAGACCGGTGTCGTCATCGCCGGTCTGGTCCTGCTGGTGGCCGTCGCCGGCTCGCTGCTCGCTCCGCTCGTCTGGCCGCTCGACCAGAGCGCTGTCGCGCTGGACCAGACCCGGTTGGCGCCGTCCTGGGCCCACCTCGCCGGCACCGACGACCTGGGCCGCGACGTGGCGCACCGCGCCGTCTACGGGCTGCGGGTCTCGCTGCTCGTCGGCGCGGTCGCCGCGCTCGTCGCCACAGTCCTCGGGGGCGTGGTGGGCGGGATCGCCGGCACGCTCGGCGGCCGGGTCGACCGGATCCTGATGCGGATCGTGGACACCATCGCCGCGATGCCGCACCTGCTGCTGGGCATCTTCATCGTCGCCATGCTGCGTCCCAGCCTCGGTGCCGTGATCGCCTCCGTCGGGCTCACCCACTGGCTCTCCACCGCCCGCATCGTCCGATCCGAGTTGTTGAGCCTGCGGACCCGACCGTTCGTCGACGCCGCCATCAGCGGCGGAGCCGGCCGGCTCCGGGTCCTCACCCGACACCTGCTGCCGCACGTCCTGCCCCGGCTGGCCCTGGCGACCACCCTGATGATCCCGCACGCGGTGTGGCACGAGACCGCGCTGTCGTTCCTCGGGCTCGGCCTGCCGCCACACCTCGCCTCGCTGGGCAACATGATCAACGACGGCCAGGGGTCGCTGCTGACCGGTGCCTGGTGGGCCAGCCTGGCACCGGGCGCTGTCATCGTGGTGGTCACCCTCGCCATCGCGGTCCTCGCCGCCCGCTGGCGCGACCGCCTCGATCCCCGGATCCGAGCGGAGCTGCACCTGTGACCACCACCGAATCCGCTACCGCCGAGGCGTCGCCCCACGCCGCCGCGCGGCAGCCGCTGCTCGCCGTCGACGGCCTCGGCGTCGAGTTCCGGCTCCGCGACGCGCGCGTGCGCGCAGTCAGCGATCTCAGCCTCACCGTGCGGCCCGGCGAGCTGCTGGCCGTCGTCGGCGAGTCCGGCTGCGGCAAGTCCGTCCTGGCCCACGCCCTGCTCGGCCTCCTGCCGGGCAACGCCACGACCACCGGTCACGCCGTGCTGCACCACCCCGGCGCCGGCCCGGTCGACCTGGTCACCTGCGGCCAACGCCAGCTTGCCCGCAGGGTACGCGGGCGCCGGGTCGGACTGGTCCCGCAGAGCCCGGCCACCGCCCTGAACCCGGTCCGCACCGGACGGCGACTGCTCGCCGAGACGCTGCGGGCGCACGGCCGCGACCGCGCCGACGCCGACCGCCTCGCTGTCGATGTCGGACTCGACCCGGCGGACCTGGACCGCTACCCGCACGAGCTGTCCGGTGGCATGGCACAGCGTCTGGTCACCGCGCTCGCACTGGCACCCGACCCGTCGCTGCTCATCGCCGACGAGCCCACCACCGGGCTGGACCGGCCGCTGGTGGACCACACCCTCGACCTGCTGCGCCGTCGCTGCGACAACGGCGCGGCAGTCGTGCTCATCACGCACGACCTGGCCGCCGCACACCGGGTCGCCGACACCGTCGCCGTGATGTACGCCAGCCGCATCGTGGAACACCGCCCCACCGACCAGCTGTTCACCGCGCCGACCCACCCGTACGCCTCGGCGCTGCTCGACGCCCTGCCGGACCGGGCCTTCCGGCCCGTGCCGGGCGACCCGCCGATGCTCACCGCGCTGCCCCCGGGCTGCGCGTTCGCGCCCCGCTGCCCACGCCGCACCGACACCTGCGCGGACCGACCACAGCCGACACCGGTCGCCGGTGGCGGCACAGTGGCCTGCCACCACCCGATCCCCACCACCGGAGCCACCACGTGACCAGCGCGCAGCACCTGCTCGCCGACGAGGTGAGCGTCTCCTACGGCCGCCAGGTCGTCCTCGACGACGTCACAGTGCGGATCGGCCGGGGAGAGACGGTCGGACTGCGCGGGCCGTCCGGCTGCGGAAAGTCGACACTGGTCCGGGTCCTGGCCCTGCTGCACCGCCCCGACCAGGGCCGGGTCAGCATCGACGGCACCCCTGTCGACGCCGTTCGGTATGCCGTGCCGGTCGCCCTACGGACCCGCGTCGCCGCCCTCTTCCAGAGCCCGCGCGCCGCAGCCGATCCTCGACTGAGCCTCACCGATCTCATCGCCGAACCGCTGCGCGCCACCCGGACGCCCGAGTCGGCGGTCCGGGAACGGGTGGCCGAACTCGCCGACCTCGTCGGCCTCACAGCGGATCTGCGCAGCCGGCGTCCCCACGCGGTGTCCGACGGGCAACTGCAACGCGCCTGCCTCGCCCGGGCCCTCGTACACCGCCCCGACTACCTGCTCTGCGACGAGGCCACCGCGATGCTCGACGCCTCAACCCAGGCGCACGTCGCCGCCGTCATCCGCGACTACCAGCGGACCCAGCAGGCCGGTGTCCTGGTCATCACCCACGACCAGACCCTGCTGGCCCGCTGGAGCGACCGGATCGTCGACCTCGCCAGCACAGCGGGGGCACGCTCCTGAACCGCGGTGCGGTGCGGTGCGAATGCCGGGGCAACGGGCGATCGGCCTCCACCACTCGGACGCGGCAGCGTCAGCCGACGTCGAGGGGCACCCGCCGAGCGCGGGAGTCGGGGCGGCCGGCGAGGATGCCGGCGAGGATCTCCGCGCCGTCGACGACCCTCGGGCCGGGGCGGTTGAAGTAGGCAGGCCCGTCGACCACCCACACCTGCCCGTTACGCACCGCGGGCAGGTCCGCCCAGCCGGGTTGCCCGACCGCCACGGACAATTCGTCGAAGGTTCGCTCCGGCGTGAACCCGCACGGCCCGAACACCACCACCTCGGGAGCCAGGTCGGCGACCACCGACCACAGGTGCGGGGTGCTGTGCGCGCCCGGCCCGAGCAGCAGCGAGCGCCCGCCCGCGTAGGCGATCTGCTCCGGCACCCAGTGCCCACCAGGCATCAGCGGGTCGAGCCACTCGACGAACAACACCGTCGGCCCGCCGGGCGCCGACCCCGGCAACGCGGCGAGGCGACGCTCGGCGTCGGCTCGGATCTCCGCCGCCCTGCCTTCGGTGCCGGTCAGCGCGGCCACGGCATCGACAGTGTCGAGGATCCCGGCGATGGTCCTCGCCTCCAGGGACATCACAGTGGTGTCGAGATCGATCAGACCAACCGCGTCGTTGACCCGCTCGTAGGAGACCGCACACACGTCGCACAGATCCTGGGTCAGGATCAGATCCGGCTTCAACCCCTCCAGCACGGCGACGTCGAGCTGGTACAACGACGATCCCCGGTGCGGGTCACCGGCGATCGCCGCCGAGATCTCCCGGCTAGTCAAGCTCTCCGGCAGGGACGTCGCGGTCACCGCCGGGACGTCGACCAGAGCCCCCGGCGGCCAGTCACACTCGTGGGTACGCCCGACCAGATGCCCGGTCAGGCCGAGCATGGCCACGATGTCCGTGGCCGCCGGCAGCAGGGAGACGATTCGCACACCGGCCTGCCTACCAGGCGCGACCGAACCACGTCCACTCCCCGACAGAGAGAGATCACGGCGGCTCGCCCTGTCACATCGGCTCCTCGTCTGGGCTCATGAGCACGAGTGCAGACACGCGAGGAGTACACAATGCAGTTTGAAGAAGCCGCCGAGGCCGCCGACGAAGCGACGATGCGGTCGATGCTGTCCGCCGACCCACGTCCCCCGTTGCAGTACGTTCAGGCGCCTCGCCGACCACCTGCGGTGGGTCGTAGCCGGGCGGGCTGCCCCATTCCTGAACGACCAGGGCGAGCACGAAGACGGTAAGTAGGCCGAGCGCGGCGATCGCGGGCAGAGCCCGGCGGCAGGTATCAGGAGGACGGCCAGGCCGACCGCGATGAGCGCCCCCCGGATGGAATAGCCGGCGACAACCTTCATGAAGATTGCTCGGGCGCCGAAGTACAGCGCGGTTCCGCCAAATAGTGTGGCCGTAGCGATCCAGCTCAGCTGCATCTCGGCTCCGCGCTGGGCCGACTCGTGCGCCAGTTGATCAAGTATCTGCTCCATGCCCAAGGCAATGTAGAGCACCCCGATGATCAGCGGGACCTGCTTGGCGCCAGCGCTGACTCCCGCAGCCGCATCGGTCGATGGGGAAGCACGTCCACGACCGCCGCGCCTTGTCAGCGGCAGAAGCCTATGTCGCAGCGGCCCTCCGCTTGGCGTGGCCCGGGGTCGGGACAAGCGAACCGGAATGGCGCTGAGAAACTGGTGGCATGACGAGCCGAATCCACGGGGATCTGCTGTTCGTTCGTGCGACGGCCGCGGACGTGGCGGACGTCCTGGCGGTTCTCGACCACGCCGCAGCCTGGCTCACCGCCGCCGGCATCCAGCAATGGCCGGACCGGTTTGTCACCGAATGGATAACACCGGCCGTTGAGCGCGGGGAAACCTGGTTGGTACGTGCCAACGGTCGCACCGCGGGCACGGTGACGCTCGACTGGTCCGATCCCGTATGGAGCGACTGCTCGGGTCGAGCCGGCTACCTGCACCGGATGGCGGTGGAAAGGTGGGCTGCCGGTACCGGCAGCGCCATCCTGACCTGGGCCGCGGATCGGGCACGCGCCCACGACGCCGCCGTGCTACGGCTCGACTGCGTGGCCACCAATCCCGGCTTGCGCGCCTACTACGAGGCCGCCGGCTTTCACCACCGCGGTGACGTCGAAGTCGGCGGCGCTCCCGGTCAGCGCTCCGGCGGCGGCACCCGAACGCTTGTCAGCCGCTACGAGCTACTTCTCTGACGAGAACGGCGGCCGCTCTCGATCGCGTAGACGCAGTTGCGATTACACCACCAGCGTGCACGGTCGGCGGCAGATCCGTGCGCGGCCGGTCGATCGGCGTCGTCTCGGTGGTCGAGCCATTGACGTACTGCCCCGAGGTCCATGTCGGTTGATCCGAGATATGGATCGACGCGGTGCAGTAGCGCCGGTTGGGGATGGTTTCAAGGCTCGCTGAGCCCGCCGGGGTGCTGCCTCTTGGCCACAGCTATCGTCCCGGCGTGAGTGACTTCTGGTCCTTGATCGAGGATTCTGCGGGGCACGCGGACCGGGCAGGGTGGATCGAGTGTCGGCTCGCGGCCCGGACGCCGGCCGAGATCGTGGAGTTCGACGTCGCCTTCACCGCGGCGCGCCGCCGGGCCGAGACGTGGACGATGTGGGCCGCCGCATATCGGATCACGTCCGGACTGTGCTCCGGCGACGGCTTCTGGTATTTCCTACCGTGGCTTGTCGGTCTCGGCCGGGACAGCTTCGACCGCCTCACCGCCGACCCCGACGCGCTCGCCGAGGTCCCGCAGGTGCGCCGGCTGGCCACTATGAGGGTGGACCAGTGGACCGACGATGACTGGCCAGAGTGGGAGGCCCTCAACTATGTCAGCCGTCAGGCGTATGACACAGCGACCGGTGAGAGCGAGGGCATCATCGACGCGTTGCGGGCACTCCACCACGACTATCCGGAAGACCCGGCGCCCACCGGGGACCGGTGGGCCTTCGACGACGAGACCGAGATGAGCCGGCGCCTCCCGCGGCTCAGTGCGCTATTTCCATCCATGAGCCTCGGACACGCAGCAAACGGGCCACTTTTGAACACCTGAAGGCAGACGGTCGACTACCTCGGGTCTCACACGCGCTCGTCGACATGAGCGGACACCGCCCTACCGCCTCCCCGGGGCGGGAACGCTGACGCCTTTGGGTGCGCCGAAGAGGTCTCCGGCCTGAAGGGCCTGCTCAGGACATTGCCCGTGGGATCGGTGTCTCGAATGACGGAACCGCGGCCGACCCAAATAGCTCACCCGCAACGCTCCACATTGATCGAGACGCCGGCCGGCGCCAGCCATCCCGGACGCAGCAACGCCTGGCCACTTCGACCTCTACTGGGTGGTCACACCGTGCCGCTCGACGGCCCCACCGCAGGTCAGAGTCCTCGTCTCTGCCCTGCGTCGGTGAGCACTTCGGGCGTGTAGACCACTTCGCCAACCTGCACCCAACCTGCTCCCAGATGCAAGGCCCGCGCAACCAACTGCTCCTTACTGCCTTGACCTGCGCACACTCCCTTGCCAGGCGACATAGAGCGCTGTCGACCGAAGCGCAGAACCGCAGAGCACTCCGCGGGAAACAGGACGCTGCACCGACTCTGACCTGCGGAGATGAGAAACCGCAGGCAGGGGTGGGTGCAGTTGCGGGCCGTCGGGTGCAGTTCAGTGCAGATGAAGGCCGTTCAGTGCACCCTGTTGCTCCCCACCTGCTCCCCCGATCCCCGGCTCGTAGCTGGGCTGCGGCGGTCGACCGGCGGTGGATAGTCCCGCAGGTCGTTCCTCGCCAGATCACGGACACTGGCCCGAGGTACCGCCATCGGAGCAGCCACCTCGTCGCAGCTGCGCCATGGCTGATGGCCGGGCCCCACCGGAATGGGGAGCAGGAACAGGCGGCGAGGTATACGAACTCCCCGCCAGGGCTTGGACGCACTAACCTCGGAGGCCGGCCTGCCCAACGTGCGGCGCCGGTACCGCACGTCACTGATCCAGGGATGGCAGCACCGTTCAAGCCGGGCCAGGCTCCGGGGAGGCCGCTCATCGTGAGCGGGCTCCCGAAACGGCTCAACCGGGACCCAACGGTTGAGCCGCAGTCGCGCGGATCGCGGCAGATCCGGATACTCGCTGGGCTTGAGCCGGGCCGGGTGTCGCGCGGTCAGGTGCTCCTGGCCCGCGGCTGTCTCATCCTCGAGCCTCGAGGTGGAGCAGCCGGGCGGTGTCGACCCTGGCGGCGCGCAGCGCACCGGCGGAGCAACGCCGTGCGTAGGGGTACCCGCGCCAACCGGAACACCGACGCAACCGGACTGCGGTGGCCGTGTATGTCGTACAGATGTACGATGTGCGACTTTTGAGATCTCCGCCTAGCCTGCGTGTGGTGACCGCCGCCGCGCCATGGGCCGTGGATTCGCGGCGGCGGTCTATTGCCCCACTCCAGGTATTCGAGAAGGAGCAACGTGACAATCCTAGTAACCGGAGCGACCGGAAATGTGGGGCGCCAGGTGGTGGCCCAACTGGTCCGGGCCGGGCGACCGGTGCGGGCGATGACCCGCCAGCCGCACCCGGGTCGGCTGCCGGATAGGGCCGAGGTGGTCCAGGGAGACTTCGAACGTCCCGAGACCTGGCGAGCGGCGCTGGACGGAATGCAGTCGGTGTACCTGTTCCCCTTCGCGTACGCCGCGACCGACCATGGGTTCGTCGATGAGGCGGTCAAGGCCGGCGTCACCCGGTTCGTCGTGCACTCCGCGGCGGCGGCCGGGTTCGCACCCGGAACCGGAGGCAACGGCGCCCTCGGGCGGCACCTGACCGAAGAGCGGGAAGCGCACCGCGGGCTGGAACTGCTGGTGGAGGCCTCCGGCGCTGAGTGGACCCATGTGCGGCCGGGCCTGTTGGCCGCCAACGCGCTGCAGTGGGCCGACCAAATCCGGACCGGACGGGTGGTGCGCGGGCCGTACGCGGCCGCTGGCTACCCGGTGGTCCACGAGGCCGACGTCGCTGACATGGCGGTCGCGGCGCTGCTGACCGACGACCATGTCGGTGCTGCACACACCGTCACCGGCCCGGTGAAGGTCTCGCAGGCGGAGCAGGTCACCGCGATCGGTGCCGCCATCGGCGTGCAGGTGCGGTTCGAGGAGCTCGATCCAACCGAGGCGCGCAGGCAGTGGCTGCGCGACGGCTTCGATGAGGAGACCGCCAATTGGATGATCGCGCTGCTCGCCGACGCGGTCGACGGGACGGGTGCGCTGCCGCCAACGGACACCTATCTGCAGGTGACGGGGCGACCACCGCGCACGTTCGCCCAGTGGGCCAACGATCACGCCGCCGACTTCCGGCTACAGGTGACGCGATGACGATTCTGGTTACGGGTGCCACCGGCATGGTGGGCCGACACGTCGTCGCCGAACTGGTGAAGACCGGCCATCGGGTCCGCGCACTGACGCGGACGCCGTCGGCGGCGAGTCTTCCGGATGGGGTGGAGGTCGTCGGCGGCGATCTGACGGACCCGCCGTCCCTGGAGCCGTCGTTGAACGGCGTCGAGAGGATGTACCTGTTCTCGGTCGGACGGACGACGCGTGACGTCGTTTCTGCTGCGAAGTGGGCCGGCGTGCGGCGCATCGTCGTGCTGTCCGGGGCGCTGGCCGACACCGACGACAGCGAGGACGGGTACCGGCCGGTCGAGCGTGCGGTCGAGGACTCCGGTCTGGAGTGGACGCACGTCCGGCCCGGGGAGTTCGCCGCGAACTGGCTGGACTGGGCCCCGGCCATCAAGAAAGGTCGGGTGGTTCGCCGCCCATACGGGGCTGCGGTGACCCAGCCCACCCATGAGGCGGACATCGCCGCGGTCGCCGCGACGGTGCTCGTCGAGGACGGCCACGCCGGACGGACCTACACTTTCGCCGGCCCCGAGGCGCTCACCACCGTCGCGCAGGTCGACGCGATCGGCACGGCGATCGGTGCCACGGTGCGGTTCGACGAACTCGATCCGGCCGAGGCCCGGGCCGAGTGGATCAGCAACGGCTATCCGGAGACGTTCGTCGACTGGATCTTCACCATGTGGGCGGGATCCGCGCGTGATCCTGCCCCGACGAACCAGGAGTGGGCCGGCATCGTCCCGCGCCTGACCGGCCGACCCGCGCGGACATTCGCGCAATGGGCCACCGACCACGCGGCCGACTTCCGCTAGACCGCTCATCGTGGGGCATGGCGGGCCGCCCGGGCCACATGCCCCACACGACCGTCAACCCAGCACGACGCAACGAACACTCCGCGCAAACATCCCCAACTCGGCAGATCAGTACACCGGTATGGACCTGCTGGCTTAAAGCGCAGCGGTCGGCTGAGGCCGTCGGATGAACTGTCTGTCGCGGGCGGTCACCGAAGCCGTTGGGCTGGCCGCTCGGAGGACGACATCGAGGACCAGGTCTGGATCCGCTACGTAGGCGCCGCTTGCCCATGCGGCATTCGCCTCGATCACGGCCCAGTGGCCGTCGACCAGTCCTACGTCTACGACGATGGCGGAGGGCAACGTGTGCCCATATCCGGCGATGAGATCGGTGCCGAAGGCTAGCGCGTCGGTCGACGCAGGGCCGAGGTGCAACCGGCCGTGCGCGGCGTACTGGCTGCCTGTGTAGACAGCAGCGTCGAGCAGGTGTAGCCGGTACTCGGCGGTGAAGTCGACGATGTCGCTGACGAGCACTGGAGTCCGCCGGTCGACAGCATCCGGGCCGGGCAGGCGGGAACCATCCGTGTAGATCATCGCCGGGATGTCCTTGTCGTTTGGCGACTTGATGAACGCCGGTCGACGGAGCTCGTAGGCCTCGCCAATGGCGACCAAGGTGATCTCGCGGCCGGTGAGTTCACGAGGAAGGCTAGTCAGCCAGCCAGGTTCAGCCTCCAGGGGCGCGATCCCGAGCAGCGGTGCGACGACGTCGGCGAAGCTCGGTCCCGCGTGAAGGTGATCAGCACGCAACCCGGCGGGTACTTCGAAAGAGCCGAGCTGGACGGTGCGTAGTCCGCGTCGATGAGCGGCGTCGCGCAAGCTCTGAGCCGAGGCTGTCAGGCGCGGCGGCAGGACGAGTGTCACGGCCGATGATCCTGCCTGAATACACCGTCGCAGTTACAGCGGTTTGCTGCTCATCGGCGACCTCGACGTTGAAGACGCAGAGATATCCTCTCGAGCACCTGTTGGAGGAGGCGTGAATGGGATTGTCTGGCAGGGTTTGCCCTGACTGTGGTCGGCGCGTGAGCAAGCCGTTCGAGAAGACCATCACCGGCCGGCAAGTCTGCCCGGACTGCGCGAACGCCCTGTCTATGGGCTCGGCCGCTGGCACGATCACCGGCAACGTCGGTTCCGGATACGGAGTGTGGGCGATGCTCATGCGAAAGATCCGACACTCCGACTGACCCCGATTGCTGCGAGCATCGCATCATGGGCATCGCCGGATTCCGCTCGAACATGCGTAGGCTGATCGGGCTGGCGGCCGTCTGCCTGGCCGTCGCGGCGATCATCAGTGTCGCCCCGAACCCTGCTGTACCTGAACGCGACTGGCGACCACCAGCTGGCTATGTCCTGGCCGACACGGTCTCGCTCGACGACGAGCACACGTTACGGCTCTGGACCGGGCCGTCCGGCTGGTATGTCGAGAGCATGCTGTCCGGTCGGCACCAGGCAGCCGTCGGAGCAGGCAGTGGTGGCGACCAGTCCAGCGTGAGCGAGGTCCTCAATGGGCTAGTGGGCCAGTTGTCCCTTGCTGGCGCGACGGCCGTCGCGGTCGGGTCGCCTACACCTGTGCGCGCCCGGGTTCACTCCGGAGTGTTCCTCGTCTCTACGTCGGTGATCCGATCGACCGATCGGGCAGTTCCGGTGACGCCACTCGACGTCAACGGAAAACCCCTCGCTCCGGAGACTCTCGTAGAGATCGCCGGCCGCGGCTGATCCCTACGATCCAAAAGTTCAGCACTCGTAGCCCAACGGATGGTGATCATGGGCTGGGCTGAGGCACTCAGTTGGTGGGTTCGTGGGGCACGTACCAGTCGCCGAGTGCCTGTCGTAGTCCGCACAGGAGGATGCTCGCCGCGATCGATGTCGCGATCGCGATGAGCAGACCCCCGTACCACCGGTCCCGCGGGTCGCGGCCAATCGAGTCCGCCGGGGGCGGAACTGCGGGCTGCCGGCCAGTGTTTGGTTGGCGCCAGCACTGCTCCCGCAGCCGCATCGGTCGATCGGGCAGCACGCTCACGATCGCCGCGCCTTGTCAGCGGAAGATCCGTGCATCGATCGTGACGACGATCTGTTGGTCCCCAACGCCGCAGCCGGACTGGACTACGCCAATTGGCCGGACATGCCTCCGTAGCATGTTCCGCCATGCAGGGCATCGTCCTCAGGCCACGCATCCAGATTCCAGTCCTGTCGCGATCTTCGCTGTGTGGACCCTGCTAGGCGTCACGTACTTCACCCCCGGGGACGTACTGGCCGAGCGCGACTGGTTCGGCGTCGTGCTGGGATGCCTACTCGTCACGAGCGGCATGGCCGGGATCTGGCGAGCTCTTCGACTCGGCGTGGTAATCGGCGGAGAGGGTGTCCGTGTGCGCGGCTTCGACAGCCGTGACCAGGTCACACCGTGGAGCGCGATCCAGTCGGTCGACTGCGTACAGATCGACGTACGGGGAGACTTGCCGCTCTACGCTCCCGTCCTCCGTCTCGGCGACGACGCCATGCCGCCATCGAGGATCGGCTCGTACTCGCGGCAGGACGCCGAGCGCAAGGTCGAACAGTTGCACAGCCTCAAGGCCAGCGCCGCGCGTTCCTGACCGAGACGCAGAGGCTGGCGCCCGACCAGCGGCATGAGCGGATGTCCTGGAGCCGCGCGGTGGACTGCTCGTGGTGAACCGGACGGCCTATTCTGGTGCTGGTGAACGTCCGGCAGCGCAAGAAGCTCACCGCCCGTCTGATGGCGTCGCTGCTGCGTGACGATCTTCCGGCGGTGCGTGCGCTGTTGCGCGCGGGGGCAGACCCGAACGCGGCGGATCGTGACGGCACCACGCCTCTCTACCTGGCCGCGCTGCAGAACAAGCGCGCGGCGGTGCGGATCCTCCTCGACGCCGGTGCGGACCCGAATATCGAGAGCGGGCGCGGCGAGGAGGGCACACCCTTGACGGGAGCCGCAGCGTGGGGGCATGCCGAGGTCGTCGGCGAACTCCTTGCCCGGGGCGGAGATCCGAACCTCCGCGAAGACCACGGCAACGGGCTGTCGCCCTTCGAATGGGCCGTCCGAAACAACCACGCCGCGACGCAAGCACTACTCACTGTGGCAGACGCGGCGAGCAGTATTCAGCGTGATCGGCGCGCTGAGACAGCGCGCGCCCGCTTGGCGGCAGATCCGGATGCTGGGGTCGTGCCCATACTTGCCCTGTGACCAAGCAGAGCGATGCCCTCCCCGTGCTCGTCATCGACGGAGTCACATTCGCCGACTTCGCCGGCTTCATACGCGAGTTCTCGCAGCTACTTTGTCACGGAACCTGGAACGGAAATCTCGATGCCTTTAACGACATCCTGCGCGAGGGCTTCGGCACCCCCGAGACTGGCTGGGTACTCAAGTGGGTCAACTCTGACTCCTCCCGCATCGCGCTCGGTCATGACGCGACGGCCAGATGGCTGGAGCAGACCCTCCTCACCTGCCACCCATCGCACCGCGCGGGCATCAAGGCCAGGCTCAACGACGCGCAGCGTCGCCAAGGGCAGACGTTGTTCGACATGATCGTAGAGATCATCCACGAACACGGCCCAGGCGGCAGTGAATCCGAGGACGGCATCATCCTCGAGTTGCTCTAACCGTTCGGGTCCCTCCTGACCGTCGCTGCCCGACCCCAGCGGCATCCGCCGACCCGGACCGCGCCTCCGCTGGCCACGACTCCCAGCAACGCGCGAGCCGCGGCAAATGAGGACGAGGCCGGGCACGGGCGAATGTCAGCAAGCGTCATGCAGACTGGAGCGATGACGAGCGTCGGTTCAGTGCGCACATTTGATCCGGACGAAGGTTGGGGTGTCATCGACGCTCCGGACGTGCCTGGCGGATGCTGGGTGCACTTCTCCGCCATTGCCACGGATGGATACCGGCAGTTGGTGCAAGGACAGCTCGTCTCGTTCCGTGCCGAGGCAGCGAACCAGGAGGGGTTCGGCTTCCGAGCAGTGAAGGTCTGGACAGAGGACATCGAGCCGCCCGACCACCCCCGCGTTCAGGGCAGTTCCAACGCTTACAGCAGCTCGCTGACCCTGACATTCGATGATCCGACCCGAACCGACATGACCTGGCCGCAGGAGTAGCCGTGGCCGGTCGTTCCGGTAGACATCCGCATCTCGACATGTGCGGACGTCGGCCGTACCGCCTTTGCGGGGCGCCGACGCTGACGCCTTCGGTGCCGCCGACGAGATCACCGTTCAAGAAGCCCTGCTCAAGCTGTTTTGATGTCCATTCGGGCGGTCAGTCCATCGCGGATCTGGAAGAGGTGGACGAAGCGCGCCGTCGACAACGGCGACCCGTCCGGCGTGCGGACCGTCTGGTCGACACGGACCGCTATGCGCCCATCACTCAGCTCGACCGGCTCGATGGGCTCGTCGTGGGTGTGGACCCGGGTCCACTGCTCAAGCCAGTAGCGGCGGAGCGCATCCTTGCCGTGCAGCCTGGCATCGCCGTCCGGCCAGTCGACGTCGTTGGCCAGCAGGGCGAGCAGGCCGTCGGCGTCCCGCCGGTTGTAGGCGGCGTACATGCGCCGCACCAACTCCGGCGGCGTGGTCATGAGAGCCCGGTCAGGATGTCGGCGACGGCCTGCGGGTCGGACAGGAACGGATGGTGGCCCGTCGGCAGTTCGACGACCTTGCCGGCGCGGCGGGAGAACTCGCGCTGCGCCGATACTGGAGTGCCGCGATCGTCGGCGCACACCACATACGTCGTCGGCAGGCCGTGCCACGCCACCTGCCGCACCGGCTGCTGGGTGACGGCAATCGTCTGCCGGATCAGGCGAGCCGCACCCTCGCGGACGATGTCCGGCGGGCAGTCCTGCATGAAGGTCTCGGCGAACAACTGCGGTACCGCGCCGAACGTGCCGCCCTCAGGGTCGAAGTCGAGAAACGGCGGCGGTTCCGGAGCGCCGAAGGTCGACAGCGACTCGCCCGGCTCGGGCAGATAGCTCGACACAAAGACCATGTGTCGCACCGATGCGACGCCCACTGCGGCCTCGGCCGCGACGATCCCGCCATAGCTGTGTCCCACGACCACCGTCGGCTCATCGCCAGCGGCCAGCACCGCCCGCACCGCCGCGACGTCCTCCGGCAGGCCGGGACCGTTCGAACCGGCGGGCCGGTCGCCCTCACCGCAGCTCGGCAACGCCGGCGCGACGCTGCTGATTCCCCGCTCGCGCAGTGCTTCGGCGGTCGGGTGCCACCACCAGGCGCCGTCCCGGACACACGCACCGTGCACAAATACCACTCGCATCTCTGCCTCCTTCTTCGGCTGGGATCAACGATAGACGTATCGCCAGTTACGTGAAAAAATGTGGTGGTGGGACGTCACAAACAACCCGAGATCCGCGACCGCATCCTCGACGCCTGCGTCGATCACGCGCTCGCCCACGGCCTGCCCGACCGTCTCGAACCGTTGGTGAGGGCGTCGGGCTGCTCGACCCGCATGCTGATCTACCACTTCGGGACGCGCGACGCGCTGCTGCGCGAGACCCTGCGCCGGGCGCGGCAGCTTCAACGCGAGTTCTACTGCGACCTGTTGTCCCCCAAGCCGGGCGAGCCTTACCTGAGCACGCTGCGGCGCACGTGGCAGGCCATGACCGGCCCCGAGGGCCGCCCCTACCTCACCATGTTCGGTCAGCTCCGCCAGGACGCTGAACAGCAGTTGTGGCCGAATTTCCGGCGCGAGGCCACCACCGACTGGCTGCAGCCCCTTGAGGACGGCATGCGTACCGTCGGCCGCCCCGAACTCGCCACCCTAGTGCTGGCCGTCATCCGCGGCCTCATCATGGACGTCGAGGCCACCGGCGACACGCCACGAGCCGATCGCGCCTTCGACGATTTCCTGGACGCTCTCGTCCTCCTGACGACCGCCGGCAAGGGCGACATACGTGAACGACTGAGTCGCTCACACTCGGCCTAACTGCTCCTAACACGATCTCGGTTTGGTCCAGTTGATCAATCTGCGCCAGCAGATCAGAACGCAGGCGAGGCTGACGAAGCTGTCGTGGATGTCAAGACGGCCTTCCCAGCGCACGGCGAGGCGGCGGAACTGGTGTAGCAGGGCGAAGGTCTGTTCGACGACGTAGCGCAGCTTGCCCAGGCCCTTGATCCCCGGCGTCTTGGACTTGGGGATGATCGGTTCGGTGCCGCGTTCGCGGCAGGCCTGACGGAAGGCTTGGCTGCTGTAACCCTTGTCGGCCAGCAGGACGTCGAAGCGGCGCCGTGGCCGGCCCCGGGCGGCCGGCGATGGGCGGGTAGCAGTCGAGCAGGTCGATGACAGCACCTACGAAACCGGCGAGCTGGACGGCCCTCGGATTCGACGGCTTCGCGCACCGGCTCAAAGCGCGTCGGTACATCCGCTCATCGACTATGTGCGGACGTCGCCCTACTGCCTCCACGGGAGTGCCAACGCTGACGGCTTCGGGCGCGGATACCACTTCGCCAAACTGCACCCAACCTGCTCCCAGCTGCAAGGCCAGGCCAATCAACGACTCCTTACCGCGCCCGTACGACCACAACGACGTGGCGAGGTCGGGTAGACGGCCAGTGGAAGGAACTTGGTCAGCCCTTAACGGAGGGCCGAGGCGCTAACGGATGGTGAAGGTCAGCGGGTTCGAGATGCCGAGGCCGCCGTGGGAATCGTGGACCCGCACGGTGAAGGTGGACGACGTGCCGGCCGACAGGGCCGTCTGGAACTGATAGCGCGGTCCGCTGTTGGTCGGCGTCACGGCCAGCCGGGTTGCGCCGAGGTAAAGCTCCACCCGGGTGACGAGGTCCCCAGGATCGGTGTCGGCGACGTCGGCGACCAGCGTGACGGTCGTCGGCTCGAGGAAGTAGGTCTGCCCGCCGGGGGTGCTCAACGCCACCGCCGGCGGGTGGTTGGTGCCGGTGGACGCCGGCGTCACCACCGTGACCAGCAGCGGCGGCGCAGCGCCAGGCAGCGACTGGTCGGTGCCGGCCGAGACGTACAGCACGAAGGTGGTGCTGGTGCCGGGCTCCCCGATCGGTGGTGTCCACAGCGCCTCGTACCGGTCACCGGTCGTCCTCACCCCCCGGGCCACCGTGACGCCGTCCACCCGGAACGACACCGAGGTGATGCTGTGTCCGCCTCCCACGGTCGCGGTCGCCGCCAGCGGGACGGTTCCCGGCGTGGTGTACACCGCGCCGGCGGTCGGGCTGAGCCAGGTGACGATCGCTGGGTAGTCAGCGACCGGCGGTGTGGTCGTCCGGGTCGGCGTCACGCTGGGCAGGACGCCGCCGGTGCACGTTACGCCGTTAAGCGTGAACGACGCCGGTATGGGGTTGCTGCCCGACCAGGCGCCAACGAAACCGATGTTCGCGGAGCCATTGGTGCCCAGGGTCGCGTTCCAGCCCAGATTGGTCGCGCTGACCTGCTGGCCCGCCTGGGCCCAGGTGGCGCTCCAGGTTTGCGTGAGCCGCTGGTCGACTGCAGGGAACGCGAACCGCAGCGTCCACCCGTTGACTAGGTCACCCAAGTTGGTGACCGCGATGTCGGCGTGGAAGCCACCGGTCCACTGGCTGGTGACGACGTAGTTCACCCGACACCCGGCCGCCGCGTTCGCCGCACTGGCGTGTGAGATCGCGGCCATCATCGCGACCATGGCAGCAGCGATGGCGGCCACAGCAGTCAGCGACTTCCGCATGGCACACCTCGCCGTAGATAGTTGAACGTCTATGACTGTGTCGACTGTCCTGCTGCTCCGCCTTCCTGTCAAGGCACGCACGGCAGTCCTGCCGCCGGCAGGACAACGGACAGCCCGCCCAGGGCTGATCGGTAGCGGCCCGGTGGGGAGTACGTGTACTTAGGGAAAGCTAGGTAGGCCTGCCCATCCATCGGTTACCTGCGATGTAGAGGATGGTTCGCATGCGAAGGACACTGATGGTGATGACGGCCGTGATCCTGGGGCTGGTGTCGGCGAGCGGGCCGGCGGCGGGGCAGCAGCGGCCACGGGGGATCCCTGACCGGGTCATGTTGCAGCCGGACGATCTCGGCGGGGCCGCGCCGGGGCCGGTGGAGGACGGGCTGGTGTGGTCGCTGCTACCCCAGCCGTGCGCGGACACGCCGGTGCCGCAGCCGGTCGTGAGCCGCACTGAGGCGACCGATCTCGGTACCCGATTTCGGATCTACGAAAACGTCGCCTGGTACCGCGGCGATGGGGCACACGCATACATCACCGAACTGAAGGCGCAGTTCGCCCGGTGCGGGGTGGGCGGTGACGAGGAGGGCTTCGATCCGGTCGCCGAGGACCACCTCGGGCCGGACACGGTGCTGTTCCTCGGCACCTACGACGAGGGCGACCGCTACGTCGGCTATGTCGCCGCCGCGGTCGGCCACTACGTGGTGGTGGTCATGATGTCGGACTCGTACCTGGGGGCGGCCGACCTGACCACGTTGAACGGGCTAGCCAGCGCCGCGATGAGCCGGGCGGCAGCGTGACGCGTAGAGGCCGGCCATCTTGAGAGCGCCGGCCTCTGGCCACGGGCAGCGCAATCGGGCAATAAGGGTGCCCGGGCTCTCGAAGCTGCTGTGTGGCATTGCGCCATAGGTCGGTGAGGCCAGTCGGTGGGTGAACGCAGGACTGAGTCGACGGTGTGGTTCAGTGCCACGCCGGCTCCGGCATCCTGTCATCGGCGGTGAAGGGAAGCCGCGATCCCGCATCTGCGGGATGCCAACGCTAACGCCTTCAGATCCGCCGAAGAGGTCGTCACAGCGGATGCGCTGGTTAGGACACCATCCGGTGGAGTTGGTGTCTCAGCTGACTACACCAGTTACCGATCCGGTGGCACCGGAAGCTTTCTGATCGTCGCCACCAGTCCGGGCTTTGCTGGTCACTGCAGGAATTCCGGCGCCGCACCAGCGGGCAGATCACCGCCGCCACGTGCAGGGACCGGGGTTACAGGATGCGGGTCAGTTCGTGCATCGCGGCGAGCTGCGTGTCCGGGCGTGGTGGTGGCAACCGCAGAAGGTCATCGACGTCGCGATCACGCGTTCGCGTATCGGGTGATCAACGAAGGGGACGACCGCGTCGACTGGCAGATGCGGCGCCGCAACCAGAAGTTCCCGCAACTGTGGTGCTGCGGCTGTCGCACGCAGTCGTCATCAACGATGATCGCGTGCAGGTGATCGCGGCATTGCGTCCTGCGTGGATCTATCTGTTCAAAGGGCTTCGGCGGCCCCCGCTGGCTGCCTCCCACTGGGCCCGGGCGGCGGCAAAAGCGCGACTATACAGGCATATCAGGCTCGCTGATGGACGACTCCTGCTGGATGATGTGCGGGTGGACAGGCCGAGCGGTGAGACGCAGTTGAGTGAGGTGGGTTGGTTCTCCGTGCGGTGTGTCTTCCGCGTCGGGTCCGATCCGAGGGGTCAGTCGTACGAGGAAAGGCTGACGCTGTGGCGTGCGGAGAGTTTCGACCAGGCGATCGAGCTTGCAGAGGCCGAGGCGCTCGGGTACGCGGCTGACCGGACAGACACGATTTTCGCGGGACTCACTCAGGCGTACCGAATGTTCGACGCCCCGAGACATGGAGCGGAGATCTTCTCACTGATCAGGGATAGCGAGCTGAACCCGCAGGCATACCTGACGGCGTACTTCGATACCGGCCAGGAGAGACAAGGAGACGTCTGGGCGGTATCCGACGAGGGGTGCCGCCCCTGAGCAGCCTTGCTGCTCATTCCGCTCCGCCCAGTCCTCCACGCTCAGCACCTCCCGATGCTTCAAAAGGTGGTCCCGATTCAGCCGGAACCACGTGGTCAGTCTTCAGGCGGAGCCGACACCCGCTGCTCCAACCTGCTTCCCCCAACCGGGCTGGCACCGGGCCGCCCACCGATCGTGAGCTGCCAGCCCGGTGCCTTGGTTGGCACCAGCGCTGACTCCCGTAGTCGCATCGGTCGACCGGGGAGCCACGCCCACGGTCACCGCGCCTTGTCAGCGGCATGAGCGGATGGTGTTCACCACGTAACGAGCTCGGTCAGTGCAGCGCTGGTCGCTTCGTCGGCAGGTAGGAATGCTTCCAGTCGCAGTTCGGCGATGGTGACGTCGGTGGCGGTACCAAAGTGGGTGAGAGTGGTGATGAGCCGCAGTTCCCGGCTGTCCGGGCTGCTCGTGCGCAGGTGCAGCGGCACCGCGAACCCGAGGTGGTGTGGCGAGAGTTGCCGTGGCCGCGGGGGTGCCAGGTCGACGAGTTCCTCGACGAGGCGCTGGAGCCGGTCGCTCGGGTTGCGGACGCTTTCGGCTTGGACGCTGTCGATGATGTGCCAGGCCCATTCCTCAAGGTTGACGATGCGAGGTGCGAGACCGCGGGGGTGCAGCAGGGCTCGGGGGACGCTCACGGGTGGGGTGAGCAGGTGTGGGTCCACTCCGCGGGTGATCATGTGGAAGCCGGCGTTGGCGGAGATGAGGTCGCCGTGCCGGTCGACGATCACAGCCGGGTACGGCAGGTGGCCGTGCAGGACGCGATTAAGGGCGGTCCGGACCGGCGCCAACTGGGGATGGTCCAGGTCGGTCTGTGGGTACGCGGGCGCGAATCCTGCGGCGAGGAGCAGTTCGTTGCGATCGCGGATCGGCACCTCCAGCGACTCGGCCAGCCGTATGATCATCGCCCGGCCGGGGGTCGAGCGTCCGCTCTCGATGAAGCTGACGTGCCGTTGCGTGGTGCCAGCGCGCACCGCCAGTTCGAGTTGGCTGACGCGTCGTCGGGTGCGCCATGTGCGCAACGCACCAGCGAGTCCGCCGCTCGCGGATTCGGTGATCATTCTTCCTGTGTACCGGGTGCCGCGCCGGTTGGCGATTCCCTCCGGGGAATTGTCGCGGCGCCTCCGGCGCAGAACAGTAGTGGTCGCAACGATCATCCACGACCGAAGGATCACTATGGCTGACATTGACCTGGAGAACCTCACCGGCCGCTACGTCGCGGTGTGGAGCGAACCCGACCCGGAACGTCGCCGCGCGGCCGTTCGCGAGCTCTGGTCCACCGACGGGGTCCATGTCCTGCAGCCGCCTCAGGAAATGCGACAGGCCGCCGAAGGCCTGGGGTTCGATCGTCTCGTCTTGGAGGCGCGCGGGCATGACGAACTGGAGGTGCGGGTGACGCGCTCGTACGAGGAGTTCATCGCCCCGGGCACCTTTGTGTTCCGCTCCCGCGGGGATGCCGAGCGGCTCCACGACGTGGTCAAGTTTCGCTGGGAGATGGTGCCTCGCGACGGTGGCGACGTGGCCGGTGTCGGGCTGGAGATCCTCGTGCTCGGCGCCGACGGACGGATCGTCCGCGACTACCAGTTCATCGAGGGATGACCGCGATGACTGCGACGCTGCCCCCGTCCGTGCGCAGCTACCATGTCAACAGCGGTGACGGCATTGATGGTCTGTCGCTGCGCTGCCACGAACCGCGCACGCCAGGTATCGGCGAGGTCGCGGTCGCGGTCCACGCCGTCTCGCTCAGCTTCCGCGAACTGCTGGTGCTGCGGGGGCAGTACGTGCTGCCGGTGAAGCCGGACGTCATTCCCGTCTCGGACGGTGCCGGGCAGGTCATCGCCCTGGGCCCAGGTGTTCAGCGGGTGCGACCGGGCGACCGGGTTACCGCGACGCTGTTCCCGCAATGGCTGGACGGCCCCCTGCAACAGTCATACCTGCCACAACTGGGAGGCTCCCTCGACGGCATGCTCACCGAACTCGCCGTCCTGCCGGAGCAAGCCCTCGTCCCGATCCCTGAACGCCTCTCCTACGCCGAGGCCGCGACGTTGCCGTGCGCCGCAGTCACGGCGTGGAACGCGCTGACCGGGGATGGTCCTGGGATCCAACCGGGGCACACCGTGCTGACGACCGGCTCGGGCGGCGTATCACTGTTCGCGGTACAACTGGCCAAGCTTCTCGGTGCGAGAGTGATCGCCACGACCGGCCAGGCGGAAAAGGAGCAGCGCCTTCGTGACCTGGGCGCTGACGAGGTCGTCAACTATCGGGCCGTTCCCGACTGGCACACTGCGGTCCGCGACGTCACCGGCGGGCGAGGGGTCGACCGGGTCGTCGACACTGCCGGAACATTGGGGCAGTCACTGAGGTCGCTTGCCATCAACGGGCACGTCGCGTTCGTAGGGTCCCTTTCCGGTGACTGGCCGCCACTCGACCCTCGCCTGGTGTTCGGTGTCGCCGCGACGATCCGAGCGCTGGCCGTCGGAAGCTACGCGCAGTTCACTCAGCTGAACGAGATCATCGCCGCGCATCAGCTTCGGCCCGTCATCGACCGAGTGTTCCCCTTTCAGGAAGCCGCCGCGGCGTTCCGCTACTACGAATCGACCAGCCCGTTCGGAAAGGTCATCATCGAAATCCGATGACCGGCGTGCGTGGCGGCGCAATCCGCCGCGCACGCTCATCGACATGAGCGGACGCCGCTCGACTGACGACCGGGAGCAAACTGGCCGACCACTTCGGGTCCGCCGAAGGGGTCTCCAGACTGAAGGGCCTCGTCACGTCGCTGCCCGTGGGATCGGCGTCTCAGATGACGGTACCGTGACGGACTCCAGCAGGCTCGCCCACAATGCCGCAGATCGATCTACAGCAGACCTACAGGCACGGCGTTAGGCGACTCGAGATACCGGCCGACCCCAGCCATCCCGGAACGACATGCCTGACCACTTCGATCTCTACCGGGAGGTCACGGCGCACCGCTCGGCCGCAGCACCGCAGGTCAGAGTCCTCGTCTCTGTCCGGCGTCGGTGAGCACTCCGGTCGCGGTGACCTCTTCGCCAACCTGCACCCAATCTGCTCCCCCTAAACCGGGCTCGCGCCGGGCCGCCGGGCCGCCGGCCGATCGTGAGCTGCCGGCCCAGTGCCTTGGTTGGCACCAGCGCCGGCTCCTGCGGCCGCATCGGTCGATCGGGGAGCACGCCCACGATCACCGCACTTGTCAGTGGCCATTTATGTGCGGGCGACGTTGCAGGAGATTGCCACCGCATTGGCGGCTCTCACAATTGAACCGCATCCTCTGAATGAGTCCTTCTGGTGGCCTGGTCCTGGAGCTAGTAACTCACCGGCAGTTAGTACGGCAGCCGCCATTGGGTCTGTCACGCCCCGGTCAGCTAGCCATTGGCGGCTGCCGCACCAAGGATTTTGGACACGCTGCCAAGACCAACGTCGACAGTAGACAGCAGATCATCGGTTTGTGAAAGACCGGCATGAGCTGTGTGGACACCGCAAGGGTGAGCGGCCACAGCCGGCATCCGGCCGCCGCAGCATGCGCACGTATTCGGACCGGATGAAACCGGCTACATCGGCGACGATGATCTTCACGCTCCGCGAGTTTACGTGATCTTGTTGCGTGAGACGGGGGTGACGTACTTCGATCGACTGCGGATACGATCCTTAGGTGCGCGAGATCCTTCAGGCCGGCGGCACCCCGGATAGCAGCGCGCCGGGGGAACCGTCGGTCGAGCCCGCCCGGGTGACTGTGCTGACCAAGTTGGCCGACTCCGGAAGCCTGCGCAACCTCGAGACCGTGGGTGAGGGCACACGCCTACATCGCGTCCACTGTGGCGTTGGCACCGCTCTCATCGACGCGGTGGCTGCGGGTCACGACGTGATCGTCCACTTCGCCGCTGGTTCTCATGTCGACCGCTCCATTGCGGGTGCCACCCCGTTCGTCACCACCAACGCGCTCGGCACGCAGACACTGCCCGACGCCGCGCCCCGGCACGAAACGCCAGGCCGGCCCGGACAGGACCGTGCCAGTCGCCGACCGCAAGGGCCCACGACCGTCGCCATTCCCGCGATACCAGCAAGATCATGACTGAGGTCGGGTACGCGCCACGCATCGATCTGGAGTACGGGCTGGCTGCGACGGTGCAGTGGTATCGAGACAACCGAAAGGGGTGGAGGCCACTCAAGGCGAAGCCACCTTGGTGATCAACATAACTCGACAATTGCGGACGCTGTGCAGCCACTCGCATCCACGTTCCGGGACGCCTCAAAGCGCCGTACCGACCTGCCGACTTCAGCCTTTTGCCGATGGAGGAGCAATTCATGCAGCGTTCGGTCGATTGGGAACCCGGCTGCGTCGTCGCTGTCGACCAGACGACACTCCCTCACGAGATGACGGTCCTGCACATGACCGGCATCGATCAGATCATCACAGCGATTCAGCGCCTGGCCATCCGGGGCGCTCCGGCCCTCGGACTGGCGGGTGGGCTCGGCGTCGCTCTGTCGGCGCACCTACATTCAGTCGCCGGCGAGGTTGATCATGCTGCCGTACGGGCGGACGCCGAACTGCTCGCGGCCGCCCGACCAACCGCCGTGAACCTGCGGTGGGGTGTCCAGCGGGCGCTCGGCCGGCTGGCGGACGGCCCGGACGCCGTCCTGCAAGAGGCCCTCGACATGATCACCGAGGACGAGCGGACGAACCGTGCCGCAGCGACACGCGCCGCGACCCTCATCCGTGAGGTGTCCCCGCGGCGGCCGATGCACGTTCTCACCCACTGCAACACCGGCCGATTGGCGACCGGCGGCTGGGGGACCGCCCTGGGCGCGATCCGAGAGCTGGCGGCCAGCTGTGATCTGGGTTCGGTGCTCGCGACCGAGACCCGGCCGCTGCTGCAGGGCGCCCGACTCACCGTGTGGGAGCTGGCCGAGGCGGACATCCCGCACCGCCTGTGTATCGACTCGGCCGCCGCGGCGGCCATGGCCGGTGGTTCGGTCGATTGCGTCATCGTCGGGGCGGACCGCATCGCCGCAAACGGCGACACCGCCAACAAGATCGGTACCTATGCGTTGGCTTTGGCCGCAGCGCGCCACGGCATCCCGTTCATCGTCGTCGCACCGGAGTCCTCGGTCGACGTCACCACGCCGCACGGCGATGACATCCTCATCGAGGACCGGCCCGCCGACGAGGTACTGGAGATCGCGGGTGCACAGATCGCGCAGCCCGGGACAGCGGTGTACAACCCCGCGTTCGACGTCACACCGATCGACTTGATCACCGCCATTGTCACCGAGGACCGGGTCATCCGGCCCACCCGCATCGGCGACACTTCGCTTGTCCGCCACGTAGCCGACTTCCCACAGCCAGGCGTGACCTTCCGCGATCTCGCTGGCGTATACACGGACCCGCGTGCTCTTGCGGCCCTCGCCCGCCGTTTGGCGGATACCTTCCGCGGACGGTGCGACCATGTCCTCGCCATCGAGTCCCGGGGCTTTCCCGTCGGAACACTTGTCGCGCAACTGCTCGGCTGCCCGCTGACGTTCGCCCGTAAGGCCGGCAAGCTGCCCGGCGCGGTGCACAGCGTCCAGTACGGCCTCGAGTACGGCGCTGACACGCTGCAGGTGCAGATGGACGCCCTTGCTCCCGGCGCCAGGGTGCTGATCGTCGATGACGTCCTTGCCACTGGAGGAACCCTCGCCGCCGCAGCCGAATTGGTTTCCGCCAGCCATGCCCGTACCGCGGGCTTCGGTGTGCTGCTCGAGGTCGCCGGGCTCGGCGGTGTCGAGCGCCTCAACGGACGTCGCCTGGTCGTTGCCCTTGCTGACGAAGGAGCCACCGCGTGACAGGCATCATCGACACCCGCGGCGCCGCTCACCTGGTGGGGGAAGCCCGGGAGCTGTACCTGCGGGGATGGCTCGAGGGAACGTCCGGCAACCTCTCCACGCGGCTCGACGACGCCAGCGACACGATACTCATCACCACGAGCGGACGCAGCAAGGGACGGCTGACAGAGAGCGACACCGTACCCGTCAGCGTGCGGACCGGGTTGCCCGTGCAGCCCATCGGGCCGAAGCCGTCCGCCGAGACCAGCATCCACACCGCCATCTACGCCGCCGATCCGCGCTGTGGCGCGGTCATCCACGTGCATTCCCCGCACGCCACCGCTGTCGCCGTGTTGGCGGCCCGAGCCAGCCGGACGTCGGTACGGTTCGCCGATCTTGAACTGATCAAGGGCCTCGGCGTCGTCGACCCGGCCAGCGTCCATGTCCCGGTCTTTCCCAACTGGCCGGACGTCGCACGCATCGGTACCGACGTAACGAACCACCTGGCGCAGTCCGCAGCGACACCGCCGGTGTTCCTGCTCGCCTGGCACGGCGTCACTGCCTGGGGTCCGTCGCTCGAGGTGGCCCGCAATCGCCTCGAATGCCTTGAGGCGATGTGCCAGTTGACACTGCTCGCCGCAAGTGCCTCACCGAACACGGATCTATTCCAGGAGGGTCTGCTATGACGCTGCTTCAGGTGATGCCGGCTACCGACGGCAACGACATTCGACTGCGCACTACCGACGAGGACCGCATCCGGGTCGAACTGTCCCGCTGGAACATCGTGTTCGAACGATGGGCCACGACCCGGACGCTCGATGCTGCCGCCGACTCCAGTCGGGTGCTCGAAGCCTACCGCGATGACGTACGCAGGATCAGCGAGGCCGGCGGCTACCGGCTGGTGGACGTCGTACGCATGCGGCCCAACGACGCCGACCCGGACTGGCCCGCCACTGCCCGAGCGGCACGGGAGAAGTTTCTCGAGGAACACGTGCACGACGAGGACGAGGTCCGGTTCTTCGTCGAGGGACGCGGGTGCTTCTATCTGAATCTGGACGGCATGGTGCACGCCGTCGTGTGCGAGGCTGGTGACCTGCTATCGGTGCCGCGCGGCACGCGGCACTGGTTCGACATGGGCCGGCAGCCCCAATTCACGGCGATCCGGTTCTTCCAGGAGGAGGACGGGTGGATCGCCGACTTCACCGGCGAGCCGACCGCCCGCCAGATCCCTTACCTCGACGAGTTGATCGGCGCTAATTGGTGAGCCGAGCCGACGCAGTCGTCCTGGACGTCGAGGGCACGTTAGGTTCCCTCGCCTTCGTCCGTGATGTTCTTTTTCCCTACTCTCGTGAGCGAGTCGCCACGTATCTCGAACGCGACACGACGGATGTCCAGGACGTCCTCCGGGCCACCGCGGCTCTGGCGGGCAAGCCGACGGCAACACGCGCAGAATTGGTCGTCGTCATCAACGGCTGGATCGACCAGGATGTCAAAGCGCCACCGCTCAAGGCGCTGCAGGGGATGATCTGGGCGGACGGGTACGCGAGCGGAGCGCTCACCGCACACGTCTTCGACGACGTCCCCACCGCGCTGCGGACGTGGCGTGCCGACGGCCTCGGCGTGCACCTGTTCTCCTCCGGTTCCGTCCAGGCGCAACACGACTGGCTGCGCCACACCGAGCTGGGTGATCTGCGACCGCTGGTCGACCGGCTCTTCGACGCGCAGGGCATGGGCGCCAAGACCGATCCCGCGGCGTACCAACGGATCAGCCGGGAGATCGGCGTAGCCGCGGACCGGATCCTGTTCGCCTCGGACCGGCCCGTCGAACTGGCCACCGCCCGCGCCGCCGGCTGGCATACCCTGGGTGTGCACCGACCCGGGAACCCGCCAACGGACTTCGGCGCCCACGCCTGGGTCACTGATTTCTCGTCTGTGCGCCCGCAGCCGGTCGGCAGGCCGACATGAGCCGGTCGCGGCATCAGAGTTCGACGATCTTCAGCGGGATGACCGAGTTCGCCCAGGCCTCCGGTTCGGTGAACCTTCGGCAGGGCTTCCCGGACACCGACGAGGTAATCCATCGACTCACGAAATTCCATGCATGAGGAGAGAGATCATGTCAGCGCTACAAGCGTCGTTGGCCGTCATCGGCGGAAGCGGCTTCTATTCGCTGCTGGACGAAGCCCGCGAAGTGCATGTCAGCACCCCGTACGGCGAACCGTCGGACGCCGTCCTTGTTGGTCGCGTCGGCGACCGCGATGTGGCGTTCCTCCCCCGGCACGGCCGCGACCACCGTTACCCGCCGCACCGGATCAACTATCGCGCCAACCTCTGGGCACTGCACTCGATCGGCGTCCGCCAGATCATCGCCCCGTGCGCCGTCGGCTCACTGCGACCCGAACTCGGGCCGGGAAGCCTCGTGGTCCCGGACCAACTCGTCGACCGCACCAGCGGCCGCCAGCAGACCTTCTACGACTCCGGCGCGGCACATGTACCGTTCGCCGACCCGTACTGCTCGCAGGGGCGTGAGGTAGTCATCGCGGCATCGCGTCGCGAGGGGATGCCCGTGACGGATGAAGGCACCATGGTCGTCGTCGAGGGACCCCGATTTTCGACCCGGGCCGAGTCACAGTGGTACGCGGCTCAGGGCTGGTCCGTGGTCAACATGACCGGCCTCCCGGAAGCAGTTCTGGCTCGCGAACTCGCGATGTGCTACACGGCGGTGGCGCTGGTCACTGACCTCGACGCCGGTCTGGACAGCGCTTCCGCCGTGAATCAGAGGGAGGTGTTCGACGTCTTCGCGAAGAACACCGACCGCCTCCGGTCGATTGTTCTGAATGCCTTGGCCGACCTGCCTGCCGATCGAACCTGCCCGTGCCGGGAAAGCCTCGACGGCATCGTAGTCGCCCGGGATGCCGTGCCCAGCTGACACGGTCCTGATACACCTCATCTCGCGCACCTTCGGGGCGGTGACCATGACGAGGCCGGGGACCGGGTATTCATCCTCGACTTCGACCCTCAGGCGCACCTGACGGAGGCGATCGGCATGCCGGAGCCGGAGGGACCGGCGACGCTGCGGCACCTGCCCACGGCAGGGCCTCTGGACAGCCTTACCGCTGCTTTTCACACGATCGTTGACCCATCCGTAGGCTCGACCTCTAGCCGGAAGGCACGCCGAAGCGCCTCCATCGTGGGAGCGATCTCTGCCTCGTCGCGGGCGCGGAAAAAGACGACCCCTGGCGTCGACGACGAGTTGAGGTCCGACGTGACCACGTCGCCGACGCTCATGGTCATCCGCATGTCGATCAGTCCAGGGATCGCCGCGCGGATCTCCTCCTCAGAGGACATCTCGACGATCCGGCCCGGACGGATCGGAAGATTCACGTTGACGACAATGCCGTCGGTCGACGTGACGTCCAGCGCCGGCGTGTACCCGAGCCCCAGGGACCAGAATGCCTCCCACAGATCGACTCCGTGCTGGTGACTGATGGCTTCGACGATGCCGCCGCCCGCGGGCCGGCACGCCGCTTCGCCGACCCGGAAGCCGTCGCGGGACCGGTAGAGCTCCACGTGGGCGACCCCGTCGCGAAGCCCCAACTCGATCGTGGCCCGGCTGGCGACCTCCAGCGCCTCGTCATGGTCAGGGTGGTCGGGGGGGACGATCCACGATCCGTCGAAGTCGTCGATCCGGCCGAGCAGCGGATCGAAGTAGATCGACACGGCGGCGAACAGCACCTTACCCTCGTGAAGAACGGCGTCGACGTGGAACTCCCGGTCCATCGCCACGTACTGCTCCACGGCCACCGGCATCTCCTCGGCGCGCAGACGCGCTCCGGTCGGCCCGGTCGCCCAGGCCCTCGCTGCCTCCGGCCCGTCGATCCGGGTCACGTCCATGCAGAGGGCGCCGAACGTCGGCTTGACGACGACCGGCCATCCCAGGCTGTCGCCCGCCTTCGGGACGTCGGTCGGTTCGAAAACCCGCTGGACCTGAGCTGTCTTCAGGCCTGCCTCGATGAGGCGTCGCTTCATGAGGAACTTGTCGGAGAAGGCGAGTGCGACGTCGTACGAATCTCCGGGGATCCCGAGCGAGGACCGCAGGAAGCCAGCGGTCGGTACACCGAACTCGACCGGCGAGATGATGCGATCCACAGGACGTGACGCGGCCACCCGACGGACGGCGACGAGCACCTGGGTCGTGTCGCGGATGTCGTCGACCTCGATGACCTGCATGGTAGGTAGACGGGACGCGCCGCCGCCGTCGGGGAAGTGGTGGGGATGGCCCGCCTCCGCCACGATGGTCACGTGGTCGACGGATGCGGCGTCGAGCAGACGGAACGGGAAGGCGCGGCGCACGGTGGTCAGGACCACGGCGTGGGCGGTCACTACGGCACCATCCTTTCGATCAGATCTTGGAAGTAACGTCCTGTCGGAACTCGGCGAGGATCAGCAGATGGGCTTGTGGCGGTCGCCCTTCGAGGCCTCGTCGACAACCCGGCCCGGCACGGCAACGCGGTACGCCTCCTCCAAGCCGGAGAAGACCAATTCCTCGCTGCCCGAGGTTGACACAGGGAGTGTCACGCCTGACCACTCTCGGCGAGGAGTGAGGCCAGGACCGCGTCGATCTCCGAGCGGAACGCCGCAGCATCCGTGGCGGGAAGCTGGGCCAGGACCGACCCGGCGAGCTCCTCGATCTTCTTCTTCGACGTCGTGGTTCCAGGTGCCACCGCCCACAGGCCGCGGACCCGCGCGCCTCGCCGACATTTAGCCTCGTAGCTGCGGGTGCCGAGGTGCAGGGACTCGATGCCGTTCTCCTGGGCGAACCGTACGGGCCCGTGCACTAGGAGCACCGCGTACTCCGCGGCGTTGCGCAGCTCCCCGTAGTTCAGGCCGATCGAACGAAGCGCGAGTTGCTGGCCCGACCGGTAGCCGAGCGAGTACCCGGTCATGCGCGAGCCGTCGAAGACGGCGTGCGCCACGGCCTCCTCGCGGAGGATGCGGGCCTGGCGGCCGAGGGTTGCCCGCAGGTTCTCCTCCTCGTGCTCGTTGCCGTACTTGAGCTCGACCTGCTGCAGCAGCGGAGCCCCGCATGCGACAATCTCGTCGATCGACACCTGCCGGAGCTCGAGGCCGCTCTTGACGAAGCGCTGCCACTCGCGGCGCCAGTGTCGATGCTGCGACTTCGTCAGCTTCGACTCGAAGGGCCCATCCGCAGGAATTTGCTGCACGGTGCAGTCGGCGTCGACGAGGTGCACCCCGGGGGTCTCGCCGGTGAGCGAACGCGCGGCCGCCACGACGTGTGGCACGTCCTTCGACGGCAGGTATGGCCACCACCAGGCGCCGTGTACCTCGGGGAACGCCTCGAGGGCCGCGCCCATGAGCTCCGCCAGCGCTGCGGGCGACCGGCGAGTCCCGATCACCGGGGAGCAGAATCCCCGGCGTCCACCGAGCAGCAGCCGCGCACTGTCGTCCTCGCTGTCGAGCAGGGTCTCGAAGCGATAGTCCGGATGACCTTCGTCCGGCGCATGGTGGGCGACGAGCCCGGCACCGTCCTTCGTCAGGTAGGCGGGACGACCGATGCCGTCGGAGTCGACGAAGCGCAGCCAGTTCGGCGAGGAGTAGAAGCTTTCTGGTTGGGGCCAGGCTGAGGGGACAGTGGAGCTGATCATTCCCTCCGGCTTTCGTCTGTCGCAGACACATGCATCGACGTCGTCACGGCGCGTCGTCTGACATCGACCAGTATAACGGTGATCTCCGTGCTACTCCGGCCCCGCGTGCCTGGCAAGCGAGGGGCCCACGAGCCGGGCGGCCAGCGCGCCGACCGCAGCGATCACGACGAGAAGCACCACGGCGACATCGACCTGATCGGCGAAGGGGGCAACGACGAGTGCACCCATGGCGAAGCCCAGCGCGAGGCTCGTGTTGACCCAGGACTGCGCCTCGGTCCGCTGCCCCGGGGGGGTGGTCGCCGCCGAGAGCGAGAAGACCGTGGCCAGGCAGGGTGCCGTGGTGGCGCCGACCAGGGGAGCGACGACGATGAAGCTCCATGGCGCGGCCTGACCCAGGAGCAGCATCACGATGCCGCCGGCCGTCAGCAGCAGCATGATCGGCAACCAGCTCTGCGGAGTACGTCCACTGCCGTACGCGCCGAAGACAAGTCCTCCGACGAGGCTACCCACGGCCATTCCGGCCAGCAGCAGTCCTCCCGCCCACTCGTAGCCGCCGGAGTGGCTGATCGTCAGCAACAGCACCTCGACGGCGGCACTGACCAGGGACGGGACCAGCGCGAGTAGCAGGGTCGTCCTGAACGGCGAAGAGGCAACCGGCCCCCATCCGCCCTTGCTCCGGGAGGCAAGCACCTGCTCGGCCGGTTCCGACCGGATCACCAAGACCGCGGACAGGACCAGCAGGGCGATGACGGGCAGGACCGCGACGGCCGGATCCGTCCACGTCGCCAGCAGGCCCGCTGCCGCGGGGCCGACGACGAAGGCCACCTCGAGCAGGACAGCGTCGAGGGCCATCGCTGTGTGCCGGCCCTTTCCCGGGAGGGTGAGGGCGATCCAGAGTCCACGGATCGTGGCAGCGACCGGCGGCATGAAAGCGCCGCTCAGCACGGCGACTCCTGCAATCACCAGCATCGACGAACCCTCGATGACGGCGACCAGGACGGCCACCATCAGGATGTACAGGCTGGTGGTGACGAGGAGCACGGGTTGCACGCCCCGGCGGTCGATCCATCGGCCCCGTGCGGGGGCCGTGAGTGCCTGGCCCACCGTATAGGCGGCCAACGCCAGGGCGGCCGACGACTCGTCGCGTCGGTCGGCCACGAGCAGGAACAGCACGACCGACCACATGCTCATGGTCAGGCGCGCTACCAGGGCCGCGACGGCCAACCGGCGCATGTCCCGCTCGCCGAGCAGGGCCCTGTATGCCTGCACCCCCGTGCTGGATTCCTTGTTCACGCGCGCATTAACCCACGGCGGCGCAAAGTCGACCCCGCGGTATTCACGGTGCATAGTCGACCCCGCAGCGCGTGATCATGTTGGAGGTCGCCGCACCGGCTCGACGTGGAGTGCTTCATGCGGACAAAGTAACCGGTGGCGCGTGCCATGGGATATCGGCAGCCGTCTCACCCAGGTCGAGGGGCAGGATCCGAAGAAGAGGCCGCGACCCTGGACCACGACGGAGCATCGCGGTCATCCGCATCTCGGTCGAGGCGGCGGCGGGCCGCGTGACGATCACTGCCGGCGCCGGATCCAGCTCCGCGGCTCACAGCATCGACCCCCTCGTGGAGCTGGGCGTCATCGAGTCGGCGCTCGTCCGCCCTGCCGTTCCTCGAGTCCACCCCGGAGCGCCTCAGAATCCTGCGCGCAGGGCTGTCCGCGTCGGCCATCGAGTCAGCCGGCCGCCACACGCAGACCCCCTCGCCGCGGACGATCGAAGCTCACGTGCGAGGAGCCAGACTCCAAAATAGAGGGGTTGACCGCCTGCAGTCACAATGCGATGATCCATTTTCTTGTTCTCACTTCGGGGGTCTGATCAAGTTGCGATTCCGATTTCAGGATCCGAGACGTCCGATCGGGTGGCGTCGATGAGCGAGATCTATTTCGCACAGATCCGTGAGGACTCACGCATCGAACGTCGACTACAGGCCAGCTACGGGGCCCGGAGGGTCCTCACCATCGGCTCGGGCGGCTGCACGGCATTCTCGCTGCTGGACGACGAGCTGGAGAGCCTCGTCGTCGTGGACGCGAACCCGGCCCAGTGCGCGCTCATCGAGCTCAAGAAGGCCGCCCTGATCGCTCTCGAACGGGAGGACTACCTCGCCTTCGTTGGCGAGCGGCCTGCCGTGAACCGCCTCGGCACCTTCCGCGAGTTGGAAGAAGCCCTGCCCGACGGAGCCCGCGCGTATTGGCGGAGCCACCAGGCGCGCATCGCGTCGGGGATCAACGGCTGTGGCGTGACGGATCGCCTCTACAGGCTGGTCGGCGACAACCTGACGCAGCTCATCCTCGGCGCCGAGAACGTCGACCTCCTCTTCGCGTGCTCGACCATGGACGAGCAGCGTGCCTTCTTCGCCGAGCACCTCGACAACGACCGCTGGGACACCGCCGTGCGGGTGTTGTTCAGCCGTTGGACCCAGTCGCACTTCTACCCACCGCTGTGGTCCGCACGTAGCCCTGAGTCCAAGTTCGGCGAGTTCTACGCGGCGCAAATCAAGGACGCCATCGTGGGCAAGCCAGTCGCCAACAATTACTTCTTACATCAGCTGCTCACCGGTCGCTACCTCCACGACCGGGTCGACGGCACACCCGCCTATCTCTCCGACGACGGATACACGACCGCACGCCGCAACATCGACAAGATGCGACTGGTCAACAGCACGGTCGACCAGTGCCTCGACACCGTGACGGACGTGGACGCCTTCTACCTGTCCAACATCTTCGACTGGGGCAGCCCCTCGCAGCACGAGGCCCTCGCGGGCAAGGCTCGAAAGGCTTCGTCAGCCGACGGAGCAATCGTCCTGCACCGGAGTATGTATGGCGAGGGGCAGCTGGCACCGGTGTTCGGTGACCACCTCGAGATCCGTCAGGAGCTGTCGAAAGAGCTGACAGAGCAGGAGCGCTCGATGCTCTATCGCGAGGTCACCGTCGGCGAGCTCGTGCGAGGAGCTGGCGGCACCCGATGAGTGGCGCGAGGCAGACCGCACGGTTGGCAACTTCCAAATGGACGAAGGGTAAAGCCCGGCATGACTGGAAGCAATGACGATTTTCTCGGAGCGGTGCTGGAGTTCCTGCGCGACCTCAATACTTCGACAGAGACTCAGCGCCCGACGATGGGAACTGAGCTCGGCGCGGACACGGACCTGATCCAGGCGGGCATCGTCGATAGCCTGTCGATAATGGAGCTGATCGTGTTCCTGGAGAAGGAGACCGGCGCGCACGTCCCGCTGGAGGACCTGATGCTCGACAGCATCCGCACTGCCCGGACAATCGCTGCCGTCTACGGTTCGCATACGACCCCAGTTGCCCGATGAGTCCGGTCGGCGCGCAACTGGGCTTGAGTGACGTCGAGGCCCAGATCGACAGGATGCTCATCGGAATCCCCTCTTTCTCGGGTGCCGAGGAGCTCAAACTCTCCCCGCTGCTCCCCAGGAGCTCCGTCCTGGCAACACACTACGTGCGCAGCTTTCCCCAGCATGCACTGGTGGTCTCGGGCGCGATGGGCTCGGACTCCGAGTTTCTCCTGGCACCGACTACCTGCTACGCGGTGTTCGACCATCTGAGAGATCGCCAGCTTTCCAGTCCTTCCTTGTTCACACACAAGAATCTCTGCTTCCGGAACGAGGAGACCTACCGTCCGGGCGAACGCCAGTCCTCGTTCCTCATGCGAGAGTTCATCTTCCTCTCGACGGACCTGGGCCTGGTGCACGAGTGGATCGGGCACATCGTTCGTGACGTGCCGTCGTCACTCGCCGAGGAGTTCTGGGTGGACGCGGTCGTGAAGAAGGCGAGCGACCCGTTCTTCGACCCCAAGGACCTGCACCTGAAGTTCCAGGAGTCCGAGAACCTGAAGTCCGAGTTCGTCGTCGACGGCCTCGCCGTGGCGTCGGTCAACCTGCACCTCGGGGCGTTCGCTCGAAGCTGCAACCTGCGCTCGAACGACGGGCAGCCCCTGTACAGCGCCTGCTTCGGCCTCGGGTACGACCGGCTCGTCGCGAAGAGCACGGCGGCACGGGCGGATGTCCAGTCCCCAGCCGGTGACGGCCGGAAAACGAGCGGATAAGCCCATGGAGGAACGTCTCAGGCTGGGCGACCCGGCAGACGTCGGCCGGTTGCTTCGCGAGGAGAAGTTCCGGGTCGATCACCCGTTCCGGGTGTCACGCCGGGTCTTCGGAGCGTCCACACTGGATCTGGAGGGAAGCGAGCACCTCAAGAGGAAGCGCGGGTGGTGGGCCGGCTTCGGGAAGCAGTGGGCCGGCAGCGTCACGGTCCAGGAGATGGTTGACTCCGCCGTCGCTGACGGATTCGCTCGTGCGCGCGTCAGCAACGATTTATTGCAGGGCTGCGTCTACATCCCCAACCGCATCGTCCTGGACCTCTTGGACCTCCCTGAGGTCGACCCCATCGAGCACTACGAGAGCCTCAAGCCGGTGCTGCGGATCCTCGGCGGGCTTCCTGAGACCGACGACTCTGTGGCGCAGGCGAAGGACTACATCCAACGCCTCGTCCGAGACGTGACGGTGCCGTGGTTCTCGGACCTGTCGAACGAGGCCCGGTCGGCAGAGCTGGCCCTCTTCCTGGTGGCCGGCGCGGAGACTACCGTGGTCGCCCTGGAGGTCCTGACCTCCGCGTGGTGGAACGACGCGGATGCCGTAACGGACGCCGTGCGCAGTGCGGGTTCCGCGAGTGTCGTCATGCGCCTGTTGACGCAGGACGCCCCGTTGGGCCTGACGACACGCTATGCCTCCCGAGATGTGTTCATCGACACGGTCGGCCAGATACCGCGAGGCGCCTTGATCGAAGTGGATTTGGCCAGTGCGAGCCTGCAGTTGGGCATTGGTGAGACGGACGATCGCCGCAAGGCTCAGAGCTACGTCTTCGGGGCGGGAGCGCATCGCTGCCCTGGGGACCGCCTGGCGATGCTGGAGGCGCAGGCCTACCTGGGGGGGCTCCTCGCCCTGGACGCTTCCGAGTACGCGCCCGTCGCCGCAGCCGAACCGCGGCCGGCGACGTTCCGGCATCTGCCATGGCAGGCACTGGAACGGACGACGAACTCGCGTGCGGGCGCTCCAGCTGAGAGAAGCGTCGGTGATGCATAGAATTCTGGTCGGTACCGCCGGACCAGCACATTTTCCGAACTTCCAGTATGTGATCGGGGACCCTGAGACACGCCATGCCGTGGTCGTGGATCCTGCATGGGACAGCGAGGGCATCGCCCGAAGAATTCACCTTGAAGGCTGGAGCCTGCAGGCGGTAGTGCTGACGCACGCGCATTCGGATCACGTCAACGGAGTTGCCGAACTGGTAAGCCTCCTGCCAGCTCCTGTGTACCTCTCGGGTGTCGAAGCCGCCTACTACGGCTTCGACGAACCGGGAATGGTGCACTGCCGGGACGGCGAGACGTTGAAGGCTGGCTCCATCGAGGTAGGTGTGATGGAGACACCCGGCCACACGGTGGGGTCGTGTTGCTTCCTTGTAGGCGATGCCCTCTTTGCTGGCGACACGCTGTTTCCTGAAGGCATAGGTTTCACGCACTTCGAGGGAGGCTCTGCCTCAGACCTCTACGACAGCGTGCGGCGGTTGGATCACGAAATCTCCGAGGACGCCCGGCTCTATTCTGGACATCGGTACCGACGCGGACCCGGGCTGACCTTCGCAGAGCTTCGGCGACTGAATGTCTATTTCCACCTGTCCAGCCGAAAGGAGTTTGTCGAGTTCGCCGATAGGCGGACGGTGGCGACATCTCACGATCGGCTCCTGGCCAAGACGTCAACGACACTCCCTGATATTCATGGGTTGACTTGGGGTGATGGTGTGTTCCCCAATGCTTGACACGGGACATCCACCATCATGCGCCCCAGAGCTCCTAAGGGACGTCTCGTAACTGGGTGAAGGCGTTGCCCTGGACCGGGCCGATGGTCAGCCGGCGAGGATGATGTTGTGGAGGTTGGCGGTGCCGGAAGCGGCATCGGCTCCGGCCCAAAGTGAGTGGAAGTCGTGATCGACAGGGGCAGCAGGCGCGTCCTCCGCAGCTCCAGGCGCCCGGGCGAGCAAATCGCCATCGACGCGGACCAGTAGGAGCTGTTCGTGGCGCGCACCTTGCCCGACGAGGCCTTGGCGATCCGGGAGTCAGGCGGGAATGGGCAGGGGTTCCTGCGGCCAGTTGAGGACCTTGGCGCCGAGTACCGCCGCCTGCAGGGTGAAACGGTGGGCGGCGTCGGCCGGGTCGTAGCCGGTCAGTGTCTTGACCCGCTCCAGGCGGTAAGTGACGGTGCGGACCGACACGTGCAGCCGTTTCGCCGACTCGGTGGCGACCGCACCGGTGGCGAAGTAGGCGTCCAGGGTGTCGAGCAGCGGTCCGGCGCCGCCGCGAGCCTGCATGAGTGGGGTGAGTATAGCTTGTACCAAGTCGACGATGGCGGGTTGGTCGCGTAGCAGCACTCGGTAGATGAGCAGGTCGTGGGCGTTGATAACCGGGGCGCCCGCGTGCAGCCGACCCGCCATGGTGAGCGCCTCGCGAGCCTCCTCGTAGGAGCGGGCGATGCCGTACAGGCCGGGGTGGGCGCGGCCGACGGCGACACGCCAGGGCCGTCCGCGGGGTAGCCGGCTCAGCTCGCCGTGCATGAGCCGGCCGAGTTCATTGCTCGCGTGCAGCGCGGGCGGCACCCGGCCGGCTGCTCCGGCATCGGCCGGTGCCAGCACGACGAGCAGGCCATCCTTGGTCGCGACCAGGACGTCACGGTCGCCGAGTCGGTCGAAGATGACCGCCTCCAGGGCGCTGATCGCCGCGTCAGTGTCCGGTAGCCGCCGGCTCGGTGCGGCCAACGCCACCTGGTGGACCCGGGCGAGGTCGAGACCGAACGGTTCGGCGCGCTCGACCAGGGTGCCGAGGTCGGAGTCGCCGCGCAGCAGGTCGTCGATCAGCTCACGGCGCAGGGTCTCCTCCCGGCGCACCAGGTCGCGGCGTGCCACCGCGTAGCCTTCGGCGAGCGTCGCGACCGCGTCGTCGACGACTTGCAGGACGGCGGTCGCGGCAGCGCGGACCGCCTCCCGGTCGCGGGAGCGCACCACCATCGGCAGGTCCTGCCACAGCCGCCGCGCGGCGGACAGATACAGCTGAACCACTCGTCCTGCGGAGATGCCCTGCTCGGCGGCGCGCCGGCCCAGCAGGGCGATTGCGTCCAGCTCGCCACGCTTGGCTCGGCGTCCGTGCATGGCCGCGTCGGCGAGCAGCGGCAGGTAGTCGCCGAGCAAGTCCACCGGAACCCCGCCGGCATCACGGCTGGCCCCTTCGGCGACATCGACCAGCCACGCATCCTCCGGTCCTGCCCTCGCAGTCCGGCGCCCACCGCCCCGCCGTTTGCTGTCGGTCATCTCCGCCTCGCCTTCCGAACCGCCACTGCCACGGCACCCCGCAGCGGTGCCGAGCCGAGACAACCGCAATCCCACCGGCGCTGAATCTGCTCGCCGGCACGTCGACGCTGCCCGGCGACGCCCATGACCTCCATCAGCATTGTTGCCGACGGTCGGCAGTCTAGATCCGCCGTGTCTGTGCACGGTAGCCCTGCCGAGACCAGGCCGAGCGAGGCGACGATGGGAGCCGGACCGCGGATCGTCCGCGTCCGCGAGCCGGCGCGTACGGCATCGATGAGGCCCCCGGCACGTCAGAGAGCAGGCCACAGCAGGTCGTGGCACCGGTGCGGATTCGACCGGAAGGAGAAGGACGTCATGCTGCTGCGCAAGTCCCAACGGGCGTTAGCGGTCGCCACCATCGCGGCTGTCCTTGCGCTTGCCGTGACACTGCTAGCGACCCGCGGTGTCATCGACGCGCTGCTGATGATCGTCGTCGCCGCCGTGTTGGCCGGCATGTACCTGCTGCGCCGCTACGCCCGCGACGTGCTGCTCTACCGCCGCTCCACGCCGCGCCGGCGACACCCGGACAGCGAAGCGGTCAGTAGCCCGCCTACGGCCCGGACCGGACATGAGCGCAGCCTCGCGCGTTGGGGGTCGTGCCAGTGACACCAGCCGCGCACGGGCCGGTTCGGTCCACGCTCAAGACTCGCCGAACGCACCAGGCCGACGACACCATCCCCGTGCCGACACCAATCGTCACCACCGATCCGGGTGCGCCGCCGGGCCTCCCCCGAGATCGGCGGCGACAGGAAAGGAGCACCATGCCGCAGTGGCGAGTACGCGATGTGATGACCACGGAGGTGATCACCGTCCCCGACGACGCGTCGGTCGCAGAGATCGTTGCCATGCTCACCGAACAGCAGATCACCGCCGTGCCGATCGTCGACAGGTTTGACGCCGTGCTGGGCGTGGTCTCCTGGACTGACCTGCGCGACAAGATCGACATCGCCGCGGCGGACGGTAAGCCGCATGTCAGTTGGTGGTGCCGGTGGGCGCCGCCGCTGGTGCAATGGCCGGACGGCACCGCCGTGGAGGTGATGAGCGGCCCGACGCTGACCATCGCAGCCGACGCGTCGCTGCCGGCGGCCGCCCGGATGATGTACCGCAGCGAGGTCGGCCGACTGCTGGTCGTCGACGGCGACAACCGGCTACGCGGCATCATCACCCGGTCGGACCTGCTGAAGGTCCACGCCCGGCTCGACGCTGTCATCCATGACGAGGTGATCGACCGGGTCCTGCGCCGTCCACTGATGATCCCGCCGGGAGCTGTCCAGGCCACCGTCGACGACGGTGTCGTCACCCTCACGGGGAACACCGCACGCAAGTCGACCGCCGTCGCCGCCGCACAGCTGACCGAGGCGGTCCCCGGCGTCACCAACGTCGTCGACGAACTCACCTTTGACGTCGACGACACCGTCGCGGCCCCTCCAGCGCGCCAGGCGGCCGAACGTGACCCCCTACTCGGCTGGTGGATCGGGCGCACTCCCACCTGGTCAGCCAGCCGGGCACCCGCAGCCCGCACCGGCAACTACGACGAACAGACCGCGACCCGATCGGCGGCCCCGCAATGATCATGCCGCTGGCGGGCTCCGCTCCCGGCGCCGATGCCATCGTCTCCACAGGGGGACGCAACGGCACGATCGTCGACCTACGCGACCGGGCACCGGATACGCCCGGGCGTCCGCCGGACGCCGACGGCTTCACCGGCGACATCGTCGATGAGTGGGGCCGGGATTCCTTCCCGGCCAGCGACCCGCCAGCCAACTGGTGACAGCGACGCCGACGCCGACGCCGAGGGGAAGTGACAGTGCGGATCCCGCAGCCCGCGGGGACGGCGCACACAGGCCCCCACCCGGAACGCCTCGCGGCAGCGGTCGTCCGGCGACACCGGACGCCGGCATCGCCTCGGGGATGTGATCGGCCCAGCGGCGTCCCACACGAATTCGGATACGAGGTGAGCATGGACATCCTCAACGAGCACGACCTGCTCCGGGTGGCCGACCAGCGCGGCGGCACACGGACCTCCATCTTCCTGCCGACCCACCGCAGCGGGCCGCAAACCGAGCGCAACCGTATCCGGCTGAAGAACCAGCTCAAACACGCGCACCACGCGCTGCGCGCCGACGGCATGCCCACCGCGCAGATCGAGACGCTGCTCGAGCCAGGACATCGGATCCTCAACCTGGTCGGGCTGTGGGACCAGCCCAGCGACGGCCTGGCCGTATTCCTCAGGCCCGACGGTCCCCGTCACCTGGGGGTTCCGTTGCGGTTGCCCGAACTGGTGACCGTCGGCGATCGGTTCGTGGTTCGGCCACTGCTGTCGCTGTTGAGCACGGGCGGCCATTTCTACGTCCTGGCGCTCAGCCGGGCTCGGCATCGACTGGCTGGTCTTCCGGGTGCTCAACGCCGCGGAACTCGCTCTCGCCGCCACGCTCACGCTGGTGGTGCTCACGAGCACGGCCGGCAGGTCCACCGTCGAGGGCGTCCCGACGACGGTGTTGATTGCCCTTTGGACGCTGTTGGTTGTTCAGGTAGCGGTGGTGCGCCCCCGCTTGGACCGTCGCGCCCAGCAGCTCATCCAAGGCTACGACCCACCGCGATCGCACCTGCACCTCGCCTACATTGCCGCCGAGCGCGCGAAAGTCCTGCTCCTGCCCACATTCGGGATCCTGCTCGCCCTGCGGCTGATGCCATGAGTCCGTTAGCCGACGCCGAGTCCGTCGGCCAGCGAACCGAACGCGGCCCGCACGATCCGGCGACCCGTCGGCTCGGTCCTGCTCGAACCGAACGACGACCCCCTGTCTCGTCGGAGCAACCAACGCCAGCTTTCGCGTCCGGTGTGAGCGGCGCGCTATCCGGTACTACGCCAGCGCTGTGAGAAAGGGCCTACACCATGACCGCAGAAATCCACCGGCAGCCGCTGATCAGCGACGGGCTGCCCAGCCAGCTGCTTGACCTGGACCCGGCCGAAACCCAGGAGTGGCGGGAGTCGCTCGACGCGGTCGTGGAGCACGCGGGCACCAATCGGGCGCGGTACCTGATGCTCAGCATGCTGCAACGGGCTCGCGAACAGCACGTCGGCGTGCCCGGCCTGCACAGCACCGACTACCTCAACACCATCCCGCCCGCTCTGGAGCCACCGTTTCCCGGCGACGAAGACATCGAACGGCGCATCCGCGCCTACATCAGATGGAACGCCGCGATCATGGTGCACCGGGCGCAGCGACCCGGGATCGGGGTGGGCGGACACATCTCCACCTACGCCTCGGCCGCGTCGCTGTACGAGGTCGGGTTCAACCACTTCTTCCGCGGCCTGGCCGCGGAGGGCGGCGGCGACCAGATCTACTTCCAGGGTCACGCCTCCCCGGGCATCTACGCGCGAGCCTTCCTCGAGGGCCGGCTGACCGAACACCAGCTCGACGGGTTCCGTCAGGAGCTGTCGCATCCCGGCGGTGGCCTGCCGTCCTACCCGCACCCGCGGGTGATGCCGCACTTCTGGCAGTTCCCGACCGTCTCGATGGGCCTCGGCGCGATCAACGCCATCTACCAGGCCCGGTTCAACCGCTACCTGCACCACCGCGGTATCACCGACACCAGCCAGCAGCGAGTGTGGGCGTTCCTCGGCGACGGCGAGATGGACGAAATCGAAGCGCTCGGCGCGATCAGCGTGGCCGCCCGCGAGGAACTGGACAACCTCACCTTCATCATCAACTGCAACCTGCAGCGCCTCGACGGCCCGGTCCGCGGCAACGGAAAGATCATTCAAGAGTTGGAGGCGTTCTTCCGCGGCGCCGGCTGGTACGTCATCAAGGTGGTCTGGGGCCGGCAGTGGGACCCGCTGCTGGCCGCCGACACCGACGGCGCGCTGGTCAACCTCGTGAACGTCACCTCGGACGGCGACTACCAGACCTACAAGGCCGAATCCGGGGCGTTCGTTCGGGAGCACTTCTTCGGCCGCGACCCGCGTACCGCAGCGATGGTCGCGGAGCTATCCGACGATCAGATCTGGGGACTCACCCGCGGCGGCCACGACTACCGCAAGCTGTACGCGGCCTACCAGGCCGCCGTTGCCCACACCGGTCAGCCAACCGTCATCCTCGCGAAGACGATCAAAGGGTGGACGCTCGGGTCGCACTTCGAGGGTCGCAACGCCACCCACCAGATGAAAAAGCTCACCCTTGAGGACCTCAAGGGCTTCCGGGATCGGCTGCACCTCGACATCCCCGACGCGGCCCTCGACGACACCCTGCCGCCCTATTACCGACCGTCGGACGGGTCGCCGGAGCTGGACTACCTGCACGAACGACGCAGCGCCTTGGGCGGATACCTGCCGGCCCGGACCGTGCCAAACCGGCCACTGGCTCTACCAGCCACCACGGCGTACGCGATCGCCGCCCGCGGCTCCGGCCGGCAGCAGGTAGCCACGACGATGGCGTTCGTGCGGCTGCTCAAAGACCTGATGAAAGACCCGCACATCGGGCACCGGTTCGTGCCGATCATCCCGGACGAGGCCCGCACATTCGGGCTGGATGCCCTGTTCCCGTCCAAGAAGATTTACTCCCCACACGGACAGCGCTACCTGTCCGTGGACCGGGAACTCATGCTCAGCTACCAGGAAGACACCAAGGGCGTCCTGCTGCACGAGGGCATCACCGAAGCCGGAGCCACGGCATCCTGGACCGCGGCCGGCACCGCCTACGCCACCCACGCCGAACCGATGATCCCGATCTACATCTTCTACTCCATGTTCGGGTTCCAACGCACCGGCGACGGCTTGTGGGCGGCCGCCGACCAGATGACCCGTGGCTTCCTACTCGGCGCCACCGCCGGCAGGACCACCCTCAACGGCGAGGGCCTCCAACACCAAGACGGGCACTCGCTGCTGCTGGCCGCCACCAACCCCGCCTGCGTCGCCTACGACGCCGCGTTCGCGTTCGAACTCGGCTACATCACCCGCGACGGCCTGCGCCGCATGTACGGCGAAACCCGCGACGGCGAGGACCCCAACGTCTTCTACTACCTCACCCTGTACAACGAACCCATCACCCAGCCCGCCCAGCCGACCGACGTCGACGTCGACGTCGACGTCGACGGCATCCTGGCCGGCATGCACCTGTACAAGCCCACCGCCGAGATGGACGGGCCACGGGCACAAATCCTCGCCTCCGGCATTGCCATGCAGTGGGCGCTGCAGGCACAACAGCTGCTGCACGACGACTGGGGCGTCGCCGCCGACGTCTGGTCGGTGACCTCCTGGACGGAACTGCGCCGCGAAGCGCTCGCCGCCGACGCCTGGAATTTGACCCACCCCGGCCAACCACGCAAAACCCCTTACATCACCAGCCGCCTCGCCGCGGCGCCGGGCCCGGTCACCGCCGTGTCCGACTGGATGCGGGCCGTCCCCGACCAAATAGCACCCTTCGTGCCCGGCACCTGGTCCTCACTGGGCACCGACGGCTTCGGACACTCCGACACCCGCCAGGCGCTGCGCCGCCACTTCCACGTCGACGCACCCGGCATCGTCCTGCGCGTACTCACCCAACTCGCCGACCGTGCAGAAATCGACGAGTCCGCGCCGAACAAGGCGATCGCGCTTTACCGGCTGAACGAGATCCACGCGGCCACCCCCGACAACACCGAACACTCCGCCGAGTAGAGACGAGACCGAACCAGCTGTTGTCGCCGACCGTCTTGCCCCCGCGCCGAACCCGACCTCACCGCGCAGGCCGCCGCCGAATTGGAGTTCATGCAGACCGGCAGCACGCCGGACGGCTGGGCCTGCGAAGCCTTCCAAGAGCACCCGAAGGGGCGCGGAACGCGATCGCCAACGCGAGGACCAGGAGTTCACCGGCCAGGGTTCCACCGATCACCACGGCATTGCCCAGGTTCCAGCAGCCGACCTGTGACCAGCTGCGGCACGGCTCTATCACATCGTGTCGCCGGAGCCGGGCCTCATGGCGCATTGCGTCACTCCACCGACCAGCACAAGATAGGCCGCGAGCCAGCTGCCGTGAGGCAGGCCGAGTGGTCCGGTGACCGCAGCGACCAGACCACCGAGCACGACAGAACAGATGCCGATCGCGCTCAGGACGGTTGCCGGGTTCGTGGGTGGACCGCGCCGCGGCTCGGACAGCGACCTGTCGCTCCATTGTCCGCCAGCGCGTTGTTAGGTGTAGGCCCTGCCGGTTCGGATGACGCAGTCATCCCCGGGCGTCCGTGACAACGCTCAGCAACACCGCGGAGTCGTCGATCGCGGCCAGGTCATGGCGGGCCGGCGGGATGACCACATAATCACCCGTGGCCGCTTCCCAGGAGTCGTCGCCGACGCTCAGACGTACCCGCCCGGCCAGCACCTGCAGCGTTGCCTCGTTAGGGCTTTCGTGCTCGCCGAGCGCCTGGCCTGCCACCAGGGCGAGTACCGTCTGGCGCAGCGCGTGTGTCTGTCGGCCGTGGATCGTTTGGGCGCTACGGCCCGCCGACGAGACACGAGCCGCGGCAACGTGCTCGTCGGCCAAAGCGGTCAACGACAAGACATTCATCATGATGCTCCAATAGAGCTGAGGTGAGCCACGCACAAGCCTGGCTCGGCTCGGTAAAGGGGTCGAGCCGGTCGACCGTGATGGGCGAGGCCCACCGTGGGCCATACGACTCGGCGCGGCTTGGATGTCGTCGACGGCATGGCGCGCCGCGCCGAGCCGAGTCCGCGCCAACTCCTGCGACGCGCCGGCGTCCAGCAGTCCGGGCGATCGGTGGGGAGCCGACGCCGGCCGTGGCGACGAACTCCTCGCGGCGCGGGGTCGCGCAGAAGCGTCAAGCGGCGCAGCATTCACCGTTGCGGGCCGGGCGCTGACGCCCGAATCTGCTCGGATCGTCCGAGGACGTGGGCACTGGCAGGGTCTGTGAGCGGGCCGGGGGCTATGGTGGTGGCCGCCGATCATCTGTCGAGCGGATGTAGCCGGTAAGCCAGATAGCCGCGCTCACGCCGGCCACACCCAACGCGATGAGCGCGACTCCCAGGCTGGTCATCAGCACCGCCAAGGCCATGATCAGCGCGGCTGTGATCAGCCAACCGGGTGCGGACGTGCCACGCCACTTGTGTGGGCGGCTCTGCATGACCTGACCGAATCGATCGGCGAACTCGGGGTCCTCCAACCGCAGTCCGCGTTCGATCTCCGTCAACCTGTGCTGTTCTGCGTCGCTGAGCATGCCTGCTCCTTTCCGACTGGCGACCGTCCGCGACGACCTACTGCGGAGCCGGCCTTGTGGCGTTCTCCTTTGCGCCCGGTGCAGGCGGCGGACAAGACCCGCCGCCGTCGATTGGTCGTTTGTCAATTGACAGCATCCGGCTTGACCGGCTCCATCGACAGGGTCGACAACAGCAAACTGAGAAAGTCGGACCTGCCGAACTCCGGCAACAGTCGGTCACACCCTGCCGATAGCCAGCCGACCCGGGCTGGGCTGACGCATCGGCACTACGGCAAGACGTCAAACCACGTCGCGGGCCGCGAGGACCACCATCACCAGGCACGGTGCCCACTCGATCACGTTCCGCGACGTCGAGCCCACCACCAGCCCACGGAATCGGAATCCCCTGAGGCCTGGCGAGCCGACGACCAGCTGCTTGGCCGAAGTGCGGCGAGCGAAGCTGAGCATCGCGTGAGACGCCGACCAGCACCCCACCAGGCGATCCGTCGATCAGGCGAGTGGTCACCGACAAGGTGGGGTGATCGGTGCGGACTTCATGTGCGGTCTGGGCCAACAAGGTCCAGCATCGCCGCCCGGGGTCCTTGATCGCGCTGATCGTACGGAGCGTGGAAGGGCGGCCCGATCACCGTCCAGCCAAAGGCATGCACGATGCGCAGAGCGCACCGCTGACGTCGTTGCTGTAACCGGCCCTTCGGCGAAGACCCGGAACGGCAACCCTACGGTGGACAGATCAACGACCGGCGCCGCCAACCCGCGGTCAGGGACGGCGCGGCGTGTTCCCCTGATGTCGGCCCACCGCGCGGCCGCTTCCCGCAACAATCGGTTCGTTGACGGTGTGCTGACAGGGTCAGCGACGGACACGTTGACGGCCAAATCTGCCGGTCACGAGCAACGCCGTCACGGCAGCGACGAAGGACACCCGGCTTGGGCGGCCCTCTGGTTGTATTCCCTGGGTTGTCAACGCCGGCTCAACCTTGACCCCTCCGTTCCGGGCAGGTTCCGGGGCGGAACCATGGGGTCAGTTTTCACGCGGAACCGACACGGCCAGGCCACCAGGTGGCCGCGCAGCGGCGTCGCGGCATCGCCCGTTGTTTCTGTGCGTTTGGCGTCAGAGATGCTCTGACGGCACCGCTGAGGTGTCGACCACCTCAGCGAGGGGAAGCCGTGGTGTTCGCGCCGGTGGTCCGTGCTGTTCCGGGTCTGCGATCCCCAGCCGTAGGGCGAGGTAGGGATGGCCGAGTCCGGCGAGCAGGCGCCACAGTGTGTGCCAGGTGCCGGCGACCTCGACGACGCCGCTGAGCGGTACCACTGACACGCCGATGGTGGTGGCGGTCAACCAGGCCGCGGACAGCGCCTCTCCGGCGCGGAGCCAGTCCTGCGGTGTGTCACCGTCGCCGAACAGCAGCGCATAGACCGCGGCCCAGTCGTGGCCGGCGCCGACCGGCAGCGTCCCTGCCCGGCCGAAGTCGCGGCTGGGCACGGTGGTCTGCGTGGCGTGGTCGGGCAGCACGCTCGCGGGGAGTCCGGTGCCCGACGGCCTGGCACGGCCGGTCCAGTACATCAGCTCCGCTGCGATCTGCGCGTCGCCGGCTTCCACCGCGGCGGCCCGGCCTGCCGCGGAACCCAGGTCCGCCACGTTCTCGGAGGTGAGGACATGCAGGTTGCCTTCCGCGCGGGCCGCGGCCACGATGGCATGCAGCGCGACGTCGGGTATTGGCCGCTCGCTGACGGGCCGCCGATCGGTGTGCCGGATGCGCATCACGTGCGCGAGGCGCAACGCCTCCATCGTCACCGGAGCGCGGCCGTTGACCACGAGCGTGGCCAGGAGGTCAGGATCGCTTGCTTCCGGTAGTCGGGTCGCGTGCGCCACCCAACCGTCAGCGGCGAGTGCGATCCGGGCGTGGTGCAGGGCGGCCCCGCAGCTGAGCATCAGCTGCCGGCCTTGAGGATCTCCGGCCGCCAGCTGGCGGCTGCGGTTGGCGAACAGGTCCAGTCGATGGGGGTGTACCCGCCACAGCCACGGTTGAGTGTTGAGGATCGACGGGGCGTCTCCGGCCGCGGTAGCGGCGTCGGCGAACGCGACGGCGGGGAGCCGATCGATGGCAGCCGTCTGGTGTCTCATGCTCGGACCTCCGGGGCGTCTGTATGCCGCGCACGCCCGGCAGTCACGCGGTGGTCGGGTCGCGCGGTGCCGGCGGCGTCGGGTGCCGGGTCGTGTGCTGTTCGGGTCTCGCGCAGAAGGTCGATGAGGACGGCCGCCTGGCTGTGTTCGACCTCGTTGGTGGGAGTCGGCATCGTGACGGGCCCGGTGCGGGCCAGTTTCCGGAGCCGGTCGACGATGGCTGCGGGTTGCGCTTCGCGGAGTTCGATTAGATAGCGGCGACGAAATTCGTTGTACCGCTCGGGTTGGTGGCCGTACCAGCGGCGCAGCTGCGTGGACGGAGCGATGTCCGGCCATTCGTCGAGGTGGACCGCTGCCTTGGTCAGAGCGCGCGGCCATACCCGGTCCACCAGCACCCGAGCGTCGTCATCGGGTGACGGATCGTCATAGACCCGGCGGAGCCTTACCTGCCTTTCCATGGGTCCTCCTCGAAGTGGGTCGCGCGGGGCCGTTCGCGGCCATGGTGCGTGGTGTCATCGTCAATGTTCGCGCCGTGCGCGTCGCTGGACAGGTATCTGGCCAGCACCTACGACCGTCCCAGATTGCCGGTTCCCGGCAACTCGGGATTGATGGGACCGGGTACCGACCCCGGCATCGGTGGGACTACGTGGCGTCCCCGCGACAGGGGTCAGACGCCGATCGCATCGCCGTGTGGATCGGGTCCGTCCGGCGCACGACGAAGCGCGCCATGATCGGGCTCGGGTCCGGTCCGCCGTGCGGCGGTTGCAGCCGTCGAGGTGTCATCGGCCCGCAGTGGTGGTCGACGATCCGGCCGCCTCGGTGCACCACCAGCTGACCTCGCCTCGACGGTCGCAGTCGCCGGCATTGCGAGGTACCGCTGCGACTGTTGGGCGGCGGCTCTCGACCGTGCCCTCACGTGTGCACAGGGTCCGCAAATGGTGAACGACATCAATGCGGGCGCCGCTTCCGGCGGTCGGCGCAATAGGGCTCTGTGCTTGCCGACGGTCGGCAACCGGGCACACCAGTGTTGACCGGTGCGGCCCCGTGCCATCCCGCTTGGGGAGGCCCAGGCTGGACCCGACGGGTTGTTCCGGAAAACGAGCCAGGAGGCGAACGGTGACGAGTCACATGCTGACCCTGTATCGACGCTTGCGCCGCGCCGGGAACGGTGCTCCGCCGCCCGGGTGCCCCGGGATGCGTCGCCGATCGCATCCGATACGGACACCGAACGGCGATCACCGCAGCGGCCAGGCCCGGCTGTGGAGCGTCGAGCACGGCGGTCACGCCGCGGCCGGCGACCTGGAAGCGCTGAGCCGACCGCCCGCAATCACAGGCCTGTAATCCCCGCAAAAGGCATGACCCACACCGTGGTGGCGCCGCGCCCAGACGCTATTCCGTGCGGGGGTAGTCGGCCATCCGCACCGTTATCCGGACCGCGGAAAGGACCATTGAGATGACCAGCACCGTACAGAATCCGATCGAACTGCTTCGCGACAACCTGGAGGAGCAGTTCCAGCGGAACACCGACCAACTCGCCGAACTCACCCTACGCAGCCGGCAGCCGGGCCGCAGCGGCTATGACCGCGACGCGCTCGCCGCGCTGATCACGTCGGCCCGCCAGACGGTGTCCGACACCGCCCAGGCGCTGCGGCGTATGGCCGAGGGCAGCTACGGCACCTGCGAACGCTGCACCGCCGACATTCCGCTGCAACGACTGGAGATCCTGCCGCATGCCCGGTTTTGCATGCCGTGCCAGCGCGCGCAGACCGGCTGACGCCGACGGTAGGCGCGCATTGCACGGCACCGGACCCGACAGGACATCAGCATACGAACGGAGGCCTCCATGCGTTTCTCCTTGGTCCGACATCAGCGCGACGACGGGGTGGTCACGCTGGTCCCTGCCGGTGAGGTTGATATGGGCGCCGTCGGCACGCTGGGGTCCGCCCTTCAGGACGCGCTGTCTGCACCGGACCGCGTAGACGTGGTCGTCGACCTGGCCCGGGTGACGTTTCTGGACTGCGCTGGCATCGGAGCGCTGGTGGCCGGCCGCAACACCGCCGTCAGTCGCCGATGCGGCTTCACGGTGGTCAACCCGCAGCGGCAGGTGCTTCGGGTCCTGGAGCTCACCGGTGTCCTCGGCGTCCTGACCGGACGCGCGCAGCCGGCACCGGTGCCTGCGCGAGCAACGCGGTCACGACGATCCGGGCGCCGCCGCGACGACCGGCGAGGAGCGGCGGCACGGTCGCCCGCCGGTGTTGCCTCGCGAACGACTAGGAGTTGGTGATGGAAAAGTGGTCGTTGACGGCACTCGCCGATGGACTGCTGAGCTACGCGCTGACTGCGCCGAACGGCCGTGGCATGCGCACGGTTGATGGTGGACGTCCGTACCTGCTCGACCAGACGATGATTGCGATGGCTCGTGGCCAGAGGTTGGACGAGCACGACAACCTGGGTGCTGCCACCGTGCAGGTGCTGCGCGGCCGGGTGCGGGTCACTGTCGGCGATGACACGACCGACGGCCGCCCCGGAGAGTTGCTGATCATGCCCGGCGTCCGGCACACGGTGACCGCACTGGAGGACGCGGTCGTGCTGCTCACCGTCGCGGAAGGTCCGACACCGATCCCGGCTGACGCTGTGGACACGCATCTGGTCGCTTCGTACGAGCGCCAGCACGGGCGCCGACGCTGGCCCGTGAACGCATCTCTGCCCGAGCCATGGCTAGCCACGACGACGTATCGCAGGGAGACAATTCGATGAAGCAACGCGTGTTCGTGATCGTCGGGGCCGGGTTGGCCGGGGCGAAGGCCGCGCAGACGCTGCGCGAGACCGGATTCGGCGGCGAGATCGTGTTGCTCGGGGAGGAGCCCGAACAGCCCTATGAGCGGCCGTCGCTGTCCAAGGGTCTGCTGCTGGGCACGGCCGACCGGGAGTCGGTGTTCGTGCACGAGGCCGGCTGGTACGCCGAGCACGCCGTGGACCTGCGCACCGGTACCCGACTGACCGGGATCGACCGGGCCGGCCGGCAGGTTGAGCTGGCCGGGGGTCAGCGTATCGGCTACGACGCGCTGCTGCTGGCTACCGGTGCGACCCCCCGCCGCTTAGAAGTGCCCGGCGCCGACCTCGACGGGGTGCTGCCGTTGCGGACCCTGCCCGACAGCGACCGGATCGCGGTCGCGCTCGTCGACGGCGGCCACCTGGTGGTGGTGGGTGCCGGCTGGATCGGGCTGGAAGTCGCTGCCGCCGCCCGCCAGCGCGGTGCCACCGTGACCGTCGTGGAACGCTCCGAATTGCCGCTGCTGCGCTTACTGGGGCCTGGCATCGCCCGGGTCTTCGCCGATCTGCACCGCGACCACGGGGTCACGTTCCGCTTCGGTGTCGCCGTGCAGGAGTTCCGTGGCGAAGGCCGGGTGTCCGCGGTACTGCTGGGCGACGGCACCGAGCTGCCGGCCGACGCGGTCGTCGTCGGAGTCGGCGTCGGTCCCAACGTGGCTTTCGCCGAACGGGCCGGTTTGGCAGTCGACAACGGCGTCGTCGTCGACCAGGCGCTGCGCAGCAGCGACCCGCGTATCTATGCCGCCGGGGACATCGCCAACGCCTACCACCCGCTGTACGACACGCATCTGCGCCTCGAGCACTGGGCCACGGCGCTGCACTCCGGTCCGGCCGCCGCCCGGTCCATGCTGGGCGTCGAGGTCGTCTACGACCGGCTGCCCTACTTCTATACCGACCAGTACGACCTGGGCATGGAGTACACCGGCTACGTCCCGCCCGGCGGGTACGACACCGTCGTGGTGCGCGGCGACCTCGCCAAGCGGGAGTTCATTGCGTTCTGGACCGCCGGGGGCCGGGTGATGGCCGGCATGAACGTCAATATCTGGGACGTCACCCCTCAGATCCAGAATCTGATCCGCGGCAAGAAGCCGGTCGACCTCGCCCGGCTCGCCGACCCCGGCATCGCCCTCGACGACGTCACACCCCTCGACGCACAGCCGTTCGCCGCCGGAAGGAGCAACAGATCATGACCAGTAACCCGGCCGCTGCGATCGTCGTAGGCATTGACGGCTCTCCGCCCAGCGCGCACGCCCTGGACTGGGCCGCCCGGGAGGCCGTCGCCCGGCACCGCCCGCTGCGGATCGTGCACGCGTTCCGATGGCCGCTGACCAACGAACTGATGGGCTCACCCGTGGTGGGCCCACCCGTGGTGGGCCCACCCGACGCCGGACTCCAGTACGCCGCCGAACGGGTCCTGTCCGCCGCGGCCGGTCGGGCCCGAGCCGCCACACTCACACTGGACGTCAGTACCGACCTGCCGGCGGACGTGCCTGCAGCAGCGCTGATCGACGCCTCCCACGACGCGGACCTGCTGGTCGTCGGCCACTGCGGTCTCGGCGGGTTCACCGGCCTGCTCCTCGGATCCGTCGGCGTGCAGACCGCCGCGCACGCCGACTGCCCGGTCATCGTCATCCGCGACAGCGACAGCGACAGCGACAGCGATGATGGCCATGGCCCCACCCGAGCCGAACCGGCAACCGGTCAGGTGGTGGTTGGCGTGGACGACTCGGACCTGTCGAGCCCGGCCGTCGACTTCGCCTTCGCCCACGCCGCCCTGCACGGTTTAGGCGTGGTGGCGGTCCACACCTACCAGCGGCCCCCGGCCCCGGCACCCGGCGCATCGCGGGTCGCCGCGTCCGATCCCCGGCACCAGGAGGCCCGCTCGGGACCGCAAGCCAGGTCACTCAGCCGGGCAGGTCCATGGCCGTCCGAACCGAGAACCAGCCGCGCTGCTCCCAATCTGCTCCCAACGTAAGCCGCACATCCCGCAAAGCCCATTACCCGTGACTCCGGTAACGGGCTTCTGACCTGCAAAAACTGAGAGTGGGCGATGCTGGTACCGACCCAGTGACCTCTTCGGTGTGAACTCTCGGCAGCGTGATCGGATCGGGCTTGATGGGGAGGTGAGACGGCCTGCTGGCGTGCCTCTCGGCTCGGTTCGGCTGGCACCGTTGCTGTACTTCGCTGCTGTACTTCTGACCCCCTAGAGGGCATCGGTGCTCAAACCAGGCCGAGGCCAATGGCGAAGTCGGTGATCGTCGTAGGGGCGTCTGCCCGTCGGGCAACCTCGGCGACGACACGCCGCACCGCCGGCCGGTGCCGTATCTCCGATGGTGCGAGGTTGTCGACCAGCAGCAGGCTCCGAGCCGCCGTGGTCACGTCGCCGATCTGAAGGTACGCGCGAGCGACGTCGACGAGATAGGCAGCACGATGTTCGAGCGGCAGCCATCGCCATCCCTCTCGTTCGACGACCTCCTCGTGCTGCGTAACCGCGCGCTTCCCGTCGCCCAGCTCGATTGCCGCGGTGATGCGGGCCAGATCAACGGCCACGGGCCCGAAGGCGGTGTGATGGTGGTCGTGTCCATCGCCCACCCGCATCGCCATCTCCGTCGCCTCGTTCAGCAGGCCACCAGCGTCGCGGTCGTTGCCCGCTCTAGCCGCTGTCAGGGCAGCCTGCACGAGCAGCGACCCGCACAGGGACAGCTCCTGCGGTGCGCCGTCGTTCTGATCGGCTGGCGCAACCCGGTACGCAGCGGCCAGCATTACCGACCTCGACCGCGCCGACGCGCGCAGCACCTGGCCGAGTTGCACCGCCGCACAGGCCAGTAGCACCGGATCACCGATGGCAGCGGACATTGCCCGATCGGCAGCCAGCCAGGCGAGGCTTGCCTCGTCCAGCTTGACCAGCAGCGCCGCCGTCACCCGATACGCCTCCACCACGGCCGTACGGTCAGCGCCCGACTCCTGTGCTTGATGCCGTTGAACACCTGTCAACAACACCGGCAGTTGCTCGATCAGCTGCGGATACCGTACGTGCTGGTAGGTGGTCCACGCGTGCCCGACGGCCCGGCCCAACTGATCAGGTGATGCGTCCCGGCAAGCATCCGGACCGCTGTTCGTCATCCCGTACGTGGAAAGGGCCGCCCGAACCTTAAAGACGCCTTCCGCGCGCTCGACCAACTCCACGGATCGAGCGTCCCGTCCGAGCAGTGTCGCGGCGTCGACCCGAAGAACCGCAGCGACCTCCCGGATAGTCGAAACCCGCTCCAGGGACCGCACCCCGCGCTCGACTTTGTCCACCCAACTCTTGGACTTCCCCAGTCGATCCGCGAACGACTGCTGCGACAGCTTGCGCCGTGCTCGCAGGTAGGCCACGCGCCGGCCAATCGGGACCGAATCACCGGTCACGACGCCACCGCCGATCCGGCACCGCCCGCGTCGTTTCCTCAACCGGGATGCGGTCCGCCTCGGCCTGCTCCAGAATCCGCTTCCTGGCTGCTTCCTGCTCCGCTGCCTGCACCCGCTCGCCTGTCCTGTCGCCTGCGGCGTTGTCACTCATCCCTGCCTCCGCAGTGCTTCCGCTCCTGCCTCATGTGGGATCTACTCTGGTGACCGCGCGACTACGCTCGAAGCACCTCGATGCTTTCAGGACCTTTCACAGGGGATCCGATGGATGACCTCGGTGCGCAATTGAGGCAGGCTCGGCTTGAGGCCGGCGTGACACTGGCCTCCATCGCGGCCCGTACCTGCTACTCGGCCTCGCATCTCAGCAACGTCGAAGCGGGACGTCGGACCGCGACGCCGGACATTGTGCTCGCCTATGCGCGAGCGTTGGGAGAAGCCGACGTGAGACGCAGAGACCTCCTCGCCGCAGCCACCATCGGCCCGATCGCTGCCAACGACTTGATCCGTAACGGCTTCACCGCCGCGCTCGCCGGACACCGCGACGGCGTCGATCGTTGGCGTGACCGCGTCGACCAGTACGGCCGCGATTACATGGAGATCGGCGCGGACTCCCTTCAGATCAGGCTGGCCAACGACCTCGTCGTCATGCAACAGCAGCTCGACAGCCCGATCATGTGGGCCACCGCAGCCCGCGCCCTGACTACCTACGGAAAGACGACGAAGGATCCCACCGAGGCCATCGGCTGGTACGACACCGCCCGCGTCGCCGCCGACCGCTCCAACGACCTCGCCGTCCGCGTCTGGGTACGCGGCCGAGCCGCCATCGCCCTGGCCTACGAGGGCGCCGCACTCCCCGTCGCGCAGCGCTACGCGGACGAAGCGATTGGCTTGTCCGACCGTCCGTCACTCGGCCAAGTCCAAGCGCTGATGGCCCGCGCTCACATCGCCGCCGGACGAGGCGACACCGCCGCAGCCATCGCCGCAGATGAAAACGCCCAACGTGTCTTCGAGCGCACGGCCTCACCCGATGGCGAGATCTCCGACGCCGCCGTACCCGCTTGGCGCATGGCGACCTTCCGATCCATGCTCTACGCTCGCCTCGGGCTCATCCGACGCGGCGAGCAGGCCCAGATCGACGCCGACCGTCTCCGGCCCGCCTCGCTGACCCGCTTCGCCACCCATATCGAACTTCATCGCGCCCTCATGATGGCCAAAGCCGGCGACGGACCCAGCGGACTGACACACGCCCGACTCGCATGGGCTGCACTACCGACCAACCGCCGCTCGCAAACCCTCGGCCTCGTCCTCCGCGAAATCGAGAGAGCCGCGAGGCAGCGACGCTGAACCAGCGAATAAACGCCTCCCCGTTTGTAAGCTCTGTGCACCTCGTCCGCGCCCGTTTGGGAACGGCTACACGCCCGAAGCTTCGTCCATGCCCGCACTCGTTAGCGCGTTCGCGTCCGGCGCGGTTGCTGTCAGCGTTTCTGTCGACAGCCATCTCGCAGGGGACCCGGGCCGACCCCCGCTCGGGGGATGCGTGGACGTCCGGCGTTGCTCGCGCCCGTCGTCACCCAGTTGGCCGCCCAGCTCAGGTTCAGACGTTGAAGCGGAACTAAGACCCTCGGCACGCCCACCAGCGGCAACAGCCGCTGACGCCTGCGTACGTGCAGTCTCACGCTGCCACGGTTGGCCACTGGTTGACGACGTTTGACGTTGTCTTGTGCCCCCTGCGTGCCCCACGCCGTCACCACCGGCCCGCGTCGCGGTCAACTCTCGTCAGGCTGCCGTCCAGAGCCAAGCAGGCCCTCTCGTCAGCCAGCCGACGTGCTCCACGTGGATCTTCGGTCCTGTTGCTGTCCGTGTGGGTGATATACCCTCCTGTGATGGTGGCGGGCGAGCTACGGCAGCAGACCGGCAGCATTGGCGTAGATAGAGCTAAGCGGTGGCTGAACTACTCGACCCGCGTTGCGTCGATCTACACAAACACTGACAAGGTGTTTAAAGACCTGCTGCATTTCGAGTGGCCCTATGGCGGCCAAGGCTTCAGCTTTGACCTGGGGGGCAAGTTGCGTGGGGGCAATCTGCATGACAAGTCGTTTATGGCCGAAGTCAAGGCATATCGCTATGAGATGGACTCAGCTACGGAGTACCGGAAATTCATCGCCGAATGCTACGTAGCATTTCAAGAAAAGCCCGACCGATGCGAAAATCTGATATGGCTATCCTGGGCTCCTTTTCAAGCGCAGAGTTGGCACAAGCATCGGAGTGCGGAGTCCATCAAGAAGCACCTTCTTCACGCTGACAACACCTTTCGGGTCTTTGGAACAGAGTCGGCCGAGGAAGCGCAAGGAAAACTAGACCCGCAAGTGATATACGAATTAACCAATCGCTTGTGGCTGCTGACGCTCTGCGACGAGCAGGAGGGTCTAGTAATCACGAGCGACCACTACCAGCGGGTTACGGCGTTCATGGGCATCGGGGAGGAGTCCCAATGAGCGGCGAATTCAGCGCAGCTCTACGTCATGCGCTAGATTTCGACACACCGGATCGGCGCATCGACTCCTTGAAAACCAGCGTCAGCAACTTCCTGCGATCCGGCGACCCATCTGCCCGGGTCAGGAAGACTGAATACTTCAACCATACTTTCGCGCCAGACCTAGTGCTGACCTGGCCGGAGGAGCATCGGGAGAGGCTCGTCTTTCTGCGCACCGATCCAAACCCAGAATGGCTAGCAGCCGATCTCAAAATCATCGCCCCCAGTCACCCGATTATGATCACTCTGGACGACTTCGGATCCGGACAGGATTCAGCCGCCCACGAACGCTTGGTGATGGCCGCGAAAGAAGCTCGGGCCCTTATTACGGATCCGGATGCGATCGAGGAATTCGTGTCCCCTCGCGTCCCGATTACTTCGGTACTTACGAACGCCGTCATCCGTGGTGGCATGGGCCTGGTCGATGAGCAGGCCGCGAGGGGTGCGACGGAATCAGCCATCGCGGGGTTCTCTGCTGCGGAGCATTTGGAGGCGGAGCCGATCAGGTCGGCGCTCGTAGCAGCCGAAGGCATGTTGGACGACGAGCAGGCCAACCGATTCAGTCGTCTCTACCGGGCAGTCTGGGAGGGACAGGGCGGGACTCCCGAAGATTTTCCATCCCATCGCAACCTGGCCGGCCCATTAACAGGCAGGGACCTGTCTCTTCTTCTTGCAACCCTTACAACTGATGATGTGCAATTCTGGCGCAGGATCGGCCGTAGCGTCCGACTCGAACAAGTAGTAGCCCTGGGGCCAGAATCAGGACCGAATCTAGGCCACCTAGTCGAAGCGAATCTGGATCGACTGCTAGCTCGTGGAGCGCGTGTCTTCGGCCAAACCGGCGCGTCGAGTTCCGAGGGCCAGCGTGCTAACTGGGGAGTAGAGAAGGACTGTCTAGCACTGCGCGGTGACGGCTGGATCGCCTACTTCGCCGCCAGGTCAAACGACTTGCCTCCGCCTGAGACACGACGCGGCGTGTCGGTTACTACCTTGATTGATGGCATCCGCCAACTCGGAGTCCGCATGACGGATGTCAAAGTGCAGCAGGCCAACTTCGCCATCTCGATCCAAGCTGTTGGCAATGCCGACGTTGTCGACAGTCCAGACTTCGGCCAACTAGTGGCTCGTGGCGACTCCGTGGCCCAGACGGCCGCAATAGAGATGTCTAGTGGACGTAATCTAATAGCGGATTTCGTTACCGGAACGGCCATGGGTCACACCAACGCTTCTTTTCCACTTGACGAACTAGCGCAAGCCGCAGTTCGACTTCTACTTGAGTTGAGCCATCGGACTGTGCCCGATGCTGACGTGAGGCTGGTCTCTGGCCGTGATCCGATAGCAATTCAGGACCCGCTTTGGGAATGACCTCCTCATAAGCCACCCTGCCATCCCGATGCTCCTATAGACGTCACCAGCGACCCCTTGACCCCCAGGCAACCCACAAGGCTCGATGAGCTGTATCCCGAGCGGCGTCTAGCTGCGACAACCATCCACCAAAGTCCGTGGATGTCCGCCGCCGCGCGTGCCCGTCGTCACCCAGCTAGTCACCCATCTACTCGGCACACGAACTATCCCGACCGTGGTCACTCACCACGAACGCTCGCTGCGGAGTCAACCGCCCCAGACTGGCCCGGCACTGGTTGATTGAGCAGTTTCGCCAGGTTGTTCCGGGCGCTAACGTGGCCGACGTCGATGGCTTGGCGGAGCAGCGCCTCCGCCTCATTGAGCCGGTCACGCTTGGCAAGCAGAATCGCCAGGTTGCTCAGGGCCTCCACGTGGCCGGCATCGATGGCTTGGCGGAACAGCGCCTCCGCCTCCTCGACATCCCCGACCCGTTCACGCTCAGCCAGCAGAACCGCCAGGTTGTTCCGGGCGCTCACGTCGCCGGCATCGATGGCCCGACGGAACAGCGCCTCCGCCTCATCGAACCGGTCACGTTCGGCCAGCAGAACCGCTAGGTTGCTCAGGGCCTCCACGTGGCCGGCGTCGATGGCTTGGCGGAATAGCGCCTCCGCCTCATCGAACCGGTCACGCTCGGCCAGCAGGGCCGCCAGGTTGTTCAGGGCGTTCAGGTGGCCGGCGCCGATGGCCCGGCGGTACAGCGCCTCCGCCTCGTCGGCCCGGGCCTGCTTGGCCAGCAGGTTCGCGAGGTTGTTCAGGGCGTTCACGTGGCCGGCGTCGATGGCCCGGCGGTACAGCGCCTCCGCCTCGTCGGCCCGGGCCTGCTCGGCCAGCAGGTTCGCGAGGTTATACAGGGCGCTCACGTCGCCGGCGTCGATGGCCCGACGGAACAGCGCCTCCGCCTCATCGAACCGGTCACGCTTGGCAAGCAGAACCGCCAGGCTGTTCGGCGCGTCCACGTGGCCGGCGTCGACGGCCCGGCGGAACAGCGCCTCCGCCTCCTCGACATCCTCGACCCGGTCACGCTTGGTAAGCAGGATCGCCAGGTTATAAGCGCCGTTCACGTCGCCGGCGTCAACGGCCCGGCGGAACAGCGCCTCCGCCTCCTCGACATCCTCGACCCGGTCACGCTCAGCCAGCAGAACCGCCAGGTTGTTCAGGGCATCGTGGTGGCCGGCGTCGATGGCCCGGCGGTACAGCGCTTCCGCCTCCTCGACCCGCTCACGGCTGGCCAGCAGAGCCGCTAGGTTGAACATGCTGCGGGCTTCCCCGGCCTGAGCACCTCGCCAGCCGGCAAGCTCGGCCATATCCAGCTTCCCCGCCGTATAGGCGCTTGCCGTAAGACTCCAGCAGACTGCGGCGTCGGCGTGCTCAGCGATGTGACGGCGAACCTCGTCGGACACCGCACCAACGTCCGGACTTGATGAAGCATGTTCAAGAAGAATGTCGGAGATCCGGTAACCATCGGTGATGCCGATTTTGTATCCGGATGGAGCGAGAGCAGCGATATCACCACGCACGGGCTGACACGCCCATGCCAGGGCCTCGGCGAACCAAGCATTAGGCGTGGCAGTGGCGCGCTGTCTTCCGGTGAGATACCGCTCGGCCAGGGTCTGCAGCAGAGGAGCGGGGATTGGCTCAGGATGCCCACACCGGCGGGTGTCGACGCCTGCAGAGATCACCGCCTGTCCATACGCGTCGCCGCCGTGACGCCACCGCCGGATCAACTCGCGTGCGCTGGCCAACGTCGCCGGTAATGCTCGCCCCTGCTCACGCTGCACCGCCTCGGCCAACCGAGGATCACCGCCACTCAGCGCCACCGCCCGATCCCATTCCGCATCGGAGAAAACTGGCACTACATCGATCTGCTCTGCCATGCCCATCACCTTGCGAGCGTCAGCAAACAAGTCCGCCTCAACAGCGCCTGGCGGGTGGGTGAACCGGTCCCGCTTCTCCGGCCAGGTCGTGCCTATCAGGATTACCGGCCCGTTGTCCGGCAGCAACAGCCGCCGGATCAGCTCCGAGGTCAACCGACGTTGGCGGGAGCTGAGGCCACCGCTATCCGAGGTGGAGACGGCGGTACCCGCGCTGGCTTCCAACAGTTCGTGAAGATCGTCCAACCACACCACGGTCCGCCGCAGGCCGGTGCCAGCGTCCAGCAATGCATCCGGGTCATGCCCCGCCGACCACAGGCACAGCCGCCACTTGCCCAGCATCTGCTGCATCGCCTCAGCAGCACACCGGGTCTTCCCAGACGCTGGCGGGCCGACCAATAGCAGGAAACCACCGGTGGCACTCATCCGGGTCAGTGCGGTGCGCACGTCCACGTCACGATCCCGAGGCACATATAACGGCAACTCCGCCGACAGCCGGTCATCCGCCGAGACCTCCAGGGGAATCGCTGGATGAATACCCAACGCCTGGCGCGCGCTTACATCCCGCACCAACGGCATTGCCGTCGCCCTCGGCACCGGTCCGACGCTGGCCGGCGAGACTGAGGGCCTGGCAGCCGAACGTGCGGTTAACGTGGCAATCAACAGGGAGGCGAAGCCCGCAAACCAGGAAGCCCGCTCCACCCAGTCCCAAGCCTTAGCCGCGTGGCTACCATCCGCGAAGAACCCTGTCACATTAAGCCGGATGGCTAGAGCCACCCCAACCGCGGCAAAACCCAGCAGCCCCCAGAACCATGGGGACTTTCCCACCCGTGACCCGGCCATCCGACCATCATGCCCACCGCGACGTCCCTCAGAAACGACTGGTATCTGACACTGCGACCCTGACCGACGCACATCGCCCGCTGGCGACACCACAACCAACCGCCGTCCCGTCTGCCATCGACCCGCCCTCCTGGGGAGCGGGCCGCCGCCCGGCCCGCCGCGTCAAGCGGACCATGACGGCTCGTACGGACGCTGGCGGGTCGGGCGGTGGTCTGCTCGGCTCGCCCGGGTCGACGGCAGACGGGATGGCTCCCACCGCGACCACCCACGGACCGCAAGCCGCCGACGACCGTCCGGCCATCCTGGAGCCGGAGCGCCCCGCAGGAGGCGTAGTTACCGCAACCCCGCCACCGACCGCCGCGTCGCCGACGCGGCCGGCGTGCGCTCACCTACGCCGCGCGGGCTCGTGGCCACGCGGCCCGGCCGGCTGCCGGCCCACCACCCGGCAGACGCTTCCCTGTCGTTCTGCGGCGGCCCTTTGGGCTTCCCGCTTTCCGCGCCAGCCGCCGGGCGTGTTGCGTGGCTGGAGTCGGAGCGCCAGCGGAGTGAAGGACGCGCGCCCAGGCGGCGGCGCGTGCGGCCCGTTCAGGGCCGCCTTGATAGACGTACAGCAAGTCCTCCCACACCGCCGGCAGCCGGCCGTTCCACCTCCATCCGGCGACATCACGGCGGGTTGGCGTGTCGGCACCCGGTGCTACTCTGGCCCTCGTCGAGCACGCCAGCGCGGCCTTCCTGCCGGATCGCTGGACTCGACCTCGGAGATGCCGAGCGGCCTTCCTGCCGCCGATGCGGGTCACGTCCCGCCGGTTCCCGATCACACCGGCCATCGCGCCGGTTCTCCGAATCCGCTGAGCGGCCCAGTACGGCTTCGCTGCCGTCCACGATGGCCCGGATTCGCACACCTCCACGGGTGGGGGCAGCCTGCGGCAACCGGTCGGATGCCGACATTGCAGGCTCCCCACCCGTGCCGGCCTTCGTCACCAGCTCGACGAGCGCGAGAGGACACAACCATCGGCGGGACGTGACGTGGCACCACCACGAACCTGCCCTCCGGCGTCAGCCGCCTCCCGGCGGTGCCAGGAGACACGACGAACACCACCAGCGGACCAACGTCCACAGCTGGTGGTGCTTCGTCTCCCGTCCCTGCCACCCACAGAGGAGAAGACCGTGTCCACCCCGCTCACCCTGTACCGACTCGGCGTCGCCAGCGGCCGTGACGCCCAAGCCCTGCACCGCGCGGTCACCCCGGAGTTTTCCGGCTGGCTTGAGCACACCGCCGCTGCCGGCGGCTGTGCCCGGCCAATCCGACTCACTGGCACCATCGCGGCCGTCGAGACGACCACCGGCCGCATCACCGGCCAACTCCGGACCGACGAACTGCCCGACCAGGGCGCTCTACAAGGCGTGCGGCAACCGCCGCGAATCGCAGTGCCGAGACTGCGCCTGGGTCTACGCCGGTGACGCCTACCAAGTCGTCCGCTGCGGCCTGACCGGCGGCAAGGGCGTACCCGACTCGGTCGGCCGGCACCCGGTCGTCTTCGCCACCTTCACCGCCCCGTCCTTCGGCCCAGTCCACCATCGGCACGTCGCCCGCCACACCTGCGCCAACCGGCAGCGCTGCGACTGCCGGCCCACCCCCTGCCGCGCCCGAAGTGCCGCCGGCACCTGCCAGCACGGGCAGCCCGCAGCCTGCTTCGCCCGCCACGACACCGACGATCCGCAGCTCGGGCAGCCGTTGTGCCTGGACTGCTACGACCACGACCACCAGGCCGTCTGGAACTACTTCTCCGGAGAACTGTGGCGGCGCACCAAACAGGCCATCGAACGGCACCTCGCCGCGCTGTGCCGACGTCGCGGCATCCCATTCGTCCAGGTCGTCACCGGCTCTGGGAAGGTGCGCCGGGTGCCGCCGATGCGGGTGTCGCACGGCAAGGTCGCCGAGATGCAGCGCCGGGCGGCCGTGCACTTCCACGTCCTGCTACGCCTCGACGGTGTCGCCCCCGACCCGGATGCACTCGTGCCGCCGCCGGCCGGCATCACCGTCGACGACCTGGACGCCGCCGTCCATGCCGCCGCGCGGCAGATCGCCGTCACCACACCTCCGCATGCCGACCGGCCGCAGGGCTGGGTGGTGGCCTGGGGTGAGCAGGCCGACGTCCGACGGATCAACGCCGCCGACGGCGAGTTGACCGACGGCAAGGTGGCCGCCTACCTGGCCAAGTACGCCACCAAGGCCACCGAATCCACCGGGCGCTCCTTCGCCCGGCTCACCCCGGCCACCGTTGACGACTACGCCGATCCGGAAGGCGACCATCTCGCCCGCCTCATCGACGCCTGCTGGCACCTCGGCAGGCCCATGGGCACCCACACCGCCAGCGGCGCCACAACGGCCGACGACCGTCAAGGCAGCCTTGACACCCAACCGAACGCCTACGCCAGGCTGCGCCGCTGGGCGCACATGCTCGGCTTCGGCGGCCACTTCCTCACCAAAGCCCGCCGCTACTCCGTCACCTTCGGCCTGCTCCGCGACACCCGCGCCACCTACCGTCGCGAAGAGGACGATGACATCCCCGGCACCGTCACCGTCGGCACCCTCACCTACGCCGGCTCCGGATGGCTCACCGAAGGCGACGCGCTCCTGGCCAACACCGCCGCCGCCCAGCGCCGTCAGGCCAGACGCATCGGCAGGGAAGAACTCGCCCACGAAGCCTGGCTCACCGGGGCCGCCGCATGAGCCGAGACCTCACCCCGCGCTGGTACTCACCCGTCGAGGTCGCTGTCCTGCTCGGCTTCGGCATCTCCAAGGTGAAGATGAAGATCGCTACTGGGGAGCTGCGCTCTATCAAGGACGGCAAGTACCGCCGCGTCCTCCCGGAGTGGGTCGACGACTACATCCGCGAACAGGTCGAGCGCCAGGAGGCTGCCTGATGCCCGGACGCGCACGAGCTAACGGCGAAGGCTCCATTTTCCCCTACCGCAACGGCTTCGCCGCCTACGTCTGGGTCACCAAGCCGGACGGCAGGCGCACCCGGAAGTACGTCTACGGCAAGACCCGCGAAGCAGTACACGACAAGTGGATCAAGTTGCACCAGGAGGCCAAGGCCGGGCCGGTGGCGACCAGCGTTCCGACGGTTGGCAGCTTCCTCACCTACTGGCTGACCGAGATCATCGAGCCGAACCGCGCGCCCCTGACCTACGCCACCTACGAGACATTCGTTCGCCGCTACATCTCCCCCGGCCTCGGCGGCAAGCGGCTCGACCGGCTCCAGTCGCGAGACGTGCAGACCTGGATCAACCAGGTGGCCCGCACCTGCCAGTGCTGCGCCCAGGGCAAGGACGTCGCCCGGTCGAAGCACAAACGGCGCTGCTGCGCCGTCGGTCGCTGCTGCCAGGCCGCCCCGTCGACGCGCACGGTCAGCGACATCCGGGCCGCGCTGCGGGCCGCCCTCACGCACGCCCAGGCCGAAGACCTCATCACCAAGAACCCGGCTGCGGCGGTCACCCTGGCCACCGTTCGCCGCCGCCGGGGCAAGTCGTGGTCGAGCGACGAGGCGCGCAAGTTCCTCGAATCGGCCCGCGCCGGCGAGGACCAGCTCTACGCCGCCTATGCCCTGGTCCTCGTCACCGGCCTGCGCAAGGGCGAGGCCCTGGGACTGACGTGGGAGGACGTCGACCTCGACGCTGGGGAGCTGACCATCGGTCGCCAACTGCAGCGTGTGCGCGGGCAGCTCCTGCACCGCGACACCAAGACTCAGGCGTCCGACGCCATCCTCCCCCTGCCCGACATCTGCCTGACCGCTCTCAAGCTCAGACAAGAGCAACGCGATGAGGCTGAAGCAGCCGCCGGAAAGGCGTGGCAGGAGACCGGACTGGTATTCACCACTCGCTACGGCACACCCATTGAGCCGCGCAACTTCCAACGGTCGTGGCAGGCGAGGTGCGAGAAGGCGGGAGTCAAACCGATCACCGTCCACGACGCCAGGCGCACCTGCGCCACGCTGCTCGCTGACCTCGACCTCCACCCCAGAGTCGCCATGCAGGTGCTGAGGCACGCCCGCTTCTCCGTGACGATGGAGATCTACACGCAGGTATCAAACAAGGCGACTAGAGACGCCCTCAAACGCCTTGGCGATTCACTCGGTCACTGACGCCGTTGCTGTACTTGGCTGCTGTACGACAGCAGAAAGGCCACCTCCCGAATCCGGGAAGCGGCCTTTGACTTGCGAAAACTGAGAGTGGGCGATGCTGGTACCGACCCAGTGACCTCTTCGGTGTGAACGAACGGCTCGGCTCAACCGGCAATGTCCACGACGACCTTGCCCTCGGCGGTGCCGCCGGCGACCAGGTGGTGGGCGTCCATGACCGTGTCGAGCGTGAACCGACGCCCGTCCAGTCGGGGGCGCAGCGCGCCGGCATCGGCCAGCGTCGCGATCTCGCGCAGAATGGCGCCGTGGTGTTCGCGGCCCCGCCCGGTGAGCATCGGCAGCAGAGTGAACACGCCGGAGTAGGTCGCGCCACGGAACGACAGCGGAGCGAGCGAGTGTGAGCCCCAGCCCAGCGCGCTGACGACGTGCCCGAGGTAGGTGCGGACCGCCGCGAACGACGCGTCGAGCGTCGCGCCACCGACGTTGTCCACCACGATGTCGAATCCCTCCCCGCCGGTGTACCTCTCGACGTACTCCTCGACAGTGCTCGTGGTGTAGTCGATCGGCACGGCGCCCAGGCTCTCGATCACCCGCATGCTCGCCGGCCCGCCGGTGGCGTACGCCTCGGCGCCGCGGGCCTGGGCAAGTTGCACGCCCACGTACCCGACCCCGCCGGCACCGCCGTGCACCAGCACCTTCTGCCCGGCACGGACCCCAGCCCGGTCGACAAGCCCCTCCCAGGAGGTGACCGCCGCCAGTGGCAACGCGGCGGACTCCCGCATCGAGAGGCTCCTCGGCTTGTGGGCCAGCAACCGGGCGTCCACTGCGGCGTACTCGGCAAGCGAACCCTGGAGGTCGCCGACGCCCCCGCACAGCCCGTACACCTCGTCCCCCGGCTCGAAGCCGGTCACGTCCGCGCCCACCGCCGCGACGACACCGGCGAGGTCCAGGCCGAGCACCGCTGGCACCTGGACACGCGCGTGCGCGGCCTTTCCAGCCTGGATCTTCGTGTCGAGCGGGTTGACCCCGCTGGCGACGATCTGCACCAGCACGTGACCGCGCTCGGGGGTGGGTTGATCGATCTCCTCGACCGTCAGCGGAACGTCGAACTCCCGCAGCACCGCAGCACGCATGGCAATCCACACTCTCCGTGGTCGAGACGTCACGTGGACGGTATCCGACCGGATTGCCGGCCGGGGCGGCTTCCTCGGTGACCCGCGCCGGCGTCCGCCGGAACTTTTGGCCGGCCCGGCCGACCACCCGGATGCCACAGGTCACGGCTGATCGGCTTTTGCCATCTGAGGAAAAAGTTCGTCACCTCTTGTAAAAAGTCTCGGCACAGTGAGGATATTCAGATGCGTCGTCACCCTCAGATTCCTGGGCGGGTGGTCTCGGGCCTCCTCGCGTTCCTCCTCGCCTCGGCTGTCGCTCTGCTCGCACCCGCTCAGCCCGCCGCAGCTCACGGGACCCTCGCCGAGTCCACACCGGCGGGAGGCGCCACGGTGCGCGAGCCGGTGACGTCGGTGCGGCTGTTCTTCACCGAGAAGGCCGCCGCCAACGCGTTCTTCACGATCACCGCCCCGGGCGGCACCCGTGTCGACAACGGGTGGTCGCAGGGGGAGCCGAAGCCACTCGACAAGCCGGTACGCGAGTACTTCCTGGTCAACGGGCAGTTCGAGCCACGGGAGTACACGACGGGGTTCCCCGCGGTGGTGTCCGTCGCCCACCTGCCCGCCAAGGGTCAGTATTCGGTGAGCTACCTGTCGGTCGCCTCGGACGGCGATACCGTGCGGGGCACCCTGACCTTCCGCTACGACGGGCGGGTGACGGCAGCGCCGAAGGGGTGGAGCCCGCCGTCGACCCAACCGGACCCGGCGCTGGTGGCCGCCACCGAGCAGCACAACACGTCCGGGCAGGCCTCGGCGGTGCCGACCACCGCGGCCGATCCGACGACCCCGCCGGCTGCGGCGGCCCCGTCGACCGGGTCAACCGAGGAGAGCGGTTCCGGGGCGCTGGCCTGGGCCGGCTGGGCGGCGGCGGTCGCGGCGGTCGGGGCGCTGGCCGGGTTCATCGTCTGGCGTCGCCGATCCGCCGGAACACCCGCTGGCCAGGGCCGTGCCTCGGCGGCGACCTCCGGCCGAGGCGGCGGTGGTGCCCGTACCACGAACAGGACTGGCACTGGCAAGACCGTCGGCGGCAAGGCTGCCGGGGACAAGCCCGTCGGGGGCAAAGCCGGCGGGGGCAAGGTCGGCGCGGCGACCGGCGTCGTCGCGCGTACCGCGAGCGACAAGCGGCGGGCTGCCACCGTGCCGGCGGCGCGCAAGGGCAACACGGTCGTCACGGCCCGCACGGGCGTTGCTGTCGATCCGACGCCCACCGATCAGGCGACCAGGGCCTTCGCCAGTACGGACGGCGAGCCGACGGTCGACCCCGGACCACGGCCCGACACGGACCTCGCCGCCGCGACGCCTGGGTCCCGGTTGAGCAACACCCACCTGGCGCTGTTCGTCGGCGGTCTGGTGCTGGCCCTGCTGGCCGGGTTCGGGTTGGCCCGTATCGGCACCTCCGACGAGAGTCCCGCGACCGGCAACGCACGACAGTCAGCCGGTGGACCGCCCGCCTCGGGCCAGGTGGTCTCCGCGACCGACGGGCACCAACACCCGGCCGGTACGGGGCCGCACACGCATCGGGGTGACGACGCGACTGGCGCAACGCTGGCGACCGGCACGACGGTCAGCGCCGGTGGGTACACCCTGCAACCGCTGGAGCGGTCCCAACCCTCTGGTGTACGCGCCGACTACCGGTTCCGTATCGTCGGGACCGACCGGCAGCCGGCAACGACCTTCGCGGTCGTCCACGACAAGCCGTTGCACCTGATCGTGGTGGGCCGCGACCTGACCGGCTACCAGCACCTGCACCCGACAATGGCGCCCGACGGCACCTGGAGCGTGCCCCTGACGCTGGCCCGGCCCGGCGGCTACCGCGTCTACGCCGACTTCTCCGTCACCGCGGCCGACGGCACGCAGCAGCCTCTGGTCCTGGGCGTCGACCACACAGTGCCCGGCGCGCACAGCCCGACCGCACTGCCGCCGGCACAGGCGCAGACGAAGGCTGGTCCGTACACGGTGTCGATGACCGGCACCCCGACGGTGGGGGTGACGGCGCCGATGCACTTCCAGGTCAGCGCTGACCCGACCGTACCGGCGCAGGTGGAGCCGTACCTGGGCGCGTACGGGCACCTGGTCGTGGTTCGTGAGGGTGACCTCGGCTACGTGCACGTCCACCCCGAGCCGGAGCTGGTCGACGGGACCGTCAAGTTCTGGCTGACCGCGCCGAGTTCAGGCCGGTACCGGGCCTTCTTCGACTTCCAGATCGCCGGCAAGGTGCACACCGGGGAGTTCACGATCAACGTTCAGTGAGCCCGGAACTTTCTCCCAGCTGCGGCCGACCACCCTCCCAGCCGCAACCTTCGGAGGAAGAACACATGCGCACCACCAGCACGAACGCTTCACGCCGCCGCTCGGCAGCCATCCTCGCCGCCGCGATCCTGACGGTGGGCGTCGCCGGTTGCGGCTCGTCCGACTCTCCGTCGCAAGCGCAGGCGGGACCGCCCGCGCCGACCTCGGCCAACCCGGACGCTGGTGTGCTCGGCATTCGTGACCCGTGGGTGAAGGCGGCCGACAAGGGCATGACGGCCGCCTTCGGGACCCTCGTCAACGACGGCGACACCGATGTCACTCTGACGAGTGCCACGACGTCCTTGTCGCCGATGGAGCTGCACGAGATGGCCATGAAGGACGGCAAGATGGTCATGCGGCAGAAACAGGGCGGCATCGTGATCAAGGCCGGGAGCACGCACGCCCTGGAGCCCGGCGGCGACCACCTGATGCTGATGAACCTCACCAAGCCCGTTCAGGCGGGCGACGAGCTGACCTTCACCCTGACCTTCGCCGACGGCAGGACCCAGCAGTTCCGCGCCATGGCCAAGCCGTTCACCGGCGCGCAGGAGAGCTACGCCCCCGGGCACGGCGAGCCGATGCCCGGCATGAGCGCCACGCCGGAGATGAGCATGAGCCCGGCATCGTGACGCGGAGACCACCTGTCCGACCGCTGAGCAGGCGTGGTCTGCTCACCGGCGGAGCACTTGCCGCCGGCGGAGCCCTGGCCGGCGGTGCCGCCATCGCCGCTACCAGTGTGGGGAGGGCCGGGCCACCGCCCGCGACGGTTGCCGACACGACGCCAGTGGCGTCAGTCGGCGGCCTGGTCGAGCCGTTCCACGGCGCTCGGCAGGCCGGGGTGGCCACCGAACCGCAGGCGCACGCGTCGTTCGTGGCGCTCACAGTGCGGGTCGGCGTCGACCGGGCCGCGCTGGGTCGGATGCTGCGGCTGCTCACCGACGACGCCGCCCGGCTCACCCAGGGCCGACCTGCGCTGGCCGACACCGAGGCCGAACTCGGGCTGCTGCCGGCACGGTTGACGGTGACCTTCGGCTTCGGGCCGGGCCTCTACCGGGCGGCCGGCGTCGACGACCGCCGGCCGGCATCGGTCACCGAACTGCCGTCGTTCCGCATCGACCGGCTTCAGCCGGCCTGGTCCGGTGGTGACCTGCTGCTCCAGATCTGCGCGGACGACGCGATCTCCGTCGCCCACGCCCAGCGAGTCCTGATCAAGGACAGCCGACCGTTCGCCACAGTGCGGTGGGTCCAGCAGGGCTTCCGGCGCAGCCCCGGTGTCGAGCCGGGCGGCCACACCCAACGCAACCTGTTCGGTCAGCTCGACGGCACCGCCAACCCCCGACCCGGCGCGCCCATGGACACCGCCCTCTGGGTCGCGGACGGCCCGGCGTGGCTGCGCGACAGCACCACAGTGGTGCTCCGCCGGATCAGCATGAACATGGAAACCTGGGACCTGCTCGGCCGCAGCGACCGCGAGCTCGCCGTCGGGCGACGGCTCGACACCGGTGCACCGCTCACCGGCACCGCCGAACACGACGAACCCGACTTCGCCGCCACCGACGCCGACGGCCTCACCGTCATCCCCGACTTCTCCCACCTGACCCGCGCCCACGTCACCGACGACCGGCTGAAGATCCTGCGCCGGCCCTACAACTACGACGGGGCGCCGACGGCGGAGGGCCACGCGGACAGCGGATTGATCTTCACCTCGTACCAGGCCGACATCGCCCGACAGTTCCTGCCCATCCAGCGCCGGCTGGCCGACCGGGACCTGCTCAACGAGTGGACCACGCCGATCGGTTCCGCTGTCTTCGCCATCCCGCCCGGATGTCAACCGGGCGGTTGGATCGGCGAGCAGGTGCTCGGATGACGACGCCAACCGGAGTTCCGTCATGACCGTGCCGCCGTCCCGCCGTACCTCCGTCCGGCTCGGCGCGGCGGTGCTCGCCGTCCTCGTGGCGGTGCTCATCCCGGCCGGGCCGGCCTGGGCGCACAACTCGCTGAAGACGGCCACGCCCGCTCGGGACGCGACGGTGCCGAGCGCACCGACCGAGGTCACGCTCGAATTCATGCAGCGAATCGACGCGGCGTTCACCACCATCGTGCTCACCGACGCCGCCAAGCGGAAGCTCCCCACCGGCGAACCGGTGGTCACCGGAGCGAAGACCACGATCCAGGTGACCGACACCCTGCCGAACGGGACATACACGGTCGCCTACCGGGTCGTCTCCGTGGACGGGCACCCGGTGCAGGGCTCCTACCCGTTCACTGTGGCCGATCCGACGTCCAGCGCCGCGCCGGTTGCCAACGTCCGCGCGTCAGCGCCCACCCCGTCCGTCGCCGCACAGTCCGGCGGTGGTCCGAGCGTCGGTGTACTCGTCGCGGCCGCCGCGCTGGCCCTCCTCGTCCTGCTGACGGCCGGGCTGCTGTGGCGGCGGGCGGCCCGGCGCTGATCCGACCCGCCCTCGTGCGGTCCGCCCGCCGCCCGGGTCATCGGGAACCGACCCTCGGGAACCGCCGGCGTCTCTCCCCCGACTACCAGTCAGGGCCGACGCGACACCTCACCGGGCGACCAGACCAGTACGGGAAACAGCCTCGGACGCTTCCCGACTCTTCGATCGGATCACCATGTCTCTCACCGAACTGTCCGGCACGCCGACGCCGGAGCCCGCCACCACCACCGAGAAACCGGCCCGGCCCGCCCGGCGCACGTCACCGTTCGGCGCGCTGCTGCTGCGGCTGCACTTCTACGCCGGCATCCTCGTCGGCCCGTTCCTGCTGGTCGCCGCACTGACCGGCCTGGCCTACACCACAACCCCGCAACTCGACGCGATCCTCTACGGCGACCAGCTGACCGTCGCCCAGGTGGGTGACCGTCAGCTCCCGCTGGCCGAGCAGATCGGGGCCGCGCGCAACGCGCACCCCGACGGCAGCATCACCACAGTGCAACCCGGCGACGGCGACCGGACCACCACTGTGGTGTTCTCCCTGCCCGAGCTGGGCGAGAACCAGCACACCGTCTACATCAACCAGTACACCGGCGAGTCCCAGGGGCAGCTCACCACCTGGTTCGGGTCCACGCCGGTGACCACCTGGCTGGACGATCTGCACCGCCACCTGCACCTGGGCACGGTGGGCGAGCACTACTCCGAACTGGCCGCGAGCTGGCTGTGGGTGATGGCGCTCGGCGGGGTCACCCTCTGGTGGCGTCGACGCGGCGCCGCCCGCGCTGCCGCCCGGCACCTGCTCGTGCCGGACCTGTCCACCGGTAAGGGTGTCCGCCGCACCCGGGGATGGCACGCCACCACCGGCATCTGGCTCACCGTCGGACTCCTCTTCCTCTCGGTCACCGGCCTGACCTGGTCCCGCTACGCCGGCGCGAATTTCGCCGCCGGCCTCGACGCGCTCAGCGCCCGCACCCCGGAGATCTCCACCAGCCTCACCGCCGGTTGGCCCGCCCCTGCCGAGACCGGTGGGGGCCACGAGCACGGTGCCGCCGGGGCGGGCGGGGTTGTCGAGTCGGCGGCCTTCGACCGGGTCCTGGCGGTCGCTCGCGGCGCGGGCCTCTCCGGGCCGGTCGAGATCAGCCCCGCGCAGGAGCCGGGCTCCGCCTGGACCGTCACGCAGGTCGACAACACCTGGCCGGTCAGGAAGGACCGCATCGCCGTCGACCCGGCCTCGGACACGGTGACTGCGCGCAGCGACTTCGCCGACTGGCCAGTGCTGGCCAAACTGAGCGGCCTCGGCATCCAGGCCCACATGGGGATCCTCTTCGGCCTGGTCAACCAGATCCTGCTCGCCGCGCTCGCCCTCGGCCTGCTCTGCGTCATCTTCTGGGGCTACCGCATGTGGTGGCAACGCCGACCCACCCGCGCCGACCGCCGTGCGTTCGCCGGCACGCCGCCAGCTCGCGGCAACGTACGCGGGCTGCCGCTCTGGGCGCTGCTGATCGGGGTGCCGGTGACCGTGGCGATCGGCTGGACGCTGCCCCTGCTCGGGCTCACAGTGCTCGCTTTCCTCACCATCGACGTGGTGGTGGGTGCGGTGTCTCGACGCCGACGGCCCGCCGCGGCTCCCACCTCCCCGGCACCCGCGGGGAGCTGATCCACCGGACCGGCCGTCCGTCCGCCGACGGACGGACGGACGGACGCTTCGCTCAGATCACCACCTGTTTGGTGTTCGGCAGGCTGTCGACGATCGACCTCTGCACGTTGATCGTGTCGGCGATGACCTCGTGCGGCGTGTTTGCCATCCACTGCATCACCGAGATGTCCTCGAACCGGGGATGGCGGAACATTTCCAGGAACACCAGTGGCTCGTCGCCGGTGTTCTCGATGTAGTGGCCGTACGCGAACGGGACGTAGCCCACGTCGCCGGCCTGGAAGTCGAACGTCCGGGCCGCGGCCTGCGAGGCGAAGACACCCATCCGCCCGGTTCCGGAGATGTAGTACTGCCACTCGTCGGTGGTGGGATGCCAGTGCAACTCGCGCATCCCTCCCGGCTCGACCTCCACCAGGGCCGCGGCGGTGGTCACGGAGGCGGCGAAGTTGGTCGAGTCGGTGATCCGGACCGTTCCGCCGCGGAATCGCTGCGGGGTCTGCGCGAGCATCCGGTGCTTGAAGCTTCGTGGGATGTCGCCGGTCGGGCTGACCACCCGGTCCTGTTGCAAAGGTGGTGGGACGTCGCCCTGGAAGATGTACTTCTCCCGCTCGGGCAGGTTCTCCATCTGTTCCAGCGTCCAGCCGAAGTTCTTGGCCAGCACGTGTCGCGGGGTGTGGGCGAAGAAGTCGCTGAGCAGGAAGGTGTTGTTCTCCGAGAACGCCCCGTCGTCGAAGACCAGCAGAAACTGCGCGCCGTCTTCCAACGCCTGGATGTTGTGCGGCACGCCCTGCGGAAAGAACCACAGATCGCCCGCCTTCACGTCCTCGATGAAGTTGCGGCCCTCGTGGTCGACGGCGCTGATCCGGCAGCTGCCGCTGAGCATGTACGCCCACTCCGACTGCTGGTGCCAGTGGATCTCCCGGTACGCGCCCGGCTCGAGACCGAACTGGACGCCGGACAACTGACTGGCGATCGGCAGGTCGCGGTTGGTGACCTCCCGGGTCCAGCCGCCCTTCTCCACCCGGGTGTGCGCCTGTGAGAACGAGAACTTGAGGTTGGGCACCAGTCGGCTGTCGGTCGTCGGTGGAACCAGGAGGTCCGGGTTCTGCCGCTCGAGCTCGACGTTGCGCCCTGCGAGGGGCGGGGCGCCCTGGTCGCCGCGCCGCGGCTCGGGATCGCTGTTCGCCATGATCGCTGTCTCCTCACTCGGGTTGGATCGGATGGGGAGCGGGAACGGACCCGCCCCGCAGCCGTAGCCGCGACGAGATCCCCAGCAGGGCACGCAGCCCGGGCCAGCCGCACTGGACCACGATCGCGACCGGGATCGCCGCGGCGGTCGCCATCAGCACCAGGCGGGTCCACGCCGGAGCGTGACCACCCGCCCCGGTGCTGGCGTAGAGGACGAAGATCAGCAGTACGACCCGAAGCCGACGCAGGCCGGGAAGTTCGGTGAGTTGGGCCATGATTCGATGATCGGCGGCGAACGCAGCCCGTCGCATCACGTGATCGCGCCATTACCACCTGCGGAATCCCGGACGGTGGTGGCCATTCGGCGCAATCGGCGTCGGTTCGGCGATCTGGTCGCCCGTACCTGCCGCCGTGGCTAGGCTCGGTCGCAGGACGGCCTTTCGACGCGCCTGGTAACAACCGGGGAGAACGCCATTGTCCGAATCACCCTTCAACTGTGGAACGCTTCCGGCCGACGACATCGCCGCCGACGCCGAACAACGACGGCACCGGCTGTTTGCCACGGCGGACCAGCTCCGGCTCGCCGGACGCGGGATGGAGGCGCTGCACGTCCTGGCCGCGGAGATCGCCACGAGTCGCAGCGGCGAGCGCCATCGCGTCTTCCTGCTCGGTCGCCTGGCGCAGATCGTGGCACTGGAGCAGCCGACCATCGCCCTCGCCGGTCTGCGGGAGGCGCTGAACCTCCGACTGGACGCTCCGAGCCGCGGCACAGTGCTCGCCCTTGTCGCCACGGTCGCGGCCCGCACGGGACATCCGGACACCGATGCCCTGCTGCGCGACGCGGGCACCGCGCACGCCGCTTCGGGTGATCAGGCGTCCGCTCGCCATCTCGCCCTCGCCCGGGCCGCACGCTCGCTCGGGCACGGTGATCTGCCGGGTGCCCAGGCTGTGCTGGCGGCCCTGGACCCGGACTCCTGGGCGGCACGCGCCGACGCCGAGTCCATCCGGGCGGAGCGGATCCTCGTGCAGCTGGGTCTGGGCCGGTACCAGGACGCGCAGGCCGCGACCCGCCATCCGCCCGAGGCGACGGATGTTTCACTCACCCGGCTGACCGCGCTGGACTGCCTGCGCATGGTGACTGTGGGAGAGCTGCCCGAGGCGGCCGCGCTGGCCGTCACGACGCTCAGCTCCGGCTCTGTGGACCTCAGCAGGGAGGTGCGTGCTCTGTTGGTGGCGGTGATCGGCGAGGTCCGCTACCGCCGAGGCGAACACGACGATGCCCGGGCCATCCTCCGCGCCTGCCTCGCCGAGGACCGATGGCCGGACCGTTCGATGTGGACCTTGGCGTTCTGTGTGGCGGTGCGCGACACCGCCCTCAGCGCCCCGGCCGACCTGCTCAGCACTGTCGTCGCCGACCTGCACCGGTCGGTCCGGTCACTGGTGCCAGTGCCGCACTTCGGCCCCCGACTGGTACGCGCGGCGGTGGCGGCCGACGACACCCGGGCCGCCCGCCGGGTCACCGAACTGGTCGAGCTGGTCTCCACCCGTACTCCGGTGCCGCTGTGGCACGCGCTGGCCGATCAGAGCCGAGGGTTGCGCGACGACGACCCGGACGCCCTCCGGTCGGCGGTGGACCGGCTGCGCACCACCGCCGCGCGGCCGGCGCTGGCCGACGCGTTGCTCGACCTCGCGAACAGTCCCCGAACGCGGTCCGGGGAGGCACGCGATGCCGCGCACGAGGCGGCTGTCCTCTACGCCCGGATCGGCGCTCCTGGCGACCAGGCGATCGCGGACCGGCGCTGCGCCGACCTCGCCGCCACACCGCGCCACCGGCAGTCGATCGACGAGCCGTTAAGCCGGGGCATCGGCGCGCTCACCCCCGCCGAGGAGCGGGTGGCCGAGATGCTCGCCGCGGGTGCCACGAAGAAGGAGGCGGCCAGGAGTCTCTTCGTCTCCTTCCACACCGTGGACACCCAACTCCGCTCCATATACCACAAGCTGGGCATTCACAATCGGATGCAGTTGGTACGGGCCTGGGAACGGACCAGACGATAATCAGCCGATGACCGCGCCAGCCGACCTGACCCCGCTCGCCGAAGCCGTGGAGTGCGAATTCATGCACTCCTACGAGTCGCAGGCGCCCGGGCCCACGTACACCGATCTCGGGATCGCGACCACCCGCATCGGCGGCGGTGTCGCCCTCGCCATGCGCAACGATCCCTCCGGAGGGTACTGGAACAAGGCCCTCGGCTTCGGCACCACCGAGCCGTTCACGGTGCAGACCCTGGATCGCGTCCTCGACTTCTACCGGGAGCAGGGCGTCGACCAGGCAGTCCTTCAGCTCGTGCCGTCGGTGCTGCCGGCGGGCTTCGACGAGGTCGCTGCCGCGCGCGGGCTTGAGCCAGGAAGCACCTGGGTCAAGCTCGCCGCCCGCCCGGGCGACGTCGCCGCGACGCAGACCCGTCTGCGCGTCGCCCCGGTGCCGGCCGCCGAGGCGCGGCGCTGGGCCGACGTGCTGCTCACCGGGTTCGGCATGCCGACCGGTGGGCTCACCGACATGCTGGCCGCGACTGTCGGCCAGCCGGCGTGGCGACCGTACGCGGCCTGGGACGGCGGCGAGCTGGTCGCGGGCGGCAACCTGTTCCTGCACGGCGAGGCCGCGTCGCTCAACGCCGCCGCGACGGCCACCGGGCACCGCGGCCTCGGGGCGCAGTCGGCGCTGATCGCCGCCCGCGCCCGAGCCGCGGCCGAGGCGGGATGCCGGTGGCTGTTCGCCGAGACCGGCAAGCCCGCGCCCGATCAGCAGAACCCGTCGCTGAACAACATGCGGCGGGCCGGACTGGTGCCGCTCTACGAACGCCGCAACTGGGTCTGGCGAGCAGCTTCCTGAACCCGCCCGCCGGAGTCACTTCTCGCTGTCGAGCATCGCCATCATGGTGGTCGCGTACCGCTGGCCGGAGGCGGCGCCGGCCGGCACGGCACGCTCGATCTCGTCCAGTGCGTCCTGGTCGAGCACCAGGCCGACCGCAGCCAGCGACTCGGTCAGCCGGTCGCGCCGCCGCGCCCCGACCAACGGCACGATCTGTTCGCCCTGTGCTGCCACCCAGGCGATCGCCACCTGGCTGGTGGTCGCCCCCAGCCGCTGCGCGACCCGGCCGAGCGCGTCCACCAGGCGCAGGTTGGCGGTCAGGTGTTCGCCCTGGAACCGAGGGCTGTTGGCCCGGAAGTCCGTGCCGGTCAGCGCACGGTCCGCCGACCAGTGGCCGCTGAGCAGCCCTCGGGACAGCACCCCGTAGGCGGTCAACCCGATGCCCAGCTCCCGCAGCGCCGGCAGAATGGTGGCCTCCGGGCCCCGGGAGAGCAGCGAGTACTCGATCTGGACGTCGCTGATCGGCGCCACAGCCGCGGCCCTGCGGATGCTGTCCGCGCCTACCTCGGAGAGCCCGATGTGCCGGATGTGGCCGGCCTGCTGCATCTCCAGCAGCGCGCCCACTGTCTCCTCGATCGGCACCTGCGGGTTCAGCCGCGACGGCCGGTAGATGTCGATGTAATCGGTGCCCAGGCGTCGCAGGGAGTACGCCAGCCGGTCCTTCACCGCCGCCGCCGACACGTCGTACGGTGCCGCCTGGAAGCCGCCGTCGGGTGTCCGGCGTGCGCCGAACTTCACGCTGAGCACCACCTCGTCCCGGCGACGCTCCCGCAGCACGCGGCCGATCAGCATCTCGTTGTGACCCGACCCGTAGAAGTCCGCGCTGTCGATGAGGTTCACACCGGCGTCGATCGCCGCGTGCAGCGTCGCGACGCTCTCCGCCTCGTCGGCCGGCCCGTACAGGTCGGACATACCCATCGCGCCGAGCCCGATGATCGACACCTCCGGCCCGGAGGTGCCCAACCGTCGCCGTCGTAGACCCGTCATGTCCCTCGTCCCCTTCGGTCGTCGCGGTGCGTCGTGACAACCAGGCACCGCTGTGTACGCTGTGTCCATATAACCAGCGAGTAGACAGCGTGTCCATATAATCGGGAGGACCAGTGGCCGAGCTCACGCCGAATGCCCAGACGCCGGCGCGCCGTGGTCGCGGCCGCCGCCCCACCGATCAGGTACGCGCGGAGATCCTCACGGCCGCCGGTGAACTCCTGCTGGCCGAGGGCATGGCCGGCTTCACCATCGAGAAGGTCGCGGCCCACGCCGGAGCCAGCCGGATGACCATCTACAAGTGGTGGCCCTCCAAGGGTGCACTCGCCCTGGACGGCTACTTCACTGTCGTCGCACCCACCCTGGCCTTCACCGACACCGCCGACATCGTCGCCGACCTGACCAACCAGCTCGTCGCCTTCGTCCACCTGGTGCGGGACACCACCGCCGGGCGGGTCGTCCGCCAACTCATCGGGCAGGCGCAGACCGATCCGGAACTGGCCGCCGCCTACCGCGAGCGCTACTCCGGACCCCGACGAGCCCTCGCCGTCGAAACCCTCACCAGGGCGATGGCCCGGGGGCAGCTACGCGCCGACATCGACCCCGAATCCGTCGTCGACCAACTCTGGGGCGCCTGCTACCACCGACTTCTCATCGCCGACCTGCCGCTCACCGAGGAGTTCGCCCGCACCCTGGTCGACAACCTCATCCGCGGACTGCGCTGACCGACCAGCGGTCAGGCCGCCCTGCCACGCCACTGGTCGACCGGGCCCCGCGGGCGACCGCCCGACCAAACATGAAGATCATGTTCAATCGATGCTAACGTCACTGATCGATGCCCCTCCACTTCGACCTGCTCGGGCCGCTGACAGTGTCACGGGACGGCCGACCGGTCGCCCTCGGATCGACGAAACAGCAGCTGGTGCTGGCCGCTCTGCTGCTACGCCCGGGTGAGGCGATCTCCGCCAACGAGCTGATGACGATGGTGTGGGGCGACCAGCCGCCCGCCTCGGCCGCCGCGAACCTGCGCACCTACCTACGGGGGCTGCGCCAGGCACTCGACTGTGCGGCCGGTGAGCGCCGCCGGATCCTCACCACACCGTGCGGCTACCTGCTTCGCGTCGAGCCGGACGAGCGGGACGTGGACCGGTTCGACGCGGCGGCGGCGCGCGGACGGGCAGCGCTGGCTGCCGGCGACCCGGCGGCGGCGCAGCCGGAACTGGCCCACGCGCTCGGCATGTGGCGGGGGCCCGCCTTCGCCGGGCTGCCGCTGCCCCGGCTCCTCACCGGCCGGGTCGCGCGGATCACGGAGCGGCGGCTGCTGACCGAGGAGGACCACGCTGCGGCGCGGCTCGCGCTCGGCGAGGCGGCCCAGGTGATCCCCCGGTTGCGGGCGCTGCTCGACCGTCACCCACTGCGGCAACGGGCCTGGTCCCAACTCATGACCGGTCTCTACCAGATCGGCGACATCGCTGGGGCTCTGGCGGCGTTTCAGCAAGCCAGGCGGGCGCTGGCCGAGGAGACCGGGATGGACCCCGGCCCCGAGCTGACCCGGTTGCATGACGACATCCTGCACCACCGCCTCGGCAAGCAGGCCGCGGCGACCGGGCCGACGGACGACGCGTCGGCCGGGGCGGCACCGGACCGCCCTCAGCAACTACCACTGGCCCTACCCGGTTTCGTCGGGCGCACCGCCGAACTCGACCTCCTCGACGCGACCCTCGGCGCCCGGCCCGCACAGCCCACCACCGTGGACATCGTCACCATCAGCGGTATGGCCGGCGTGGGCAAGACGACGCTCGCGCTGCACTGGGCCCATCGGGCCGCCGACCGCTTTCCCGACGGCCAGTTGTACGTCAACCTGCGAGGCTACGACGACGCGGACGCGGTGTCCCCCGCCGACGCCCTGGTCGACTTCCTCGAGGCGCTCGGCGTACCGGTCGGCCGCATCCCCAGCAGCGTCGACGCTCGGGCCGGGCTGTACCGCAGCCTGCTGGCCTCACGTCGGATGCTCGTCGTCCTCGACAACTCGCGCGACGCCGACCAGGTACGGCCGCTGCTGCCCGGCGTGGGTCGGTGCGCGGTCCTGGTGACCAGCCGTGACCAGCTCAGCAGTCTCGCCGTGGCCGAAGGCGCACGACCGTTGACGCTGGCGGTGCTGACGGCCGCCGAGTCGACGAGGCTGCTCCGCAGCCGGCTGGGCGACGACCGGGTGGCGGCGGAACCGGCGGCGGCCAGCGAGGTGATCGAGTCGACCGGTCGCCTCCCGCTCGCCCTGTCCATCGTGGCGGCCCGGCTGACCGCCCGGTCCACCTTCCCGATCGACGCCGTCGCGGCCCAACTACGCCCGTCAGAGTCCCGGTTGGAGCAACTGGCCGACGGGGACGTCCGCCGAATCTTCTCCTGGTCGTACCGGGCGCTGAGCAGCGGGGCGGCCCGCCTGCTGCGCCTGCTGGGCCTGCACCCGGGCCCCGACCTGACCGGAGACGCCGCCGCCGCGCTGCTCGGCCGACCCCGGGCGGCCGTCACCCCGCTGCTGAAGGAGCTGACCCGGCTGCACCTGCTGACCGAGCACCTACCCGAGCGGTACGCCCTGCACGACCTGCTCCGGTCGTACGCGGCCGAACTGGCCCAGGCATCCGACGTGGCCGAGGAGCGACAGGCCGCCGCGCGCCGGATGTACGACCACTACCTGCACAGCGCCCATCCCGGCGCGGTGTTGCTCCAGCCGACCTGGGCACCCACCGAGCTGGAACCACCGATGCCGACGAACGTGCACGTGCCGATGCCCGACCGGGTCGCCGCGGCGGCCTGGTTCCACGCCGAGCACCCCGTTCTGCTGCGGGTGCTGCGTCAGGCCGCGGAGACCGGCTTCGAGCGGTACGCCTGCCAGCTCGCCTGGGCCCTGGCCGCGTACCTCGCGCCTCGGGGCATGTTCCAGGAGCAGCTCGCGGCCCAGCAGGCGGCGCTCGCAGCGGCCCAGCGGGTCGGTGACATCCGGGCGCAGGCGCAGGCCAGTCGGATGCTCGCCCGCGCGCTGATGCGGCTCGGCGACCAGCACGCGGCCGAGCACCACGTGCAGCGGGCGCTCGAACTGTACGAACAGCTTGAGGACCTGGACAGCCTGGCGCTGATCCTGCGGCAGTACACCGAGCACTGCACCCAGTACGGCCGGCTGGACGAGGCGCTCAAACACAGTGCCGAGGCGCTGCGGGTCTCGCAGCTCATCGGCAACCGGTACGCCGAGGCGCGCGCGCTGAACGTCAAGGGTTACCTGCACGCCCTGACCGGCGACTACCACCAGGCCGTCGTCGACTGCGCCGAGGCGCTGGCCGAACAGGAGGCGATCGACGATCGCGTCGGGCAGGCCGCGACGTTGGACAGTCTGGGCTTCGCGTACCACCGGCTCGGTGACCCGGCCAGGGCGGCGGTCTGTTACGAGCAGTCGGTCCAACGCTTCCAGGAATCGGCCAACCGGTATCACGAAGGGCTGACCCTCGTCCGGTTGGGCGAGGCGCGCGAGGCGATGGCGGATCCTCCGGCCGCTGCCGAGGCATGGCAGCGGGCGATCCGGATCTACGACGACCTGGGCGACCCCGCCGCCGACGTGGTGCGGCAGCTGCTGGCACGCGTCGCGCCCGGCCACCCCGGCCCGATGACCCCGCCCGAGTGAGACGCCCGACTACAGCGGTCGGGCCGTCTGGAGCTGGTCGCGGATCAGCGCCTCGTAGTAGCGCCCGTGCGCGATCAACTCGTCGTGCGTGCCCTGCTCCACCAGGGAACCCTCCTCCATCACACCGATCAGGTCGGCGTTGAGCACGGTGCTCAACCGGTGCGCGATGACGATCCTGGTGCACGACAGCGCCGAGAGGACCTCGTCCACCCGACGCTCGGTGACCACGTCCAGGTGGCTGGTCGCCTCGTCGAGCAGCAGCAGCGGCGGGTTGTGCACGAGGGCGCGGGCGAGGGCCAGCCGTTGCCGTTGGCCGCCGGAGAGCCCTCCGCCGCCCTCGGTGAGTCGGGTCTCGTACGCCATCGGCATCGCCATGATCTCGTCGTGGATCTGCGCGCGCTCGGCGGCGAGAATGACCTCGTCGTAGGTCGCGGCCGGGTGCCCGAGGGAGATGTTGTCGCGGACGGACCCGGCGAACAGGGCAGGCTCCTGGGTGACCATGCCACACCAGCGTCGCAACTCGCGGAAGTCGAGGTCCTGCAGCAGACGCCCGTCGAAGCGGACCTCGCCCTCAGTGGGCACGTACAGTCCGATGATCGTCTTGGCGAGCGTCGTCTTGCCCGAACCGGTCCGCCCGACCAGCGCCACCTTCGCGCCGGGCGGGATGGTCAGGTCGACTCCGCGTACGGCCCAGGCGGCGTTGGCGCTGTAGCGCATTCCGACTCCGCTCAGTGTCACCTGCCCGGAGATGCGGCCCGGTGGCTGGGACGTGGACCGGTCCTGCTCGGCGGCCTCGTCCATCACGTCCCGGATCCGTTCCAGGTGGGTGCCGACCGTCTGTAGTTGACGAGCCGTGTTGACCAGGCCCATCAGCGGGGTGAGCACGGCCGCGGCGAGGGCGTTGAGCGCCAGCATGGTGCCCAGCGACATCGCGCCGGCGACGACCTGGTGCGCGCCGACCCACAGCAGGAGCAGCGGCGATCCCATCCGGAACACCCCGAGCGTCGCCTCCAACCCGGTCTCCAACTGACGGCGGTGCAGCGAGGCGAACTGCCGGGTCTGGAACAGCCCGGACCAGCGGCCGAGGACCTGCTGCTCGGCGCCCATCGCCTTCACCGTCTCGGCGCCGGCCAGCACCTCGACCGCGTAGTTCTGCTCCTCGGCCTGCGCGGCGATGTCCCGGTGCGTGCGTTCCCGCATGGCCCGGTACGTCGCCACTATCGCGCCGAGTTGCAGCAGGCCCAGGCCCAGCACCAACCAGGCGTAGAGCGGCGTGAACGCCAGGAGCATGCCGATGTAGACGACGACGAACAGTCCGTCGAGGACGAGGGACATCGTCTGGCTGGTGACCAGGTCGCGGATGACTGTGTTGCTGGACATCCGCATCAGCAGGTCGCCGCTGCTGCGCAGTTGGAAGTAGGAGTACGGCAGGGCGAGCAGGTGGTCGAAGAAGCGCCGCATCATGGTGTCGTCCATGCGGGCGTGCAACACGTTGAGAGCGGCACCTCGGGCGTAGGTGCCCACCCCCTGGGTGGCCAACAGCAGGAGCATGCCGAGGCCGAGGACGGTCAGGGCCTCGACCTGCCCCTTCCCGATCACCGTGTCGACCGCGAACTTGGTGATCAGTGCGGGCAGCAGCACCGCCAGTTGGAGCAGCAGCGAGACGACCAGGACCAGGCCGAGCAACGGACGGGAGAACGTCAGCATGCTGCGGGCGAACCGCAGCGAGGCCAGCCGTCCCGGGCTGGAGCGTCGCTCGAACTCCTCGCCCGGGGTGAGTTCGATGGCGATTCCGGTGAACCCCTCGCCGAACTCTTCGCGGCTCATCCGCCGCCGGCCCATCCCCGGGTCGACGACGACGGCGCCGCGTCGGTCCCACCGCTCCAGCACCAGATAGTGCCGGAAGTTCCAGTGCACGATCGCCGGCAACCGCAGCTGTGGCAGTCCGTCGATGTCGACGCTGACACCTCGGGCCCGCATCCCCGTCCGGCGGGCGAGTTGGGTCATCTGCAACGCCGTGGCCCCGTCACGGCCGATGCCCAACTGCTCGCGGCACTCGGCGACAGAGGTCCACCGCCGGTAGGAGCTGAAGACCATGGCCAGGCACGCGGCACCGCATTCGGTGGCGCTCATCTGGAGCATGATCGGCACCCGGCGACGTGGTCGCAGCCAGCTCATCGTCATCGGAGGACCCCCTCAACGCCCGGCACCAACTCCAGCAGTCTGGGGTTGGCGACCACGAGACTGAGCCGGCCGAAGCTCTCCTTCGCGTCTCCGGCGAGCCAGACGATGGTGACCGGCCGGGGCACCTCCGCCGGGATGTTCCAGCGCCGATCGGCGGTGTCGTCGACGACCTCGGCCCGGACCACCCGCAGTGTCGACCGGCCACCCTCCTGCACGAGGGTGACCTCCGTGCCCGGCGCCGGCTCCGGACTGAGGCGTCCGGCGAACATGGAGACCCGATTCGGCCCGTCGGCACCGATCACGACGCCGTCGACAGTCCGTGGCACCCGCATGACCGCCGCGAAGCCCACGCCGATCAGCAGCAGCACGGCGAGCGCGACCAGCGGCCGTCGTGAGGACCGGATCGGGCTCCGCGCCGGGCCGTCGTGCACGCCACCGCGGTAGGTCGCCAACGCCTGCGGCCGGTACGGCCAGAGCTGCTGCTCAGCCACGCGGGTCACCGCCCACCGACTGAACCGGAGGCTCGACCAGCAGGATCGACGGAACCCGCTCCGGCAAGGCCAGACGCAGCAGGTTGTAGCCGATGCCGGCGATGCCGCTCATCAGGCCCGGAGTCTCCGCACCGAGCGGAACCCCACACAGCCAGCCGTCCCGGTCGATGTAGTCCAGGATGCTGGCGGCCACCAGCTCGGCCTGCCGGGCGGCGTCCTCGTCGCCACGGACCCGTGCCGCGGCCAGCAGGGCCTCGACGTTACCGAGGTCGCCGTGGCAGATGCTGTGGTTGCCGGTGCCCGTGATGACCTCGCCGGTCAGGCCGAACCGCAACATGCCCGTGCTGGCGTCGGCGAGGTCGCGGTCGAGCAGTTCGTGGTCGTCGACGTAGCCGGCGAGGTCGGCGCGGGCGAGCGCGATGCCGGGCCCGCCGTGGCACCAGGCGACCATCGAGTACCGCTCCGGCGTGGTGTCGCGCAGGTCGAGCCAGCACATGTGCTCCGGGTCGAAGGCCGAGCGTTCGTAGCGCATCGCTCCCTCGACCAGCGGCAGATGGTCGCGGTTGCCGAGGGCCCGGTCCAGCCGGGCCAGGGCGACCGCGATGCCGGACCCCCCGTGTGAGAAACCCGCCAGCGGCCGACTCGGGTTCACCGCGCCCGCCCAGCCGATCCCGTCGCCGGCCGGCTCCGCCTTGTCCCGCAGGATCCGGGCGAACGTGCGGGCCGCGTCGAGGACCGGCTCCGACGGCCGTGCCGCGTGCAACGCCAGCAGCGCGAGGATCGCTCCGGCCGCGCCGCTGATCACGTCGTACGCCTCGTCCTGCGGCGCGAGGTGCAGCAGGACGGGCACGATGCGTCCGGCGGCGTCCAACAGGTCCTCGCGCTGCCACAGGGCACCCAGGTGACTCAACGCGTACAGCGGTCCGCCCAGCTCGTTGAAGGCGCCGACTGTGAAGTTCTCCAAACTCTCCGTCGGCGTCTCGTCGAGCAGGTCGATCTGACGTACCAGCATGCCGGCGGCGACCTCGGCGGCGCTGCGGAAGCGCTGCTCGCCGCTGACCTCGCCGAGGTAGCCGAGGAACATCGCGATCCCGGACAGCCCGCTGTAAAGGTCGATCCCGACCGGGCCCAGCTGCCAGATCTTGTCGGCCACCAGGGTGTGCCCGAGCCAGGCGATCGAGTCCTCGCCGGTGTCGGCCGACAGCAGCAGCCGGTCGCCGGCAGCGCACGCGGCGGCGATGAACCGGTCCACATCGGCGGGAACGGTGGCGGCGGTGACCTGGTACTCCGACCACTGCCCCTGACTCTCCACGCCCATCGTCAGCGCCGCGAGCGAGCTACGCAGGATCCAGGTCTGCTGGGCCAGGTGGGTTTCGGAGAGGGCGCCGATGCGCTGCCGCGACCGCTCCAGGCCGCTGGTGGGCAGCACCCCGGCGACCACCGAGCCGTCTCCGGCGACGAAGTCGTGCGAGGCGGGCGTCGTGCTGAAGAACGGGATGTCGCCGCGGCTCAGCTGTGCCTGCTCGGCGGTGGCGATCCGGGCCTCGGCCCCGGGCCACTCCTCCTGCAACCAGAGGAAGCTGAAGAACCGCTCCCGGTCCAGCGCGTTGCGCAGCAGGTCGGGGTGGCGGCTCTCCTGCAGCAACTTGCCGTAGGTGCGGGTGGCGCGCAGGATCACGCGTACCTCGTCACCGGCGAACGCGGCCACCGGCCCGTCCGGTGCCAGCAGTTCGTCGCGGTGGCGGTGCAGCAGCCGGTAGGTCTGCTCGAACCCGGCCATGATGTCGGCGCTGAAGTCGAGGGTGTGGTGTGCCGTGTCACTCAGGCTGGGGAGGTTCTGCCCGCCGCCCATCTCGATGCGCTTGCGGACCAGGCGCATCTCGTCGGTGCCGGACTCCTCCCAGGTGGCGACCGGGGTGGGCGTGAGCTGCCCGGCGGTGCCGGCCAGGCCGCTGAAGTCGACGCCGCCGACGCCGTCGTCGTCCTGGTAGATGATGGGCCGGGGCAGGAGCCCGACCTCCAGGACCGACTCCCGCATCGTCCGGAACGACTCCGCCGAGACGCCGATCTGCTGGTCCGTCTGCTCGCCCTGCGGGTGGAAGAGGGCTTCCAGGTCGACAAGCATCGGGTGCTCGCCGGCGGCGATGATGTTCTCCAGGTGGAAGTCGACGGCCGCGAGGCTGTGCAGCAACGCCAGGTAGCTGCCCTGCCGGGTGTAGAAGCGGCGCAGCGCGTCGTGATCGGCGCAGGGCCCGGCGGCGACGAACTCCGACCACCCGTAGTCACCGCGGTCGAGCACCCACATGGTGCGTAGCGACGGCTGTGCGCCGCGCGTGTTGAGCCAGTCCAGCAGTTGCTGGAAGTGCAGCTCGACCTGCAGGCCTCGGGGCTTGTAGACGGCGCGGGCGCCGTTGGCGAAGCGGACGAACCCGACTGAGCGACCGCCGCGGTGTGAGTCACCGGCACCGAACGACACCTCGGTCACGCTGCCCAGCTCCGCCGGGTCGCCCAGCCGGGCGGTCAGCGCTGTGGCGTCCGCGACGAGGCGCTGGGCGAACTCGACCCGGGCGTCCACCCAGTTGTCGATGAGGATCGTCGCGTCCCGGGCCAGCACCGGGTACTCCATCAGCACGTCGAGCGTGTACTTCGGGTCGCGCAGCCGCCGGGCGAAGTCCTCGAAGCGCTGCTGCGAGGTCTCCCCCTCCAACTGCCCCTGCACACGCAGGACGTTGAGTTCCAGCACGAGCACCCGGCCGACGAGCAGGTTGATCGCCCCGTAGGGCGGCTCGCAGAGTTGGTCGGCGAGCAGGTCGGCGTCGAGGTGTGGTCCCGGCGCACCCGCGCAGGCCGCGTACACCGCCTCGCGTACCCGGCGGACACCGTCGTCCACCAGCGGGCGCACCAGCTCGACGAACGCGGCGTGCGGGTGCGGCTCGTGGTGGTGGTCGTGGTCATGGTCATGGTCGTGCCCGTGCTGGTCGGCGGCACCGGTCTCGCCCGGCCGGTGGTTGCGCCAGGCGCGTTCGATGGTGCGCACGTAGTCCGGGATGTCGGCGAACCTGCTGCGGACCGTCTCCGGCGTCTCGCCGAGCACAGTGGTCAGGGTGGGCTCGTCGAGGTCGAGGGCGTCGAGCCAGCTCTCGAACAGGTCCGTGTCACCGGCGAAGACCGGTTCGTTCTTCCACCGATCGAGCCGGAGCCGCCCCCGGTCCTCGTCCGCCGAGCCGGTCGGCGCCGCGCCGCCGAGCCTCTCCGGCAGGGAGTACGCCAGGTACCAGCAGGGGTTCGAAACGTCCACCGGGTCGTGGCCGGGCAGGTGCGACTGCGTCATCGGGGTGCTCTCTCTCGCGCAGCGGTCGGGTCTCGCGGGGGACGGTGCCCGGACATCTCAGGTGTCCGGGCACCGCCGGTGGAGCGGGTGGATCAGGCGGTGCACAGACCGCAGGTCGACTGCGTCTGGCAGGTGCCACAGGTGGTTCCGCCGCACGTCGCGCCACAGGAACCGCACGGGGTCTCCCGGGCGGTGAAGCCGCCACAGCAGCCGAGGGTCCACAGGCCCTCGGTGCGCGCGCCGGCGATGTGCGCGAGGACGTCGTCACCGAGCTCGACCACGCCGCAGGGGTGCTCCGGCAGCGCCGCCAACTGCTCGGCGGAAAGGCTCGCCCGGTACTCGGGGTCCTTCCAGGCTTGCACGATGTTCATTAAGGGCTCTCCTCAAGGGATTCGGGGATGTGCCGGCGAGAGAACGCAGTCGTGAAGGACGGGCCGTGTTCCCCGCCGAGGTGGCTCGGTCAGCCGCAACAGCCGGCGGTGAACGCCGCGCAGGTGCCGTTGCAGAAGGTGCCGTTGAAGGAGAAGCAGCCGGCGGCCCCGGTGACCACGGTGATCGTGGGAGTCGGGGTCCACGTGCCGCCGTCGGCGCCGTCGAGCTCCTGGTCGTTCAGCTCGACGAAGCCGGCCGGGTTCGCCGGCAGGCTGGCCCGGTCCTCGGCGCTGAGGGACGCCCGGTAGACCGGGTCCTTCCACGCCCTGATGTAGTCCATCTGAAACTCCGATCTATAGGTGGTGAAGCGCGATACGTGGATGGGCCTCCACGGGCGGAACCGTAGGACCGCGCTATGGCAGATCGATGGCACCGCGATGGTCGGTCGGCGGCTCCAGCAGCAGCACCGACGGCACACCCGCCGGATCGGCCCAGCGCAGGAGCGCGTAACCGATGCCGGCCAGGCCGCTCATCAGCCCCGGTGTCTCGACACCCCGTGGCACACCGCACCGCCAGTTGCGGTTCTCGATGTCCGCGACAGCGGTCTCCCCGATCGCGGTGGCGCGCTGGACCGCCTCGTCGTCCCCGAGGGCTCGGGCGGCGACCAGTGCGGCCTCGGCGTTGCCGAGGTCCCCGTGGCAGATCGAGTGGTTGTGCAGCAGGTTTCTCGGCTCCAGCGTCGCCGTCAGCGCACGCCGCAGGTCGTCGCGCAGCAGCGCGTCGTCGGTGGCGTAGCCGAGGAGTTCGGCGCGGGCCATCGCGACCCCGGCCGCGCCGTGGCACCACGCGACCATGGAGTCGCCCTCCGGCGTGTCCGGACGTAGGTCGCGCCAGTTGCCGGTCGCCTCGTCGTACACCGTGCGTTCGTAGCGCAGCGCCGCGTCCACCGTGTCGCGATGCTCGTGCGTCCCGGTGTACCGGTCCCATCGGGCCAGGGCGGTGGCGATACCGGACGCGCCGTGGGAGAAGCCGGCGAGCGGCGTGTCCGCGTAGAGGGTGCCGGACCAGCCGACCCCGTCGCCGACCGGCCGTGCGCCGCTGAGCGTGTGCCGGGCCAGCGTCCGGGCGCCGTCGAGCAGGCTGGGGTCCGCGGTGACCCGGTGCAGCGACAGCAGGGCCAGCAGCCCGCCGGCGCTGCCGTTGATGATGTCGTACTCGCGGCTTTCGGTGGCGTGCGTGACCATCGAGGCGGCCAGGTCCACGGCGGTGTCGACCAGGTCGGCGCGGTCCAGGACGGCGCTGAGGTGGCTCAGGGCGTAGACCGAACCGCCCAGGTGGTCGAAGCCACCGACGCCCGCGGTCGCGGTCGGGCCGGTGAGCCAGCTCCGCGCCTCGCGGAGCATCATCGTGGCGGCCCGGTCGGCGGGCTGCCGGTAGACCGTGTCGCCGGTGACGTCGGCCAGCCGGGCGAGGAACAGGGCGATGCCGCTGATGCCGTTGTAGAGGTCCATGGCGCTGGGGCCGAGCATCCACACCTTGTCGGCGATCAGGCTCAGGCCCAGCCAGCAGATCCGGTCGTCCTCGGCGAGCGCGGTCGCCAGCAACCGATCACCGATGATGCGCGCCGCGTCGACGAAGCGCTCAGGTGCGACGGTCGCGGGGGCGACAGGCGAGTGCACGACCTTCGCGGGTACGACCGGCGGCGGCAGGACCACCGCGCCCGGGCGGCTCGGTGGACGCCACCGCGACGGGTCCCCCATGATCAGCGCGGTGAGCGAGGCTTCGATGATCCAGCTCTGCTGGGCCAGGTGGTCTTCGGACATGCCCACCAGTCGGTCGCGGACCGCGTCCAGGCCGGTCTGGCGCAGTGCCCCCGACACCACGGTGCCGTCGCCACCGGTGAGGTCCGTCGACGACGGTGTGGTCACGAAGATCGGAACGTCGCCGGCGTACATCTGGGCCAGTTCCGCGGCGATGAGGGCGTCGCGGTCCTCGCGGTGCTCGTGCCCGGCCCACAGGTTCTCGAAGTACCGGTCCCGGTCCAACGCGTCACGCAGCAGGTCCGGGTGCTGCGCCTCGGCGAGCAGCCGGACGTAGGACTCGGTGGCGCGCAGGACCACCCGCACCTCGTCGTGCGCGAACGCGGCCAACGGGCCGGACGACCCCAGCAACTCGTCCCGGTGTCGCAGCAGGATCCGGTAGAGCGTGCGGTATCCGTCGCCGATCTCGGGCGCGAACTCCGTCACGTCCAGACGCTGCTCACCCAGGGTGGGCAGGTTCCCCGAGCCGGGCAGCAGGACCCGCCGCCGATCCAGGCGCATCTCGTCGGTGCCGAACCCGTCCCAGACCGTGACCGGCCGGGCGGTCAACTGCCCACCGGCCCCGGACATCCCACTCATGTCGAACTGGTTGACCTGGTTGCCCTCGGTCCAGACCACCGGTGCCGGCAGCAGCCCCACAGTGACGACGGACCGGCTCATCAACGCGACCCCGGCGCTCTGCAGGTAGCCCGCCTGGTCGCCGATCGGCCGCTCCCACTGCCAGTTGTGCAGCATCGCCTCCAGATCGATGAGCATCGGGTGCTCACCGGAGGCGATCACATTCTCCTGATGGAAATCCGTCGCGCCGAGGGCCTGCAACAGTGCCAGCAGGGCGCCCTGCCGCCGATGGAACCGGCCGAGCGCGTCCCGGTCGGCGCAGGGTCCACTCTCGACGAACTCGGTCCACCCGTACACCTCACGGTCGACGACCCAGAACGTCCGCAGCGCGGGGTGCGCTCCGCGCTCGTTGAGCCAGACCAGCAGGTGCTGGAAGTGGCCGTCCACCTGTAGACGCCGGGGCTTGTACATCACCCGCGCGCCGGTCGCGAAGCGGACGACCGCCACCGAGCGACCGCCCCGATGGTTGTCGCCCGCCCCGAAGCTCACCTCGGCCAGGTCGCCGAGCGAGTCCGGCCCACCGCACCGGTCGGACAGCTCCGCGTGGTCGACGACGACACGCTCGGCGAACTCCAGCCGGCTGGCCTCCCAGTTGTCGACGACCCGCACCAGATCCCGGGCCAGCACCGGGTATTCGCGCAGCAGGCGCAGCGCGTGCTGCGGCTGCTCCAACCGGTGGAGGAAGTCGTGGAAGCGCTCGTGCGGGCTGCTCCCGGACAGCTCGCCCCGGATCCGCAGCACGTTGAGCTCCAGCGCCATGGTCCGGGCCACCAGCATGTTGACGGTGTCTATCGGCCCGGGGCCCAACCGCGTGGTCAGCGCCTCGGCGGACAGGTGCGGGTGGCCATCGACCAACGCCGCCACCCGTGCACCCAACCGTTCGAGCGCGTCGGCGATCAGCGGTGCGACGAGCACCGCGAATCCCGCGCTGTCGTCGTGTCCGGCCGCGCTGTGGCCGGGCGCCACCGAGGTGGCCGGATGTCGCCGCGCGGCCTCGACCAGCCGACGGGCGTGATCCGGTGCCGTGTCGAACCGGGACCGAACGGTCTCGGGCTGCTCGCCCAGGACCCGGATGAGGTCGGCCTCGTCGAGCCCGTGCTGGGCCAGGCGCTGCGGAATCAGGTCGGGCCGCCTCGCGTGGACCGGCTCGTCCAACCACATCTTCAGCCGGATCCGGCCGAGATCCTCGTCGACGGGGCCGGTCGGCACCGCGCCGGTAAGCCGCTCCCGCAGGGAGTGACCCAGAAACCATCCGGCGTCCCCCGGCTGCACCGGGGCAAGGCCGTCGTCCATCTGCTCCGCCTCACCGCGCGGCGTCGCCGCGCATCACGTGTTGGTGGCCGCCCGTGCCCGGGCGTGTCCTTCGGGAAAACGGCCTGTCACCCAGGTCGGGCCCAGGTCGCCGCGCAACATCGAGGCGTACGCCGCGAGCAGCGCCGGGGTCGGCTCGACGCCCAATTCGGTCGCCAGGCGGGTACGGAAGGCGCCGAACACGTCGATCGCCTCGCTCTGCCTGCCGCTCTGGTACAGGGCGGTCATCAGCATGATCGCCAGCCGTTCCCGCAGGGGATACTCCGCCTGCAGGGCGATGAGCGCGGGGATCGCCCGGTGGCAGTCGCCCAGCCGCAGATGCAGTTCCAGCCGGTGTTCCAGGCAGACGATGCGGCGTTCGAGCAGGTGTTGCCGACGGTTCTCCGCGTACGGACCGGTCAGGCCCGCCAACGGCTCGCCCGCCCAGCTCCGCTCGGCCTCGGCCAGTAGCGCCGCGGCCCCGGCGAGGTCGCCGGCCGTCTCGGCGGCAGCCGCCCGCTCAACCGCCTCGTCGAAGTCCGCGACGTCGGTGCGGGCCGAACCGAGGCGCAGTCGGTAGCCGATCCGGGAGCTGTCTATCGCGGGACCGTCGTGGCCGACGCACGCCGCCTGGAGCGTGCGTCGCAGCCGATAGATGTACGGCGGGATCAGCTTCGTGCCGGTCGCCGGGGCCTGGCCGCCCCAGACTCCCTGCAGGATCGACGCCGGTGTGACCACACGGTTCGCGTTGAACAGCAGGATCGCGAAGACCGCCTGTTGCCGGACGGGCCCGAGGTCGAGCCACTCTGTACCGACCTCGGCGTGCAGCGGACCGAGGGCGAGAAACCGTACCCGCGTCACGGCATCGCACCGCCCGCACCAGGACTCGTCATCGAGGTCTCCTCCCTACCGGCGGCCGGGGGACCGCGCACAGGCGACGAGGCACGGCACGCACCCGGGTCAGCTCTGAGTCCGGCGGCGCCGCTTGGATCGAAGATCATCGTGTCCAGGGGATGGTAGGACGGTCGGCGTACAACTCGCGTACATCGCCCGTACGAACAGCGCGCAGCGGGTAGCCGCGCGCATTTTGAAACGGAAATGGCGCTGCCGGTGAGTCGTCAGGTGACTCACCGGCAGCACGTCGATCAGTAGGTCCTAGGCGTCGGCGTGGCGCTCACTCGGGCGGCTTGGCCCCCGACTGCTCGCTGACCATGTACGCCGCGTACCAGTCGGGCCAGTTGTCGTCATGCTCGCCCGTACGTTCCTCGTGCTCGCCGTGGGCGGCGGCCGCGCGTCGAAGCGCGCTCGCCAGGTCGCTCGTGGAGCCGAACGACGTGAGGCCGCCCTCGATGCGTCCGGGAAGCCTGGTCGTGATCTCCTGCATCAGCCAGGTGTTGCCGTCCGGGTCGCGCAGCGTGGCGCGCGAGACGTAGCTGCGACGCTGCGGGTCCGGCCCGTCGACCGGGCCGTCCGGGCTGACGTGGAAGACGTCGCCGACCTCGACACCGGCCGCGGCGAGGGTGTCGTGGGCCGCCTCGATGTCGGACACGATCAGGTACGCCGTGGCCGAGCCGGGTGCCGCCGACGTGAGCCCGGGGCCGAACTGTACGGAACACGCGGAGCCGTGCGGCGTCAACTGGACGATGCCGGGCGGGGTCTGGTCGAGCCGCCACCCGAGCCGTTCGTAGAACGCCTTCGCCCGGTCGACATCGGAGACCGGGATGACGATCACCTCAAGCTTGACGTCCAGGCTTTCGATGCGCGACGTCGCACTCGCGTCGCCCTGGGCCACCTTCGGGCTCATCGCCGCCCCCCTTCCTGATCACCACGCTACTGCCTGCATCAGTGCTCGGCGCCGGCTTCCCGGCATCAGCCCGGCGCCATCCGGGTGGCCCTGCGCACCCCCAACAGGGCGACCAGGGCGAGGAGAATGACGGCGACGGAGTACTCGTCGGCGGTCCTCGGCAAGCCGCCGGCGTAGACCACGAGGAAGCCGGCGATCACCGTGGGCAGACCGAAGCCGACGTAGCAGACGACGTAGAGCACGGACAGCACGCTGGCGCGTTGGTGCGCCTCGACCAGCGGCATGACCGTCTTGAGGCTGCCCTGGAAGCCGCTGCCGAAGCCGACGCCCCCGAGCGCGAGGCCGACGAAGAAGATCGGGACGGACTGCGCCATGACCGCCACCAACGTGACGACCATGCCCAGGATGAGCGCGACGATTCCGGTCAGGATCACGGTCCGCGCGGCGGTGTTGCGCTGGACCAGCACGGCGACCGACCCGAAGACGGCGAAGACGAAGAGGACCAGACCACCGACCACGATCGACGTGTTCATGAGGCTGCGGATCAACGCCGGGCCGAGCGCGCCGAAGAACCCGGCCAGCGCCCACACTGCGAAGAGCACCGGGATGACGACCAGGACGGGTTGGCGCACCGAGCGGGGCAGCGTGATGTCCGGCCGCAGGCTGCCTCGGGCCCCGGCCATCGGGGTGACGGTCTCCGGCATCAGCGCGACTCCGACGGCCTGGATCAGCAGGATCACGAGCAGCACGAGGTACACCAGTCGCGTCGGCGCGGGCAGGTACTGGATGAGCAGCGCCGAGAGCAGTGCGCCACTTCCGGTGCCGATGCCGGGGGCTATCGAGTTCGCGAGCGTGCCCCGGGCCCTGTCGATGTCGAGCATGGCGGCGCCCACCGCGCCGGTGGCGGCGCCGGCCGCCAGCCCCTGCACGAGGCGGGCGACCAACAGGGCAGCAACGCCGTTGGCGACGATGAAGACGACCAACGCGAGCATCTGCACCGCGATCGCGACGGCCAGCACCGGCCGTCGGCCGACGTGGTCGGACAACCTGCCGAACGTGAGCAGCGACGCCAGCACCGCGAGGGCGTAGACGGCGAACACCACTGTGGTCGTGACCGGCGAGAAGTGCCAGCGTTCCTGGTAGACACCGTAGAGCGGGGTCGGGGCCGCCGACGCGGCCAGGAAGGACACCAGGATCGACGCCAGCAGCACCAGGGAGACCGTTGGTGTGAGTCGGGCCCGCCCCGCGATAGGCATGTCGGTGCTCCTCGGCTGCGTGAAAGACGGTCAGCCTGGGCGTTCCGCCGGCCCTGAGGGCCACGGCGGCGTACCCGCTTGGCGCCGGCACATGCCCGCTCAGCCCTCGGTGTCCTGGCCCGTCGCCGGGAGACTCGCCACGCCACGGGCCAGCGCGTCCCTGAAGTCGCGGTACCGGTCGGGGCCGAGCGTGTCGGCGAGCTTCTGCTCGATCAGGTGCACGAAGCCGTCGGAGGCCGCGATGAAGCTGAGACCCCGATCCGTCGGCACGATCAACTTTGCCCGGCGGTCGGCCGGGTCGGGCGTACGCCGGACGTAGCCCAGCCGTTCCAACTCGTCGAGGATCGCGCCCATCGTCTGCTTGTTGCGACCGGCCAGCCGGGCCAACTCGCCGGGACGGGTGCCCTCGGCGTCCAGGTACGCGAGGACCGCGCCGTGGCGCGGACGGACGTCGTCGAACCCCTGCTCCGCCGAGCGGCGGAAAATCTCCCGCTGGACGCGTGCGGAGAGCTGCACGGCCAGGATCCCAAGATCGGGGTCCTGCTCCTTCTGTGTGCTGCGCTTCATAATTTGGTCCAATCATTGGACGGTACAAGTTATGGACTATATCGTCGTCGGCGACCGGTGGGCCGACCTCGGTCCGCCTGACCGAGAGGATGACCATGACCATTCTGATAACCGGGGCAAACGGCACGGTGTCGCGGGAGGTGCTGCGGGAGCTGGCCGGCAAACAGTCGGTCCGCGCTCTTGTCCGGGACTCGTCGCGCACACCGGGGCTGGACGGGGTCGAGTACGTCGTCGGCGACCTGGACCGCCCCACCACGCTGACCCCGGCGTTCGAGGGGGTGACGACGCTGTGGCTGCTGATGCCGATGGGCCCGCTGGCACCGAGCCAGAGCATGAACGCGGTGTGGGCGGCCCGACAGGCCGGCGTGCGGCACATCGTCCGGCTCTCCGCGATCGGGGCCGCGCACGACGCGCCCACCCGCAACGGCCGACTCCACGCGCTCTCCGACGCGGAGCTACAGCAGTCGGGTATCCCCTGGACGATCCTGCGACCGAGCTTCTTCATGCAGAACCTGCTCGCCGCCAAGGCTGGTGAAGACCTCTACGGGCTCTTCGGTGACTCGCGGGTCGGCCTGATCGACGCCCGGGACATCGCCGCCGCGGGAGCAGCGATCCTCACCGCGCCGCAGCGGCACGAGGGCAAGATCTACACGCCCACCGGCCCGGAGAGCATCACCCTGGACGAGGCCGCCGACGAGGTCGCCAGTGCGCTCGGCCAGCCGGTGCGCTACGTGCCGCAGAGCCCGGAACAGGTACGCGACGGCCTGCTCCAGGCCGGCCTCGACCAGTGGTCGGCAGAGGTCCTCGCCGAGTACCGGGTCGCCTACGGCTCCGGGTGGGGCGACTTCACCAACGACCATGTCGAGCGGATCGTCGGCCGGCAGCCACGGACCTTCGCCGAGTTCGCCCGTGATCACCGCGAGCAGTTCGCCAGCGTCTGATCCGTCGACGGTTCGGCGCGGTGCCCTCCGGCGCGACCCCGCCGGAGGGCGCCGCCGCGCGGTCACCGGTCCGGCGGGCCCTCGTCGTCCGGCATCATCGTCGAGTCACGCTCCGTCGTTCGAAATCGCTGCTGATAGGCGCGGGGCGGCACCCCCACCCGGGCGAGAAACATCCGGCGCAACGTCTCCGGGCTGCCAATGCCGACCTGTTGGGCGCAGGCGGTGACGGATTTACCCGCGTGCAGCAACCGGATGGCCGCATCGACCCGCACGCCCTCCACGTACTTGCTGGGGCTGCTGCCGACCTCTTGCCGGAACATCCGGGAGAGGTGACGGGGGCTGACGTGCGCCCGGGCGGCGAGGGCCGTCACCGAGTGGTCGTCGGCCGGGTCGGCAGCCACCGCGTCGATCACCCGCCGCAGCACCGGAGTGCGCGGTCGGGGCAGAGCAAGCGACGGCGAGAACTGCGACTGACCACCGGGCCGTTGCAGGAAGACCACGAGCGACTGGGCCACCGACCGGGCGACCTCCGGACCGTGGTCGCGCTCCACGAGGGCCAGCGCGAGGTCGATGCCCGCGGACACGCCGGCGGAGGTGAAGATCGCCCCATCCCGCACGAAGATCGCGTCGCTCTCGACGCTGACCTGCGGAAATGCGGCGCCAAGCAACCGCGCGTGCTGCCAGTGCGTCGTCGCCCGCCGACCGTCCAGCAGGCCGGCGGCGGCCAGGACGAACGCGCCGGTGCAGACCGCGGCGGTGCGATCGGCGCGGTCCGACAGCGCTGCGGCGGCGGCGGTGAGTTCGGCACTGATCGGGCGCACCGCCAGCACGTCGCCGCCGACCACGAGGGCGGTCCCGACGTCGGTCGCCGCATCGGCCGCGCCATCCACGTGCACGCGCAGGCCCGTCGAGGCACGGACGGCGGCACCATCGCTGGAGCGCACCTCCAGCTCGTACCGGGCGCCGAACTTGGCGGCCTCGGCGAAGACCTCGAACGGTCCGGCAAGGTCCAGCAACGTCATGCCGTCGAAGACGAGGGCCGTGACCCGGTGTACCCCTGCCGCCCCGCTGCCCACCGCGTCAACCCCCTCCGATGTTGTCCTGATCTGAGGGAAGCATGGCAGATAGGACGGGGCAGGCGGCGGGTCAGGCGGGTGACGCTGGACGCATCGGAGCCCAGCCGAGCTCCCCAACCGACAGGACCGTGATGAGCCAGACAACGATCGCCGGCATCAAGATCCCCGACTCGCAGCTCGCCACCGACGCCACCGAACTGGTCCGCCAGGCCACCGACGACCTGCTGTTCCATCACTCGCGGCGGGTCTTCCTCTTCGGCACGCTCCAGGGTCGGCGGCTCGGCCTGAAGGCCGACCCCGAGCTGCTCTACGTGGGAGCGATGTTCCACGATCTGGGACTGACCGAACGCTACCGCCGCGACGATCAGCGCTTCGAACTCGACGGCGCCGACGAGGCACGCCGCTTCCTCCGATCCAACGGCATCGGCGAACACGAGGCCCGACTCGTCTGGGAAGGGATCGCCCTGCACACCACGCCCGAGGTTCCGTACCGGCTGGAACCCGAGGTCGCTCTGGTCACCGCAGGTGTCGAGACGGACGTGCTCGGGATCGGCTACCACGAGTTGTCGCCGGCCGACATCGCCGCGGTCACCACGGCACACCCGCGGCCGAACTTCAAGCGGGCCATCGTCGACGCCTTCGCCGCTGGTTTCCGGCACCGGCCGGACACCACCTTCGGGACCGTCAACGGCGACGTGCTGGAGCACCGGGTGCCCGGCTACCGCCACATCGACTTCGTCCGGGTCATCGAGGGCTCCGCCTGGCCCGAATGAACCCCCTACAGATCGGGGTGGCCGAAGAGTCCCGGTAGACCGCCGCTGTGCAGAAAGACGACCCGGTCGCCGTGCGGGAAGCTGCCAGTCAGCAGCGCCGCCATCGCCCGACCGGTGTACGTCGGGTCCAGGAAGACTCCCTCCGTACGGGCGGTCACCTCCAGCGCCGCCCGGACGGCGTCGGTGAGCGTGCGGTATCCCGCACCCACCTGGGTGCCGTCGATCCGCAGCGCGTCCGGTTCGACTTCGCCGACGAGCAGCCCGGCGACTGTCGCCCGTGGGTCCGGCACGGCACCGACATCCACGCCGATCACCCGCTGCACGCCCAACTCCCGCACCAGGCCGGCCATCGTCCCGCCGGAACCGAGCGCCGCCACCACCTCGACCCCGTCGGCGTCCGGCAACTGGGCCCGCAGCTCCCGAGCGCAGTCCACATAACCCTGGATCGACAGAGGTGAGGTGCCGCCGAACGGAATGACGTACGCCGATCGTCGTTCCGCCTCGGTCGCCACCACCTCGGTGAGCGGACGGTCGCCGCTCCAGACGATCTCCGCGCCGGCGAGCCCGTCGAGCAGCAGGTTGCCTCGTCGACGCTCCGGGGGCGAGCCGGCGAGCACCAGCACACAGGAGAGGCCGAGCCGCGCGGCCGCAGCCGCGGTGAGCCGGGCGTGGTTGCTCTGCGGCGCCCCGGAGGTGATGACAGTGGTGGCGCCGACGGCGATCGCCTGGGCGCAGGTGTACTGGAGCTTGCGGATCTTGTTGCCACCCCCGCCGAGGCCGTTGAGATCGTCACGCTTGAGCCAGAGCTCGGCCAGCCCCAGCCGGGCGGCGAGCCGGGGCGCGGCCTCCAACGGCGTCGGCCAGGTACCGAGGGGAACGGGTGTGATCATCCGTGCAGCTAAACACTCTCCGGCCCCGCACGCAGCTACCTGAGCCTGGGCGCTCTTCGGCGGCTATGCCCGACCTGCTGCTGCCCGGGGCAGCGGACCGACGTCCGCGTGGCGACCGGGACGGAGCGCCGCGTGCCGCTGCCCGGGACCCGCTCCGTCGCGGGCGGCGAGCACGTCGGCCACCGCTCCGGTGGCGAACGCGTAGATGGACTTGTGCAACACGTCGATGGCGAGCTCGGGGCGGGGCCAGGTCAGCGGAGGCGCCCCCACGCCGGTGGCGTTCTCCAGGATCTGGTCGTTGCTCAGGCGCACCGCCGTGAACATCGTTGAGGCCCAGACACCGCGCAGCCCGGCCTGCGCCATGACGCTGCGCAGCACGCCGAGCAGCGCACCCTGGCCGTAGTGCATCGCCAGGTTCTGCCACCGGGGCTGCTGCCCGGAGGTTTCCGGCAGGCCGGCCAGCCTGGCCAGAACCCGGGCCGGCACGTAGGAGTCGGGCCGATCGGTCACCCGCTGTTCGATCTTCTCGGCGGCCGTCATCACCGCCGCCCCGGCCAGGCCCGCCACCACTCCCTGCCACACCGCTCGCTTCAGCATGATGCAGCCCTACCCACCGACCAGCCACCCACACCTCCGAGTGGTCACCGGACCTGGAGGCCCGACTCTCAGCCCACCGCCTGGGCGACCAGGGCCTCGGCGACCTCGCGCACCTTCCGGTTGGAGTCCTGGGAGATCTTCGACAACAGCGCGAACGCCTCCTCCGACGAGCACCGCCGGCTCCCCATGATGATCCCCTTGGCCTGCTCGATCACGGCCCGGTTCCGCATCGCTTCCTGCATCTGCGCCGCCAGTGTGGCCGCGTTCTCGTACAGGTGCGCGTTGGCCAGTGCCACCGCCGCGTACGCGGCGAAGCCCTCCGCATTGACGATCGAGGACGGGTCGAACGCGTTCGGCGAATCGCTGTAGACGTTGAGCGCGCCGACCACCGACCCCTGGATGGGAAGCCCGATGGAGAGGGAACTCTTCACCCCGGCGCCGCGAGCCCTCTCAGCCCAGGCCGGCCAGCGCTCTTCGGTGGCCATGTCCGGCACCGAGATGGTGTCACCGCTGGCGGAGGCATCCAGGCAGGGACCCCGGTGCTGCTCGTACTGCCACTCGTCCAGTTCACGGGCCAGCTCGCCGGTGAATGCCCCGGTCCAACCGACCCGACCCCGCACCAGAGTGACAGTCACCTCTCTCGTCCCAGGAATGCTGCCCTTGGCGAGGTCGGCGATCCGGCGCAGCATGTCGTCCAGGCTGACCTCGTCGAGTCTGACCCGGCCCAGCTCGGCCAACGCATCGGTGGGATCCATCGTCGGCTGCGTCATCGCAGTACGCCCTCCTCGATCTGCGTCCGCCGGAATGGAAGATTCCGGCACGGCCGGCACCACGTCGGATGCTCGGCAGCCCCGCCCCGGGGCGGTCGTCAGCAACCGTGGTCCTACCCCGTGAATCACCCACTCACACCCTGCTGAGGACAGGGCGGCCCGCGTTTGCGCAGATCAGCTCCAGCGGGTCGAGGTCGCGAATGTCCGGCCACGACGGCTGTCGTTCGGTGGCCCCGTCACACCGAGCCGGTGAACTGGCTGACGTGGTAGGCGGTGCTGCGGCCGTCCGGGGTGCGGGTCCACTTCGAGACCATCAGGTGCAGGTCGTTGGCGTTCCGGCTGGACCAGGGATGGATGAACCCACCGTAGAGCCCGGGCTCCTGCCAGCCCGTCAGCTGAATCTTCTCCCCCGTCCAGCTTCGGTCGGGTCCGGACGCGGTCCGGGTGACCAGGCATCCGTTCTGGCAGTTGAGGTAGGACATCACCCAGGTCCCGTCGGCCAGCCGGCGCACCGATGGTTCGCCGAAGCGGCCGGTGAGGATGGGTGTGCAGGGTCTCCCCCAGCCCCAGTTGGTGCCGTTCCAGCCCCAGCCCTCGTACGACTCGGGGTAGAACAGCCGATCCCACCGGACGCGTCGCAGCATCATCGGACCGTCCTGCCGCCCCGACCGGACCGAGAAGACGTAGACGTACTCGCCGTCGCGCTGCATGGTCCACATTTGAAACGGGTCCCTGTTGTCCGAGCTGTTCCACCACTTCAGCGACGTACGGACGAAGTCGTTGCCGTTGTCGGAGAAGGCCAGCCCCGCGTAGCGGGACTTCCACTGCGGGCCGGCCGGGCCGGCGGAGTTCCAGTTCTCGATGCTCATGTACGAGATGAGCTGCCGACCGGTCTCCGGCAAGCTGATGCCGTCGTTGGGGATGACTGTCACCTCGGGAAGACCGTCGATGCCGATGCCGTGGTGGCCGTTGTGCATCAGCTCCGGGGCCCGTCCGTTGCCGGCGACGCGTGCGGCGCTGTCGAACACGATTCCGCCCGGCGCGCCGGGGTGGACGGCGGAGCGCAACATGACCGGCGACCGCCAGTCGTTCGGCAGGGGCGGGCCCTCGGGCCACGGTGTGTCGAAGGTGTCGCCGAAGAGGTAGCCGATCGACCCGTTCTCCAGCACGTAGGGGATGCCCAGATCGGTGCCGGCCACCCGCCAGCGGCTACTGGTGTCCAGGTCCGCACCGGTCAGCCGCTTCTTCCAGACCGCCGCCTGAGCCGGAGCGGCAGTGGTCAGGATCGCGCCGACGGAACCGACCGCGCCGGCGGCCCCGATCGCGGCGGCGCGCCCGAGCAACGAGCGACGACGTACGCCCATGGCTGCCCTCTCCTGTCGCACTCGTCCTGGCCCTGCCGCGTGATTGGACAGCGGTTGCGGGCGAGTAAACCCGCCGACGACAACGGCTGTCAATACCTGCCCGCCTTGAACGATGTATTGAAGGAATTCTTCATAGAACATTGACACCCATCAGCGTCCTGAAGAAACTCTCAGCAATCGGTTCCCGGCCGTTGGCAGTCTCGTGACGCCACCAGTCGAGCATCCCCGACCCGACGAGGAGCAGCGTGAGACGTACTCTCCTGGCCCTGCTGGTCGCCCTCGGCATGGCTGGCACGACGGTCCCGGCCGCGCCGGCGCACGCGGACCCGGTCGGAACCCTGGCCTGCCCCTCCATCCCCGCGAACCGCGACCCGGCGGTGACCCTTGTCGTCTACCGGGTCGCCCGGGCGTACAACGCCAACGACAAGGTCATGCTGTCCGCGTTCGAGGCGGGCTGGGTCGAGTCCCACATGAACAACCTGCCGTGTGGCGACAAGTCGTCGCTCGGGGTGTTCCAGCAGCGCTGGGACTACGGGTGGGGCACTCCGGAGCAGATCATGGACCCGGTCTACGCCAGCACCCAGTACGTCACCCGGGCCATCGTCTGCGACCGCAACAACCCCGGTCACAGTGCCGGCCAGGTCGCCCAGTGCGTCCAACGGTCCGGCTTCCCCGACCGGTACGACCAGGCAGCCGCGACCGCCAGGGCCCAGCTCAACGAGGCGGCCCGCACCCACGCCATCGCCGGTGGATCCCACACCGACGTGACCGGCGACGGCCGCGACGACATCGTCACCTTCACCCAGAACGCCCTCGCCGACGTCTACGTGGGCACGTCCACCGGCAGCTCCTACGCCGGCACCTCGGCGAAGTGGAACGACTTCTTCTCCCTCGGTGGCGAGACCGCCTCCACCGGCGACGTCAACGGCGACGGCCGCGACGACGTCGTCACCTTCGCCCACAGCAACACCGGCGACGTCTACGTCGCGCTCTCCACCGGCGCCTCGTTCGGTGCTGGCCTCAAGTGGCACGACTGGTTCGCCCCGGGCGCGGAGATCGGCGCGGTCGGCGACGTCAACGGTGACGGGCGCGACGACATCGTGGCGTTCACGCACAACCCCGCCGGTGACGTGTACGTCGCACTCTCCACCGGCACCGGCTTCGGCGCCGGCCTCAAGTGGCACGAGTTCTTCAGCCCGTTCGGCGAGTTCCCCGCGCTCGGTGACGTCAACGGCGACGGCCGGGACGACCTCATCACCTTCACCCAGGGCCCGGCCTCCGCCAGCGACGTCATCGTCGCCCTGTCGAACGGCAGTTCCTTCGGCGCGGCGCAGAAGTGGCACGACCTGTTCGCCGTCGGCGCCGAACTGCCCAGGGTCGGTGACGTCAACGGCGACGGCAGAGACGACATCGTCACCTTCACCTGCGATGCCAACGCCGACGTGTACGCCGCCACCTCCACCGGCACCGGCTTCGCCGGGACCACAGTGAAGTGGCACGACTTCTTCTGCCTGACCGGCGAGTTCCCTTACCTCGGCGACGCCAACGGGGACGGCATGGACGACCTCATCGTCTTCACCAAGGGCGCCACCAACGATGTCCACGTCGCGCTCTCCACCGGCACCGGCTTCCTCGGCGCCACCAGATGGCACGACTTCTTCGGCCTCACCGGAGAGACGACGCTGTGATCAGCGGATCGGAGACCTCATGCGACTGACCAGGCGTACGTGCACCCTCTTCCTGGCGGCGGCGCTGGCCGGTCAGGTCGCTGTCGCGCCGGCCGACGCGGCCGGACCCGTGACGCCCGGCTCGCTCACCGCTGACTTCACCCGGGCCGCCACCGAGTTTGACGTGCCCCGGGACCTGCTGGTCGCCGTCGCCTACGGTGAGTCCCGGCTGGACGGGCACGGCGGCCTGCCCAGCCAGGCCAACGGGTACGGGGTCATGCACCTGGTCAGCAATCCCACCCAGCACAGCCTGGAGCGGGCGGCCACGCTCACCGGCGAACCGGTCGACCGCCTGCGCTCGGTCTCCGCCGCCAACATCCGCGGCGGTGCTGCTGTGCTCCGCGACCTGGCCGACGACGAGGGGCTGACCGGCGGGGCACGCGACCGGCTCTCCGCCTGGTATCCGGTGGTGGCGCGCTACAGCGCCGCCGTGGACGCGTCGACCGCCCGGCTCTACGCCGACCACGTCTACGACCTGCTGCGTACCGGAATCGCCGCCGGACCGGTTCGGGTCGCGCCCCGACCACTGCGACCCGAACTCGGCCGCTACGCGGGGGTCGCCGCCGCGGGCGACGCCGGTGCGAACGCCGCGGCGGCGGTGCCGGAGTACGGGTCGGCCCGGTGGGTGTCCGCCTACGGCGGCAACTACCAGGCCGGCCGATCGGCGCGGATAACCACAGTCGTGGTGCACGTGACCCAGGGGTCCTACGCCGGCACGGTGAGCTGGTTCCAGAACCCGTCGGCGGGGGTGAGCGCGCACTACGTGGTGAAATCGAGCAACGGCGAGATCACCCAGATGGTGCGCGAGGGCGACACCGCCTACCACGCACGCTCGGCCAACCCGTACGCGGTGGGCATCGAGCACGAGGGGTTCGTGGACAACCCCGCGTGGTTCACCGACGCCATGTACCGGTCGTCAGCCGCGCTGACCCGCTACCTCTGCGACAAGTACGGGCTACCGAAGACCCGTGCGTCGATCAGGGGTCACAACGAGCTGCCCGGCAACGACCACACCGACCCCGGGCCGAACTGGAACTGGAACTACTACGTCTCCCTTGTCAACGCCGGCGGCTCGGGTGGCCGGTACCTGGCGGGTTCACCGACGGACTTCACCGGCGACGGCCGCGACGACATCGTCGCGTTCACCCAGGGCAACCTCAACGACGTCTACGTGGCCACCTCCACCGGCTCCTCGTTCGCAGGGACGTCGGTGAAGTGGAACGACTTCTTCGGCCTCAACGGCGAGACCCTGCTCAGCGGCGACGTCAACAGCGACGGCAGGGACGACGTCGTCGCCTTCACCCACGACACTCTCGGTGACGTCTACGTGGCCCTCTCCACCGGCACCAGTTTCGGCGGCGGTCAGAAGTGGCACGAGTGGTTCGCGCCGGGCGCGGAGGTCGGCGCGGTCGGAGACGTCAACGGCGACGGACGCGACGACATCATCGCCTTCACCCACGACACCAACGCCGACGTGTACGTGGCGTTGTCCACCGGCACGGGTTTCGGCCCCGGCCTCAAGTGGCACGAGTACTTCTCCATCCCCGGCGAGTATCCGGCCCTCGGGGACGTCAACGGCGATGGTCGCGACGACATCATCACCTTCACCCAGGGGCCGCCCACGGCGAGCGACGTGATCGTCTCCCTCTCCACAGGAAGCGGATTTGGCGCGCCCCAGAAGTGGCACGACCTGTTCGCCGTCGGGACGGAACAACCCCGCGTCGGGGACATCAACGGCGACGGCCGCGACGACATCGTCACCTTCACCTGCAACGCCGACGCCGACGTCTACGCCGCCATCTCCACCGGCACCTCGTTCGTCGGCACCACAGTCAAGTGGAACGACCTCTTCTGCCTGCCCGGGGAATTCCCCTACCTGGGTGACTACAACGGCGACGGCAAGGACGACATCGTCGCCTTCACCAAGGGCAGCTTCAACGACGTCCACGTCGGCCTCTCCACCGGCACCAGCTTCCTCGGCGCCACCAAATGGCACGACTTCTTCGGCCTCAACGGCGAAACCACCCTCTGACCCCAGGGAGACCGCACATGTTCGACGTTCCCCCGTCCGCGTCGATCAGCCGGCGCCGGTTGATCGGTGGCTCGGCAGCGGCGGCCGCCGCCGGCCTGTTCGGCGGCGCCCTCGCCGGTTCGTCCGCCGCCCAGGCCGCCGGTGACGGGTACGGCCTGCGCATCGTCGACCGCAACGAGAACGGCGGCCGCCTCCAGTACTACCGCTTCGCCACGGATGCCATCGAGTGGGACCCCGCTGTCAACGTGCTGCTGCCTGACGGCTACCACACCAGCGGCAAGCGGTACCCCGTGCTGTACCTGCTGCACGGCGGCAACGCCGACTTCCGCACCTTCCACCTTCAGGACAACGTCATCGGTCTGACCGCCGGCCGGGAGGTCATCGTCGTCATGCCGGACGCGTCGACCGGCTGGTACTCCAATCCGGTGAACAGCTTCGTGGGCCCGCGAAACTGGGAGACCTTCCACATCGCCCAGTTGCTCCCGTGGATCGACGCGAACTTCCGGACGTTCGCCGAGTACAACGGACGCGCGGTCGCGGGCTTCTCGATGGGCGGCTTCGGCGCGTTGAAGTACGCGGCCAAGTACTACGGCCACTTTTGCTCGGTCAGCTCGCACTCCGGGCCAGCCAGCCTGCGCCGGGACTTCGGGCTCGTCGTGCACTGGGCCAACGCCACCTCCGCCGCGCTGGACCTCGGCGGCGGCACCGTCTACGGGATCCCGCTGTGGGACGAGGCCCGGGTCAGCGCCGACAACCCGGTCCAGCGCATCCCGAGCTTCCAGAACAAGCGGATCTTCCTGGCGGCCGGCACGTCACCCGACCCGATCAACTGGTTCGACACCGTCAACGAGACCCAGGTCCTTGCCGGTCAGCGCGATTTCCGCTCGGCACTCGCCCGAGCCGGCATCCCGCACGAGTGGCGCGAGGTGCCGGGTGGCCACTTCTTCCGCCACGACCTGTTCGTCCAGGACCTCAACGGAATGCTCGGACGCCTACGCCGCGCGGGCTGACCCCGGTAGCGTCGACGGTCATGGCCACCAGCGTCGACGTGTCTCGGGCACTCGCCAGCCTCGCCGATCCACGTCGAGCCGAGGCGACGAGCCGGTTCCTCCAGATGGTGCCCGGTGGGTACGGCGAGGGCGACCGGGCCCTCGGTGTCTCAGTGCCCGACCAGCGCACGGTTGCCGGCAGGTTCTGGCGCGACCTCTCGCTGGCCGAGACGACGAGGTTGCTCACCGGTGGCGCGCACGAGGAACGGTTGACGGCGCTGCTCATCCTGGTACGAAAGTTCGGCGCTGGCGACGAGCCGCAACGGGGTCAGATCTTCGATATCGTCCTGGCCAACACCGGCCGGATCAACAACTGGGACCTGGTGGACTCGTCCGCGCCGTACATCGTCGGCCCCTGGCTGATGGATCGGGACCGGAGCGTCCTGGACCGGTTGGCCGGGTCGAGCCTCGTGTGGGAGCGGCGCATCGCCATCATGGCGACCTTCGCCTTCATCAAGGCCGGTGACTTCGAGTGGACCTTCCGACTCGGCGACCGGCTCCTGCACGACCCGCACGACCTCGTCCGCAAGGCGGTGGGCTGGATGCTGCGCGAGGTGGGCAACCGGGACAGAGCGGCGGAGGAGGAGTTCCTCTCCCGCCGCTACCGGGTCATGCCCCGGGTCATGCTGCGGTACGCGATCGAGAAGTTCGAACCGCAGCGTCGCCGCGACTACCTGTCCGGTGCCCTCTAGTCGACCGGCTCAGCCGGCGGGATGGGGAAGTTCCGGTTGAAGACGTTGTCCGGGTCGTAGCTGGCCTTGATGGCGCGCAGCCGGCCGAGGGTGGGCTCGGGCCAGGCGTCCAGCAGTCGAGCCGGATCGGTGTCGCTCTCGAAGCTGAGATACAGGCCGTCGAGGTGCGGGTACAGCTCGTCCCACAGTTTGTCGAGGTGGGGCCGGCGGTCCGGGACCGTAGCGGCGAGTACCGAGAAGTTCTGCTCCCGGTGCGGGTAGGCGGTCGCGTCGCGGGTTACGTCGTTGACCGCCCCGCCGACGGATCGCAACTGCATGATCATCACGTCGCCGGAGTGGATCATGTTTTCCATGAGGTCGGCGGCCTGCGGTGTGACGTGGTGCAGCAGACCGCTTCGGGTGTCCTTCAGCCCCTGCCCCCGATGCTGGTTGCCGGGCGGCGCGACGATCGCCGGGTACGGCACGAGCTGCGCCTGCTGGTCGAGAATCGGTCCGATCTCCAGGAACGGGCTCAGGGCAGACTGTGCCGCCTCGACGTCCGCACCGGCGTAGACGAGGGTGACCTGGGCAGCCGGGGGGTTGCCACGGCGGCCGGGAAAGAGGGAGAGGAAGCTCGTCAACTCCCGTGGCGCGTCCTCGACCAGTTGGCCCCACCGGCGCAGCAGTCGGGCGGTGTCTGTCGCGTCCGCGACGAGCTGGGCGTAGACGACCTTGTCGACCTCGTACGCCTCCAGCTCAAGCGCGGTGACCACCCCGAAGTTCCCACCGGCGCCGCGGACGGCCCAGAACAGGTCGGGGTGATGCTCGTCGTCGACGCGGAGCAGGCGGCCGTCCGCTGTGACGATCTCGGCGGCAACGACGTGATCGATGGTCAGGCCGTGTTTGCGCGCCAGGTATCCGACGCCGGCGGTGGTGGCAAGACCACCGACGCCCACGTCTCCGTAGTCGCCCGAGCTCATGGCCAGGCCGTACGGGGCAAGCGCCTGGGCCACGTCGCCCCAGCGGGCACCCGGCTCCAGCCGCACCCGGCGTGTCGCCCGGTCGAGCACCTCGACCTTCTTCATCCTCGACATGTCGATGACGACTCCCCCGTCGTTCGTCGACCGGCCGCTGATGCCGTGCCCGCCGCTGCGCACCGACAGCGGCACATCCTGCGTCCGGGCGTACGACACGGCGTCGACCACCTCGGCGGCGTTCCGCGGACGGATCACCAGGGCCGGCGAGCCGTGCCAGCTGTAGGTGTGGCGTACCCGCTCGTACTCCTGGTCACCGGGCTCGACGGACCTGTCGGCCAGCGACGGGGGCAGCGCGTCGTAGTCGAGGCCGGGGTGCCGCTCGGCCAGCGCGACGCTCGTGCGGACCGGCCCGACGCCGACCTCACCCCCGGTGCGCTCCCTGGCGACCGCCTCCCGCAACGCGGGGGCGATCTCCTGCCCGAGGGTCTGGATGAGGCGTGGGTCGTCGCGCCCGATCAGGAAGGTGCTGAACCCCTCCTCCAGGACCAGCGGAAGCAGTTGGTCGACCCACTGCTCGACGGGCCCCTGGAGGAAGCCGCTGCTGCGCGACGAGACGTCGACAGTGAACAGGTTGAGCAGCCGCCTGATCTCCCGGGGCTCGCGGCCCGCGGCGACGGCCGCCTCGTCGATGAGCCGGTTGGCGGTCACCCGGTCCGGAGATCGCAGGTATTCCAGCGTCGGCAGCCAGCCGTTGGCCTTCTGGCCGGTCAGGGCCAGCATCTTCGGCTGGTACGCGCCGAGCCAGATGTCGATGTCGTGTGCCGGCTTCGGGCCGCGCTGCATTCCGGGTACCGGGTAGTACTCCCCGTCCAGCCGCAGCGGTCCGGTGGCGGTGTCGTCCCAGACGCCGCGCAGAACGTCGATAGCCTCCCGCAGGGCCGCGACTCCCTGCCCCGCGGTCAGCCGACGTGCCCCCATGCCCTCGATTCCGTCCCAGAACGCGCCGGCGCCGAGGCCCAGTTCGAAACGGCCGTGCGACAACCGGTCCAGGCTCGCCGCGGCCCGGGCCAGCACGGCCGGCGGGCGCAGCGGCAGGCTGAGGACGTTCCCGGAGATCCGGAGCCGCTCCGTGCGGGCGGCGACCCAGCTCAGCAGGGTCCAGGTGTCGAGGAACTCCGCGTTGTACGGGTGGTCCTGGAAGGTGACCAGGTCCAGCCCTGCCGCCTCGGTCAGCTCGGCCAGCGCCACCACCTGATCCGGGTCGTGCACGCTGGGTGTCAGGAACGACCCAAACCGGAGTTCGTGCCCGTAGTCCGACATTGTCTCACCATCCACGCGATCATTTGATCAACTCATGATGTTCTGTGCCTATCGTTTGTCAGACAACCTATCTTGGTCGCCAATCATTCCTGGACTGTCGCGATGTCGGATGATGATCAACGCGCCGGCCACTAGCATCGGGACATGTCCGTGACCGATCCGTGCGAGCTGCCGGCCGACCGCAAGCGCGGCTCGAACTTCGGTTGGTCGCTGGGCATGGTGCTGCGCCGCTGGCAGGAGCGCGTCGAGGAGCTACTGAAGGACCTGCCGCACGGCAGTCGGGGGTACCACATCCTGGCCGTCGTCGTGCACGAGGAGGTGCCCACGCAGGGCGCCCTGGCCGCTCGCCTGGCCATCGACCGCAGCGTGCTGACCTACGTCATCGACGACCTGGCGAACGCCGGTCTCATCGAGCGCAGGCCCGACCCCCAGGACCGACGGGCCCGACGGGTGGTGGCCACCGAACGCGGACGCCAGACGCTCGCCGAGGCCGAGCGGCGGGTCACCCACGTCGAGGACCACGTCCTGGGCGGGTTACCCGAGCAGCAGCGCGAGGTCTTTCGTGACCTCGCCGCCCGGGCCGCCGAAGCGATCCACGCCGCCGCACCCGCCACGGACCCCTGCGTGGCGGTGCAGAGCGTCCTCCCGCCAGCCGACCAGACCAGCTGACCGTCAGTGCCGCGCGGCGGCGTCAGCGCTTGCGGCCCACCCCGCCGAAGGCATCGATGTCGGCAGGCGTGTCGACAGCGTCGTCCGGTCGCCACTGCGGGCACGGCACGACGCCGGGCTCGACCAGCTCCAAGCCGTCGAAGAAGCCGGCGATCTCGTCGGGCGAGCGCAGAGTGTACGGAGTCGCGCCGCTGTCGTTGTAGTCGTCCTGCGCCTGCTGCATCTCGGCGCTGATCAGGCTCGTGCCGTCGTTCAGCGAGAGGTAGCTGCCACTCGGCAGCGCCGCCACCAGCTGCCTGGTGACCGAACGGGCCGCCTCGTAGTCGGGCACGTGACCCATGACGCCACTGAGGATGAGACCAATCGGCTGCGCGAAGTCGAGCGTCTTGCCGGCCTCGGAGATGACAGCGGCCGGGTCGCGCAGGTCGCCGTCGATGTAGGCGGTCCTGCCCTCGGGCGTGCCCACCAGCAACGCGCGCGCGTGCACCAGCACCAGCGGGTCGCTGTCGACGTAGACGATCCGCGCGTCCGGGGCGATCCGTTGGGCCACCTCGTGCGTGTTGTTGGCGGTCGGCAGCCCGGTGCCGACGTCGAGGAACTGGCGGATGCCCGCGTCGGCAGCGAGGAACATGATCGAGCGGACCAGGAACTGCCGGGAGGCCCGGGCCACGTCGACGACGCCGGGGAAGACCTGGCGATACTGGTCCCCGGCCTCGCGGTCGACAGCGAAGTTGTCCTTGCCACCGAGCCAGTAGTTCCAGATCCGCGCCGAATGCGGCACCGACGTGTCGATCTTCTGCTGCACGCCAGCCTCACCGGCCTCGACCCGGCCGGTCGTCGGTGATTCCATGGTCATGACGAACTCCCCCGTGTCGAACGCGTACGCGACGTCGTCGCGGGACGGCCCAGTCGAGGAAGTGGCCACCCGTGACCGTGCCACGGTATAGAAGGCCGAGGATTCACACCACACCCTGTCACTCCACAAGTGACACAGCTGTCTGACGCACCCGCCATGCTGGAACCGCGAGCCCCTGTCCGGCTCTGTTCGGCGCACCCACGGTCCGGCCGGTCCCTCCCGCGAGGGAACGCCTTCCCCCGTCAGCGGGGCCCGCTCACCGCGGGACGCCAGCAGGATCGGTGCATGACGACATCGACACAGATCGTCGGACGGAGCCTCCATGGCCTGACGTACGCAGTGCTCGGCTGGGCCGTGGCATACGGGGGCGTGCGTCTGGCCTGGACGGTCGGCGAGGCTCCGGAGTTCGGGCGGCTCGGGTTCGACCTGCTCGGCTTCACCGGCTGGTGGTCGGTGGCGTTGTGCGCGGCCGCGGGCGGGCTGGCGGTTGCCCTGGACCGGGTGGCGACCTGGCGGCCAGCGCTTGCGGGGCTCGCCTGGGCTGTCGCCGGAGCGCTGGTCGCGGCAGCCGCGATCCTGCTGCCGGAGCTGGTGGGCTTCCTGCTGTTCACCGTCGGCCCGTTCTTCGACCCGCTGGCGTTCGTCAGCCGGCTCGGTTGTGTCACCGGAGCGGTGCTGCTCGCTCTGGCTACCGCGCGTTACCAGCGGCGCACCCGGGGCGACTGCCCAGTCTGCTGCCGGACAGTTCGACCGGGTACGCGGCGCTCGGCGCCCGCGCGGTGGGCGCGCTGGGCCGCGTGGGCCGCTGTGGGCGGTCTGGTGACCCGCTTCGCGGCCCAGTTCGTGGTGGGGTTCGACCGCGTCGACCAGAGCGCCTCCCTGCTCGGGTTGGAGATCGGCCTGGTGCTGGCCGGAGTGCTGTTGCCACTGGCGCTGGCACACCACTGGGGTGAGGTCTGGCCGGAGTGGGTTCCGCTGCTCGCCGGGCGCACCATTCCTCGTCTGCTGCTGCTGGCGCCCGGCTTCGGGCTCGGCACCGGCATCGTGGCCTACTTCGGGATGGGGATGGCGCAGGTGATCTCGGACTCGCACAGCGAGTTCTCCGACGCGTTCCTGTGGGTGGCGATGTCGGCGTACCTCGTCATGGGGGTGGGCCTGGTGATCGCGTCCACCGACTACCACCTGCGCACTCGCCGGCAGTGCGGCGCCTGCGGCCGGTGACGGCACCATCGCGCTCAGGCCGATTGCATTGACAGGATTCGTTATACGAATTAACTTTCTGAATCAAGCACCTGGGAGCGCTCCCAATCCCCCACCGCACAACCACCGCTGATCTCGCCGCAGACGAGCCCTCCCGAGGCGTGGATGCCACCACCATCTCAGGAGGAGTTTCGTGAGAAGAAGAGTGAAGAACGCCGCCCTGGTGTCGGCCGGCGCCGTCCTGCTGGCATCGGCAGCGGTCGCCGTGGCGATGCCAGCGGGGGCCGCCGCCGCCGGCTGTTCGGTCAAGTACAACGTGTCGTCGCAGTGGCAGGGCGGCTTCGGCGCCAACGTCACCATCACCAATCTCGGCGACGCGGTGACGAGTTGGACGCTGACCTGGAACTACAACGCCGGCCAGACCGTCACGCAGGCGTGGAACACGACGTTGACGCAGAGCGGCACCGCTGTCACCGCCAAGAATGTCAGCTACAACGGGGCCATCGCGACCAACGGGACCGTCTCGTTCGGTTTCAACGGCTCGTGGACCGGCAGCAACCCCGATCCGACGATCTTCGCGTTGAACGGGGTGGGCTGCACCGGTGGCACCGAGACGACCCCGCCGCCGACCGACCCGCCGCCCACCACCCCGCCGCCCACCACCCCGCCGCCGACCGGGCCGGCGGACATCACGGTCAACAGCGCGACCAGGTACCAGACGGTCGACGGCTTCGGGGCCGCGCAGTCCATCTGGGGTAGCGCCTGGTCGACGACGGACACGCAGACACTGGTCGGGATGGGTGCCAACCAGCTGGGGCTCTCCATCGTGCGGACCGGCCTGTCGCCGGAATCCAGCGAGTGGGCGACGCACGTGAACTCGTTGAAGACGGCGAAGTCGTACGGATCCAACGTGAAGATCCTCGCCTCGCCGTGGACCGCGCCGGCGGCGTGGAAGACCAACAACAGCCGGGTCAACGGCGGCAAGCTGAAGACCGACTACTACGACGACTACGCCAACCATCTGAACAGCTACGTGCAGTACATGCGCGGCCAGGGCGTATCCATCGACGTCACGTCGGTGCAGAACGAGCCGGACTGGCACCCGGACTACGACTCGATGGACTGGAGCGGCACCGAGCTGCGCACCTTCGTGCGCGACCAGGGCACCAAGGTGCAGAACACCAAGCTGATGGTGGCCGAGGCGGTGAACATGAACTACAACTTCACCGATCCGACCCTCAACGACGCGACCGCCCGCAACAACATCGGCTACATCGGCGGGCACCTGTACGGCACCGAGGAGTCCGGTCGACTGCGGCCGTACTCGCTGGCGGAGCAGCACAACAAGCCGGTGTGGATGACCGAGTGGAACCTGCACGCCGCCGACGGCGGCGGCTCCAACATCTGGGGCAACCCCGCCAACACGGCGGTCTGGAACGAAACCCTCGACGACATCATGCGCACAGTGCACAAGTCGATGGAGGCCAACTGGAACGCCTACATCTGGTGGTACGGCAAGCGCTACTACTCGTTCATCGGTGACGGTGAGTCGGCGTTCGGCACCGTCGCTGGTGCTCCGCTCAAGCGCGGGTACGCCTTCTCGCAGTACGCGAAGTACGTCCGCCCCGGCTACCAGCGGGTCGCTCTGTCGAAGAGCTCGAAGGCCTCGCCGCTGGAGGTGACCGCCTACCAGGGCGACGGGAAGATCACCCTGGTGATCCTCAACCGCTCGAACAGCGCGGTCAACAACGCCGTGATCCAGGCCCCGCAGAACGTCAGCCGGGCCGAGCACTATCTCACCTCGCAGAACGCCAACGCGGCCAGCCAGCCGACCAGCGTGAACGGCGGTCAGGCCACCATCAACGTCGGCGCCCGCAGCATCTCCACCCTCGTCTTCACGCTCTGAACACCTCGTTCGACCCACGCACTATCGATGTCGCGGGAGCCCCGGCCACACGCCGGGGCTCCCGCCCGTCGGCGGGCATCCGGTGGAGGTTCTGGCTGTTCAGGTGGCGGTCGGCGGCGCCGTGCTCTGCCGCACCACGAGCTTGGGGACGACCAGCGGCAGACGCTGCGGCACCGTGTCGTCGATGGCCTGGGTGACGGCGGTGATGGCCCGCCGACCGACCGCGTCGAAGTCCTGCTGGATCGTCGTCAACGGCGGGATGAGGTAGGGCGCCTCGGGCACGTCGTCGAATCCGACGACGGAGACGTCGTGTGGCACCCGCCGCCCACGCTCGTGCAACCCGCGCAGTACCCCGATGGCCATCTGGTCATTGGCGGCGAACACCGCAGTGGTCGCGCGCATCGCACCGATCCGCAGCCCGGCGGCGTAGCCGCTGTGCGCTCTCCAGTCCCCCTCGACCGGCTCCGGCGGGCGTAGGCCCGCGGAACTCATCGCCTGACGCCACCCTTCGAGGCGGGCGCGCGCCTCCGCCCAGTTGGGCGGACCGCTCACATGCACGATCTCTCGATGCCCGAGGTCGAGGAGGTGCTCGGTGGCCATCCGGGCGCCGAGCACCTGGTCGACGCCGACCGTCACGCTGGCCCTGGACAGATCGCCCTCCACGACGACGAAGGGGACACCCGAGCGCGTCATCCGCACCACCTCGAGGGCCTCATCGTTGCCGGCGATCATCACGACGCCCTCCACGCCGACGCGCATGAGGTGTTCGGTGGCGTCGCTGAGCGCCCGTACCGTCACCTCGGAGAGGCTCACCGAGGTGGCGAAGTAGCCGGCCGCGCGGGCGGCGTCCTCGACGCTGCGATGGATGCTCGTCGGGCCGAACAGCGTCCTGGCCGTGCCGATGATGCCGATCATTCCGGACCGTCCGCGCACCAGCGCGCGGGCGGCGGTGTTGGGGCGGTAGTCGAGTCGTCGGATGGCCTCCAGGACCCGCTCCCGCGTCTCGCGTCTGATGCTGGGTGCCCCGTTGATGACCCGGGACACCGTCTGGTGTGACACGCCCGCCAGGCGAGCGACGTCGGCCATGACCGGGGGCCGGTCAGCCGCTGTCACAGCGGCCTTTGCGTGAACTCGCACTGGCGGGCCGTCCGTTCTTCCATGGAATCAGTTTCTCGTGGACCTCGTCCGATCGTGGCCGTCAGTGTGAGTGACGGGGCACCGCGCTGCCGCTGCCACCGACAAGGAAGTCGAGGTCCGCGCCGCTGTCCGCCTGCAGGACGTGCTCGCTGTAGAGCCGTACCCAACCCCGGTCGGCCACCGGCTGCGGAGGTTGCCAGGCGGTGCGGCGTCGGGCCAGTTCGGCGTCGTCGACCAGGAGGTCCAGGCGGCGCGTCGAAACGTCGACGGAGACCAGGTCGCCGGTGCGTACCAGCGCGAGCGGGCCACCCACTGACGCCTCCGGTGCCACGTGCAGGATGCAGGTGCCGTAGCCGGTGCCGCTCATCCGGGCATCGGAGATCCGCACCATGTCCGTGATGCCGTCGGCGAGCAACCGTCGTGGCATGGGCACGTTGCCCACCTCCGGGAAGCCGGGGTAACCCCGTGGTCCGGCGTTGCGGACGACGATCACCGTGTCGGGGGTGACGTCGAGGTCCGGGTCGTCGGCGGCGACGACGTACTCCTCGATCCGGTCGAAGACGAGCGCCGGGCCGGTGTGCGTGAGGAGGTGGGCGGAGGCGGCGGAGACTTTCAGCACCGCACCGGACGGCGCGAGCGAGCCCCGCAGCACCACGGTGCCCGAGCCGGCGGGCTGGAACGGCTCCTCCATGGTGCCGATGACGTCCCGGTTCCAGCACTGGGCGCCGTCGACGTTCTCCGCCACGCTTCTGCCGCTGACCGTGACGTGGTCCATGTGCAGCAGCGGGGCGAGTTCCTTCATGACCACCGGAAGGCCGCCCGCGTAGGCGAAATCCTCCATCAGGTACGTCCCGGACGGCATGAGGTTGACGAGCATCGGCACGTCGGCGGTGAGGATGTCGAAATCCTCCAGCGACAGGGGGACGCCGAGGCGTCCGGCGATCGCGAGCAGGTGTACGACGGCGTTGGTGGAACCGCCGATGGCGGCGTTGACCCGAACGGCGTTCTCGAACGCCTGCCTGGTGAGCACCGAGGACAACCGTTGGTCCTGTTCGACCATGGCGACGATCCGGCGTCCGGCGGCGTGCGCGAGCGCGTACCGCCGGGAGTCGACCGCCGGCACGGCGGCCGCCCCCGGCAGCTGCACGCCCAGCGCCTCGGTCACACAGGCCATCGTGGACGCGGTGCCCATCGTCATGCAGTGGCCTCGGCTGCGGGACATGCCGACCTCCGCCTCGGAGCAGTCGGCCGCGGTCATCCGACCGGCCCGCATCTCCTCGGTGAAGCGCCAGACGACGGTGCCGGAGCCGATGTCCTGGCCGCGGAACTTGCCGTTGAGCATCGGGCCGCCGGTCAGCATCAGGGTCGGCAGGTCGACGCTCGCCGCTCCCATCAGCAGGCCGGGGGTGGTCTTGTCACAGCCGGAGAGCAGGACCACCCCGTCGAGCGGGTTGGCGCGGACCGACTCTTCCAGCTCCATCGCCAGCAGGTTGCGGTAGAGCATGGTCGTGGGTCGCATCAGCGGCTCGCCCAGGCTCATCGCCGGGAACTCCAGCGGCAGGCCTCCGCTCTCCCACACGCCCCGCTTCACCGACTCGGCGAGGTCGCGCAGGTGGGCGTTGCAGGGTGTCAGCTCCGACCAGGTGGTGGCGATGCCGATCACCGGGCGACCGTCGAAGACGTCGTCGGCGAACCCCTGGTTGCGCATCCAGGATCGATGGATGAACCCGTTGCGACCTTCCGCACCGAACCACTCCCCGCTGCGCAGCGGTCGATTCGTCGTCGACATCAGCACACCTCTCTGTCATCCGTCCGGCCGCGTCCTGCGCGGCGATCAATGCGCGTGTGGTGGATTGGCTGGTGGCGTCGACGCGGCCTACCGGAGACCTCCGACGGAGAGGCCGCCGCGCCAGTGTCGTTGCAGGCTGAAGAACGCGATGATCAGCGGGATCACGGACACCAGGGAGCCCAGGATGATGAGGCTCCACAGCGAGGTGGTTCCCGCGTTGTTCGCGGACGCGATTCCCTGCCAGAGGCCAAGACCGACGGTGACCGGGAAGAGCCTGTTGTCGGAGAGCATGGCCAGCGGCAGGAAGTAGTTGTTCCAGGACGCCACCGCCGACAGGAGCAGCACTGTGACCACCGCGGGACGCATCAGCGGAAGGGCGATCTGGAAGAACGTCCGCAGCTCCCCCGCACCGTCGACCCGCGCCGCGTCCAGGAGTTCGTCGGGCACCGCGTCGCGCGCGTACACGTGCATCAGGTAGACCCCGAACGGGTTGAGCAGCGACGGGAGGATCACCGCCCAGACCGTGTTCGTCAGGCCGAGCCGGGAGAACATGATGAAGGTCGGGATGACCAGGGCGGTGGCGGGCACCATCAGCGCGCCGAGCACGACAGCGAAGCTGAAGCGTCGGGCGGCGAACCGGTACTTGGCGAACCCGTAGCCGGCCATCACCGCCAGGACGGTGGCGCCGACGCCGCCGGCGATGGCGTAGAGCGTGGAGTTGAGCATCCACCGCAGGTAGATGCCACCGTCGTAGGTGAAGAGCTGCCTGAGGTTGCCCAGGTAGTCGATCTGGTCGGTGAACCAGAGGGTGTTGCCGCCGCCGAACAGGCCCGGTGCGTCCTTGGAGCTGTTGACGATGACCCACCAGAACGGTACGAGGAAGTAGATCACCAGGAAGCCGAGCAGGATCTGCATCGGGAGATAGCGCTGCGGTCGGCGGGCGCCGGCGCGGACGCTGGTGTGGTCGGTCATCTACAGGAAGCTCCTCCGCTTGCGGGTGAAGAACAGGAAGGCGTACACGCAGATGAACACGACGCCGCCGAGGGCGAAGGAGATCGCCGACCCGTAGTTGAAGTTGGCGAGCGAGAACGCCTGTTGGTACGCGTACATGTTCGGGGTGAAGTCCGAGCCGATGGCGCCCGCGGCGAGGTATCGCAGGATCTGCGGTTCGTTGAAGAACTGCAGGGTGCCGATGAGCGAGAAGACCAGGATGAGGATCAGGGCGGGCGCGATCAGCGGGATCTTGATCCGGGTCGCGATCTGCCACCGTCCGGCGCCGTCCATCCGGGCCGCCTCGTAGAGCGTCGGGTCGACGCCCTGCAACGCCGCGTACAGGATGATCATGTAGTAGCCGGCCCACTGCCAGGTGACGACGTTGAGCAGCCCATAGAAGATCAGGTCGCTGCTCAGGAAGTCAGGCGCGGTGGCGCCGAACAGCCCGAAGATGTCGGTGAGCGGGCCGAAGCCCTTGCTGTAGAGGAACCCCCACATCACGGCCCCGATGACGGTGGGGATCGCGTACGGAAGAAAGATCATGAGGCGGGAGAAGCGAGCGAACGCCGTGGTCACCGCATCCAGGATGAGGGCCAGCGCGAGCGCGATGAGGATCTGCAGTGGGATCGAGACCAGCGAGAAGCGGATGACGAACCACACCCCGGACAGGAAGCTCGGGTCGGTGAACGCCTTCACGTAGTTGTCGAAGAGAACGAAGCTGGTGCCGCCGATCAGCTTCTTCTGAAAGAGACTGAGGTACAGCGCGTACGCCAGGGGTGCGATGAGGAACGCCAGGAACACGATCCCGAACGGCCCGACGAAGAGCCACCCCATCAGGTGTTCGCGGAGGTGCACCTTGCCACGGATCTTGCGCGTCTCAGGCTGAGGACGCGGTGCGCGCTTCTCGGTCAGGAGTGTCATCTTTGGTCTCCGGGACGTGGACGCTGAGGGGGGCGGGTGGGCCGGCCGGCCAGTGTCGACGCGGCCCACCCATCCGGTCACTGAACGGTGAAGCCTTGTTCCTTGGCGTACTTCGCCACGTCCTCCTGGAGCCGGTCGGCAGCCTGCGAACCGGTGACGGAGCCCTTGATGACCTCGCTGACCTGCTTTTCCATGGCGTCGAGGTAGTACTGGCCGAAGGGGGCGTACTGGACGCCCTGGTAGGCGTCGGCGGCGGGGACGTAGACCTCCTTGTTCGCCTGCTGGCCGCCGAAGAACGCCACCTTCAGGTCGACGAAGGCGGGATCCTTGAGCGCCGTGAGGTTCAGCGGGAAGATGATCTGGTTGGTCCAGCCGTCGGTGAGCGACTCCTTGTCGGCGTAGAGCCCGTAGGCGACCTTCGCGGCCAGCTCCGGCTTCTTCGCCTGCTTGGTCACCGAGAACGCCGACCCGCCCCAGTTCACCTGCACCGGGTTGGCCAGGTCCCACTGCGGCAGCGGCGCCACAGCGAACTTGCCGGTGTCCTGACCCTTGCCGACGCCCGCGCCGGTGAGGTAGCCGGGTGCCCACGCCGCCGAGATGTACGTCGCGTAGTTGCCGTTGATCACGCCGGAGATGTACTCCGGGGTGAACTGGTTTTGCGTGCCGACCAGGCCCTTCTTCGCCAGGCCACCCCAGTAGTCCAGCACGTCCTTGGACGCCTGGTCGTTGAGCTTCACACCGATAGCGTTCGGCTGCGCCGGATCGGAGGTGAAGGGCGTGGCACCCTTCTGGATCTGCAGCGCCATCAGGACCGCCGGGACGTTCGCGCCAAAGTCCCCGAAAAGCGGACCGCCGGCGTCCTTGACCTTCTGCGCGGCCTGCTCGTACTCGGCCCAGGTCTTCGGCGGCGTGATCTTGTACTTGTCGAAGATGTCCTTGCGGTAGATCATCGCCACCGGACCGCCGTCGACAGGGACGCCGTAGACCTTGTCGCCGACCGACACGTCCTTCCAGGCGCCCTCGCTGTAGTTGGCCTTGACCGCGTCGAAGCCGTACTGCTTGATGTCGACGAGCGCGCCCTGGATCTGGAACGTCGGGATCCGGTCCGCCTCGACCATGATCACGTCGGGTGCGCCGGTGCCCGCCGAGATGGCGGTCTGGAACTTGTCGTACTCGTCGCTGCCCTGGCCGACGTTGGTCCAGCAGACCTGCACATCGTCGTGCTGCTTGTTGAAGTTGTCGACGACGAGCTGAGTGTTGGGGTACCAGCCCCACATCGTCACGACCGGCACGTTCTGCTTGGTGATGGTGTTCGTGCAATTGCTCGCGTCGCTGCCGCCCTCGTCGGAGGAGCAGGCGACGAGGCCGGTCCCCGCCGCGAGCATGGCTACCGTGGCGAGTATTCGTCTTCTCTTCATTGAGATGGTTCCCTTCGGCGATGGCGGTGCACTGCATCCATGCGCTGGCGGGCGCCACCGGGGGCAGGAAGCCCTGCTCCCGGTGGCGTCACCGGCGACGGCTCCTAGCGCTTGAACAGACGGGGCGCCAGGTCGATGAGGTTCTTCTGCCACACGTCCCAGCCGTGCGGCCCGGGGGTGACCCCGTCGAACTCGTAGCGGATACCGAGGTTGTCCAACGTGGTCAGCGATGCCATGAAGCTCGGGTACACGAAGTCGGTCTGGTCACCGACGTAGAGGCGCAGCATCTTGGTGCCGTTGTTGATCGCCGCCACGTCGACGCCGGTGCCGCTGCCGAAACCGGCCGAGAACGCGGCGACGTAGGCGAACTCGCCCGGGTAGGCCCGCAGCACCCCGAACGCCTGCCCGCCGCCCATCGACAGGCCGGCGAGGGCCTGCTGCGACGGATCGCTGGAGATGTTGTAGCGGGCACGGGCCGTCGGAACGATGTTCTCCCGCAACTCACTGTTGAAGTTCGACGAGTTGCCGTTGCCCATCACGACAACCATCGGCGTGAGGTCGCCGTCGAGGAACTGGTTGTCGAGGATCTGCTTGGCACGGCCCATCTCGACCCAGTCCGTGTAGTTCTGGCCACCGCCGTGCTGGAGGTAGAGGACGGGGTACGGCTGCGCCCGGTTCGGGTCGTACCCCGGTGGGGTCCAGACCAGCGCGGTCCGGTCCTGGCCGGCCACCGCGCTGGTGTAGGTCATGCTCTCGACAGTTCCGCCCCGACCGGCGGGCACGTCCGCGAGCAGTCGGGCACCAGGCCCGGGAATGAAGAAGGTGCTCCACATCGGCTCGGTGGTGACTCTCGTCGGGTTCGAGGCGTCCTTGACCGCGACCCGGTCCACGATCAGCCGGTAGTAGTAGAACCAGGGCTTCAGCGGGCCCACTGTTGCCCGCCACCGGTCACCGTCACGGGTCAGTGGCAGTCGCAGCCAACTCCCGCCCGGCGCAACGTTCGCCCAGACCGTGACGTGCTGAGCGTCAGCGAAGTCCGTGGTGGTCTCGAAGGTGACGAACCCGTCCTCGGTGACGAAGGGCGTCGGGGTGGTGCCGGCCGGTGGCGGGTTGAACTCGCCCTTGAGCTGCGTGTGACCGGGGCTGGGCCCGTGGTCGGCCACGTGCCGGAACAACCGCGGCGCGAAGTCGACGAGGTTCTCCTGCCAGGTGGTCCAGGTCGCGCCGCCATCGGGGTTGACCCCGTCGAACTCGAACCGGACGTCGGCGCGGCCCAGCGCCTTCGTCAGCCGGTAGGTGGGGTTGTGAGCGGGATCGGTGACGTTGCCGGTGTACAGGCGGAGCAGCTTGACGCCGCGGTTGATCGCCTTGGCGTCCTTCCGGTCGATCGTCGGAGCCGACGTGCCGGAGAACCAACCGACGTAACCGAACTGGCCCGGCCTGGTGAGCCCGGCCCGCAACGCCTGCGTAGCGCCGTCGGACACACCCGCGATCGCCTGGTGCGCCGGATCGCGAAGCACCCGATAGTTGTCGGTGACCGCCTTCCGGAGGTCCTTCAACTCCTTGTCGTCCGAGGCGTCGGCGTTGTTGAGCACCACCACCATCGGGCTCATGGCGCCCGCGGCCGAGAGGTTGTCGAGGATCTGCTTGGATCGGCCGAGATCGAGCCAGTCGGTGGCGGCCACACCGTCACCCGACTGCAGGAAGAGCGCCGGGTATCCCTTGGAGCCCTTGGCCGCGTAACCCGGCGGCGTCCAGACCACCGCGGAGCGCTGCGCGTTCCTGGTCCGGTAGGTCAGCGTCTCGATCTTCCCGCCGGTGCCGGCCGGAGCGTCGAGCAGCCACCGGGCCGAGTCACCCGCGATGAAGAAAGTGCTCAGGAGCGGGTTGGACGCGACCCCAGTGCTGTTCGTCGGGTCCTTGATGGTCTTGGTGTCGTCGGCCGTGAGCTGGTAGTTGTACAGCCCGGGCTCCAGGGCGCCGAGAACACCCGACCACACGTCACCCCGGCGGGTCAGACCGAACTCCGCCCAACTGGCCGACGGCCCGAAGTTTCCCTCCACGACGACCTGCGAGACGGTGCCCAGGTTCTCCTGGACGTACGCCGCCGGGACGGCGAACGTGGCGTAGCGGTCTGCGGACACGTCCAGCCACGGCGTGTCCGCCGCGGCCGGTTGCGGCGCGATGAGCACCGCCGCGGTGGCGATGACCCCGGCGGTGAACGCCGCCGAGAGCCGCCGGCGTACGCCCAGACGGCGTGAGCGCCCGTGATACTGTTCGGTAGTCACACTCCACTCCTTTCGTGTGCCGGCAGCGGATGCGACCCGACTGACGGCTCAACTCACCTGTGGATCTGGCCGTGTGTGCTGCGTGCACCTCCTTCGGGCTGCTGCCACTGGCACGCCTGACCTGATCGCTCTGTCGGGAGCGACCAGGCTTGTGCACCAATGGGCTGACGTCATGGTCGTGGCGCGCTCTTCGGTGGTGCGGTGGAGTCGCGCACGACGAGGCTGGTCGGAAGCACGATCTGGCCCGGCTCGTCCCACTCGCCGGTCACCAGTGACTTCAGCATCCGCGCGGCTTCGTACCCGAGCTGATACATCGACTGGTCCACGGTGGTCAGACCCGGCCGGGTCGACGCCGACTCGGGGATGTTGTCGAACCCCACGACGGACAGGTCCCCCGGCACCGAGAACCCCAGTTCCCTGGCGACCTCCAGAACCTTGAAGGCCATCCCGTCGCTCGCCGCGAAGATCGCCGATGGTGGGTCCGGTCGTTGCAGCAGGACGCGCGCCAGCGGAGTCGCCGACTCGGGGTTGAAATCTCCTCGGCCGATCAGTGTCGGGTCGACCGGAACCCCGGCGGTGGTCAGCGCGGCCCGGTATCCCTCCTCCCGCGACCAGGCCGAGGCCAGGCTGTCGCGGCCGGCGATGAACCCGATGCGCCGATGGCCCAGGCCGAGCAGGTGCTCGACCGCCGTGGTGGCGCCAGCGAGGTTGTCGGAAATCACCGAGGGTGCCGTCGAGCCCCGCACCGGGTCGATGGCCACGACCGGCGTCCGGCTCCGGACCTCGCCCCAGGGCGTGACGACGATGCACCCGTCGGTGAGGGTGCCCGACAGCCGGGTCAGGTGCCGCTGCTCCCAACCCTCCGAATACGACCCGTAGAGGTCGCTGTTGGCGTAGATGATCAGATCGAAGCCCGAGCGGCTCAGCGCCTTCATCACGCCCTTGAGCACTTCCGCCGTGTACGACTGGAAGCTGTGCGCCACCAGACCCAGAACGTTGGTGCGGCTGCGCCGAAGGCTGGTGGCCACCAGGCTCGACTCGTAGCCGAGCTGCTCGATGGCGGAGCGCACCTGAGCGACTGTGCGAGCGCTGACGCCGTAATGCCCGTTGACGACGCGCGAGACCGTGGCGGTGGAAACGCCGGCAGCTCGGGCGACATCACTCATTGTCACCGGTGCATTGACTTCAATCATGCCGCTCTCTCTGGACTGCAATCGTTATCGGTTACGTTTCCAGGATGTTGCCAACGTAACTGAGAACGATTACGAACACAAGACCTCTTCGTCCTTACCCGACCATCGAGAAGAACGTCCCAACTGGACACTCCCGAGGGCGGGATTGACGCTCGGACGCCGTTGCGGATAACGCAATCGGCACCCTCTGCCGGGGGTCAGAGTGGGGCTCGATTTCCGCGTTGGTGCTACCCGTTGACAACAGGACGGCACACTCCGTCAAGAACCATTCCCCGACCCGGGTGAACGATCACAGTTGCCGAACTTCGACGATCCCGGTAAAGACCTTCGGCGTCGGCCGGTCCGGGTCCGCACTGATGACAAAGGTGCCGGCATGGGTATGGTCGACAGCCGAGAAGCCGACGTACACCTCGATCTGCCCTGCCTCCACCGCGTACGCCATGCTCCGGTCGTAGAAACCGAGCTGGCCGGTGGGGAGCGCGAACCGTACCGCCACCCGCTGGCCGGCGGCGGCCTCGACGCGGGCGAAGGCCTTCAGCTCCAGCACCGGCCGGGTGATCGTGGCCTGCGGGTCGCGGACGTAGAGCTGCACCACCTGCTCCCCCGCCCGGTGTCCGGTGTTGGTGACAGTGACCTCGACACCGACGCTGTCCCCGGCGCGGACCTCGGCGCTCTCCACCGTGGCGTCCTCGATAACGAACGAGGTGTACCCGAGGCCGTGGCCGAAGGCGTATCGCGGGGCGACCGGCGAGTCCACATAGTCGCCGTGCCAGTGCGACCGCCCGCCGGACACCTTGTGGCCGTAGAAGACGGGGATCTGGCCCACGCCGCGGGGGTACGAGATCGGCAGCCTTCCGCTCGGGTTCACCACACCGAGGAGCACCTCGGCGATCGCCTGCGCCCCGGTCTCCCCCGGCAACCAGGCCATCAGCACGGCGGCGCACTCCTCGTGCAGGAAGTCACTGCCGACGGGTCGGCCGGCGACGAGCACCGCAACGACGGGCGTGCCGGTGGCGACGACGGCACGCAGCAGCTCTTCCTGCACGCCCGGCAGGTCCAGACTGGACCGGTCCCGCGACTCCCCCGTGGTGGCCTCGCGCGTCACTCCCGAGCGGTCCCCCATGACCAGCACCGCGACGTCTGCCGCCGCGGCGACCGCTACCGCCTCGGCGAACCCCTCGGTCGACGGATCGAGCACGTCGCAGCCCGGGGCGAAGCGCAGCCGGTCGCCCAGCCGCGCCGCGAGTTCGTCACGCACCGTCGGCACACCGTCGGTGCTCTCGTCGATCTCCAGATCATCCGGGATCGTCATCATCTCGCCGAGCAGGCCACGCCGCTTACGCGCCGCGGCCAACGCCTCGATGTGGGCCGCAAACGAGTAGTCACCGAGCAGGTGTCGGGCGTCGTCGGCGTTCGGGCCGATAAGCGCGACAGTTCCGGCTTCCCCGAGCAGCGGCAGGACGCCGTCGTTCTTGAGCAGGACGAGGCTGCGGCGGGCGATCTCCAGCGCCACGTCCCGGTGCCGCTCGGCGTTGGCCGTCGCAGCGGCCGCATCCTCGTCGACGTACGGGTTCTCGAAGAGCCCGAGTTCGACCTTGTGCCGAAGGATCCGTGCGACAGCCTCGTCGAGCTGGGCCTCGCTGACCTCGCCGGCGTCCAGGGCGCGGGTGAGGGCATCCGCGTACGCGTCCGTCGCCGGAAGCTCGACGTCCACGCCCGCGCCGAGGCCCACCGTCGCGGCCTGCTGCTTGTCCTGCGCGAAGTGGTGGTACGAGTGGAGGTCGTTGACGGCGAAGTAGTCGGAGACCACGCTGCCCGTGAAGCCCCACTGCCCACGCAGGACGTCGGCGAGGAGCTCCTGGTTGGCATGGCACGGGACGCCGTCGAGTTCGTGGTAGCCGGCCATCACCGACTGGAGCCCGCCGTCGCGGACCGCCGCCTCGAACGGGTACAGGTACACCTCGCGCAGCAGACGCGGCGGCAGGTGGGCCGGCGCCCAGTTCAGCCCACCCTCGGACGCCCCGTAGCCGACGAAGTGCTTGGCAGTGGCGAGGACGCCGTCTGTCAGGTCGGCGCCCTGCAGGCCCCGGACGAACGCCACGCCCATCCGGGACACCAGGTACGGGTCCTCGCCGTAGGTCTCCTCCGTCCGGCCCCACCGTGGGTCGCGCACCACGTCCAGCACCGGCGAGAGCCCCTGGTGGCTTCCCATGGCGCGCATCTGTGCGCGAACGGTGTCGGCCAGCTGCCGGTTGAGCTCCGGCGCCCAGGTGCTCGCGACGCCGATCGCCTGCGGGAAGATGGTCGCCTCGCGGGCCATGACCCCCGAGCAGACCTCCTCGTGCACTATGGCCGGGATCCCCAGCCGGGTCTCGCTCACCAGGAAGCGCTGGATGGCGTTGGCGGCCCGCGCCACCTGCGCCGCCTTCAGGCTGGTCGCGCCCGCGACGCGGGTCACGTGCCCCAGGCCGTGTCGAAGGATCGGCCGGGCCCGCTCCGCCGCGAACCGTCCGCCCTCCAGCACTGTGAACGCCCACGTGCTGCCGAGTTGCGCGAGCTTCTCCTCGCGGGTCATCCGGGTCAGCAGATCCGACACCCGTTCGTCGACGGGCGCTGTCGCATCCGCGTAGGTCGCCTCGGTCTCCGGCTCAACGGTTGTCACCCGGTCACCCCAATCACCGCGACAAGCTGGTCCTTCGGCCTCGTCGGTCACCACGCCGCCGGCGTCTGGGCGCGCGCTGCGGACGACGCCAGGGAAGCGTGGCGGCGAGGCGGGCGGAAGCGGACACCCGGTCAGCTGGGGCGGCATGGCCGTGGGGCCGTGCCAGCCGGACATTGATCCAGGTGCCGTGTTCCCTTACGTAAACGTAATCGGTAACGTTTACATAGATCGAGAACGTAATCGAAGACGATCACGTTGTCCAGAGCTCACACCGCCTCCACCACCCCTCGGTCCCGGCGCTCGGGCACAGACCTTCGCGTCGGACCCGCACGAAGGGAGCCAGCCCTGAACACCCACCACGACAGCGCGCCGGAGAACGTCGTGAACACGGCGCGCCTGACCCTGGACCCCCGCCGACGCGTCGCACCGGTGCCGCGTCGGCTCTTCGGCTCGTTCGTGGAGCACCTGGGTCGCTGCGTCTACAACGGGATCTACGAGCCGGGACACCCGACGGCCGACGCCGACGGCTTCCGGGGCGACGTCCTTGAGCTGGTGCGCGAGTTGGGCGTCACCACGGTCCGCTATCCCGGCGGCAACTTCGTCTCCTCCTACCGCTGGGAGGACGGCGTTGGCCCCGTCGACAAACGACCGGCGAGGCTCGACCTCGCCTGGCACAGCCTGGAGACCAACGCATTCGGGCTCGACGAGTTCATGCGATGGGTCGGCAAGGCCGGCGTGGATCCGATCATGGCGGTCAACCTCGGCACCCGTGGCACCGCCGAGGCCGTCGACCTGCTCGAGTACGCCAATCACCGCGGTGGGAGCCACCTCGCCGACCAGCGCCGCGACAACGGCGCTGTCGATCCGTACGGGATCAAGCTGTGGTGTCTGGGCAACGAGATGGACGGCCCGTGGCAGGTGGGCCAGCGCAGCGCTACCGAGTACGGGCGGCTCGCGGCGCAGACCGCGAAGGCCATGCGTCGCTTCGATCCCGATCTCGAACTCGTCGCCTGCGGCTCCTCACACCTCGGAATGCCGACCTTCGGCAGCTGGGAGCGCGACGTACTCACCGAGGCGTACGACGACGTCGACCTGATCTCGCTGCACGCGTACTACCAGCCGGTCGACGACGACCTGGCCAGCTTCCTCGCCTCGGCCGAGGACATGGACAGGTACATCGACGCCGTCACCGCCATCGCCGACTCGGTCGGAGCCATCCGCCGGTCCACCAAGAAGATCATGATCGCGTTCGACGAGTGGAACGTCTGGTACCAGTCCGCCGCCCCGTCCACGCCCCCGAGCGGCGAGGACTGGCCTGTCGCGCCGCCCCTGCTGGAGGACCACTACAGCGTGGCCGACGCGGTCGTCGTCGGCGGCCTGCTCATCAGCCTGCTCCGGCACAGCGACCGGGTGAGCGCGGCCTGCCAGGCCCAACTGGTGAACGTCATCGCACCGATCATGACCGAGACGGGCGGCTCGGCCTGGCGGCAGACCATCTTCCACCCCTTCGCCCGCACCGCCCGGCACGCTCAGGGCACAGTGTTGGACGTGCTGCGCGAGGGCAGCACGACGACCACCGACCGCTACGGTGAGGTCGACGCTGTCGACGCGGTCTCCACCTGGGACGACGCCACCGGGGAGATGACCGTCTTCCTCGTCAACCGCGCCCTCGACACTCCGGCCGAGGTGACAATCGACGTCGCCGGCGCGCAGGTCAGCCACATCATCGAGTGCGTCACCGTCGGCGGCAACGACCTGCACGCCAAGAACACGGCCGACGGCCCGGACCACGCCGTGCCGCGCCCCAACGGCACGGCACGCGGCACCGACGCCAGTGTCCAGCTCACTCTTGCGCCGGCGTCCTGGACCATGCTGCGACTGAGCGCCACCGACACGACGCAGTGACCGGCTGACGAACCGCCGGCCCTGCGGACCGGGACGTGCCCCGGCCGCGCACACCCTGGCAATCACCAGGGGTGCGCGGCCGGGGCTTCCCCACCACAGGGAGTACGGCGTCGAGCCCGTTGTTACCGGGCGTCGACCGGGGAGCTGTGGGAGTCGTTGAAGAGCTTGTCGCCCTGGTAGCGGGCGACCACCGGCGCGTTCAGCTCACCATGGACGGTCTTCTTCAGCCGGGCGACGCCGTGGTGCACCGGGGCCGACCCTAGGTGCGTGTCACCCGCGTAGAAGTCGACGGTGCCGGAGGGTGCCGACGTGCTGGTGCTGACCGCGCCGACCGTGGCGGTGGCGGCGACCAACGTGTGGTGCGATCCGCCCGTTGGTGACGTGGTGACGTCGAGGTCGGTGGTGGTGGCCCGGAACGTCAGGGTGCGCAGGTAGTGGTTCAGCAGCGGACGCCACACGTGCCAGGTGTGCACGCCTGGCACGTTGTACTCGTCCAGCTCGACGCCGGCGGCCCGCAGTGCGGCGGCGTTGCGCTGCGAGTTCTCGGCGATGTTGCCGAGCCGGTCCTGCAGCCCGGTGCCGATCATGATGCCGCCGGTCACCGACTTCATGCTGTCGACCTGGGCCTGGGTGGCTGCTGGGCCGCCCGCGCTCCAGGCCGCGTGGTAGCCGAACAGGTCGGTGTGGTTGTACATGATGGTGTACGCCCGACTGCCGCCTGCGGAGAAGCCGGCGAACGCGCGGTCCTGCGCCCGGGTCGAGACGCGGTAGTTCTGCTCGACGAACGGGAAGATGTTGTTCCGCAGCTCGTCGACGTAGCCCTCGTTGCCACCGGGGAGGCCGTTGAAGTCGGTGGACACGATCACCATGGGCTGCGCCGCCCGGTCCTTGATCGCGTTCTCCAGGATGAGATGGGCCACGCCCTGCATCGTCCAGGCGGTCGAGTGGTCACCGCTGCCGTGGCTCAGGTAGAGGGTCGGGTACGGCGTGGCCCGGTTGGGGTCGTAGCCGTGCGGCAGGTAGACGACGATGTCGTGGACTCCCGCCGGGTTGGTCGACAGCGGTGAGGTGTACCGCCGGGACTCCGGCCGGCCGACAGTGGCCACCGGCGCCTGGTAACCGGTGTCGTACGTCGGGAACTTCCGGCTGGCCGGGACGTAGAGCGTGCTGCGTACCGCGCCGGGCGCCCCGGGGTACTGCGGCTGGATCTGCCACCGGTTGGCGGGGTCGTCGTGCAGGGCACAGCCGGTGGCGAGCTCGTTTGCGCAGTCGTGGGTGAACGCATAGCGGAAGGTGCCGGCCGGCAGCGGAGTGGTGAAGGTCCAGACGCCGTCCGGGCCCTTCCGCATGGCCTGGATGTGCCACGGGGTGGCGGCGACGTCGCCGGGTTGCCACTCGGCGGGCGGTCGCGCGTCGCCGCAGTCCTGGCAGGCGATGTTCTCCGGTCGGGAGTAGAACCAGTCGCCGTAGACGTGGACCTGCTGGACGTCCGCGGGCGCCCGGTACCGGAAGGTGACTGTGTACCCGGTCGGGGGTTTGTCGGTGCGGGTGACGGTCGGGCCCAGCGGCGCGGGCGGTGCCGCCGAGGCCGCCGGGGCGGCGAGCGTTCCGGCCGTCACGGTGACGGCGGCGAGCAGCGCGAGCATCAGCCGGCGTGTCCGTGCCGGCAGCGGGGGACGGGGAGGTGCGACGGGCATGTTCCTGCTCCCTCTTCGGCGTGTGGTCAGACCGCACCGAGCGGCCGACCGACCATTCGATGGTGAGGTGAAGGGATACCAGTAACGAGCGATGCAGCCATGCGAGCGCTAACATCGTTCCCTGTCAAAAAGAGAACCATGAATTGCATTGACGGTCAAGACGGAAATCGGAACGGATAATCGCGTCCAAACAATTCGGGCGCGCTCCAGCGGCACCAGTAAAACTGGCGCGCGAATTCTCTGTCGGGTCAATGTCGTCAAGGAATTCGCGCGCCAGCTCCCGGTGGCCCGGAAACGCGCCCGGAAGAGACCGGCAGACGCAGTTATTCGACCGCTGGCTGCAACCTCCCGTCGACTCGCCGGGAGATGGCGGTGTACTCGTCGCGCAACTCCTCGGGGAGAACCCAGGCCGGGGCGTCCTGCCACGCCAGCGGGCGGAGGAACCGTCGGATCGACGTGGCGCCGACCGACGTGTGCACGGCGTTTGTCGACGGCCACGGTCCACCGTGGTGCTGGGCCCACGACACCCGGACACCGGTGGGGTAGCCGTCGAAGACGATGCGACCCGCGCGGGCGGCGAGCACGTCGACCAGTCGGCGTACCACGTCGGCGTCGTCGCCCGGTCCACTGTGAAGCGAGCCGGTCAGCGACGGCGGGACGGTGGCCAGCGCGGCGTCGAGGTCGGCGACGTCGTCGTAGCGGACCACGACCAGGAGCGGGCCGAAGCACTCGTCGGCGATCTCGGCGGTCAGGCCGGCGAGGCCGACCTCCAGGAGGGTCGGGGCCACTGTGAAGCCCGCCCCGGGTTCGACAGTGGGCCGCGCCGACACCCGGGCGCCGGCCCGCTCGAACTCGGTGGACCGGTTCTGGTACGCGTCCCGGATGCGCTCGTTGAGCAGGACCGTGCCGCCCGACGCGTCGACTCTCGCCCGCAGCGCCTCGACCAGGCCGTCACCACCCGGGTCCGACGGAACGAACGCCAGGCCGGGCTTGGTGCACAACTGCCCGCCCGAGTTCGTGAAGGAGCCGAACAGCCCCTCGGCGATCTGGTCCGCTCGGGCGGCGGCCGCGTCGGGCAGGACGACGATCGGGTTCACACTGCTCAGTTCGGCGTACAGCGGAATGGGGTCCGGTCGTTCGTCGATGGCCGCCTGGATGGCACGGGCGGCGTTGACCGAGCCGGTGAGGGCGGCCGCGCGGATCGCCGGGTGACGCACCAGCGCGCGACCGGCCTGCTCCCCGTACACGGTCGCGACGACACCCTCGGGTCCGCCGAGGTCGCGGACGGCCGACTCGATCGCAGCGGCGGAGGCGTGCGAGGTCAGCGGATGGGACGGGTGGGCCTTCAGGATCGTCGGACACCCGGCGGCGAGCGCGGCGGCCGTGTCACCGCCGGCGACCGAGAAGGCGAACGGGAAGTTGCTGGCCCCGAAGACGGCGACCGGCCCGAGGGGTACGAGCATCCGCCGCAGATCCGGGCCGCGGCCGAGCGGTGTGTCGGCAACGTGGTCGATGGTGGCCTCGACGTACGCTCCGTCGCGCAGCACCTCGCCGAACATCCGGAACTGCAGGGCCGCCCGGGTGAGTTCCCCGTCGAGCCGCGCATGACTCAGCCCGGTCTCCGCCTCGGCGGCAGCGACCAGATCCACCCGACGGGACTCCAGCGACGCGGCGATCGCGTCCAGCAACTCCGCGCGGCCGAGCCTCCCGCGCGCGGCCAGCCACTGCGCCGCCGGGGACGCCTGACCGGCGATCACCTCCAGCCGAGACTCGTCGGTCTCGGTGAGCTCCGTCGCGCGACGCTCACCGTCGCGCGGATCGACAGTCATGACCACGTTCACAGCAGTCCTCTCCTCACCAGATTGCCCATCAGATCGCGGACGCCGAAGTGCCAGGGCTCGCACTCCTCCGCGTGCCGCACCCGGTTGACCAGGGTGCCGAGCGCCGGGCAGCTGATCCGTACCACGTCGTCGACCTTGTGGGTGAAACCCTCGCCGGGGCGGTCCCGGTCCTGGATGGGCGCGAACATGGTGCCGAGCATCAGCGCGGCGCCGTCGGGATAGTGGTGGTGCGGCCCGATCAGCTGCCGGACCAGTTCCTCGGGATCGCGCGACATCTGGGTCATCTCCGAGACCGCCTCCAGATGGAAGCCGTCGACGCCGCGAACCTCCAGGCGCACCTCGAGTTCGCGTACCCGATCCATGCCGAACCGGTCGTCGAAGAGCCGGATCAGGGGGCCGAGGGCACAGGAGGCGTTGTTGTCCTTCGCCAGGGGCAGCAGGAGCGCCGAGCGGCCCTCGATGTCGCGCAGGTTCACGTCGTTGCCGAGGGTGGCGCCGACGATCCGGCCACTGGACTGGACGATGAGCGTGACCTCGGGTTCCGGGTTGTTCCAGGTCGACGCGGCAAGCACGCCGACCGGAACGGCGGTGCCGACGGCGGAGAGGATCTGCCCCTTGGTGAAGATCTCGGCGTCCGGGCCGATGCCCACCTCCAGGTACTGGCTCCACATGCCCTCGGCGACCAGCAGACTCTTGAGCCGATCCGCCTCCGGCGAGCCCGCCTCCAGACTGTGCAGGTCGACACCGACGTCGGCGAGCATGCGGTGCCGGATGTCCGCCGCCAGTGCCAGGTCTCCCCGCGCCCGTTCCTCGATCACCCGCTCGATCATGGAGACCGGGAAGGTCACGCCCGCGGCCTTGAGCGCCTGGAGGTCGACCGGAGCGAGCAACCAGGGCCGGCCATGGTCCCGGGTCGCGGCCCCCGTGTTGGCCAGTATCTCCCCGAAGTCACCCACCCTCGGCCCGTCGAGCCCGGCCACCGTCGCGGCGGGATCGGGTAGCTCGCAGATGTCGCGGACGGTCGGGAACCGGTGGCTGATGTCGATGACCTCGCCGTCGCGGACGGTCACCGGGGAGGGGCCGCCGCCGGACGGGTCCCAGATCCGGCCGATGAGGACGCTGTCGGCATCGTCCGGCAACGCTTCGGCGGCGGTGCCGACCCAGTCCGCGGCCGCGGCCGACCCCCGGGGCCGTGGCAGCGTCATGAGTCGCTCTCCAGGTTGAAGAAGGACCGCTCGTCGCGGGGACGGATGTCGAAGACGGCGTCCTGGAACATCCGCAGCGGGTGCGGTGTGAACGGATGCTGCTCGATCGCCGCGAGGTCCACCTCGATGCCCAGGCCGATCCCGGTCGGGATGAGGATGTCGCCGTCGTCGGTCAGCACCAGCCGCTCGTTGGTGATCTCGGGACGCCAGGGCACGTCGGTCGCCATGATCTCCAGGTACCGGAAGTTGGGCAACGTGGCCCCGAGTTGCAGCGTCGCGGCAGTGCTGAGTGGACCACTCGGGTTGTGCGGTGCGAAGCCCACGTAGCTGGTCGCGGCGAGCGTGGAGATGAAGGCCAGCTCGGCGATCCCACCGGCGTGCGTCACATCGGGCTGGACGAAGTCGACCGCCTGGCGGGCCAGCGCCGGCGCGAAGCCCTGCCGCCCGTACCACCGCTCCCCCGCGGCGATCGGCACCGGCGACGCGCGGCGGATGTCGACGAGCGCATCGAGGTTGTCCGGTGGGCAGGGCTCCTCGAACCACACCGGGTCGAACTGGGCGATCTCCTTCGCCACCTTGATGGCGTGGCGGACGTCGAAGCGGCCGTGCCCCTCGACGAACAGCTCCACCTCGCGGCCCACCGCCTGACGCACGGCGTCGATCTGGGCCAGCACCCGGTCCAACTGGGCGGTGGTGATGGTCATGTCGTAGTTCTCGAACGGGTCCCACTTGAGGCCCCGGAAACCCGCCTGCACCGTCCGGCGCGCGGCGGCCGCGTAGTCCTCGGGCGTGACGGCACCGGAAAACCAACCATTTGCGTACGCGCGGACCCGGTCGCGGGTCGCGCCGCCGAGGAGCCGGGAGACCGGTACGCCGAGCTCGCGCGCGGAGATGTCCCAGAGGGCCATCTCCAGCGAACTCAACGCCGTCATGATCACCGGCCCGCCGCGCCAGTACCAGTCCCGCGCGGTCTCGTAGAGGATCTTCGAAATGCTGGTGGGGTCCAGGCCCACAACGGCCTCGGCCAGTTCGGCGATGGCGCCCTGGACGGCACGTTCCTTGCCCTCCAGGGTGGCCTCACCGAGCCCGATGATCCCCTCGTCGGTGTGGACCCGCACGATGACGAGGTTCGTACGGTAGAAGTCGACGACCAGTGTGTCGACAGAGACGATCTTCATCTTCCGGCTCAACCCTTCACCGCACCGGCGGTCATGCCGGACACCACGTACTTCTGCACCAACAGGTAGAAGGCGACGGCCGGCAGCGTGAACAGGAAGGCGACAGCCATCACCGTCTGAATCGGTGTACCCAGTTCGCCGATGAAGTTCGCGATGCCGACGGAGGCGGGCTGCAGGTCGGGGTTGAAGATGAACGTCACCGCGAACACGTACTCGTTCCAGGCGTGGAAGAAGGCGATGACCGCGGTGGCCGCGATCGACGGCGCGATGAGCGGCACGTTGATGCGGGTCAGGGTGGTGAAGGGCCGGGCGCCGTCGGCGCGGGCGGCCTCCTCCAGCTCCTTCGGGATTCCGTCGATGGCGCCCTTGAGGATCAGCGCGACGATCGGCAGGACGAAGGCGGAGTTCACCAGGACGAGGCCGGTCAGCGAGTCGAGCAGTTCGAAGCGGCGGAACAGCGCGAACAGCGGGACGACCATGAGTGCCTCGGGAAGCATCTGCGTGAACAGCAGCACGACGGTCAGCACGGCCTTGCCCCAGAACGAGAACCGGGACAGCGCGTAGCCCAGCGGGATGCCCAGGCCGACGGAGAGCACCATGGTGCCGACGGCGATGATCAGGCTGTTCAGCAGCCACCCGGCCGCCTTGCCCTCGGCGAGCGCGTCCACGAAGACCCCAAACTGGCCGAGGTCGGGCGTGAGCCGGGGTTGATCGGCGAAGAGGTCGCTGTTGCTGGACAGCGCGGTGACGAACATCCAGTACAGCGGGAACACCGCGACGCCCAGCACGACGAGCACGGCGACGATCCGTGCGGTGACACCGAATCGGAAGCGTCTCATCGGACGTCCCCCTTCTCCACGGCACGGGCGACCAGGCGGCTGCCGATGATGACGATGAGCGAGATGACGACGCCGACCATTCCGATGGCCGCCGCCGATCCGAGTTCCTTCGAGTCGAACGCCTGCGAGTAGAGGTCGATGACCAGCGTCTCGGTGGCGCCCACCGGCCCGCCCTTGGTCATCAGCCAGATCAGCTCGAACCGCCGCAGCGACCAGATCGTCATCAGCAGGGCCAGCAGGCCCACCGTCGGCTTGATGACCTGCCAGGTGACCGCCCGGAAGGTGGCCCACCGTCCGGCGCCGTCCACCGTCGCGGCCTCGTTGAGGTCCTGCGGAACGGACTGCAGGGCGGAGAGCAGCACCACGGAGGTGAACGGGAACAACTGCCAGATGGTCGTGGCGAGCACCGCGGGGAGCGCGTAGCGCGAGCTGTCCAGGATGGCGCCCCCGGGGACGCCGAGCCCTACCGCGTCGAGGAAGCGGTTCACGATGCCGTACTGCGCGTTGAGCATCCAGGTGGCGATGAGCGCGACCGCGATGCCCGGAGCCGCCCAGGGGACCGTCACCAGTGCCCGTGCCACGCCACGGCCGCGAAACTTCTTGTTGAGCAGGAGCGCGACGGCAAGCCCGGCGCCGATCGCGACGACCACACAGGTGATCACGTAGACGACGGTGATCAGCAGGGTGCTGTGGAACTCGGGGTCACCGAAGATCCGTTTGAAGTTGTCGAGCCCGACCCACTCGCTGCGGGTGGGGTTGAGCAGCCTCGTCCTGGTGAAGCTGAGGTACACCTCCTGAACGAGGGGTACCGCCTGGAAGACGAGGATGAACAGGGCGGCGGGAGCCAGGAAGAGGTACGGCGTCCACTTGCTGCCCAACGGGCTGGGCCGACGCCGGGGCCGGCCTGGGGATGTTGTCTTCGGTGCTCCGGTCTGCTCGACCACAGTCATCGGGTTCGATCCTTCTGGGGGAAGGACGCTGCCGGCGCACGGATCGTTGCGCCGGCAGCGTCGCCGTGTCGAGCGGTCAGCGGACCAGTTCGCTCGCCTGCTGCTGGGCGCGATCCAGTGCCGACTTGAGGTCGGCCTTGCCCTGCAGTGCCGCGACCACGTTCTGCACGACCACCTTGCGGATGTCCGGCGTCTTGGCCTCGAATCCCAGCACGATCTGCGGCAGGCTGGTCTCGGTGAGTCCGTCGAAGACGGGCAGGAACGGGGTCGCCTTGAGCGCCTCCGCGCTGCGCTGCGTGGTGGTGGCCACGCTGCTCGCGCCGAGGATCTCCTGCAGCTTGACCTGGTTCTGCGGCTCCAGCGCCCACTTGATGAAGGTGCCGGCCTCGTCCTTGCCCTCGCTCGCCTCGTTGATCACGATCGGTGCGAGGATCGCGCCCTGCTTGCGGACCGGGAACGGGATGGGCGCGACGTTGAAGTTCAGCTTGGCGTTCTGGCCGCGGGTGGCGGTCACGTAGCCGCCGTTGTTGAGCTCCATCCCGACCTTGCCCTCGGCGAACATCCGCCGGAAGGTGGCCGCGTCCGCTCCGCGCGGAATCACGTTCGCGTCGTACAGGTCCTTGAACGCCTGCAGGCCCTTGAGGTTCTCCGCGGAGTTGATGGTCAGGTTCTTGCCGTCGGACCACGCCCCGCCGAAGCCGTAGACGTAGTTGAAGATGTCCTGCCAGACGCCGGCCTCCTCGGCCTCCGTCTGACGGAACGCCAGGCCGAAGACATCGCCCTTGGTCAGCGACTTCGCGGTGGAGGTGAACTGCTCGTAGGTGCTCGGCGGCGTCGGGATCAGGTCCGCGTTGTAGAACATCGCGTAGTTCGACGCTTCGAAGATGACTCCGTGCCGGACACCGTCGTGAACCATGAACTGGTCCGGCTGCTTGAGCAGGTCGTACTTGCTGGCGTCGATCACCTTGTCCAGCGGCGCGATGAGGCCGGCGTCGGAGGCCGCCTCGAACTCGGGCATGTCGAAGCGGACCAGGTCGGGGCCCTTGCCGCTGCCCATCTGCGTGAGCACGGTCTGGCCGAAGGTCGGGTACGGCACCGCGGCGGCGGACACCTGGACCTTGCTCTGGCTCTGGTTGAACTCGTCGAGCCACTTCGTCAACAGGGGCCCGCGGCCCGGGTCGCCGAAGGTCGAGGCGGCGAAGGTCAGTTTGGTGACGCCGTCGCCGGAATCGCCGCCCGAGCCGCAACCGGTCAGGAGGGTGGCGACCAAACCGAGGGCACAGGTTGCACTGGCGATGCCGAAATGAGCGCGCTTATTACCCATCGTTACTCCACTGTTACGAGTTGGCGTCAAGCCGATGAAATTGCAACGATCGTAGCGTCATGTGCAACGGTGTCAAGTGGCGATTGCGCATCGCGTCATCTATGTTGCATCATGTGCAATGACAGCGACGGCAGGCCCGTCGCGCGAGGGGAGACACAGCCTTGGCGCAATCAATCCGCCGCGCGATCGACCTCATCCGTCGATCCGCGGAGCACCCGCTGTCCCTTACGGAGGCTGCGGACGTGCTCGGCGTCCACAAGTCCACAGCCCTGCGCATCCTGCAGACACTGGAGTCCGCGCGCTTCGTCCGCCGGACGGGCGCGGGCACCTACGTGCTCGGCAGCGGCCTGATCGAGTTGTCCGAGCTCGCGCTCGGCTCGATGGACCTCCGCCAGCCCGCGGCCGCACACCTGCGTGCGCTGCAACGCGCGACCGGCCACACCGTACACCTGGCACAACTGACCGGCGACGAGATCATCTATATCGACAAGGTGGACAGCCCGGCCTTCGACGCCGTCAAGCTCCCCTCGCGGGTGGGACGCGCGGTGTCCATCTACGCGAGCGCTGTGGGCAAGACGATCCTGGCCTACCTTCCCCGCCAGGAACGCGACCGCCTTCTCTCGCACGTCGTCTTCGAGAAATTCACCGACACCACCTTCACCGACCACGACTCCCTGGAAGCCGAACTCGCCCGCATCAACGGGTGCGGCTGGGCCGTGGACAACGGCGAGCACGACGCGTACGTGATGTGCGTGGCCGCGCCGATCAGGGATTCACGGGGGCAGGTCATCGCCGCCGCCTCGATCACGGCGATCGAGGTCATCGCAAGCCTCGACCAACTCAAGAGCAATCTTCCGCTGCTCCTGGAGACCGCCAACAAGATCTCGTACGAGCTCGGCTACGCGCCGCCCGCCTTGGCGAGCGCGGACGGTGGGAGCAGCCCCGCCATCTGAACGCGCACGTCCCGGGCGATCACCGCGCCGTCGGCGCCGACCCGCCGATGATGCGGTGGTGCTCGTCGGTCTCCATGTCGATGAAGGCCTGGATCATGCCCCGGTAGATCCGCTCGATCAGATCCGGGTCCGCGCCGGCCTCGCTGGCCAACGTGCGGACCCGGGCCACCACCTGCGCCACCCGGTCCGGCGCACGGACCGCCTGGCCGTCGCTCTTGAGCGGGGCGGCCTGCCGAACCAGCGCTTCCCGTCGGGCGAGCAGGCCGACCAGTTCCCGATCCAGCTCGTCGATCCGGGTACGGATCTCGGTCAACGTCGCCGCAGTCTCTGCCACGCGGAAATCGTCGCACGACAGCGACACGATCAGGCGACCCGTTCGCCGGCCGTTGCGTCGAATGCCGGCTATCGCCCTAATCTCGACACGTTCATGTTCGCCTCGGCACGGCAAACCACGGAGGGTGACGATGGGCGGAATGCCACGGCGTCAGTTCGTCAGACTCTCCGGGACCGCCGGCGCCACTGGACTGCTGGGACTGGTCGGTACGGACCGGGCGTTGGCCGACGGCGGCCCGACCCCCGCGCCGTCCCCCTCGACACCCGGCGACCCCGGCGCAGCGGTCTGCCCCACACCCTCGGCCCTGTGCGGCTACCCCACCGACACCGGCGGCAGGTACGACCTGTGGGACCGGGTCCAGGTCTGCGAGGGCACAAAGACGGGCCCGCCATTCCCCCAGTGCCTGCGGACCACTTCCACGTACGTCATCCTCAATGGCGGGTCGGGCTCGAACCACGACTTCCTGCTCGTGCCCAGTTGCCGGATCAGCGGCATCGAGTGTCCGTTCATCACCACCGCCAACGCGCCGAACTACTGGCTGGACGCCTGGAACAACGCCCAGCCGGGGCAGCCGGGGCACGTCGTCTATCCCCACCTCGGGCTGGGCGTCAACTCGGCCGACCCCACGATCCGTCAGCAGGACCAGCTCCACATCCACCTGGCCGGGATCCACTCGGGGATCCAGACGCAGCTGAACAACCACGACAGCGCGATCAGCAACGACCCGGCCCGGTGGCGCAACCAGATCGTGCCGATCTGGGGCCTGACGAGCACCGGCCTGCCCGCCCCGCGCTCGTACCGGGTTCTGCACGTCGCGAACCTGAACGGAAACCTCTTCCGGCTCCTGCTGGACAGCGTCGTGCGGCCGACCGGAGCGGCCATGGCCGCGCAGATGCTGGCCGTGACGCCCCGCCTGATCGGCGGCGGCGGGTTCTACGTCCTGAACAGCGAGCCGGGCCTGCCCGTCCCAGCCGGTCAACCCGGCGGTACGGGCACCGTCGACTTCCTGCTGGCGTACGCCTGATCGGCCGCTCAGCGCAGCAGCGCCATCCGGTCGATGATGGAGTCGCGCAGCCCCGGCGGCCAGGGGAACAACGGCGTCGCCACCTGGAGCTGGGCGAATCCGTGCAGCCCGACCCAGAGCGCCGTCGCGTCGCCGAAGGGGTCCGTGCTGGTCGACCGTCCCGCCGCAACGCAGTCGGCGAGCGTACGCCGGAAGACCTCGAAGGCTCCCATGCCGAGCACGGCGAGTTCGTCGGCCATGGCCGGGGCCCGCTCAAGGGCCTGCCCGGCATCCCAGACGGCACCGAACATCACCCGGTACTGATGGGGCCGGCGTTCGGCGAACGTCAGGTAGGCCACGCAGATCGCGCGCAGGCGCTCGACCGGATCCGTCTCATTCGGTGCGCCCAACTCCTGCTCCAGGACGCCGAACGCGCGTTGTGCGACAGCGAGCAGTATCGAATCCAGGTCCGGGAAGTGCGGATAGATCGACGGTGCGGAGATGCCGGCCCGCCGGGCGATCCCCCGCAGTGTCACGTTCTGCGGGGAGCCATCCTCCAGGAGCGCCATCGCGGCATCGACGATCTCGTCGCGCAGTTGGGCACCTTCGCCGCGCTTGTTGCGGACCCGCGTTCTCGGTGTGGTCACCACATGACTTTACATGCGTTAGGCGAGCGCGTAAGTTAACGCCTGTAAGTTCACAGCCGTTTCTAGAGATGGAGGCTGAGCATGGCCACCGCCACTGCTACCCGAATCGACAACGCCGCCCCCACCCACCACGCCGACCTCGCCGGCCGTGGGCTGGCAGCCCTCGCAGCCGTCGCCACCGGCGTCGCGTTCGTCAACGGCGTACTCCTGACCATCAACGCCAGCGACGACCGCCTGTTCATCGAAGGCTGGCGAGTCTCCAGCTTCGGCATCTTCACGGCGCTCTTCGCCCTGCTCGCGGCCAGGCCCCGTCAGGCGGCCGGCGTCTGGGAGATCGTGCTCGTCGGCAAGGCCGCGCTCGTCGTGTTCGGCGCGTCGATCGGAGACGTCCCCGAGGCACGCCTGTCGGCCATCATCGACTTCGGGCTCGTCGCCGTCGTCGCGGCTGCCTACGTGCTGTGCCGCGGCTGGTTGGCGTGGCGTCCCGCGAACACCAACCCGACCCGATGACGGCGACGACAATGCCCCCCACCTCGCCTTCCCGGCGCGTCGAGCGGACCGTCATCATCTCGATCTGGGCGGTCCCCATCCTGGTCGTCGGCCAGTTCGCCATGCTGGCCCTCGTCCCGGTCGTCCTTGCGCTGACCGTCAGCCTGCGGCACGCCCGCCTCCACGGACCACGCCGCTGGACGATCGCTCTCGCCACCGCCTACGCTGCCCCGCTGATCCTCTGGGCCATCGGGCCCGACCGCGCCCCGAGCCTGTCCAGGGACATGCACCCGGCCTTCGCCGCGCTGATCGTCGTGACCGCGCTGGCCGCGGCGGCTGCCTTCCACCTCGGCCAGCGACGCCCGAGCAGGCCCGAAGGGTCGGCAAGCGAGCGGCCGCACCTCCGGGCCGCGCCGTGACCGCCACGCTCCTCCCCCGCTGGCCGGGAGCGCTCGGGTCGCCTGCCACAGTTGTCGACTGTGGCAGGCGACCCGAGCGTTCAGCATCGAGCGAACCGCCCCACTGACTGATGGGGATCCCCCGGGCGGGGACGGCTCAGCGGAGCGGCAGGGTGGCCACCGCCAGGTTCGGGTCGATTCCGGTGCTGTACGCGGCGCTGAGCACGTAGACGGTGCGACCGCGCACGGCCACCGAGGTCGGGTTCTGCAACCCGTCGGCGGCGGTCATCAGCGTCCGGGAACGGCCGGCCGCGTCGATGCTCACCACCGCGTTCGGTCCGTTCAGTGTGGCGATGACCTGGTGGTCACCGGCACCGACGAAGGCGAAGTCGTCGATGCCGACCAGACCGGTCGCCGCCACCCGGACCGGCCCAGGTCGGCCGTGCCGCAACGGAATGCGCAGCAGCGTGCCCTGGTCGAGGTTGGTCGCCCAGACCGCGCCGGCGCGTACCTTGATGCCGTTGGCACCGAGGAAGCCCGCCGCGGCGAGCTCCGGCGCCGAGGACCACACCTCGGCACGGCCGCCTTTCAGGGGAACTGTCGAGATCGTGCCGAGCACCGAGTCCGTGAGGTAGAACCTCTTCGTCTCCGCCTCGAACGCCAGGCCGTTGGGGAGCCCGTCGGCCGGCAGGGCCGCGATGCGGTGCGGGGACCCGCCGGGACGCAGCCGGTACAGCCCCGTGGTGGCGGCATCGCCGCTCGCATAGAGGACGTAGAGGGTCCCGTCATTCATTCGGACGATGCCCGTGGTCAGCGCGAACGCGAGCACCGGCGTGTTGACGCCGCCATCGGCCGGGGCCGGCAGCGTTGCCAGGACCCGCGTCTCGCCGGACGGGCTGACCGCTGCGACCTGTCGGGCGGCGGCGAAGGTGACGTAGGCGGTGCCGTCCGGGCCGAGCGCGACGTTCTCCGGCAACTGCCCCTTCGCCAGGTCGAAGTGGACCGCGATCCGCGCGGGCGCCGGTGCTGCCGACGCTCGGATCGACCCGACGGTGAGAGCCGACGCGGTAGTGGCCGGCGCGGCGCTTGACGGTACGACCGCCACGACGCCGAACCCCGCTACCGCGACAGCGACTGCGACTGTCATCGTTCTCTTGCGCATTTCTGTCCTTACTTCACATCGGTGGGCTGGAAAAGGGCGCGACGGGTCCGGCGCTCCTTGCGGAGCGCCTCGTGTCGAACCAATGGGGACGGTGCTACTCGCGCCTGACGAGCGGGTGCTGAGCACCGGCACGGGTGGTGACGGCGCCGTGCACGAGCAACGTCATCGCGGCGTGGGATGCCGAGCCGGGCTCGGTGGTGGCGACGACAACGCTCTGGCCGTCCTCGGTACGCAGGGTCTGCTGCGTCACGTCCATGGCACCGACCAGTGGGTGACACATCTGGTAGACGGTGTCGCCACCGGCCTTCACCCGGTGGTCGGCCCACAGGGCGGCGAACTGCGGACTCCGCACCGTCAGCTCACCGACCAACGCGGCCATCAGCGGGTCGTCCGGGTGCTGCCCGGAAGCCATCCGCAACGTCGCCACCACCGCGCGGGCCTTGGCAGGCCAGTCCGCGTACAGGTCGCGGGTGTGCGCGTCCAGGAACACCAGCCGTGCCATGTTCGGATACTGGTTCGGCCGCTCCGGGATCTCCGGGTTCAGGTGGCCGGCGAACAGGGCATGACCGGCGGTGTTCCAGGCAAGCACGTCGGCGCGACGACCGAGCACCACAACGGGTACGTCACCGAGCGTCGCGATGAGCTGGCGTACCGCCGGGCTCACCCGCTCCGGGGCCGGGCGACGTACGGTCGGCCGACGGCGGGTGCCGGCCGCCAGCTCGCCCAGATGGCGGCGTTCCGCGTCGTCGAGGCGCAGTGCCCGGGCAAGCGCGTCGAGAACCTCCGGTGAGGCGTTCACGGCCTGCCCCTGCTCCAACCGGGTGTAGTACGAAACGCTCACCCCGGCCAGCAGTGCCAACTCCTCCCGGCGCAGCCCTCGAACGCGACGCCGCTCACCGTACGTCGCCACGCCGGTGTCCTCCGGCCGCAGCTGGGAGCGCCGGGCCTGGAGGAATTCGCCGAGCTGTCCTCTCGCGTTCATGACTCGAAGTATCGCGAGCCCTGCCGGCCCCAACCACTCCCTGCCAGGGGTAGGCACCGCACGGCGAGGCAGCCGGTGCGGGTCGCGGCGACAGGGTGTCAGCGGGCGGCGTCGCCGCCGCTGGCGGTGCCGGCGCGAAGGCCCTGGTCGATGAAGTTGATCAGCCAGGTGAAGCTCTCGTCAACGGACGCGTCGATCTGGAATCCACCGGCCACCTCCAGCGTGGCGAAGCCGTGCAGGACGCTGCGCAGCGTCCGCATGGCGTGGATCTCCTGGCCGGGATCCAGGCCGTATCCGCTCAGCATGGCCGCCCAGGAGGCGAGCACCCGCTCGCTGGCCGGGATGAACGGGTCGTCGGGGCCGGTCGGACGGGTGGCGTTGGCGGCCGCGTACCGGCCGGGGTGTTCCCGCACGTACGTCCGCATCGCCTGCGCGCCGACGGCGAGGGCATCGCTGCCGGACCGGCCCTGGATGGCGTCGCGGATGGTGTCGCCGGCCTCGGTCATGGCCAGGACGGCGATCCGGTGCGCCAGCTCGGCCTGGCTGGTGACGTGCTTGTAGAGCGAGGGGGTCTTGACCCCGAGCCGTTCGGCGAGCAGACCCATGCTGAGGTTGTCGAAGCCGACCTCGTCGACCAGCGCGGCTGCGGCCTCGGTGACCGATGCCGGGGTGAGCCGGGCCTTAGGCACTGGTCAGCGTCCGGGCGAGGAAGGGCAGGGCCAGGGAGAGGACCTCGTCGGGCGTCTCGACGTGCGGGTAGTGGCCGACGCCCTCGATGACAGCCAGGTCGCCGAGCCCTCGCGGCAGGTCGGCGATGATGCGCTCGCCCTCGGCTCGCGGGTCGGCCCAGTCGGGGTCGGCGCTGCCCTGGATCACGAGGACCGGAGAGGTGACCTTGGACAGTTGCCGACCGGCGTCGGCCGGGCTGGTCTTGGCCATGGCCTGGAGGACCTTCATCCGGCCTGGCTCACTCATCTTGACCTCGATGCGCGCCAGCTCGCTGTGCCAGTCGGCGGGCTTTGTGGGGATCGCCAGGTCGAGGTACCTGCGCCAGTTCGCCAGGCTTCCACGCAGGAGGACCTGCGCCAGTTGGGTGAAGCCGGCCCGGAAACGCTTCACCCGCAGCAACCCGCCAAGGTCGAAGGACTGTGCGCGGGTGAACGGCGCCAGCTCGATGACGCCGACGATCAGCTCGGGCGCGGTGGCGGCCGCGATGGTCGCCGCACCGCCGCTGATCGATTGCCCGATGATCACGGCCGGTCCGCCGAGGTGGCGCACGACGGCGACGAGATCACCCGCGATGTCGGTGCGGCTGTAGCCGTCCCAGCCGAGGCTGGAGTCGCCGCAGCCGCGGATGTCGACGTTGGCGACCCGGTATCCGGCCGCGGCAAGGGCCGGCGCGAGGAACCGGTAGGAGTGCCGGCTGTCGCCCATGCCGTGTGCCAGGACGACCAGTGGGCCCTGCCCGGTCACCTCGTAGGCGATGGTGTTGCCGGCAATGCTCAGGTGTTCGGTCATGACGCCCTCCAACGCAGCTAACGTGATTAGCTAAAGGCTAACCGCATTAGCCACAGAGCGCAAACGCCGTCCTTGCACCCAGGCCGAGCTGGGACAGAGGCGTCGGAGGCGGCGTTCCGTATAGTGCCGCGATGGAAACGGACACGGTGCGACAGGCTTACACGTCCGTCGCGAAGCTCTACATCGAGATGTTCGGCACGGGCCAGCAGGTGGACACCGACGACCTCGCCCTCATCAGACGACACCTGGGCAGCCGGCCCGGCCGGGTGCTCGATCTGGGGTGTGGGCCCGGCCACCTCACCGGTTACCTCTGCGAGCTGGGCGTCGACGCGATGGGGATCGACCTGGTCCCCGAGTTCATTGCGCATGCGCGGGCGTCCCACCCGGGCGTCGAGTTCCACATCGGTTCGATGGAATCCCTTGACGTGGCCGAGGGCTCCATCAACGGCATCCTGGCCTGGTACTCGTTGATTCATCTTCCGCCGCCGGAGTTCGACGGCATGCTCAAGGAGTTCCGGCGGGTGCTGGGCCCGGCCGGACGGTTGGTCCTGGGCGTCTTCGACGCCGATGAGGTCGGCGCCTTCGACCACAAGGTCCTGACCGCCTACCGCTGGCCGGTCGACGAGATCTCCGAGCGACTCGGCCGGGCCGGCTTCCGGGAGGTCGAACGCCTCCGGCGACCCGGCACCGACGAGCATCGGCCGCTTGCCGTCATCGCGGCGATCGCGGTGTGAGGACGCCGAGGGCCGGCCTCCCCTCGCGGGAGACCGGCCCTCGCCCAGCCGAGCACCGCGTCGACGCGGTGCTCAGTTACGGCGCCAGCGCGATCAGGCGCTGAGCTTCCCGGCGATCTTGACGACGCGCTCGGCCATGTGGTCGAGGGCAGCGAACTGGGCATCGCCCAGCGGGGCGTCGTTGCTTCCGCCGGTGACGTGCGAGACGCCGTACGGGTTGCCGTCGGCGAACTTCAGCGGGTCGGTGTAACCCGGGGCGACGACCAGACCGCCGAAGTGGTGGACGGTGTTGTAGAGCGCCAGAAGGGTCGACTCCTGGCCGCCGTGCGCGGTCATGGACGCGGTGAAGCCGGCGTACACCTTGTCGGCGAGCAGCCCCTGCGCCCACTGCGGGCCGAGGGTGTCGATGAACTGCTTGAGCTGGCTGGCGACGTTGCCGTAACGGGTGGGCGTGCCGAACAGCACCGCGTCCGCCCAGACGACGTCATCGGCGGTCGCCTTCGGCTCGTTCTTGGTGGCGTCGAAGTGCTGGCTCCAGGCGGCGTTGGAGGCGATGGCCTCGGCCGGTGCGAGCTCCGGAACCTGACGCAGCCGCACCTCGGCGCCCGCCTTCTCGCCAGCCTCGGCGAGGCGCTTGGCCATGGCGTGGAGGGTTCCGGTGGACGAGTAGTAGATGACGGAGAGCTTGGTCATCGGAGGCATCCTTCCCAAAGTATTTGCCGCTGATAAATTTGCGGCCGCAACAATCTCGACTCTAGCAGCCACCCCCGCGGCACCCAACGTCCTGACCATGCCCACCTGCGTGACGCAGCACACCAGGAGGCGGGCGTGGGCAGCGGCCGTCCAGCCGATGAGCCGGAACCATTCGGGCCCCTACGATGAGGCGATGGACCCCGCGGGGGCGCCACCGGCGGCGCGGTACCAACTGCTCGGGCCGGTCGAGGTCCGGTCGGCCTGCGGGGAACGGCTGGCCCTCGGCACGCCGATGCAGGTGCGCCTCCTGGCCGTGCTCATGTCGCAGCCGGGCACCGGGTGGTCCATCGACCAGCTCGTCGACGAGCTGTGGCAGGGGCGCCCACCGAAGACGGCAGCCGGCAACGTGAAGACCTATGTCTGGGCGTTGCGCCGGGCGCTGCGCTCACCCGGCTTCCCCGACCCCGCCATCCTCGCCGGGCCGACCGGCTACCGCCTCGCCCTGGACGGGCTGACGGTGGACAGCGTGGCCTTCGACGATCTGGCCCAGCGCGGGTATTCCGCGCTTCGGCAGGGTCACTGGTCAGCCGCCCAGGAGTCGTTCGAGGCCGCGTTGGCGCTCTGGCGTGGGGAACCGTTCGCGGGCCTCCCTGGCTGGGGGGTGTTGCTCTCCGTCCGAGCGCGGCTGCAGGAGCAGCGGTCGAGCCTGGTGGAAGAGGTAGCGGACCTCCAGCTGCGCGCCGGACGCCATCACGAGCTGATCGAACCGCTGCGGAGCCAGGTCGACGACGATCCGCTGCGCGAGCGCCCATGGGGGCAACTGATGGTGGCCCTGGCACGGACCGGCCGACGGGCCGACGCGCTGGCGACGTACCGGCAGCTCCGCCACCTCCTCGCCGAGGAGGTGGGAGTCGAGCCCGGTCCCGATCTCCAACACCTGCACACCCGCATCCTGCGGGCGGAGCGGGAGCTGTTGACCTCCGATCCGCCGCCACCGGAAAGAACCCCGCCCCGAATCGTCCCCCGGCAACTGCCGGCCCCGCCGACGTTGTTCACCGGTCGGGCCGGGGAGCTGGCCCGGCTCACCACGCTGCTGCTCGGTGACTCCAGCCCGGCCAGCACCGCCGTCATCACCGGTACGGGCGGCGTCGGGAAAAGCTGGCTGGCGCTGCGCTGGGCGCACGACAACCTGCATCACTTCCCCGACGGGCAGCTCCACGTCGACCTGGGTGGATTCGGCACCACGCCCCAGGAGGCGTCGCCCTCGGCCGTCGTCGTACGCTCGCTTCTGCCCGCCCTGGGTGTGAAACCCCTGGAGATCCCCGCGGAGCCGGCGGCCCAGTTCGCCCTGTACCGCAGCCTGACCGCAGACCGGCGGCTGCTCGTGCTGCTCGACAACGCCCGCGACGCGGAACAGGTGCGGCCGCTGCTTCCGGGGTCGACCCGTTGCGGCGTGCTCGTGACGAGTCGCCACACCCTGCCCGGCCTGGTCGCCACCGATGGCGCCCATCCCCTCGCGCTGGAACTGCCCAGCGACGACGAGGCGCGCCAACTGCTCGTCCGTCGACTGGGTGCGCAGCGGGCCGCCGCCCAGCCGGCAGCGGTGGACGAGCTGGTCAGACGTACCGCGCGGTTGCCCCTGGCACTGTCCATCGTGGCCGCGCGAGCCGCCGCCCGGCCCACGTTTCCGCTCCAGGCCATCGCCGACGATCTGGCGGCGAGCCGGGGCGGGCTCGCCGCCCTGACCACCGACGATGCCGCCACCGACGTGCGCACTGTCCTCTCCTGGTCGTACCGACTGCTCAGCGCGGACGCGGCCCGACTGTTCCGGCAGATCAGCCTGCACCCCGCCCCGGACGTCAGCGCGGCGGCGGCAGCCAGCCTCGCCGGGGCGCCACCGCACCTGATCCGGCCGGCCCTCGACGAATTGACCCGGGCGAACCTGCTCGCCGAGCCGTCCCCCAACCGCTTCCGCTGTCACGATCTGCTCCGCGCCTACGGGGAGGAGCTGACGCACGCGCTCGACCGCCCGGCCGACCGTAGCGCCGCCCGCCGGCGTGTGCTCGACCATTACCTGGTTGTCGCCCGGGACGCGGCGAGGCTGGTCGACCCCGGCTGGCAGCCGCTCGATCCGCCGCCCCTGCCCGCCGACGCGTCACCGTCGGCGTTCGCCGACCACCGGGCCGCGCTGGCCTGGTTCACCATCGAACAGCGGGTGCTGCTGGCCGCCGTCGACGACGCGGTCGCGCACAGCTTCGACGCCCACGCCGGGCAGCTCGCCCAGGCCCTCACTCCCCTGCTCAGCCGGCTCTCGCAGTGGCACGACCTGGCCACCGTGCAGACCATCGCGGTCACTGTCGCGCAGCGCCGCAGTGATCCACGGGCCGAGGCGCTGGCCCGCCGGGACCTCGCGCTGGCCCACATCCAGCACCGCCAGTTCGGTGCGGCCCACCATCACCTCCAGCGCGCCATGGCCCGGTACGACCAGGCCGGCGACCAACCGGGGCAGGCCAGCACCCACCTGCACCTCGCCTGGCTGTCGGACATCGAGGGCGACGCCGCGGCGGCACTGCCGCACGCCAGGCAGGCGCTGGCGCTGGCCAGCAGCACCGACGACCGGCGCGGCGAGGCGGCGGCGCTCAACGCGCTCGGCTGGAGCCACGCGCGGCTGGACGAGCACTCCCGCGCCGTCACCTACTGCGAGCGGGCACTTGCGCTCTACGAGGAGGCCGAGGACCGGCTCGGCGCGGCCCACACCTGGGACAGCCTCGGATTCGCCTATCACGGCCTCGGAAAACACCCGAACGCTGTGGACTGCTACCGGCGCGCGCTCACGCTCTATTCCGACGTCCAGGACCCGTGCGGGAGGGCTGACACACTCGTCCGCCTCGGCGACACCCATCAGGCGGTGGGCGACAACGACACCTCGGTCGACCTGTGGCGGCAGGCCTTGGCGATCCTCGACCGGGTCGGCCATCCACAGGCCGCGGTGCTGTCCGAGCGGCTTGAGGCGTACCGGTGAACGCCCTGCGCCGAGCGTCCGCGGACCGGCGTGGATCCGACGTGGACCGGGCGTCGGCAGGCTGGACGAATGTTCACCACGAAGAGAACCACCTTCCGGCCTCCCCGCGGGGTTGACCGTCGACGACGGAGGCTCCTCGGCAGCCTCTCGGCCGCCGTCGCGGTCCTCGTCGCCCTGTCACTCAACGCCCCACCGTCGCTCGCGGGCACCATGCCGTCGGCCGGCGGCGCCGGGCCGGCCAGCGCGGACACCACCGGCGGTTGGAGCGGGCGGATCGAGTGGCAGGCGTGCCCGGAACGACCCGACGATCCGGGCACACGGTGCGGCACCCTGCGCCTGCCGGTCGACTGGGCCCGCCCGGGAGGGGAAACCTTCCCGCTGGCGCTGGCCCGGCGCACCGCCACCGACCCGGCCGCCCGCATCGGCGCCCTGGTCTTCAACCCCGGCGGTCCGGGCCTGTCCGGTGTGGACGTGGCGCTGACGGCCGACAGCCAGCTCGGCCCGGACGTGCTGCGCCGCTTCGACATCATCGGCTTCGACCCTCGGGGCACTGTCCGCAGCGCACCGGTGCGCTGCTCGTCCGCGCTGCTGGCCCGGCATCCCGCACTGGCACCCGCCAACGCGACGGAGTTCGAGCGGCTCCGCACCTACAACCGCCAGTTGCGCGACGACTGCCGCGCCAACAGTGGCCCACTGTTCGACCACCTGGACAGTGTGAGCGTCGCGCGCGACACGGACGCCATCCGGGCCGCACTCGGTGAACGGCAGCTGAGCTTCTATCAGTGGTCCTACGGGACCCTGATCGGGCAGTCCTACGCCGAGCTGTTCCCCGACCGTGTCCGCGCACTGGTGATGGACAGCGTGATGGACCACAGCCAGGGGGTCAGGGAAATTTTCCGCAGCGGGGCGGCCAGTAACGAGGCGCTCTTCCACGAGTTCGTGACCTGGTGCGAGCGGAGCACCGGTTGCGCCCTGCACGGACGCGACGTGCCGGCGCTCTACGACCGGCTGATGCGCCGTGCCGATGCCGGCACACTTGTCGACGCGGCAACCGGCACCCCGCTGACCTGGTTCGAGCTTGGGTTCGCGACATTCGTCAACTTCTTCGACGCGACCTGGGCCGATCTCGCGAACATGCTGCTCGCGCTGGAGCGCGGTGAGCCCGCCGCGCTCGCGTCCCCGATGGTGCCGGTCGACGGCGACGAGGACCTGACCGAGTACGCGCTACCGGCGTTCTGCCAGGACTGGTCGCTGCCGGTCGACGGCTTCGCCGACTGGAACCGGTACCTCGAACTGTCCCGCGCCGCCGCGCCGCACCTGCGTGCCTCCCCGTTGGCGGTCCGCTTCGGCGCGATCTGCCTGGGCTGGACGGCGACCAACCCACAACGTCAACTGCGGGTCCGGACGAGCGCGCCGCTGCTGGTGCTCAACGGGCGGTACGACCCGGCCACCCCGTACGACGGGGCTCAACGGGTGGTACGCCAACTCGGCAGCCGGGGCCACCTCGTCACCTACGAGGGGTCGGGCCACGCCAGCTACCCACGGACCGAGTGCACACGTCGTCAGGTGGAGCGATACTTCATCACCAGAACCACACCGCCGACCGGCGCGAGCTGCCCGGCCGCGCCGGTCTGACGGGTCGACGTCGTCACTGTGACGCCTCAGCTCACTGTAGGTAGCGCGACCGGTCCGACGGCGTGTCGGCCAGGTCTCCTACCTCGGTGGCTGGGGCGTCGCCGCCGCGACCTTTCCGTCAGGAACCGTCGGGCGGGTCGGCGGGCTGCTGTCCCGGCCAGAACGGCCACTCCTCGAATGAGCGGCACCGTCCGTCGTCAGCGAACCGCATGACCCACAGGTCGCGGTACTCCTTGTCGACCGGGTCCCCGTAGCGGACCTCGTGGCGTGACACGGCGGTGTCACTGTCGACCGCGACGATCTCAGTGGTCAGCTGGAACACCTCGTCGGGGCCCTCGCGCTGCTTCTCCCACATCCGAGCGATGGCCGGCAGGCCGACGACGGGCGTCCAGTACGGCCCCTGCTGATAGCTCGCGTCCTCGGTGAAGAGCGTGACCAGTGCGTCAGTGCCCGGGGTCCGCCAGAGCCGCTCGTAGGTGGCAAGCCAGTCCTCGACGTGCTTCCTGTCCATGGACCTCACCTTGCCATCCCAGCGGCGGTCAGCTGGCAAAACCCGCAGGCCACGGGGGGCGCACCCGTCGAGGCGCTGGCCGGCCTCGGCCCTCGACACCCTTGACATCGAAAGGAGCACCCAGTCACACTCCCGATGCTAATTCGATTTAGCTGTCATCAGAGCCCTCAACTCCCAGCACCGGACCAGACCGCGACGAGCGACCACCACAAAGGAGTCTTCGCGCATGAGGGAAACGACCGGAAGACGCAGGCTCCGGCTTGCGATCTCGATCCTCGCGCTCACAGCACTCGGTGCGGGGGCCGTCCTCCCCACGCCGGCTGCCGCCGCCGGCAGGCCCGCGCCCGTGCCGGGCGCGACGGTCAACGCGGACCGCAGCTCACCGACCGGATACACGGTCACGTTCGTCTACCGTAATCCCCACGCCACCCAGGTCCGCCTCGCCGGGGATCTGACACTGCTCGACGTCAACACCGGCACCACGCGCTACCAGCCGGAAGAGTGGCAGCCGGGGCGCTACCACGCGGGCGGCACCGAGTTCCTCCGGGACATGACCAGGGACCCGAAGGGAAACTGGTCGGTCTCGGTCCCGCTGCACGCCGGAGGCCTCAGCTACTGGTACCGGGTCTGGGACCCGACCCAGGGCTGGGAGAACAAGCGCATCTGGGACCCCGCCTCGACGAACCCTCGCCCGCCGGGCGAGTCCTCGTTCCGGGTCAGGAACAACGACGTGCTCGATGCCGTGCACGTGCCGTACGCCAAGAAGCAGAACGACCCGGTGCTGAAGGCGCGTGCGGACTACGAGTTGCCGGTGGCCGACCGCGCGAAGCGAGGAACCGTCCAGTACATCCCGTACACCACGATCCTGGGCGACAGCGGCCACTACCTCGGCGTCTACCTGCCGGCCAACTACGACGCCAACCGCGCGGAGCCGTACAAGGTCGCGTATCTCGCCCACGGCATCTTCGGCGACGAGACCGACTTCATGGTCCCCGCGAACGTCCCGAACATCCTGGACAACATGACGGCCAGGGGCGAGATCGAGCCGACGGTGGTCGTCACCATGGGCAACCACTTCACCGGCACCAGCCTCGGCTTCGCGTCCTACAACCAGACCAACGCGGCCAACAACCTGGTCCAGACGATCCTGCCCCTCATCGAGAGCAGCTACAACGTCTCGACCGAGCGCTCCGGGCGGGCCTACGCCGGGTTCTCGTACGGCGGGATGACGGGCGGCGTCGTCATCAGGAACTACCCGACCACCTTCGCGTTCTACGGACACTTCTCCGGCAACCCGTCGCTCACCACCCAGGACTACGACACCATCGCGAACGCGGTCGGGGACGATGACCTCTCCGTCTTCCTCGGCAACGGCGTCTTCGAGGGCAACCTCAACGCCCAGAACGCCATCGCTGACAACTTCCGGGCCCGGGGCTACGCAGCCGCGACGACCCAGGTCCCCGGCGCGCACGACGGGATGACGGCCGGCCAACTGTTCACCATCTTCGCCCGGGACCACCTGTGGTCGGGGGTCGACTCCGTGTCGGTGACGCCCGCGACGGTGAACCTGACGAAGGGCTGGAACTGGGAAAGGCAGTTCACCGCCCAGGTGACCACCAACGAGGGTGTGAGCCCGGCGGTGACGTGGTCGGTGCAGGGTGCGACCTCCACCGGCACCAGTATCTCCGCGACGGGGCTGCTCACGGTCGCCGCAGCGGAGACCGCGTCCTCGCTCACCGTCGTGGCGACGTCGGTGGTCGATCCGAGCAAGTTCCGCTCGGCCCAGGTCACCCTGACGCCGGCGGGCCCGGCACGGGTCGCGGTGAAGGCGAAGGCCACGCCGGCCTCGGTCGTGCACGGTGGCACGTTCACGCTGACCGTCGACGTACGGGCACAGTCTGCGCACCGGAAGGCTCCGAAGGTGACCGGCGAAATCTCCGTCACCTTCGGCGGAACCACCCGGGTGGTTCCGCTCCGCGGTGGCGCGGCCGTCGTCGAGCTGCCGACCGACGGGCTGCCCGCAGGGGTGTACCCGGTGCACGTCGCCTACTCCGGTGACCCGGCCCACGCCCCCACCGCAGCGGTCCAACAGCAACTACGGGTTCGGTAGGCCAGCAGGCAGGGGTGGGCCGGCGACCTCTCGTCGTCGGCCCACCGCCAACCGGCCGTCCGAACCGTCAGCTCACGCCCCGAACCGCCTCGATGATCGTCTCGGCGACCTCGCTCGGCCGGGCCACCGCCATCGCGTGCGATCCACCGACGATCTCGCGTTGCCCCCGGGGGTTGGCCCGCTCGGCCATGAAACGGTGTGCGTCGACCGGGATGTTCTTGTCAGCGTCCCCGAACACGAACCAGCTCGGCAGCGATCGCCAGGCGGGGTCGCCGGTGAGCTTGCCGCCCAGGCCCTCTTCGGTGATCGGCCGCTGGGTCCGGGCCATCAGCGCGGCCATGTCGTCCGACGCGTCCGCGCAGAACTGCGCGTGGTACTGGTCCTGGCCGATCGCCACCTCGTTGCCGCCGGTGGACACCGGGTACTGCACCAGCGTGTCGGCGAGGGTGCTGCCGGGGAACTTCGCCGACAGCATCAATGCCGACTCACCGGTGTCCGGGGCTAAGGCGTTGACGTACACGAGGGCCCGCACCGAGGTGTCGTCGGCCGCGGCCTGCGTGATCACCATGCCCCCGTACGAGTGGCCGACGAGGACGACAGGACCGCCGATCCCCCGGACGACATCCCGCACGTACGCGGCGTCGCCCGCGACGCTGCGCAGCGGGTTCGCGACGGCCACCGAGTTGTACGCCGAACCCAGCCGCTCAAGCACACCGTTCCAGCTCGCCGACTCGGCGAACGCGCCGTGCACGAGCACGATGGTGGGCTGTGGATCAGGCATGATAGGTGCCCCCTCACTCCGTGAAGCTGTTCACCGCCGGTCGCACTGGTACGCCTGGATACCCGTTACGCGAGTGTGAAACGTCCCGTTCCGATGGGCAGGAGGCTGCGATGGCTACCACGATGCTGGCCGAGGTGACGGCCGAACTGGTCGCGCTGGAGGACCCGAAGGCACGGGAGGTGAACGCCAGACACGGCGACGATCATGGTGTGCACCTCGGCGCGCTTCGGGCGCTGGCGAAGCGGCTGAAGACGCAGCACGATCTCGCACGCCAGCTCTGGGCGACGGGTGACGCCTCGGCGCGGCTGCTGGCGATCCTGATCTGCCGTCCCCGGGCGTTCGAGCGGGACGAGTTGGACGTCATGTTGCGCGAGGCGCGCGCCCCGAAGGTGCACGACTGGCTCCTGAACTACGTGGTGAAGAAGAGCCCGCACTCCGAGGAACTGCGGCTGGCCTGGTTCGCCGACCCGGATCCCGTGGTCGCGAGTGCCGGCTGGGCGCTGACCACCGAACGCGTGACGAAGAAGCCCGAGAGTCTCGACCTCCCGGGGCTGCTCACTGTGATCGAGGCCGAGATGAAGGACGCGCCGGATCGCCTGCAGTGGGCGATGAACCACTGCCTGGCGCAGATCGGCATCGCGCACGCCGAGCACCGCGCCCAGGCGATCGACATCGGCGAACGCCTCCAGGTGCTCAGGGACTACCCCACCTCCCCCGGCTGTACGTCTCCGTTCGCGCCCACCTGGATCAGCGAAATGGTGCGCCGAGCGGGATAGGCGGCACGTTCTCGGTCGATCCCGCATCGACGGGGTCGACGCCGCCTCCCGTACGCCCCTATAGTGAGTTCCATTATGGGACTTACTGCATTCTGGCGGTGGTGGGTCGCCGGCACGACCAGCCAACTCGGCTCGGCGGTCGGCACACTGGCGCTACCGCTGACCGCGCTGACAGTGCTCCACGCGTCGGCCTTCGAGATGGGTCTGATCACGGCGGCGGGCTATCTGGCGTACCTGCTGATCAGCCTGCCGGCCGGCGTGATCGTGCAGCGCCTGCCACTGCGCGGCATGCAGGTCGCCCTGGATCTGGTCCGGGCCCTCGCCATCGCGTCGGTCCCGATGGCCTGGTGGTTCGACATGCTGACGGTGGCCCAGCTGATCGCTGTCGCCCTGGTGGTGAGCTTCGCCAACGTGCTGTTCGACGTGGCGAACCAGACCTTCCTGCCGGAGATCGTCCCGGCCGCACAGTTGCAGGCCCGCAACAGCCTCACCTCCGGCACGCATGCCGCCACCGCGCTGGGCGGGCCATCCCTGGGCGGTCTCGCGGTGCAGGTGCTGGGTGCGGTGCCGACGCTGTTCGTGGACGCCGTCAGCTACCTGCTCTCCGCCACGTTGCTGCGCACCCTGCCGGCCCGGCGGGTGCAGCGACCGGCCGAGCGGCCGCCGATGGTCACGATGATCCGCGAGGGCTGGCACTTCGTGCTCCGGCACCCGATCATCGGACCGGCCATGTGGGACGCCACCGCGACGAACTTCGTCAGCGGCGCCATGCTCGCCCTGTTCCCGTTGTACCTGGCGCGTGAGCTGCACGCCCCGCCGCTCATGATCGGGCTGTTGATCGCCGCCGACGGCCTCGGCTCGCTCATCGGCGCCGCGCTGACCACCCGCTTCACCGATCGTTTCGGCACCGCGCGTGGCCTCATCATCGCGGCCGTCGTCAGCGTGGGCGGCGCGCTCATCATCCCGCTGGGCACCGGCGCCGCCGCATTCCTGGCCTTCGCCATCGGAAACGTCATCCTGGCCAGCTCCACTGTGGTGCTCAGCGTGACCACCCGCACGTACCGAATGCTCGCCAGCCCACCGGAGCTGCTGTCCCGGGTGATCGCCACTGTCAAGTTCGTCTCCTGGGGCGCCATCCCGGTCGGCGCCCTGCTCGCCGGCATCCTGGCCGGGCCACTCGGCGCCCGGACCACCCTGCTGATCTTCGGTGCGCTCACTGTGCTGTCCCCGATCATCTACCTGTCGACGCCGATCCGCCGAATGCGTGACCTGCCGCTCGACCCCACCCCGACACCCACCGTGGCCCGGGTGTGAACCGACCAGCTCGGCTCCCGGTCGGTCCACATCGGTCACCGGAGATATCGACAGAGGGTGTAGCCCACGGTTCCCCGGGGCAAGAACCCGCGCATGGAGGTAACGGCAGGGCGCGAGGGGCAACAGCTCGGCCGGTGGCACCGCACCGGTGAGCCGGGCCGGGCAGGCCTGACGACCCCACTGCCGCCGGCCTCCGTCTGATGCGGCTGAGGCACAGCCTCCCCCCGGTGGCGCTCGGCGCGGTGGCGCTCGGCGCGGTGGCGCTCGGCGCGGGACTGGGTGCCAACCCCGCTCACGCAGACACCCCGTCGCCGCCGCGTCTCCCGCTGGTGGAGATCGCCACCTCGCCGGAGGCCATCAAGGTTTCGGTGGCCGACGTGGTCGAGGTGGAGCTGACCGTCCCCCCGCCCCTGCCGACAGCGGTCGTCTCCCTGCCGCTGCCGCTGCCGACGACGGACCCCCTGCCGCTGCCGTCGGCCGTTCCCCTGCCGACGGCCGTTCCGCTGCCGACGGCCGTTCCGCTGCCGACGGCCGTTCCGCTGCCGACGGCCGTTCCGCTGCCGACGGCCGTTCCGCTGCCGACGGCGTCGGCCACACCCTCCACCGTCCGGCCAAGTCGGCCGGCCCGTACCCGATCGCCGCAGGCCACACCTGCGTCGACCTCGGCGTCCTCAGGGGCACGCGTTGCCGCACGTCCGTCGCCGGCATCGTCGGCACGGGTGTTGGCGACGACGCGCCGGGACGCCGGCCACGGCACGTCCGATGGCCGGGCGTCGAAGCAGGCGCGGGCGACGATGACCGCCGTCACCGGACAGCGGCCCAACCCGCCTGCCCGTCCCGCGCCGGGGCCACCGGCGTTCGTGTTGGCGCTCGCGTCCGCGCCGACCGGCGTCGGCGCCGGCGGCGCTGATTCACCCACGTCAACAGCCGAAGCGTCGCCGCCCAACTCGCCGCTGCGGCCAGGGCTCACCGTCACCGCCGTCGACATGCGCGCTACCAGCCGTCCCGTCGAGCGGGGTCCTCCCCCGCCCCGGCAACTCCTGATCACCCACTCGCGTCCACGACGTTGATCAGGAGAGGTTCATGGAAATCGCCGTTATCTGGATCCCCGCCCACATCGAGCCGTCGGAGCCCGCCGTCGCGAGGTGTCTCAGCCACCTTCACCGACACTCCTACCGATTCGCAGGAATCATGCGGGCCTCGTGGGAGACCGTCGAGCAGACGATGATCGACGGAGAGGTGGATGTCGTCGTCATCGCCGACTTCGCCCACCTCCCGCCGGATCGGTCCCCCCGGATCGAGCTGGCCAACTCCTCCGACGGCGACGCGGACGAGGACCGAACGGTTCCGGACACACAGCTCCACTGACACCGCGAAGCGCCCCGTCCACTGTGGATGGGGCGCTTCGTCAATCTGGCTTCTCGACCCAGACGCAGTGCTGATCGACGCCGACATTCTGGACATCGACAGAGGTGATCGCCACCGGCACGAGCCGCGGCCCCACCCGGGGAACCCGTACCACCAGAATGTCGGGCGGTGGCATCATGCCGCCATCACCGGGACTGACAGGGAGCAGACCATCAGCACCTCCGACACGATCACGCTGTGGCGGCCCACCGGCCAGGCCGAACTTGACCTCGTGGCGGCGGCCGGCTGGCGGGCTTGGCCACCACGCCTGCCCGACCAGCCGATCTTCTACCCCGTGCTCAACCGCTGGTACGCCACGAAGATCGCCCGCGAGTGGAACGTCCCCGCCGGAGGCGTCGGTTACGTGACCCGGTTCGACGTGCGACGTTCCTACCTGGACCGCTACGAGGTGCGGCAGGCCGGTGGCCGCGATGTGCTGGAGTACTGGGTCCCCGCCGAGGAGCTTGACGAATTCAACGCCCAGATCGTCGGCGCGATCATCGCGGAGGCCGAGTACCGGGGCCCGGTCGCCGACGAGGAGTTCACCGACGCGGAGGAGGCCCTGGGTCGGGCGCTGCCCGAGGCGTGGCGCACCTACCTGCAGGGCGAGTCGTGGTTCCGGCGAGGCTGGATGACCACCGAGGCCTACGTGTGGCTCAATTCGCCGCGCGAGATGCTCGAGCTGCACGAGGCGTGGGACCAGGCCACCGTCGCGCACCCCGGTATCGCGATCATCGGCGGTGACGGCTCCAGGGAACAGCTCGTCCTCGACCTGGGTCGTGACCCCGCCCCGGTGCTGCTTGTCGACATCGCCAGCGACGGGTGGGACACCGCCATCCGGCAAGCCGACGATGTCAGCCAGCTCATCGACCGCATCGAGGCGGGCACCTTCACGTTCGACCTGGAGGACTGACCCGAGCCGGGCAACGAGCCACCACTCACCCCGACCCGGTCACGACGCCACGACGAACCCCATCGGTCAGGCCGCGACGGCCGCCCGGACGTCGTCGTCGGCGGCGCGCAGCCGGGCCGCTGCCTCCTCGGCCGTGCAATTCGCCAGCAGCAGCACGATGGCCGTCTTGGCGTGCCCGTGCGCCGCCGCGAGCGCCCGCGCCGCCGTGTCGAGGTCGGTGTCGGCGGCCTCGGCGACGATTCGACGCGCCCGGTCGACGAGCTTCTCGTTGGTGGCGTTCATGTCCACCATCAGATTGCCGTACACCTTGCCGAGCCGGGCCATCGTGGCGGTCGAGAGCATGTTGCAGACCAGCTTCTCGGCGGTGCCGGCCTTGAGCCGGGTGGAGCCGGTGAGCACCTCGGGGCCGGTGGGCACCTCGATGGCGACGTCGGCGTGCCGGCTGGTCACCGCGTCGGTGTTGCAGGCCACCGAGACGGTCGCCGCGCCAAGCGCGCGGGCGTGATCCAACCCACCGACCACGTACGGGGTACGGCCACTCGCGGCGAGCCCGACCACTGTGTCGCGGGCGGTCAGGCCGACGGCGTCGAGGTCGGCGACGGCGCGGGTCGGGTCGTCCTCCGCGCCCTCGACGGCGACGCCGAAGGCTCGTGCCCCGCCAGCGAGCAGGCCGACGACCCGCTCGGGCGTCGTACCGAAGGTGGGTGGGATCTCGACGGCGTCGAGCATGCCGATCCGGCCGCTGGTGCCCGCGCCTAGGTAGATCAGCCGTCCGCCCTGACGAAGCGACGCCACTATGACGTCGACGGCCGCGGCGATGTCCGGCACGGCCCGGCGGACTGCGTCGGCGACCGTCTGGTCCTCGTCGTTCATCGCGAGAAGCAGCTCGGTGGGAGACATCCGGTCAAGGTCGCCGGTCTTGTCGTTGCGGGTCTCGGTGCCGAGGGTGCTGAGGTCCACGGGGTGCTCGTTCCTCTCGCTGGTGTGCAGTCGCCGGCCGGCGGGGAGAGGTCCTCCGGTCGCTCGGCGGTTCGCCGCCGAGCGCGTCCTCGCGACCCGCCGCCGCGGCCGGGCCGAGGGCGCAGCTGCGAACAGTCCCCGTATCAGCAGGCTGAAACCACAGCGTAACCAGCCCGGACGGGCGGTGGCAAAAAGTTTCGCGTTAGGGTGGGTCAACGTCACTTATTGACAACCGCTGGTTGGGAGCGAGCCGTGCGTCAACTCGACCTCGTCGTGATCGTGCTGTACCTCGTGGTGATCGCCTTCGTCGGACTACGCCTGTCCGGTAAACAGAAGTCCGCCAAGGACTACTTCGTGGGCGAGGGTCGACTGCCCTGGTGGACCGTCTCGTTCTCAGTGGTTGCCACCGAGACAAGCGTTCTGACCGTGATCAGTGTTCCCGGCGGCGCATACAGCGGTCAGGGCTTCGGCAACGTCGAGCTGGCCCTGGGCTACGTCATCGGTCGGGTCGTCGTGGCCGCGGTGCTCATCCCGCTCTACAAGCGGGGCGGGTTCGTCAGCGCCTACCAGTACCTCGGTGAGCGGTTTGGCCTGAAACTTCAGGGGCTGGCGTCGGTGACGTTCGTCTTCACCCGCCTGCTCGCCGAGGGTGTACGGCTGTTCGCCTCGGCCATCCCCATCAAGCTTCTTCTCGACGAGTTCGGGCTGAATGTCGGCTACCAGGCCATCATCATCGTCCTCACGCTCATCACGGTGGTCTACACCTACCTCGGTGGCATCAAGGCGGTCATCTGGACCGATGCCATCCAGATGGGGCTGTACCTGGGCGGGGCGATCCTGGCCATCGCGGTGCTCAGCCACGCCGTCGGCTTCGACGGATACTCGCAGGCGCTGGACGCCGGCAAGTTCCAGCTCTTCGACACCAACTTCGCCCTCTCGCACGTGCTCACCAGCCCGTTCGCCCTGCCGACCGCGATCATCGGTGGCGCGATCTTCGCGATGGCCAGCCACGGGTCGGACCAGCTGATCGTGCAGCGCATCCTGTCCACCCGCACGCTGCGCGAGGGGCAGAAGGCGATGATCTCCTCGGGCATCTTCGTGGTGATCCAGTTCGCGGCGTTCTCCCTGGTCGGCGCGCTGCTGTGGTCGTACAACAAGGGTCAGACCTTCAAGGAACTCGGCCTGGCGAGCAGCGACAACCTCTACCCGAGCTTCATCCTGCACGCCCTGCCGGTGGGCATCTCGGGTCTGCTGGTGGCCGGCATCCTCGGCGCCGCGATGGGTTCGCTGTCCTCGGCGCTGAACTCGATGTCGAACTCCACAGTCGCCGATTTCATCCACAGCTTCTTCCGCAAGGTCCCGTCCGACGACGCGATGCTCCGCCTCGCCCGGGTGATGACACTGGTCTGGGCGGTGCTGATGGCGGTCTTCGCCTGCGCGTTCAGCTCCAGCACCGGAAACGTCTACCTGACCGGTTTGACCATCGCCGGCTACACCTACGGGGCGTTGCTCGGCGCCTTCCTGCTCGGCCGCCTCGTGAAGCGGGCCAACCAGGTCGACGCGGTGATCGCCTTCCTGGTCACGGTCGCGGTGATGACCTACATCGTCCGCTACGTCAAGATCGATGTGACGACGGCCGGGACGACCACCGCCACCGCCATCGCCGCGCAGTGGCTGGTCCCGATCGGCGTCCTGATCACCCTGGTCGTCGGCGCGGTGTCCAGCCGGTTCCACACGGCCCCAGAGACTCCGTACGACCATGGACGTACCGACGAGGTCGACGACGACGCGGCGGCGGCGCCAGCCGGCCGGGCGTGAAGGAGGACGTGATGCGCGTGATCGGCCTGATGTCCGGAACCTCCTATGACGGCATCGAAGCCGCGGCGGCCGAGTTCGAGGTGAGCGGCGACGCTGTGCGGATGCGACCGCTGGGCCGACTCAGCCACCCGTACTCCGACGAGTTGCGCACGCAGATCGCCGCGGCCCTGCCTCCCGCGGCGACCACCACCGAGGCGATCTGCGTGCTGGACACCGGCATCGGCCAGGCCTTCGCCGAGGCCGGCGTGCGGGCCCTCGCCCAGCTGTGCGACGGCACCGCCGACCTGGTCGTCTCGCACGGGCAGACCATGCACCACTGGGTCGAGGATGGCACGGTCCGGGGCACTCTCCAGCTGGGTCAGCCGGCCTGGATAGCGGAGGCCAGCGGCCTTCCGGTCGTGGCCGACCTGCGCAGCCGCGACGTGGCAGCCGGCGGCCAGGGCGCTCCCCTGGTCGCCCTCTTCGACGCGCTGCTGCTGGGTGGCCTGCCCGGCGTGCCGGCCGCGCTGAACCTGGGCGGCATCGCCAACATCACCGTCGTCGCGCCGGACACGGACCCGCTAGCCTTCGACACCGGTCCGGCGAACGCGCTCCTCGACGCCGCGGCCCGCCACTTCAGCGGGGGCACCGAGGAGTACGACCGGGACGGGCGCGGGGCAGCCGCCGGGCAGGTGAATCCGGACCTGCTGCGGCGGCTGCTCGACGAGCCGTACTACCGGCTGCCCGGCCCCAAGAGCACCGGGAAAGAGCTGTTCCATCTGCCCTACCTGCTCGCCGCCCTCGCCGACGCGCCCACACCGGACCCGCAGGACGTGTTGGCCACGCTCACCCGGCTGACGGCTGTCACTGTGGCCGGCGCCTGCCGCGACCACGGCGTCACCCGGCTCGTCGTCTCCGGCGGCGGCGCACACAACCCGACGCTGATGCGCATGCTCGCCGACGAGCTGTCCGGCGTCCAGCTGTCCTCCAGCGACGACCTGGGCGTCGCGTCGGACGCCAAGGAGGCGCTGGCCTTCGCACTGCTGGGCTACCTGACAGTGCACGGGCTGCCGGGCACCCTGCGCTCGGGCACCGGCGCGCGGCGCGCCTCGGTGCTCGGCAGCATCACCCCTGGCCGGCAGCCGCTGCGGCTGCCGGCTCCGGCCAGCACCGCTCCCCGCCGACTGCTGATCGCCGGCCGTCCCGCCGTGCCGCCGGTGGCCGGCTGACCACGCTCCCGGGAGGATCCGCCGATGAGACCCGTCGTACCCGTGCCGCCGCCCAGCGCGGCCGGCGCCCGCGCCCGCGCGGTCGCCGAACTGCTGCGCTCGCACCTCGATGACCCGAGCCGGGCCAGCGCCGAGCTGCCCCGGCGGCTGGCGGCGGCGCACGATGCCTCGCCGTACCTCTTCGAGCCGCAGGCAGTGGTTCGCGCCGCCTCAGCCGCCGAGGTGGGGGCGCTGATGGCCGGCGCCCGGGAGGCCGGCGTGCCGCTGACCCTGCGCGGTGGCGGCACCAGCCTCGCCGGGCAGGCCGGCGGCGCGGGCGTGCTTGTCGACGTCCGCACCGACTGGCGGCACGCCGAGGTCCTCGACGACGGCCGCCGCATCCGGCTCCAGCCGGGCCTGACGATCCGGCAGGCCAACGCCCGGCTGGCCCGCTACCGACGCCGCCTCGGCCCGGACCCGGCCAGCGAGGCCGCCTGCACCGTGGGCGGCATGGTGGCCAACAACTCCAGCGGGATGACCTGCGGCACCACCGACAACGCGTACCGCACCATGGAGTCGCTGCGTTTCGTGCTCCCGTCCGGCACCGTCGTCGACTCCGGCGCCCGCGACGCCGACGACCGGCTGCGGGCCGACGAACCCGAGCTGCACGCCGGGCTGCTGCGCCTGCGCGACCGGGTGCGATCGACGCCCGGCTCGCGCGCCACCATCGAGCGGCTGTTCGCGATGAAGAACACCATGGGGTACGGGCTGAACTCGCTGCTCGACCACAGCACCCCGGTCGAGATGCTCGCCCACCTGATGATCGGCAGCGAGGGCACGCTCGGTTTCGTGGCCGAGGCCGTCTTCCGTACCGTCGAGATCCACGACCACGCCGCCACCGGCCTGCTGATCCTGCCCGGTCTCACCGACGCCACCGACGCGCTGCCGGCTCTGCTCGCCGCCGGCGCCCGTACCGCCGAGCTGCTCGACGCGGCCGCGCTGCGGGTCAGTCAGCGCGACCCGGGTGCGACTCCGGCCCTGCGCGGGCTGACGGTCACCGGGCACGCCGCGCTGCTGGTGGAGTTCGCCGAGGACAGCGCGGAGCGGTTGGCAGCGACGCTGGCCGACGCCCGGCCCGTGCTCGACCGGCTGCCGGCCGTCACCGGCACCGAGCTGACCCGCGACCCGCGCGAACGGGCCAACCTCTGGCACCTGCGCAAGGGCCTCTACACAGCCGTCGCCGGGGCCCGCCCGCCCGGCACCACGGCCCTGCTGGAGGACGTCGCGGTGCCGATGCCACGCCTGACCGGCACCTGCGACGGGCTGATCCGCCTGTTCGACAGGCACGGCTACCCGGACGCGGTGATCTTCGGACACGCCCGGGACGGCAACCTGCACTTCATGCTGACCCAGTCCTTCGACACCCCGGCCGAGATCGACCGCTACGCCCGGTTCACCGACGACATGGTCGACCTGGTGCTCGCCGAGGGCGGGACACTCAAGGCGGAACACGGCACCGGTCGGGCCATGGCACCCTTCGTCCGCCGGCAGTACGGCGACGAGCTGTACGACGTGATGCGCGAACTCAAGCGGTTGTGCGACCCGAGCGGCCTGCTCAACCCCGGTGTGCTGCTCAACGACGACCCGACAGTGCACCTGCGGCAGCTCAAGGCCGTCCCGACTGTCGACCCCGAGCTGGACGCCTGCGTCGAGTGCGGCTACTGCGAGCCGGTCTGCCCCACCGCCGACGTCACCACCACGCCGCGCCAGCGCATCGTCCTGCAACGGCAGATCGCCCTCGCCACCGCCGCCGGTGACGAGGAGCGCCGCCGGGAGCTGACCGCCGACTACGAGTACGCCGCGGTGGACAGCTGCGCCGCGGACAGCCTCTGCGTCACCGCCTGCCCGGTCGGCATCGACACCGGGGCGGCGATGAAGCGGCTGCGCGCCGAGCGGCACAGCCCTCGCGCCCAGCGGACCGCCCGCACCGCCGCCCGGCACTGGAAGGCCGCCGTGACGGGCGTCCGGGTGGGACTGACCGCCGCGCACGCCGTGCCGACGCCGGTGACCCGCGCCGCCAGCGGGGTGATCCGTGGGCTCGGCGCCACCGAACTGGTGCCGTTGTGGAGCGACGACATGCCGCGCGCCGGCGCGCCCCGCCCCACCCCGCGCAGCGCGCCGGACGCCCAGGCGGTGTTCTTCGCGGCCTGCGTCGGCAGTCTCTTCGCACCCGAGGACGGCTCGTCCGGCGGAACGGCGGCGGCGTTCCTGCGCCTCTGCGAACTGGCGGGGGTGCCGCTCGTCGTACCGACCGCCACGGCGGGCCTGTGCTGCGGAACCCCGTGGCAGTCGAAGGGTTACCCCGCCGGTCACCGTGAGATGGCTGAGCGGACGCTGGCCGCGCTCTGGGTGGCCAGCGACGAGGGTCGCCTGCCCGTCGTGTGCGACGCGTCATCGTGCACACACGGGCTGACGCAGCTGACCGCCGCGCTGGCCGAGGAGGACCAGGCACGGTACGGCGCGCTGCGCTTCGTCGACAGCGTGACCTTCACCGCCGAGCACCTCCTGCTGGCGCTGCCGCAGCCCCGGCGACTGGGCTCGCTGGCGCTGCACCCCACCTGCTCCACTGTGCATCTGGGCGGCATCGACGACCTGCGCGCGGTGGCCGGGGCGGTCGCCGACACCGTCACAGTGCCGGACAGTTGGGGGTGCTGCGCCTTCGCCGGTGACAGGGGGCTGCTGCACCCCGAGGTCACGGCCGGCGCCACCGCGGCGCAGGCCGCCGAGATCAATGAACGCGACCACGACGCGTACGCCTCCTGCAACCGCACCTGCGAGATGGGCATGAGCCGGGCCACCGGCAAGCCGTACCGGCATGTGCTCGAAGTGCTCGTCGAGGCGGTCGAGCCGCCGGCGTAGCCGGGGCGTACCCATGGGCGCGCCGCCCGCCGCAGAGCTGCGACGGGCGGCGCGGTTGGTGCGTCACCTCAGGAGAGCGCGATGTCGCTGTAGTAGTAGCGCAGGATCGCCTGGTAGTTCTTGCCCTGGTTGGCGAGATCACGCGAGCCGTACTGCGACAGCCAGTCCCCGTCCACCCAACCACCGCACGCGGTCGTCGTCGCGCAGTAGTGCGCCCGCAGGATGTTGCCGCTGCGGGTCATCCGCGCCGACCAGGTCCGGTCCACCGCGGCGGACGTCGACGACTGTGCCGACGACGGCCGGTAGACCTGGTCGCCGGTGTCGTCCCGGACGTCGTAGCACTGTCCGCCGGACGTCTTCCGGGTCGAGTGCAACGCCCAGTACCAGGCGTAGCTCTTCACGGCCATCGCACCGGCGTCCAGCGAGGCGGCCGGCCAGCTCGTGATCCACTCGTTCGGGAGGACGTTCTTGACGTACGTCTTGAAGTCGACCCGATCGACTCGCCCGAGACTGACCCGGTAGACGAGGATGGTGCTCGGCAACTTGCTGTTGGTGCCGTCGGTGCTACAGCCCGTCGGCCCGCTCACCAACTCGTGCGAGGCGTTGTTGTTCTTCAGCGTGGCGTTGAGGTTGCCCTTCGCCCCAGAAGCGAAGTCCTGGGTCGCACCGGCGAAGTTGCTGTTGAAGTAGACCCGCACCGTCTTGCCGGTGCGGTTCCACACCGACGCGGCGTTGTTCTTCACGCACAGGCCCTTGCCGCTGCCCGCGCCCTTGAAGTCGTAGCAGGTCGGTTGGGTCGTGCCGTAGTCGTCAAGTGAGTCGGTGAAGTCGGAGACCGAGCCGGCCTGGTTGCTGTTGTAGTAGTAGCAGAACTCACCGCTGTCGCAGGCGCCGTCCCGTGCGGCCGCCGCTGCCGGCGAGGCGACACTCAGGATGGAGGTGGACATGGCGAGGACGGCGCCGACGACGGCGAGGCTCTTGCGGATATTCACGGCGTCCTACTTCTCGTTGTAGCCCTGGGAGTTCCAGAACGCGGTCGGGTCGGCGTTGTCAAGGGTGGGGTCGCCGACGCTGACGGCCGCATGGGTCTGCCGGCCGGCCCGGACCTCGACGTGGGTGTGCGCGCCCGAGCTGGAGGACACCCCGTGCCACGACTCATCGGCGATGATCTCGCCCTTGCTGATGGCGTCACCCACGCTCACTCCGGACTTCGGAGCGGTGTGCAGGTAGATCACCGACTTGTTGAGCGAGGAGTTGTAGACGGAGATCGTGGACAGGCCGCCGCTGCCGGTGTTGCCCCGCGCGACGTAGATGACCGTTCCGGAGACCAGGGCGCGCACGTCCGAGCCGACGCTGCGGGCGATGTCGATGCCCTCGTGCCGGCCGGGCGTGGTGGTGTAACCGTCGAAGCCGCAGGTGACAGTGCCGCCGCTGGCCTGGTACAGGGCGTACGACAGGTTCGTGCGCGTCGACGGCGAGAACTGGTGCGAGGCGTTGTTGTTCTTCAGCGTGGCGTTGAGGTTGCCCTTCGCGCCGGCCGCGAAGTCCTGGTAGGAACCGGCGTAGCCGCTGTTGAAGTAGACGCGCACGGTCTTGGTGCTGCGGTTCCAGACCGAGGCGGCCTCGTTCTTGATGCACAGGCCCTTGCCCGCGCCAGCGCCCTTGAAGTCGTAGCACGAGGGCTGCTCGGTGCCGTAGTCGTCGAGCGAACCGGTGAAGTCCGAGATCGACCCCGCGTTGTCGCTGTTGTAGTAGTAGCAGAATTCGCCGCTTTCGCAGACCCCGTCCCGGGCCGCCGCCGACGCGGGCGATCCGACGCTGAGGATCGAGGTGGTCGCGGCCAGCGCGACGCCGACGGCGGCGAGACTCTTACGGATGTTCATGGTGTCCTTTCAGAAACGGTGAGGGGGGGTGCGGGTCACTGCCCGCGCTGGTACTGCTCCCAGGTCTTGATCAGGACCTGGGGACCGTCGTCCGGTCCCTGGTTGGCCAGGCCGTTCATGCCGAGGTAGTAGTCGCCGACCTGGTGCTGCGCCTGGCTGGACAGGTCCGTGTCGTTGATCGCGTTGGCGTGGATGTGCCACGGCCAGTCGCCCTGGTTCGGGTTGCGGACCCAGGCGGCGAAGCCGACCTGACGCAGGGCCCGGGCGACGGCGGTGCGCTTGGTCGCTGTCATGCCGGTGACCGAGATGTCCACCACACCCCCGCCGTCGTGCGTACCGGCCGAGGTGGGGTCGCCGCCGGGGTTGTACGAACCCTGGTCGAGCACCAGGGGGTAGCCGAGCAGACGCTGCGCCTCGGCCAACATCGCCTGGGTACGGGCGTTGACGACGTACCCGTCCCGCGGGACCTTCGCGCCCGGACCGATCGTGTTGGCGACTGTGTAGCGGTTCAGCCCGAGCTTCGTCAGCGACGTCGTGCCGGGCAGCCCGTTCGCGGCCAGCCCGGTGTAGCCGAGGGAGCGTTGGTACGCCGCGTACGCCGAGACGGTGACGGTGCCGAAGTAGCCGTCGACCCACTGCGCGTTCAGCAGGCCCTTCGCCTGCAACGCCTGCTCGACGGCGAGCACCGAGCTCTTCGCACCCGGGGTCAGTGTGTTGTCGGCGCGGCGGGGGTCGATCTGGGCGGCCAGGACGGTGGCCTCCATGTCCACTACCGGCCGCGCGGCAGTGGTGACGGTTCGCTGCGCTGTGGCGTCGGATGTCGCGGCCCAGGCGTGGGCCGGGACGCCGACGGCCACACAGAGCGCGGCGATCCCGACGGATAACCAGGGACGGCGCACTGTCGATCCTCCTCGCAGTTGGTGAGTCGTTCGGAACGGACATCACCTTGCGAGAAACGGCCTGCTGTTCGGTACCCCTGCTGTGCTGTCAGATCCGTCAGGACGGCAGCGACCTCGATGGATGTTTTGTTGTCAGCTTTGGTGACACCCGGGAGCTGACATCGAGCGTTCACATTCTGACACCGCGCCGGGCGACCGGAAGCGCGCTCAGGCGGTCACGGTGACCATGAAGTACACCGGCCGGCGGGTGGGAAAGTACTCCTGCCCGTTCTCGTCGACCATCTTCCAGCTGACCCAGCACTTCCCGGGACGGCTGGGCGCGGTGACCTCGACACTGATCATGACCTGCTCGTCGGGCGGTGTGTCACCGATCGCCACCCGGTCCGGCACCTGGCAGCCGTCGGCGTCGGCGGTGGGGTTGGTGCGGGCGAGGAAGCGGTTGTGCCAGGCGACCTTCCCCACGTTCTTGAGGGCCCACACCTTGACGAACTGGGTGTTCACCCGCACCCGGGTGCCGTCGGGGATGGTGACGTCGGAGATGAACTTGCTGGAGTCGCCGGGGATCAGCGAATCTGAGAACGCCGACGCTGACGGCGACACCGACGGTGTGGACGACGCCGCCGCGGTGCCGGGGTCGTCCCGGGACGACCGGCCGCGGACGATGACGCCCAGGACAGCGACCATCGCCACCACCAGGACCACCGCGGCTGCGGCGAGCCACGGCAGTCGGTGCCGCCGCGCACCCGCGACGTCCTCGTCGGTCGGCGGATAGTCAGTGCTCCGCAGCGTGTTCTGCTCCTCCGGCGACGGGGCCGGGACGACGGACACGACGGGCCCGTGGGTCTGCGAGGCGTCGGTCCCGGTGTCGGGCTCCATTCCACCAGTGGTGATCGGGGTGTCGGCGCCGGGCGGAGATTCGGCGCTGACCGGCGCGACAGCATCGTCCGCGATGCCGTGGACCGACCCGGGGCGCTGCGCGTCCTCCCATCGACATCGCCACTGGGCCTCGTCGGCCTCGCAGGCCCGGACGAACTCCCGGACCGTTTCCCAGGAGGGGAACCTGGTTCCGGCGGCGGCCTCGTGCAGCGTGGTGTGCGAGATCCGGCCCGAGCGCCCAGCCATCTTCCGGAACGACGGATCACCCACGCTGGTCCGCAGGGTCCGTAGCTGTTCGGCGAACCTCTCGGCGGCCTGTCTGTCCTGAATCGGCTCGGCGGCGGAACGCTGTTCCTTCATCACTCCCCCATGTCAGACGACGTTGTCAGGCGTTGTCAGAGCGTGTCAGAGGGTACCGAACGGGCCACGGCGGCCATCAATGTGGTGCATCGACGACACCGGGGGCGACGGTCCCCGGTGCATTGAAGGAGGTCACCGATGAAGAACCTTTCCCGCCGCGGCGTACGCGTCCTCGCGGCCGCCGGTCTGGCTGTGCCCGCGACGCTGGCGTTCGCCGGACCCGCGCACGCCGAGACCAACCCGCGCTGCGTCGACTCGGTGCAGATCGGCGCGACCGCGTACGTCACCGTCGGCGGTCAGACCGCGGCTTCGGTCAAGCAGTACAAGGGCTGCGGCAAGAACTACGCCTACACGTACGTGTGGCAGCAGTACCGGGCCAGTCACGGCTCGTACCAGGTCTGCACCTCTATCGTGACCGGCAGCACGCTGCGCGACCTGCAGTGTTCCAGCGGCCCGGAGGTCTGGTCCTCGGGCGCCAACACGCTGTCGGTGTGCACCCGGGCGCTCGGCGGCATCTCGGACGTGGCGCAGAAGGAGACCGAGGTGCGCTGCTGACCTGTCGTGCTCGACGTATCCCGGCGGGTGCTGGCCGTGCCTGCGCTCCGCCGGGTCACGAGTCTCAGGTCACGGGCAGGGTGTCCGCGCGCAGACGTCGACGACCTTGCCGGTGAGCAGGAAGACCGCCTTCTGCTTCTGGGCTCCGGCCTGGGCGCGGGGGAACTCGTGCGGATCGTCGCCGAACTCCGGTCCGACCGGCGCGAGGTTGGTCGGCGGTGGCGCGTGGGCCGCGCCGCTGTTCCAGATCACGATCGCCGAGCCGGCGTACGGGTAGCGGCGGATCGGTGTGATGCCCCAGTACGGGCGCACGTCCAGTGACCAGCCGTCGGCGAGCGCGGGGGTGTGCAGGCGCGCGCCGATGGTGCGTGCCTGCACCTCGGCGGCGGCGGGCGAGACCTGGTGGTCGCCGAAGGCCACGTGCATCAGCACCTGGTGCGCCGGGGTACGCGGTAGTGGCCGGTCGGTCATGTGCTGGGCGTACCCGTTGGCCTCGGATCTGTCCCACAACATCTGCAGCAGCGCGAGGATCAGTTGCTGGTCGACGGTGTCCGGGTAGTAGCCGTCGAGCACGCTCTGGAACGGTGCGAAGTCGACGCTGCGTTGCAGCAGCGTGGAGTAGTTCATCGCCGGTACGCCGAGCACCGACCGGGTCCAGTCCTGGGCGATGGCGGTGAGCGCGCCTCCGTTGATGCCGCCCTGGCTGTTGCCGTCGTAGTGCAGCCCACCGGCGCGGTTGATCAGCGGCCGTGCGGTGGCGTCCCGGAACGCCGGGTGGGCGGCGAACCCGTCCGGGTGGATCATCGCGCGGCCCAGGAAGAGGAAGTTCAGGAAGCTCTGCTGCAACCTGTCCGCCACCGCGGGGAAGACGCTGAGGTCGGTGAAGGCGCCGGCCACGAAGGGGACGTCGGCGGCGGCCATGCCGATCCAACTGGTGGCGCAGAAGGTGAAGTTGTGGGTGTTCGACATCGTCTTGACGTTGCCGGCGTTGATCTCGGTCGGTCGGCCGAGCAGCCCGTGGCCGTAGAGCGAGAGGTGCGCCGGCCGCGCGGCCGAGGCACTGCGCGGGATGTTGCAGACGAAGTCCGCCGCCACGGTCGCCCCGGACGGCGTGGGCAGAGCGTTCGGCGTGGGCGGCGTCCCGGCGCCGCCGGCCGGGCCGTAGTGCAGCCGGGAGCCGGGCCCGCCGTCGCCGGTCAGATAGGACGGAACGCCGATGGTGCCGGTCACCTGCCGAGCGATCAGCGGATCCTGCGCCGGCGCATAGTCGGTCACCTGGGTGACGGTGACCGACGGCGCGGCCCGGCCGAGGTCGGCGAACGCGTCGTCCCGGACCGCCAGCATCCGGCCGGTCAGCCCGTGCCGGCTGGCGACCGTGAAGTCCCAGGCCAGGTAGAGGCTGTGTCGTTCGACGCCGGTCCGAACCAGGTCGGTGACGACGCGCCTCACCTGCGGCCCCCGAGCGTCCCGCTGCTTGCGGCCGGCACCGGTCAGGTACGCGGTGAACGCCTTCGGTGCCGGGATCAACGCCCGGTTGCCGTCCCGTAGGCCGCGCAGCCCCACGACGTAGCGGGTGCCCTCGGTCAGCGCCACCGCCGGCCGGATTATCAGCAGCTGCCGGTCGGGCTGACCGGTGGCGTGCGCGTCCAGCTCGGCCCAGTAGGGTGTGCGCTCACCGGTCCGGGTGTTGAGCAGCACGATCGGCGCGTCCGGCGCCAGCGATCGGCCGATGTCGGTGACCGGCGCGATCCCGGTTGCCGCGGCGTCGAGGCCGGGTACCCGCACCAGGATCGGCGAGCCGGGACTGAACCCGTCCTGCCGGTTCCACTCCGTCGGGTCGATCGGGGTTCCCTGCACGTTGGCGGGCATCGCGGCAGCGGCGAACCGCACCCGCTTGCCGGTGGGGCTGCTCCGGTCCGGCACCGTGAAGTAGTCGTTCGGGAACGGCAGCAGACAGGCGGTCGGCTCGATCGGGTCGCAGGACGGCTGCCCGACCGGAGCGGGGGCCGGTGGCGGTGCGGCGGGGGCTGCCGTGCCGAGCAGGACGGCGCCCGCTGTCACCAGCACGGACACGGCGAGACGGAGCCCTCTGGAGGTGGTCACACGCATCTCCTTCGACGCTGGACGGCAGATCGACGGGTGGCGTTCTTCCTACGCTTGTGAAACAAACTCAGCAAGCAGGTTCCGTGCGGGCGACAGGCTCACGGTCGGTGGCCGGCAGCCCGATCGTGCTCAGGCTGCCGGCCACCGACCGCACCAACGATGACTCACGGAAAGGTCACGCGGTGATCACCGGCCAGGCGTAGGCGAGCAGGGCGCAGGCGGCACCCAGAAGCGCGAGCGAGACACCCCTCGTGGGCAGCGGCAGGGCGGCGAGCACGATCAGGATGACGGCGATGACGTACAGAACTGCCTGGGCCGACATGTTGTTCTCCTCGATCAGGGGGGCGGGCGGCTGCCCTTCACCCGCCGAGATGCCCCCGGGCGTGATCGCGGAAACGTCCCGCCGATCACGGTTCGGCCCACAGTGGTACGACCGGCTCGTCCGGCACAGCGCCTACGTCCGGAGAAGAAGCGCCTCAGCGCCCACCGGCCGGAACCCCGCCGCCTGGAAGGCACGCACGCTGCGCGCGTTACCGGCGGCCTGCTGGGCCCAGACCGGCTGACCGTCGGGCACCAGATGTCGGGCGGCCGTCGCCAGCGCCCGCCCCAGGCCCCGGTGGCGACGCTCGTCGTCGACCTCTATCGCCGCCTCCCACCGGCCGGCCACCCCCCGGCCGAGCACGACCACCCCGCCCTCGACGGCCCAGACGCGGACGTCGTCACGGCGCCGACGGGCCCTTACCTCGCGGGGATGATCGCCGTCCGCAAGCTCGGTCAGCCGCAGCGGGGGCGGCCCGGCAAGGCAACTCGCGACGGTCAGCAGGTCGATCGTGTCCATGGACCGCCGGGTGCGGTCGAGCAGCGCACCCAGAAAGCGCGGATTCATCGTGGCCGCCAGGGAGTCACAGTCGAGGGTGGCCAGCGTACGACGTACCCACTGGGGATCCTCGTCGGTGAACACCACCGAGTGTCCGGTGAAGGCGATGACTCCGGCGTCGCGGCGGCTCGGCTGCGACACCACTGTCGTCCCGCCGTCAGGCGGCGGGAAGTGGCCGCGCGCCGCCGCGTCCAGGATGTCGCTCAACGTACGGTCCATTGTCGTCTCTCCTCGGTCCCCGACCGCACGGCGGCCGAAGGCGGACACGGCAACGCGCTCCCCGCCCTTGCCACAGTGCGGACCAAACAGTGTTCGGACATCCTCGCGTGTGAAGTACGGATCTGTGTGCCGCGGCGGCTCGGCCCGCGCTCCGTCGGCGCCTACGTCGCCTGGCTGCGGTACCAGATCCGGGGCCGGCCGTCAGCGGCGATGGCAACGTCCGTCCGCACCTGATACACCTGCTCGATCCGGCCGGTGGTGAGAACCTCGACGGGCGTACCCGCCGCGACCACTCGTCCACCGTGCAGCAGCACCAGCCGGTCGCAGTACTGCGCGGCCAGATTGAGATCATGCAGGGTCACCACGACGGTGCTGGCCGACTCCGCAAGGAATCGCAGCAACTCCAGCTGATGCCGGATGTCCAGGTGGTTTGTCGGCTCGTCGAGCAGCAGCAGATCCGGTTCCTGCACCAGAGCGCGGGCCAGGTCCACCCGCTGCCGCTCACCACCGGAGAGGCTGGACCAGCGCCGCTGCTCGAACCCGGCCAGGCCCGCCTCGGCGAGCGCGCGCCGCGCCAGGTCCACATCCGCGGCGCCGACCCCGGCGAGGCGTGGCCGGTAAGGGGTCCGGCCCAGCAGGACCACCTCCAGTGCGGACATCTCCACGTCGGTGGCCACCTGTTGGGTGACCACTGCGATCCGCCGAGCCAGCGCACGCCGGGGTACCGCGTCCACCGCGACGTCGTCGAGCAGCACCCGCCCGGACTCCGGCCGGGTCAGACCGGCAAGTAGTCGCAGCAGGCTCGACTTGCCGGAGCCGTTCGGCCCGAGCAGCCCGACCGTGGCGCCCGGTTCGGCGGTGAGCGCCACCCCGGCCAGGATCCGCACGCCGGCCACGCCCCATCCGATCCCGTCCGCGTCCAGCCGCGCCGGCAACGCTCCCGCCGGGTACTGGTCACCGCCGGTCGCCCGACCACTGTCGCCCACTCCCCGACCGGCAGCGCCCGGCGCGATCACGGCGTACCCGTCCGGCGTCGCATGACCAGCGCGAACACCGGCACCCCGAGCAGCGCGGTGAGCACGCCCACCGGCAGCTCCTGTGGTGAGAAGACGGTCCGCGCCACGGTGTCTGCCCAGATCAGGAAGATCGCGCCGATCACCGCGCAGGCGGGCAGCAACGTCCGATGCCCGGAGCCGAACAGGAACCGTACGGCGTGCGGCACTGTCAGCCCGACGAAACCGATGGCACCGCTCGCCGCGACCAACGCGGCCGCCATCAGGGCGGTGACTGTGAACAGCAGCAGCCGGGTGCGTCCGGGAGAGAAGCCGAGCGATCGGGCGGTATCGGTGCCGAACGCGAACGCGTCCAGCGCCGTCGCGCTGGCCCAGCAGACCAGCAGGCCGACGCCGACAACCACGGCGCTCAGCGCCACCGATGCCCAGGAGGCCGCCGTCAGCGAGCCGAGCAGCCAGAACGTCACGCTACGGGTGTCCTGGGTGTGCGCGTCGGAGATCACGATCAGGCTTGTCACCGCGCTGAAGAGCTGCGAGACGGCCACCCCGGCGAGAACGATCCGGGTCGGCTCGCCGGCCCGCCGGCCGGCCAGCAGCAGCACCGCGCCGAACGCGGTCATGCTGCCGACGAACGCGCCGGTGGTCAGGTCGACCGGGCCGGCGCCGATCCGAATGCCGAGTACCAGCACCGCCACCGCTCCGGTGGACGCGCCGGACGAGACACCGAGCAGGAACGGGTCGGCCAGCGGGTTGCGCGTGAGCGCCTGTAGCACCGCCCCACACACCGCCAGACCGGCACCGACCAACGCGGCCAACAGCACCCGGGGTAACCGGAGATCCCACACGATGCTGTCCGGCAACGGCGGTAGGGGCTGGACCGGGAGGCCCACATGGCTGGCCACCGCGCGCAGAACGCTGTCGATCGGCAGATCGGCCGAGCCCACGCTGACCGCCGCGGCGATGGTGACCAGCAGCAGGAGCACTGCCGACGGAAGGACGTACCGGCCGTTTCTCGAGATGCCGGTGCGGGGTGGCGGGTCTCGTCGGGTCGACCCGTGCGGGCCGCTCGCCGAGACGAGGGATCGTACGACTCGCGGGTTCATCGGCGGGCGAACACCACGTAGTCGTCAAGGTACTGCCAGACGGTGCCGACCTCGGCGAACCCGGCCGTGCGAAGGGCAGCCAGGTGGAACCCCAGTGCCGCCGGGGCCTGCGGCGGTCGGTCGGCGAACCGCCGTTCCCGCTGGGCTGCCAGCCCGGCCAGTTCCGGGTGTCGGGCCGCCTCGGCGTACCAGGCGGAGTAGGTGAGCGCTCCGGCAGCGAATGTCTCCTGCTGCACCTGCGCGTCGTGCCGACTGGCGATGTCGCGCAGGGTGGGCGCCGACTCGTCGTAGCGGAGGTGGTCGGCGTTGAGCAGCACACCACCGGCGGGCAGCAACCGCGCCGCGGTGGTGTAGACCCGCAGCAGTTGCTCCGGCGCGAGCCAGTGCAGTGCCGTCGAGGTGAGCACGGCGTCGATCCGCCGTCCGGTCAATGCCTGCTCCCAGCCGTCGGCCACCAGGTCGACGTCGTGGACCTCGACCCGAGGGGTGTACCGGTCCAGGGCACGCCGCGCGACCTTCAGCAGGATCGGGTCGTAGTCGACCGCGACGGCGGTGGCACGGGGGAACTGGGCCAGGATCCGGTCGCTGATCGCACCGGGACCGCAGGCCAGATCGAGGATCGCGAGATCGTCCGGGCAGTGCAGCCGCAGCACGTCGGCCATCGCGTCGAACCGCAGGTCGCGGTGGGCCACGTAGGCGGACTGCTGGTCGTTCCAGAGTTCGAGCAGGCGGCGGGCGGCCGACTGGTCGAGCGCGGCGACATCGGTGCCGGCCGGCGGGGTCATCGGACGGTCCCGTGCAGGTGGGCACCGACCAGTTCCGCCGCCTGAACGCTGCGGATCGACGGATCCATCGACGAGCCGGGCACTGTGACGAATCGTCCGGCGACCACCGCGTCCAGCTTCGACGTCACCGGGTTGCGGCGCAGGAAGTCAATCTTCGATTGGGCACTGTCGCCGTCTCCACCCCTGGTCAGATCGGCCAGCACGATCACCGCCGGGTTGCGTTTGGCGATCTCCTCCCAGTTGCCGGCCGGCCACTTCTGGCTGGCATCGGTGAACGTGTTGCGGGCGCCCAGCAGCGAGCTGATCGCGTCCGGAACCCCGCCGTGTCCGGCAACGTACGGGGTGCTCGTTCCGGAGTAGTACCAGAGGAGTGACGGTCCGGCGTTCGGCGCGGCCGTTGGCATCGCACGTCGGGCGGCGTCCAACCGACTCTGCTGCTCGTGGATCAGCTTGTCGGCCCGCTCCGGCACGCCGAAGACGCCGGCGATGTCGCGGATCTCATCGAAGATCCCGTCGAAGGTGACCGTCTGGGTCGCGTCCGCCGGCTTCTCGCAGGCGAACCCGGAGAGGTACGCCGGTACGCCGAGCGTGGCCAGGTCAGCGCGCGAACCCGCGGCGTCCGGCGCGTACGCCGAGGTGTAGGTCGAGTAGACGAAGTCCGGATTCGCCGCCCGGACCGCCTCTCGTGAGGGGTAGAGCTTGGCCAGCACCGGCACCTTGTCGTAGGCGGGGCGCAGGTCGGGCAGCACCGGGTCGGTCTGGTAGCTGGTGCCGACCATCCGGTCGGCGAGACCGAGGCTGAGCATGATCTCGGTGGCGTTCTGTTCCAGTGCGATCGCTCGCTGGGGTGGCGCGGCGACGGTGACCGGCAGTCCGCAGTTGGTCAGGTGGACCGGGGTGGCCGCGTGGCCCTGCGCGACCGGTGCGGCGGCTCCACCGTCGGAGCAGCCGGCCGCGGCCAGCACCAGGCACATGCCCACCTTAATGAAAACGGTTTTCATAGGCGTGAACATAGCAACAGGGCCTCCGCGGCCTGGCAGTCGGGGGTGTGGTGTGCCAGGCCGCAGCGGAAGCAGTCCGGCGTTCCGGGCACCGCCCGATCCAGCCGACGCAGACGCAGACGAGGGTGTGACCCGGAACCCGGGTCACACCCTCGACGTATTCAGCACCAGGGCGGGGCGCCGCTGACGGCCCCCGCCCACGACCCCGACGGGTCAGCAGCCGATCCGGCTGGACCCCAGCGCGACGTCGTCGTACCAGAGGGTGTCGGCTCCGCCGCCGTAGCTCTCCCAGCCCAGCTTCAGGTCGGTGAGCTGCGGCCGCCAGGTGCGGTTGTACCACTGGCCGTCGATGTCGTGCGTCGGTGCGCCGTCCGCGGTCAGCCCGGGGATGGCGGTGCCGTCCAGCCAGGTGCGCAGTTGACCGGACGCACCGTCCACCATGAACTCCACGCAGGTCCACCGGTTGGTGGGCAGCGGCACGCTCTGCGCCACCCCGGCCGGGCTCTGCTCGGGCAGTGTCGCGTCGTCGGAGGCACGGTTCCACTGCAGGGCGCCGTTCTGGCCACCCAACCGTAGATCCTTGTTGCCGTCGGCGGCGTCGGCCATTGCCATCATCGTGGTGTGTTCGGTGGGTTGGGCGGTGGTGTGCCGGACCCAGACCCGGCCGTACCGGACGCTGCCCACGCTGCCGAGGTTCTTCGTGGATCTGATGAAGACGTGGTTGCAGTACCCGGCGGCGCCGTTGATCCGAACCGACCGGCTGCCGCTGTGCGTGGTCGCCGTGTCGATGGTGGCGGTACCCGCGCCGGAACAGTCCGGGCTGACCACGGCCCAGTCACCGGACGGCGTCGACCCGGTCTGGCCCTCGAAGCCGTCGCAGAGCACCGCGCCGGCACATCCGGTCGGCGGCTCGGTGGTGGGCGGAGGGGTGGTCGGCGGCGGGGTGGTCGGCGGAGGCGTGGTTGGCGGAGGTGTGGTTGGCGGCGGCGTGGCGCCGTTGCACGCTACGCCGTTCAGGCTGAACCCGGTCGGCGCGCCACCACTGGAGCCGTACGTGCCCTGCAACCCGAACTCGGTGGAGCCACCGGCCGGGATGCTGCCGTTGTACGACGCGTTGCGGGCGGTCACCGTCGATCCGGACTGGCTGACCGTGGCGTTCCAGCCGCTTGTGACCCGCTCGTCGCCGGCGTACGTCCAGGTGACTGTCCAACTGGAGACGGCGGCGTCCCCCGGGGAGACCTTGACGGTGGCGGTGAATCCGCCGGGCCACTGGTTGGGCGTGTAGTCGACCCGGCAACCCTGAGCGGCTGTGGCGGGGCCACTGAGCACTGCCGCTCCGGTTGTGGTCGCAGCGGCGGCCAGCGCGGCGACGACCACCAGGGTCGCGGCGGGGCGGGCACGGAAAATCGTCATGAAGGGTCCTTCTGCCATCGAGCTGAGCGGAGGCGGCACGGCGGCGCGCCCTGGACGGACGCGGCGCGACAACGTGCCCTGGATGCGGCGCGGCGGCGCGCCACAGCGACCGGTCGCGCGTACGACCGAAATGCCCGGCTCGGGGGTGGACCTGTCAGCCGCCGACGGCCCGGTCGCCCGGACCCCGGCGGCGCCCACCCTCAATCTATTGACGATTACCGATCGAATCAAGCGGCGGCGGCGCTCCCCGCCGCGTCGATCATGCAGTTTCAGTTGTCGACATGGGTGAGGTGCCCCGTATGCCGGGACAGCAAGTGCAAGATCGCGGAGCAGGGACAGGGACAGGGAAAGAATGGTCCGGGTCCGTGTCGATCCGTGGGCCGCCCGTTCGACGTGGGGATGCTGGGGCCGGGAGACGGCCCCGTCGGATGAGGAGAACGCGATGTCGAAGTACCTGTTGATCATGCGGGGCACCGATGAGACGAACGCGGCCATGATGGCCAATCTCGACGAGATGATGGCCACCACCCGCCAATTCATCGAGGACATGATGAAGGCCGACGTCCTCGTCGCGGCCGAAGGGCTGGACGATCCGCGTCAGGGCGTCGTCGTCGACTTCAGCGGCGAGGCACCGGTGGTCACCGACGGTCCGTACGGCGAGACCAGGGAGTTGTTCGGGGGCTACTTCCTGCTCGATGTCGCCACGAAACAGGAGGCGGTCGAGTGGGCGAAGCGGGTCCCGGCGGTCCGCGGGTCCAAGATCGAGGTCCGGCGGGTGGCCGAGGCCGACGAGGTCCCGCAGGGTGGCGAGAGCAACGGCCAGGTCTGATGGGTACGGCCGACGTCGAGGCCGTCTGGCGGATCGAGTCGGCGCGGATCGTCGCCGCGCTGACCCGGTTCACAGGTGATTTCGGGCTGGCCGAGGACGCCGCCCAGGAGGCGGTGGCCGAGGCGCTGGTGTGCTGGCCACGTGCCGCTCCAGCCAATCCGGCCGGATGGCTGATGGCCACGGCCCGGCGGCGGGCGATCGACGCGATCCGCCGCCGGGTCGCCCTCCAGGAGCGATACGCCCTGTTGGCGGCCGGTCCCGCCCTCGATCAGGAAATCGACACCGACGCGATCGACGACGATGTGCTGGCGCTGATGTTCGTCAGCTGCCACCCGGTGCTCTCCCGCGAGGCACGGGTGGCGCTCACCCTGCGGGTGGTCGGCGGCCTGTCCACGGAGGAGATCGCCCGTGCGTTCCTGGTGCCGGTGCCAACCGTGCAGGCCCGCATCACCCGGGGCAAGAAGGCGATCGCGGCCGCCGGGGTGCCGTTCGAACTGCCGCCGGTCGGTGAGCGCCGCGAGCGGCTGGGCGGGGTGCTCAGCGTCCTCTACGTGATCTTCACGGAGGGGTCGACGGCCACGTCAGGCGACCGGCTGCTGCGCACCGACGTGGCGTACGAGGCGATCCGGCTGACCCGCACACTTGCCGCGCTCCAGCCGGACGAGCCGGAGGTGCACGGCCTGCTCGCCCTGTGCGAGCTGACGGCGGCGCGCTTTCCGGCCCGGACCGAGCCGGACGGCACCCCGATCCTCCTTGAAGACCAGGACCGCCGGTTGTGGGACTTCCCGGCGATCCGCCGTGGGCTGGCCGCGCTGGCCAGGGCATCGCAGCGCGGCCTCGGCCCCTACGGTCTACAGGCCGCGATCGCGGCCACGCACGCGTCGGCGCCCTCGGTCGAGGAGACCGACTGGGCCCGGATCGTCCGGCTCTACGAGACGCTGAGCCGGGTCGCGCCCTCGCCGGTGGTCGACCTCAACCGGGCCGTCGCCGTCGCCATGGCCTCGGGCCCGGCACACGCCCTGACCATCGTGGACGAGCTGATCGCCTCGAACCGGCTCCCCGGGTCACACCTCGTCCCGACCGTACGCGGTGAGCTGCTGACCCGCCTCGGCCGGCTTCCGGAGGCGCGCGCCGAGCTGGAGCTGGCCGCCCGGCTCTGCGCCAATCAGCGCGAACGCTCGGTGCTGCTCGGCAAGGCGGCGGCGCTGAGCTGACTGCTCCAGCACTGACGGCCGAACCCCGAAGGCCGCTCGCCAGCCCCGGCCGCAAACTCAGATCTGCGTTCTCGCCTGCTCGATGTGCCGGGCGATGGCGTGCGCGCCGTGGGTACGTGCGATGACGTGCGCCTCGTCGAGGGTGGCGAGCGCGTCCGCGCCGCGGTCCTGGGCGGCGGCGATGTAAGCCAGCCCGATCATGTTGGAGGCCACGCCCGCCAGCGCTCCGACCTCCCGGCGCAGCCGGGTCGACTCCTCAAGCCGCTCGCGCGCCTCGTCCAGCCGGCCGGCGGCGTGCGCCGCGATGCCCAAATGCCGGAGCGCCTCCGACCGGGTTGGCTTGTCGCCGGTCTGCGCCGCGAGCCGGCAGGAGCGCTCCAGGTACGGGACCGCGGTTTCGTCGTCACGTCGGATGAACTGGTGCAGACAACCGATCCAGAACAACGCCTCGGCCTCCCCGCGCGTGTCCCCCAGTGCCCGGTACAGCTCGAGCGCGCGCTCGAACAGCGGCAGCTCGGCGGGATCCTCGGTAGGCGACGAACCGGCGTCGGCGGGCGCGCTCTGAAAGCGGGCGTGCAGGATCATCCCCCGCGCCAATGCCGCATCGGCCTCGACGGCGTGCAGGCCCTGCTCGGCGTCGATCAGCCCGCTGGTGTCGCCGCCGAACACCGCCCGTTCGTAGATCTCTCGGGCCCGCACGATCCGATCGTCGGTGCTCATCCTCGCCCCCGCTGGCATCGCCGCTACCGTCCTAGGCCCGGCAGCCTAATCGGCAGACCGCCTGGCCCGCCCGCCCGAACAGCTCTACCGGAACTCCGGATGAAGACCGAGACGCTGACCGGGACGCGGTCCGCGAGCGTGCAGCACATCGTCTCGATCCAACTGCCCGGCAACCGGGCGCTCAGGCCCCGCCGACCATTCAGCTGGTCGCCGGGTGGTAGTCCAGGCCGTTGGTCCCGGGGGTCAGGCGAGCGGTGTAGCTGCTGTCGGTGTCGTCGTCAGCCTCGAAACCGATGATGGCGCGTGCGAACGGCACGTCGGCGTACACCGTGACGGCGATGTCGGCCAGCCAACTGTCGAGGGGGGCCCGCCAAACCAGCGACTCGACACCGCTGCGCTCGTCGAAGGGGTACCCGCCGACCCTGTCGTCCACCGTGGCGAGCGCGCCGAGCGGAAAGTAGAGCGCCAGGCTGTCGATGCCCTCGTACCTGGTCGTGTAGCTGCCACACACCACCCGCGCACCGGACGGCAGAGTGAGCGTCCCGAACAGGTGCCCGCCCGCCGTGAACGCGTCCGCGCCGGGGATCACCTCGATCAGGTCAGCCCCGGCGCGGCAATCACGGACGTCAGCGGCCCGCCACAGCGCACCCACGGCCCGGTCGAGTCGGGCGTCAACGGCTGCCCCGAGGATCAGGATCAGCTCGTAGAACCCGCCGGTCCAGTTCTCGGCATCGCTCATGTCGTCGGCTGCCACCGCGTCAGGATCCGCCATGGCGAGTGCTGTGTCAGGCGGATAATCAGGGGCCTCAGACATCCGAGCTGGAGGTTCCCATGCGCGTCATTCGCATTCTGCCCAACCTTCCGGTGGCTGACGTCAGCGCCGCGAAGGGCTTCTACACCGACTTTCTCGGCTTGAGCACCGAGGCGTTCAGCCTGGGTTGGGTGGCCCGGTACACCTCGTCCGACCCCGACGTGGCCGTTCAGCTCGTCTCCGGCGACGCGACCGCGCCCGAGGACTCGGTCATCAGCGTGCAGGTGGACGACGTGGACGGCGCCTATGCCGAGGCACAGCGGCTCGGCTACGAAATCGTGCACCCGCTGACCACCGAGCCGTGGGGCGTGCGCAGGTTCTTCGTCCGCGCTCCGGACGGCAACATCATCAACGTGGCGGCGCACCGCGCCTGAGGTGACGCGGCCCATGTGCGAGGGATTGACCCGCACAGACGCCCGAGGTTAACTGCACATCAGCGATGTGGATCGATGTTATTCGGATGCCGTCAACCCGGCACTGTGGCACCGCTCCGCGCCGTCTCGACATCGCCCTCGTTTCGGCGGACGTGGGCACACCGGGGCAGTTCCCGGGGTGCGAGACCCGCATCCGCACGACGATCCAGAGGAGATCGTGTCGATGAAGATGACGCCGCCGCTACGAATCGCGCTCGCTGTCCTGCTCGCCGTTGGTGTCGCCGCCGTCGGACCAGCCGGGCCGGCGACCGCGGCCCCTGAGGCCGCCGAGCTGAGCAAGGTCCTGGTCTTCTCCAAGACCGCCGGCTTCCGGCACTCCTCCATCCCCAACGGCATCGCCGCCATCCAGCAGCTCGGCGCGGCGAACGGCTTCACCGTCACCGCCACCGAGGACGCGGCGACCTTCACCGCTGCCAACCTCGCCCAGTACCAGGCGGTGGTCTTCCTCAGCACCACCGGCGACGTGCTCGACGCCGGCCAGCAGGGCGCGTTCGAGGCGTACCTGGCCGCCGGCGGCGGTTTCGTCGGAGTGCACGCCGCCGCCGACACGGAGTACGACTGGCAGTGGTACGGCGGGCTGGTCGGCGGGTACTTCGCCTCGCACCCGGCCACCCAGCAGGCGACGGTGCGGGTCGAGGACCGGACCAACGCCTCGACCGCGCACCTGCCGTCGACCTGGACCCGCACCGACGAGTGGTACAACTACCGGACCAACCCCCGCGCGGCGGTCAAGGTGCTGGCCAGCCTCGACGAGTCGTCGTACACCGGCGGCTCGATGGGTGGTGACCACCCGATCACCTGGTGCCACAGCTATGGCGGTGGACGTTCCTGGTACACCGGCCTCGGCCACACCGAGCAGAGCTACGCCGACCCGAACTTCACCCGCATGCTGCTGGGCGGCATCCAGGTGGCGGCCGGGGCGGTGGCGGCCGACTGCCGGCCGGAGCCCGGCTACACCCCGCTGTTCGACGGCACCCAGGCCAGCCTCGGGCAGTGGCGACAGGCAGGGCCGGGTGGCTTCACCCTGGCCGACGGCACCCTCACGTCGAACGGTGGCATGGGGTTGCTCTGGTACCCGGTGCGTACCTTCGCCAACTACTCGCTCAAGGTCGACTGGATGATGCCGGGCGACGACAACGGTGGGGTCTTCATCGGGTTCCCCGATCCGCAGGGCGACCCGTGGCGCCCGGTCGCCGCCGGTCACGAGATCCAGATCGACGCCACCGACGGCGACCCGACGCGCACCACCGGCAGCGTCTACAGCTTCCAGGCACCCAACCACGCCGCCCGCGCGGCGGCGCTCAACCCACCCGGCTCCTGGAACACCTACGAGATCGGGGTGCACGGACAGCGGGTCGAGATCTGGCTCAACGGCGTCAAAATCAACGACTACGTCAGCAGCCGGGCCATCGCCAACGGCTACATCGGCTTGCAGAACGACGGCGCCGGAATGGACATCAACTACCGCAACGTGCGGATCAAGGCCGACGGCCCGAGTGAGCCGCCTGCCACCGACCTGGCCCGGGGCCGGCCGGTGACGGCGTCCAGCGTCGAGCCGGGCAGCGCGCACGCGGCGGGCAACGCCGTGGACGGCAACACGACCACCCGCTGGGGCAGTGCGTACGCCGACCCGCAGTGGATCATCGTCGACCTGGGTGCCTCCTACGCGATCAACCGGGTTCGGCTGGCCTGGGAGGCGGCGTACGCGCGGGCCTACCAGGTCCAGGTGTCACCGGACAACGTCACCTGGTCGACGGTGCACACCACGACCACAGGCGACGGCGGCGTCGACGACCTCACTGTCACCGGCACCGGCCGTTACCTGCGGGTGTACGGCACCCAGCGCGCCACCCAGTGGGGCTACTCGCTGTGGGACCTCAACGTCCACGGCACCGCCGTCGGTGGCACAGTGCTCTCCCGGGGCAAGCCGGTCACCGCGTCCAGCGTGGAGCCGGGCAGCGCGCACGCGGCGGCCAACGCCGTGGACGGCAACGCCACCACCCGCTGGGGCAGCGCGTACGCCGACCCGCAGTGGATCGCGGTGGACCTCGGCACGTCCCGCACCCTCGACCGGGTCCGGCTGACCTGGGAGGCGGCGTACGCCCGGGCGTACCAGATCCAGGTCTCCCCGGACAACGTCACCTGGACGCCGGTGCACACCACGACCACTGGCGACGGCGGCGTGGACGACATCGCCCTCTCGGCCACCGGCCGCTACCTACGCGTCCAAGGCACCCAGCGGGCCCTGCCCGCGTACGGCTACTCGCTGTGGGAGCTGGAGGTGCACGGCCGCTGACCGCGCACTAGCGCAGTTCCACGATCCTGGCGCGGGTGTTGGCTGGTGCCTCGGGATGCCCTCGCTCGACGTCGGCCCGAACGTCAGCAACGGTCCTACCCGCCAACTCCCGCCGCCAGGCCAGGTCGGCGCCGCGCATGGCCTGGGCGAACGCGCAGGACTGTCGATAGTCGACGCCTGCGTGCTCGCCCGGGCCCTTGCGGAGGATCTGGTCGCACTGGAACAGCTCCTCCGGGCCCTCGATCGCGGCCACGATGTCCAGCAGAGAGATCGCCGCCGGGGTCCGGGCCAGTTGGAAGCCGCCGCGCGGCCCCGAGGTCGAGGTGAGGATCCCGGCCCGGGCCAGGGCCTGGAGCTGCTTGTTCAGGTATGCCGGCGGCAGCTCGTAGAAGGCGGCGAGGGTGCTGGTCGGCACCGGGGCGTCCAGCCAGCTCAGGTTGAGGCACGTGTGGAGGGCCCATTCGACGCCCTGACTCATCCGCATAATCCTGGACTCTACCTGTCCAGAATTTGTGACGCAGGCCATGATCACTGGTGTCGAGCGATCCTGGACATCTAGTGTCTAGGAATCGACGGACGACGAAGGAGCCGACAATGACTTTGGTACGCGCAGCCCAGGCCGAGGTTCTCGACAGTGACCCGGCCAGCGTGATCACGCTGCTCCTCGACCCCGAGCACACCGGCGGCGCCCTGACCAGCAACCGCACCCTGCTCAAGCACGGCACCGACGGTGCGCCGCCACACCTGCACACCCACTCCGGTGAGCTGTTCTTCATTCTCGACGGTGCCCTCGAGATGCTCGTCGACGACCAACTGCACACCCTGCACCAGGGAGACACGCTCTTCGTCCCGCCGAACACCCCGCACGCCTTCGCCCCCGCCGATGGCCGGGACGCCGACTTCCTCGTCGTGATCACCCCCGGCAAGCCCCGGTTCGACTACTACCGGCTGCTCGACAGGGTGCACCAGGGCGAAGCCACCTGGCAGGACGTCGGCGAAACCCAGGACCGCTACGACAACCACTACGTTGACAGCCCGTTGTGGGCAGGTCGACGCGGCTGACCGCCGCGACCTGTTCACGCAGAAGTTGCCCCGTCGGCGCGGGTGGTCCGCACCGACGGGGCAACTGTCGCGGGGCGTTACCGCTTGGCGATCCTGATCGTCGCGCTGCGGTAGTTGTTGCGCTTGTCGTTCTTCGTCGGGTCGTAGTTCTTCTCGATGTTGCCGGCGCTGTCGACAGAGAACCAGCGGAACGTCGTCGTCTCGGTCACGTGGAACACCTGCCCCGGCTCACGGAACTCGGTGGCCGCGTAGCGGGGCGACTCGAGCGTCGGCCGGCTGCCGTCGGTCGTGTAGTAGATGGTGGCCGGCTCGCTGGTCTCGAAGTGCACGTCGACAGGCCCGGAGTAGCGCCCCGCGCCCGGAACCAACTGGGACGTCGGGTTCTTCTTGTCCCTGCCCCAGTCCGCAGCGACCCGGAACATCTCCATGATCCCGTTGGCGTACTCCATCGTCTCGGCGTGGCCGCTGACGAGCTCGGGGTTGCCGTCCCACTCCGGTTGGAACGAACCGCCCTGCCAGTCGCCGGTGGCCGGGTTGTAGACGGAGCCGCCGACCTCCCAGCCGAACGCGTAGATCCCGTAGGTGTGGTACAGGTCCTCGCGTACGTTGCCCGCCGAGGAGTAGAGGACGTCGGACGAGCCGCCGACGTTCTCCGGCGTGACGACGGTTTCCCGGTGCGCTTTGACCTGCGACAGGATCCTGGCGGCGGACTGCCAGTAGAACGCCTCGTCACCCAGCGGCGGGCGCGGCGTGGTGATCCGGCCGTCCGCGATGTAGGCGCCGGGCTGCCAGAAGAGCTGGCCGCCGTTGGAGTGCACCGACATCATGAACTTGATGTTCTTGTACTTCTCGACCAGCCAGATGATGTTCTTCGACTCGGGCTCGGACAGCTCCTCCGGCCCCTGGTAGGTGCCACTGACGCAGTTTGTCGACCCTCCCGCGTAGCCGTCGTGGCCCGACCCGACCCGGTAGTTCCGGTTCAGGTCGACGCCCCAGGAGTTCCGCTGCGCCGGATCGGCGCTCACGTCCGGGCAGTGGTTCGTCATGTTCTTACGCTGCGAGGCGAAGTTGTAGAAGCTGTAGTTCGCCCCGTCGGGGTTGTTGGACAGGATGAAGAAGACATCGGTGTTCTCGACGATTTTCTTCGTCTCCCGGTCGGACCGGTAGTTGTGCACCAGACGTTCGGCCGACTCCAGGCTGGTCGTCGCCGGCACCCATTCGCGGGCGTGGTCCTGCGCCTGGATGAGGACGCCGGGCTTCTTGCCGTCACGGTGCTTGCCGATCCGCAGGACCGGGATCGTCGCGGGGCCGCGCGGCACCTCGCCCTCCGGTGCTCCGACGCGCTTCTGGTCGAGGAAGTCGGTCAGCGCGACCGGGCCGGCCGTCGGAGTGACGATGCCGGTGCCCTCGTTGGTGCGGTACGGGTGCGCCCGGTCGATGAGCCCCGCTGAGCGGGTCCGCAGCGCCTCGGCCACCTCGGCGGCCGTGCTCGTCGGCGCACCCGAGGCGTCCGTGGCGAGCAGGACACGGACCGCCTTGCCGGTGACCTCCACCGACAGCGGAAGGTTCGCGTCAGGCCGATCCACGAAGTCCACAGTGATGTCGTTGCCGCCCTGGTGACCCCACGCCGCCGAGGTGACGACGACAGCCGCCTGCCCCGTACCGCCGATCTGGGCCTGCGCCTTGCGTTGGTACCCGTTCGTCTGGTTCGGCAGGTAGACGATCTCGGCGATGTCCGGGTACTGACGGGCGATCTCCTTGGCACGGCTGTAGAGCTGCTGCGGGTGCCGGTAGCCGTCCACGAAGTCCGACTTGTAGGACGGGTTCGCCGTCAGCGGCGGCGAGGCGTCCTCCAACCAGTTGGAGACGACACCGGTCGCGACGCCACCGGTGGAACTCGTCAGCTTGATCTTGTTGGGGCGTACGTCGAGTTTGAAGAGGTTCCGGTGGAACATGTACTGCCCCGAGTCGACGAACCGGCTCATCGTCCGGGCGAAGCCGAACGGCGTGCCCTTCCCCGAGTCGTTCTCCAGCTGCATCCCCACGATCGGGTCCGCCTGCTGCCCCTCGGTGGTCCGCGCCTCGACGTAGAGGAAACCCTGACCCTTTGTGGTGAACCAGTCGGCGCGGACGACGCGTACCGTCGCGTCGTGGTTCGCCGGCTGGGCCGCCCGCGCGCTGGCGGCGTCGATGCCAAGGCCACCGTCGGCCTCGTTGCTCCAGGCGAAGCCCGCGTCGTCGCCGAGCAGCTCGACGCCCATCGCCGTGAGTTCGGTGACCTGCTCGGCGGTCACCACCGCTTCGCCCTCGATGCCGTTCGGCACGCGCCGGAGGCCGTGTTCGAGGTCGAAGCCGGCAGCGGCCACCTTGTCCAGCATGTCGGCACCGGTCAGCCTGATGTGTACGAGGCGTACCGACTCACGATCCTCAGGCTGGGATCGGCTGGTGGCGGCTGACGGTCCCGTGGGATCCGCGCCCGCAGGGCCGGTCGTCACGAGGATGCTACCCACCAGGGTGGACAGCGCGAGTAGCGCGATGCGCCGTTGTGATCGCCGCATTCCCCCTCCTTCTGCCTACGACGGGTGATTGCCGGCGGACCGGTCCGGTGAGCGTATGTGCGTTCGCAGCCTCAGTGGTTCACGTCGATCGAATTTGAGCATTCCTTGAGGCGACAGTCGCCAGCCCCGCACCGCCCGCGTCCGTACCCCGGTCAGCCTGTCCCCCGGCGGAGGGAGCGCCTCCCCTTTTGTCGGGGAGGAGAACCGATCCGCAGCCGGCGATCGTAGGTCCATGGCTGTCATGGAGATACCGACCCGCGCAGGACAGTTGGCGCTGGCCTGTGCCATCTTCGTCGTCACTGCGGTGGCTCAGCGGCTCTACTGGATCGCGGGTGGCCGGTGGGGGTACACCGCCTGCGACCGCACCGATCTGGTTGATCCGGCGGGCGGGTGCGGTGCGGACCAGGTCGTGGCGTTGCCGTTCTGGTCGGGGTGGGGCGCTGTGGGAGTCGGTGTCGCCCTCGCGGTGGTGCTCGGGTGCACTGTCCGGTTTCCCGGCACCTGGGCGACCGCCGGTAGCTGGGCGGCGGCCGCGCTGCTCCTTGTGGTCGCGTTCCCGCTGCACCTGGTCTTCGAGATCCCGGCAGCGCTGGCGGGGCGGCCCTCGGACTGGCGTGACCTCGGGGCCCGGCTCGTGCTGGTGGTCGGTGGCGTCCTGTTCGCCGGGCTCGCGAGCGCATCCGGGCCCCGCCGCGGACCGGCCGCCGTCGGCTACCGACCGGTGCCGCGATGGACGCGCCGCTGGGCGTACGTCGCCGTCGCGCTGCCCGTGGTCGGTTGGGCCGTGCCGCACGGGCTGTGGGTGCTCGGCGTTCCGATCGGCATCTCCGAGCGGGAACTGAACGACATCGAACGAAATCTCTCCACGTCGACCGGGGTGGCGATAACGCTCGTCCCGCCGCTCGCCGGCCTGCTCGTTCTCGGGCTGGTACAGCGGTGGGGGCAGCAGTTTCCGCGCTGGGTGCCGGGGCTACACGGTCGACAGGTCCCCCGACGGCTGGCGGTGATCCCAGCCGGCGTGGTGGCGCTCACGCTGGTCACCTACGGCGTGCTGAGCATCGCGGTGCTCGTCGGCCAAGTGTTCACCGGTGACGCGCGCTGGTCCGACGTGTGGGACGGATGGGCCGTCACCGCCACGCTGCTGGTCTTCCTCGGCTGGGGAGTGTCGTTGGCCGTCACCACCACCGGCTACGCCCTCGCCACCTCGGCGGACTCCGCCACGACCGCCTTCCAGGATCGGAGCGTCCATGAACCACACTGACTCTGCCCGCGTCTCGACCACCGCCCCGCCGCCCTGGGCGGTGTGGGCCGCCTACGCCGTCCCGCTCTGCGTCCTGCCGTCCGCGGCCTGGCGACTGTCGTTGGTGTTCACCGACGATGCCGTCACCCAGTGGTACATGATCTTCCTGTCCGCGCTGTCGATGGGCCTGGCCCTGTTGACACTCGGGCTGGTGCACGGGTGGGGACAGCGATTTCCGCACTGGGTGCCCCGCATCGGGGGCCGCCGCATACCCGCGCGTCCGGTCGTGCGCGTCGCGCTGATCGGCGGCTGGTCGCTCGTCGCCATCTGCGTCTACTTCCTCCTGAACCACAGGTTCCACTTTGTGCAGAGCGGCTGGGTGGGCATCGGCGACGACGAACCGGTGCTCACGGCTCCCGACTGGGAGGTGCTCCGCTACTACGCGCCAATGCTCGGGTGGGGCCCGCTCGTCATCGCCGTGGCCACCGACTACGGCCGGCGCGTGGGAGTAGGCGTGTGGAGCGGGGGCGGCGACTCTGTTCCGCTGGGGTGATGACTGCCCCAACGACGGGTACGCCGAAGAGATCCTGACCCGGCCCGTCCTGGAGCTGAGCTGAGCAGCGCGTAGCCGGGTCGGCGTCGCCGTGTCGGTGTGAAACGACGATCACAGGGCCGGCCAGGCGTTGGCCAGCAGTTGACGGAAATGCGCCGGGAACCACTCTCCGAGCGGCGGGGCGCCGGGCATCGCCCCGGTGTCGTACGCGGATCCGCGAGGCGGCAGGTAGTTCGGGTCGCACAACGGCTCGTACGGTTGGCCGACGGTCGGGCTGCCGCTGGCGCCATCGGACTCGCCGGGCGGCTTGACCCAGACGTAGGCGTCGATGCCTGGTTCCGGCTCGGCGACTGGGCGCTGGCCGAGGCCGGCGCCCCTCTGGTTGCACCAGTTCCCGATCGCTGCCCGCCGGTCGATCCGGCTGCCGTCGACGTAACGGTTCACGTCGCCCGAGGGCGCCGGGCCGGTGGGTCGGCTCGGGCCGCCCCAACCGTTGCGTGAGGTGTCGACGACCACGCCCGCGTTCGGGGAGAAGCCCGCCTCCGTCAACAGACCCCGCAGGTGTCGCACGTAGGGCACCTCGTCGATGAACGGATTCCAGTCGACCCACTTGGACAGGTACACCGGTTGGCCGTTGATGACATCGTCGGAGCGGAAGTACTCCTCGTGCAGGACGGAGTAGTTGGCGGTGTTGGCGACGAAACCATGAACGTCTGCCAGCGTGCTGCCGGCGGTGGTCGCGGCCTGCGACAGCAGCGCCGTCAGCGGACCGGAGTCCTCCGGCCAGCCGACTTCGGCGTGGTGACTGATGTCGAGATACGAGTAGACATTGGGTACGGTGCCGAGCCGGGCCACTGCGTAACCGATCCCGTGCTGGTAGGTGCCGCGCGCCAGCGCCTCCTCACAGGCGGCTGTGGCCGCGTACCGGTTGCCGGTGTTGACGACGAGGTCCGGCAGCGAGTTCGGCTCGACGAAGACGACGATCCGCAGATCGGCGTACTCGGGCGTAGCGAGGATCTCGACGATCGGGTCGACGAACTCCGCCCGGTACCGGGCGAGGTCGCCGATTGACAGCTCACCCTGCGGGGCCTGCCGGCCGCAGTCGCGGCCCGGCAGGTTGTACAGGGTCAGCTGGACGAGGTCGGCGTGCTGTGCCACGGCGGCGTCCAGGTGCTCGCGCAGGCCCATCCTCCCGTCGTCTCCCTCGATCCTGGCGATGCGGTCCAGCCAGACCGCTGTCGGCTGTCCGGCGACAGCGTCGCCGCCGGGCTCCGCGGTGGCGTGGTCGACCCACTCGGGATTGACGTAGACCTGGGCTCCGACATAGGGGTTGGCCGCACGGTGCGGCGGATCGGCGGCGTTGGCTGGACCGGCTGCGGCGAGCACCCCCACGACGAGGACGGAAGCGGCGGCGGCGAGGACCGGCCGAACCCGGACGGGTACGTGTTCCCGGCGTGGCATGGTCATGGTGGTAGCCCTCTCAAAACCTGATCCGGCACCGCCCCGCGGCTACCGGCCCGGCCCGGTCGCTCCGACCGCCCCACAGCGCGGCCACAGCCCTGCCAAGAATCCACATACTTCTATGTGTAACGGCATTATGCAGTACGGGCTCCGGACCGAGGGCCCTACGCGGGCGCGATGGCCGCCATTGCTGTTCTGTGGCCGGCCACAGATGCGGCGGCAGACGCCGCGCGCGTGGTCAGAACGTGGCGATCGGGTTGACCGGGCTGCCGGACGTGCCGGCGAAGCGGACCGGTGCGACCGCCAGCTGAAAATCCCACTGGCCGAGCTCGGTAGCCGTCGTCGCGCACGCCTCCAGGTCGCAGTTGTCGAGCATCCACAGGCCCATCGCGACGAGGCTCACGGCGTGGACCGGCATCAACACGTCGTCGTACCCCGACGGCTGAACGTCCTGCGGGGTGTCGGCGCCGATCAGCGCCACCCCCCGCTCATGCAGCCACGGCAGGCAGGACGCGTGCCAGCCGGCCTGCGTGAACCCGCTGGCCGCGCCGTTCTCGTGCCGGAAGCGCCCGTAACCGGTCCGCAGGAGTACCGCGTCGCCGGGTCGCACCTGCACCCCCTGGCGACGCTCGGCCTCCACGAGATCGTCAGGATGGACGCCCTCCCCCGGCTCCAGCCACTGCACACCGCGGGCCGCCGCGACGTCCAGCAGGACACCACGCGTGACGATCCCGTTCGCGGCCGCTGTGACGGCCGCCCACGCCGAGCCCGTCTCGGCGTCGACAAACGAGTGCGACCGTCCGTTGTACATGGCGCCGTCCCAGAAGATGTGGCACGGCGAGTCGAGGTGGGTGAGGGTGTTGCCGTGGAACGAGATGCCGAGCCGCTCGGACGAGAAGCCCCAGCGCCGGTCGGCGTGGAAGGCGGGCGGCATGTTCTCGGCACCCGGCATGTCGGCGGTGCACGGGCACGTCGTCGTCGACCGCTCCATGTCTCCCGGTGCGGAGACCTCCCACGCGCAGGACACGCTCCTGCCGTGCCGTACGGCCCGCGCCGCCGCCAGCCGGACGTCGTCGGTGATGTGGTTCAGCGTGCCGAGTTCGTCGTCGTCGCCCCACCGTCCCCAGTTCGACAGCGTGTCGAAGTACCCGAGCACCTCGTCCTGGGTCGGCAACGGTCGTCCTGCCGTCATGTCAGCATCGACTCCTCTGGTCACGCGGTATCGAGGCACCGCAGGTCAGGGTAGCCCGCCGCTTGATCGACGGACGATGACCTCAGGCAACGCGGGTGCGCCGCCGCGGCCGTTCTACTCACTGAACTCGGTCACGGAGAGCGCCTCGCCCAGCCGACCGGCGGCGAGGTCGTCGTGGCGGATGACGAAGCTGCCGTAGTAGAACTCCTCGGCGAGGGAAAAACGGGCGAGCGACACCCACTCGCTCGTCAGCCGATGCTGCTCCTTCTCCAGTTGGGTGTACCACTGCGCCACCGGGACGACGATCTCGCCGGCCTTCTCCCGACCGGCCAGGGTCTGCTCCGCGATACTCCTGATCACCTCGTCGTCGAGATACCCGCCGATATCGGCGCTGGCAAGCCCTTCATCGGGCGGCCACAGGTCGTCGGCCAGCGCACGAAGCTCCTCCAGATGCGGCAGATCGCGCTCCAGGTCGCGGGTCAACTGCTGCTGAAACGGCGACAGGTCGTCCTCGTCCTCGTCCTCGTCCTCGTCGTCGTCCTGCGTCGCCATCCAAGGGGGCAGTCTCGCGACCAGCGTGGCGAAGACGTCGTACCGCTCGCCGACGAAGGTGGGGATGTTGGGTTCTTCCGCTACCTCGGTATCGGTGTCGGCCGGTATATACACGACCCGCGCGTACCTCCGGTCTCCGGTGGCGCCGGCCAGGTGGTCCTCCTGGTGGGCCAGGAAGAAGAGCAGCGAGCCAGCTGACGGCAGGCCGAAGCCGTCGACTCTCGGCAGCGCCGCACAGTCGACGGAGAAGATGAAGGGCAACGGATTGGCTCCGGCGGTCGGCCAGTCGGTGCCCACCGGCAGTCGGGGCAACCCACCGAACTGCCCGACCGGGGCATCGCCGGAACCCCCGCTCAACCGGATCGCCAGACGCAGGTGTTCGGTGAACTTCCCGATCTCGTCGTCCGGAATGCCCACCTCGGCCGCGGCATGGCGGAGCTGCCCTTGATGATCCATGATCAGCATGATGCCAGGCGGGTACGACGAGAGGACGCCAGGTGAGCCTGTGGCTCGCCCTGTCGGCACTCCGCCGCCGCCCGACGGTCAGAGGCCCTGCCCCACCTCGACCAGGTAGCCGTCCGGGTCGCGCAGGTAGCAGCGGATCTCCGTTCCGTGGTCCTTCGGCTCGGTGAGAAAGTCCGCGCCCCGGGACTTCCACTCCTCGTAGAGTTTCCGAATGTCCCGGACCCGGAGGTTCATCGCGCAGCTCAGGGTGTTGGAGTCGGACGGCGCCTTGGCCTGCACCGTCGGCTTGTCGTCCGTCGGACCGCCCTCGACGTTGATGATGATGTAACTGTTGAAGAACTTCATGATCAGCGGGCTGCTCTCGTGGACGCAGGTCGCCCCGAACACCCGCTCGTAGTACTCCCGGGACCGCGCCAGATCGCGAACGATCAGCAGGGTGGCGAGGAACATGCCGTCCTCGGGCTCGAAGTAGTCGGGTGCCGGGTTGGCCAGTGCCATGACCGTCCTCCTGTCGTCGCCCGTTCAGCACGAGAAGTCGGGCGGCGTCGTATCCCCCGCAGATGGTGGTGAAAACGCCACTGCGGCGGGTGATGTGCCGACCGACCCACCAGGTGCCGACCCGGCTGGGGGATGGCGTATCGCTCTGGCGAGGGAGGCCGGGCCGCCTACGGCGATGCGATGGTCAGGCCATGAGCGGTGGCCGCCGAGGGACGAGGGCGTCGGTGGTGGCGGCTGTGGCCAGGCGGGGTGAGGTGACGATGACGAAGCATGCTGTCCGGGTGGCCCGGATGTTCGACGGCGAACGGCTCGTCGACGGCGGAGTGCTGGTCCTGCTCGACGAGGGGCGCATCGCCGGGGTGCACCGGGGTGGCGCCGAGGCGCCGGAGGGCTGGTCGGTACGTGAGGAGCCGAGCGGCACTCTGCTGCCCGGTCTGGTCGACGCGCACGTGCACCTGTGCGCCGACGCCGGACCCGACGCGCTCGGCCGGCTCGCCGATCGTCGCGAGTCGGACCTCGACGCGGTCGTCGAGGCGTCGCTACGTACGCACCTGGCGGCCGGCGTCACGACGGTCCGGGACCTGGGCGACCGGCGTGACGCGGTGCTGCGTTGGCGGGACCGGCGGGTGCGGGACGACCTTCCGACGGTGGTGGGGTCGGGCGCACCGCTCACCAGCGTCGGCGGGCACTGCTGGTCGTTGGGGGGTGAGGCGAGCGGTGTCGACGGGCTTCGTGAGGCCGTGCGTCTGCGGGCGGCGGCCGGTGCCGATCTGGTGAAGGTGATGGCCAGCGGCGGGGTGTTCACCCCGGGCACCGACACCACGAGACCGCAGTTCACCGACGAGGAACTGACCGCCGCACTGACGCAGGCCCACGATCTGGGCCTGCCGGTGACCGCGCACGCGCACGCGCTCAGCGCTGTCGAGCAGGCGCTGCGCGTCGGCGTGGACGGCATCGAACACTGCACGTGCGTTACGGCGGCCGGCGCCCGTGTCCCCGCTGAGCTCGCGGACCGACTGGCTGCGTCCGGGGTGGCGGTCTGCGCCACGCTCGGCACCGACCCGGCCGTGGTCACGCCGCCCGAGGTGGTGGCGATGGCGGCGCGGGCCGGGCTCAGTGAGGCCGCGCTGCGCGACGGCGTTGCCACACTGCATCGGGCCGGGGTCCGCCTGGTGGCCGGTTCGGATGCGGGCCTCGGCCCCGCGAAGCCGCACGGGATCCTGCCGGAGACGCTCGTCGAGTACGTGGGCTGCGACATTCCCGCCACCGTCGCCCTCGCCTCGGCCACCTCGGTCGGCGCCGAGGTGTGTGGTCTGGGGCGACGCAAGGGCCGGGTCCGCCCCGGCTTCGACGCCGACCTGCTGATCGTGGACGGCGATCCGACGAGCGACATCACGGTGCTGCGCCGTCCGCTGGCCGTGTACCTCGCCGGTGACCTCGTGAGGTGAGGGTGTCGACCGGTCAGGACGAGCGGAGCTGCTCGCGGAACCAGGCCCGGTCGGGGTTCACGACGGCCCGATCGCCGAGCACGACGGTGGGCACCGTCTCGTTGCCGCCGGCCACCGCCCGGACGGCTGCGGCAGCGGCCGGGTCGCGCCAGATGTCCACCCAGTGCGCCCGCCGGGCGAGCCGGCCGAGGGAGAATCGCAGCCGCAGGCAGTAGTGACAGCCGGGACGCCAGTAGACGATCGGCCGGCCGTCCACCGCGCTGGCCCGCTGCGCTTCGGCGGCGTTCACCGGGCGGGGAAAGGCCCACGGTGACAGCAGCAGCGCCAACACCAGGAAGACCAGCAACTCGACGCCGCCGACGACGGACAGACCGGCGGTCAGTTGGGTCACCGCCACCAGCACGCCGCACACCACCATCAGGATCGCCAGCATCCACCGTCGCAGCACGTCGAGGACACTACCTCCACGTACGCGACGGCCGCTGTTCCGGCCAGGTGAGGAACCATCGCACCTTGACAGGTATCGATGTTAACGCCAACATGAACTCCGCCACCTGGTGGCAACGCCACAGTCACATTCCCAGCCCTTCGCGCCTCTCCCCCGGTCCTGCCCGACGTCGCCGCTCGGCGTCGACCGGATCGGCTACGGCATCGCCGCGGCGCTGAAGGTGCTGGTCAATGGCCGTTCCCAAGCTCGCGGAGGACAGATGCCGCTGCCATCCCCTCGAACCGACCCGAACACCCGTCGGGCCGTCCACCGGGGGCCTGCCGGCCACGGTGTCCCTCGGCGCCTGCGGTCGATGCTGGCCGCGGTGTTGGTGCTGCTGGCCGTGTCGGCCGGCCTGCCCATGGCCGCACCGGCGCACGCCGCGCCGGCCGTCAACTACACCAACCCGTTGGTGAACCAGCGGGCCGATCCGCACATCTTCCGGCACACCGACGGCTACTACTACATGACCGCGACGGTGCCGCAGTACGACCGGATCGTGCTACGCCGGGCGACCACCCTGCAGGGGCTGGCGACGGCAGCGGAGACGACGATCTGGAGCCGCCACACCAGCGGTGAGATGGGCGCCCACATCTGGGCCCCGGAGATCCACTTCATCAACAACCGGTGGTACGTCTACTTCGCCGCGGGCCGCACCGACGACGTGTGGCGGATCCGGATGTACGTGTTGGAGAACGCCAACGCGAATCCGCTGGCCGGCTCGTGGACGGAACGCGGCCGGATCACGACACCCTGGGACACCTTCAGCCTGGACGCCTCGACCTTCGTCGCCAACGGGGTGCGCTATCTGACCTGGGCACAGCAGGAGCCGGCGATCGGCAACAACTCCAACGTCTACCTCGCCCGGATGGGTGCCAACCCGTGGCAGATCACCGGCACCGTGACCCGGCTCGTCGTGCCGACGTACGACTGGGAGACCCGCGGCTACCGGGTTGCCGAGGGACCGGCGGTGATCCAACGAAACGGCCGGATCTTCCTGACCTACTCGGCCAGCGCCACGGACGCCAACTACTGCCTCGGGATGCTGAGCGCCTCGGCCAGCGCGAACCTGCTCGACGCCGCCTCCTGGAGCAAGAGCCCCAGCCCGGTGTTCGCCAGCAACGCGGCCACCAGCCAGTACGGCCCCGGCCACAACTCGTTCACCGTCTCCGAGGACGGGCAGAGCGACATCCTCGTCTACCACGACCGGAACTACCGCGACATCTCCGGCGATCCGCTCAACGACCCGAACCGACGCACCCGACTACAGAAAGTGTACTGGAACGCCGACGGCACCCCGAACTTCGGCATCCCGGTGCCCGACGGGGCCACACCGGTGCGGCTGCGGTCACATGACCAGGCCAACAGCTACATCCGGCACTACGACTACCGGGCCCGGATCGAGCCGAACGTGGCCAACCTGGCCGACTCCCAGTTCCGCATCGTCACCGGCCTCGCCGGCGGTGGATCGGTGTCGCTGGAGTCGACCAACTTCCCCGGTTACTACCTACGCCACCGGGGCTACGCCCTGTACGTGGAGAAGAACGACGGTTCGGCGCTGTTCGGCGGCGACGCGAGCTTCCGTCGTCAAGCCGGCCTCGCCGACAGCGCCGGGATCTCCCTGGAGTCGCAGAACTTCCCGGGTCGCCACGTGCGCCACCGCGACGGACTGCTCTACATCGAGGCGGTCAGTTCGAGCGCCGAACGCGCCTCGGCCACCTTCCACCTGGAGTAGGCGCCCGCTGTCGTCGACACCCGTCCAGGTACGCCCGCAGCCCATTCCAGCCAGGAGGAGCGATGCCCTTCACCAGCACGAGAAGACCGTCCGGCAGTGGGTCGACGCGTCGCGGCCGGCGTACGGGCCTGGTGCTCGCCATGATCACCACGCTGGTCGGCGCGGCCGGTGCCGCCCTGGTCGGCGCGCCGCCGGCAGCGGCGGCGACCATCGACACCAACGCCTACTACGTCCTGGTCAACCGGAACAGCGGCAAGGTCCTCGACGTCCGGGACACCTCGACGGCAGACGGCGCGGTGATCCAGCAGTGGTCCCGTAACGACGGCGCGTGGCAACAGTTCCAGTTCGTCTCCTCCGGCAGCGGCTACTACCGCCTCAAGGCCCGGCACAGCGGCAAGGTCGTCGACCTCTGGGAGTGGAACACCGCCGACGGCGCCGAGTACCGCCAGTTCTCCGATGCCAACGGCGCCAACCAGCAGTTCCAGGTCCTCGACTCCGACAGCGGTTACGTCCGGCTGATCAACCGCCACTCGGCCAAGGCGCTTGAGGTCTGGGAGCGGTCCACCGCGGACGGGGGCCGGATCAGTCAGTACGCCGACCTCAACGGCCCGAACCAGCAGTGGCAGCTGGTGGCGGTTGGCGGCGGCACGCCACCGACCACCGGCTGTGGCAGCGGGTCGAGCAACGCCGAGGCCGTACTGAGCGGAGGCACCTGGACGGCCCGCAACGGCTCGTCGACTGTCTACTCGGGCGCGGACATGCTGTCGGCGATGCAGGCGGCGGTCAACTCGCTCTCGGCGGGTCGTACGTCGAAGCAGCGGGTGGTCGTTCGCGGCTCCGGCTCGATGAGCGCGGGCTCGCGGTTGTCGCTGCCGTCGTACACGACCCTTGCCGTGTGCGGCACGATCAACGTGACCGGGTCGGGCTCGGGTGACCAGGCCCCGGTGTACTCGCGGGGAACCACCGACGTCGAGGTGCAGAACCTCACGCTGACCGGATCGCCGCTGTACGGGATCTTCATGCGCAACGTGAACAACCTGACCCTCGGGCAGATCGACATGCGGCTCTCCGCGGGCCTGGGTGTGCGCATCGACAACCACGGTGGAGATCGGGCGGTCAAGGTGCGCAACATCCGCATCGACAACGTCTACGTGTCGGGGACCGGTACCCACGGGGTGGAGACGTACGGCGTGGACGGTCTGACGATCGGCACTGTCACGGCCCGGAACACCCGGGACTCCGGCCTGCTGCTCAACGACACGATCAACGCCACGATCGGCACCGTCGACGCGCAGGGCGCCGGGGCCGGCACCGGGTACGCGGCGTTCCGGATGGCCAACCGCAACGGCCGGGTGGGCAACTCGTACCCGACCAACATCCGGGTCGGCACCGTGCTCGCGTCCGGCGGTGGCCGGGGGATCTTCTGCGTGTCCGAGTCCGGTGGCGCGGTGATCGACCGGGTGACGATCTCGAACACGGGCAACAACTCGATCCTGGTGGAGAACTGCTACAACGTCGTCATCGCCGGGGTCTCCGGGACGGTGACGGGCGGCGGCGAGGTGCGGATCGCGGCCCGGAGCGAGTTCCCGATCTCCTCTGGCATCCGGTTCCAGAATCTGACGGTCAGCGGCACCAACATCACCCAGAGCCCCTGCGGTGGGGCGAACAACACGATCAGCAACGTCACGAGGGTCAACTCGACCCTGACGTGGTGTTGACCCGGTGAGGAGCGGCCGTCCGGGTTGGGGCGGCCGCTCTCGGTCGGATCGTGGTTGGCGCTTCGGTCCTGGCCGGTCGTGGGTTTCGTCGGCTGTCGCTCGCGGGTAGCGGATGGTCCATGAACCGCAATCTCGTCAAGGCTCTCCAGGTCGCGTGGGAGTTGCCGGAGTTCCGCTCCGGGGTGCGACACGTCGTCGATCTCGAGGAGATTGCGGGGCTGCTGGCCACACTGTCCGTCCCGGACCATGACCACGAGGTGGAGCGCAGCCTGCTGAGCCTGCTGCGGTCCGCCCTGGACACTGTCGAAATTCGGGAAGCGGTCTTGCTGCTGCTGGAGCAGGACGAGGTGCGCAGGCCGCTCGTCGCGGCGGCGGTGGAGCCGCTGGCGGACCGGCCGGGTCAGGCTGCCGCCATCGCGTCCGCGGCGGAGGATCCTGTGGTGCGGCGTGAGGTGCGGGCGGTGCTGGCCAGCGCCAAGGTGCGTGAGCTGATCTGGCAGGCGATCGAGAACCAGCTGAGCGACAACCGGCTCGGCCTGATCCGCCGGGCGGCGGTGCTGTTCGTGTGGCACCCGCGCGTCCGGCGTCTCGCGTGGGCGGTGCGCCGGCACGGCGTGTTGCGGGAACTACGCCGCAAGCAGTGATCCACACCCGCCGATGCCAGAGGCGTAACAATTCTGTTAGCGTTAACAGTTATGACGATCAATCGGGGCCGGAGTGGTCGTCGGGATCACGGTCAACCCCGTGACAGCGCAGCAGACCGGTGCCGACCGGGCCAACGGCGCCGAGAAGGCGCGCACCACCACCACCCAGGAGGACACGACAATGACGCAAGATCAGAATGAGCAGGTGACCGGCGAACGGAAAACGCTGACCCGGCGAACCGTTTTGACGACCATGGGGGCCGTACCGGTCGCAGCGGTAGCGACGGTCGTGGGGGCCACCGAAGCCCTTGCCGCACCGGCGAGCATCAACCCGTCGGCAACGCGGCAGACGATCCGAGGCTTCGGCGCCATGGCCCACGCGGCCTGGATCGGCGACCTGACCGCTGCCCAACGGGACACGGCGTTCGGCACCGGCGAGGGCCGACTCGGGTTCTCCCTGCTGCGGATCCCCGTCAACGAGAACCAGGCGGACTGGAGCCGCGATCTGGCGACCGCGCAGCGCGCTGTCGCCCTCGGAGCCACCGTCTTCGCATCGCCGTGGAACCCGCCGGCCAGCATGATCGAGACCTTCACCCGCGGCAACCAGACCAACGCGAGGCGGCTCCGATACAGCTCGTACGGCGCCTACGCCACGCACCTGAACGACTTCACCGCCCACATGCGCAACAACGGGGTGAACCTGTACGGCATATCGGTGCAGAACGAGCCGGACTACGCGGCCGAGTGGACGTGGTGGACGTCCACGGAAATGCTCCGGTTCCTGCGGGAGAACGCCGGCTCGATCAGCACCAGGGTCATCGCACCGGAGTCCTTCCAGTACGTGAAGTCAGTGTCGGACCCGATCCTCAACGACTCCGCGGCACTCGCCAACGTGGACATCATCGGCGCCCACCTCTACGGCACGTCGTACGCCAACTTCCCCTACCCACTCTTCAAGCAGAAGGGCGCGGGCAAGGAACTCTGGATGACGGAGGTCTACTACCCCAACAGCAACACCAATTCGGGTGACGCCTGGCCCGAGGCGCTCGACGTGGGGGAACACGTCCACCGCGCCATGGTGGACGCGGAGTTCCAGGCGTACGTCTGGTGGTATCTCCGGCGCAGTTACGGCCCCATGCGGGAGGACGGCCAGATCAGCAAGCGCGGTGCCATGATGGCGCACTTCGCCAGGTTCGTCCGCCCAGGGCACGTACGCATCGACGCGACGGCGAACCCCGCGTCGAACGTCTACGTCTCGGCGTACCGAGGTGGCGACACAGTCGTCATCGTCGCCATCAACAAGAACACCTCGTCGGTGAGCCAGCAGTTCACACTGTCCAACGCCACAGCCTCCGGCAGTGTCTCGAACTGGCTGACCGACGGGAGCAGGACCGTCGCACCCCAGGGCGCGCTCAGCATGTCGAACGGCTCGCTCACCGTCACGCTGCCCGCCCGAAGCGTGATGACCTTCGTGACCAGCGTGAGCGCCACCACCCCCGGCGACACCTACAAGCTGGTGAACGTCGACACCGGCCTGGTGCTTGGCGTGCAGAACATGTCCACCGCCGATGGCGGCCTGGCGGTGGTGTGGGGTGACAGCGGCACCGCCGACCACAACTGGGTCCGGATCACCGACGGCAGCGCGTTCCGGTTCCGCAACGTCAACAGCGGCAAGGTCCTCGGCGTCGAGAACATGTCGACCGCCGACAACGCCCGCGTCCTGCAGTGGAGCGACAACGGCACCGCCGACCATCGCTGGACCCTGGTGGCCAACAGCGACGGTTCCTACCGGATCCGTAACGTCAACAGCGGCAAGGTGCTCGCCATCCTCAACGGGTCCAGCACCTGGGGAGCCCAGGCCGTCCAGTACGCCGACAACGGCAGCACCAGGAACAACTGGCGCCTGACCCCGGTCGGCTGACAGTCACCGGCTCCGGGTCGACCTCCACGGCCGGCCCGGAGCCGTGCTTCCGCCTCGCCGACCAGCAGATCACCGACGGCGGCGGGCCATCCACTGCCAGATGTGGGTGCCGTTGAGACTCGGGTCGTTGCGGGCCACGTAGATCCAGGACCAGTGACCGGGGAACTGGTAGCCGTCCCAGACGACGTGGTCGTACAGGCTGATCAGTGATCCCGGGATGAGGTCGTGGGCGTGGATCGTGTTGGTCTCGGGTGGCACCGTGTCGTCGTCGCGCGAGGTGACCAACCAGGTCGGGGTCCGAATCTGCGCCAACTCCGCGTCGGTGATCAGCGGCGGGCCCTCCCCGCTGAGCGGCTCGACGACACCGCAGATCGGCACCGAGGCGGCGAACAGGTCGGGGTAGGTCGAGGTCATCTCCAGGGACATGTAGCCGCCGTTGCTGCAACCGACCACGTAGATCCGGTCCGGGTCGACACGCTCGCGGCGTACGAGGTCCCGGATGATCTCGCGGATCAGCGGGGCGAACCGGGGGCCGTCCTCCATCCAGTAGGAGGTGCTCTGCGGAGCGACGACGTACGCGCCGGAGAAGATCCGCTGGGCCTGTGGGGTGGCGAAGCCGAGCGCTCCCCGGTTGGCGCGCAGCGTGGTCTCGTTGTCGTAGTAGTCGTCCGGCAGCGAGGCGCCCTCGCCGCCACCGTGCAGCCAGACGATCAGCGGCCGCCGGCCGTGCCGGGGCGAGTGGTCGGGCGAGTACAGCCGGTACTTCATACCCGAGCCCGAGACGTGGTAGCTGAAGGCGTCTACCTCCGGGTTCGACAGCCCTGCCTGCACGAAGCGGCTGATGGTCACCGGCGAGCCGTGACGTCGAACGATCGGGGTGTTCTGGGTGATGGTGTAGACGAGGTCCAGCCGGACGTTGCGGCCCCTGCTCAGGATGTAGCCGAGGGTCCCACCGCCGGGTTGGCCCTCGGCGTGGCTCAACTCCAGCACGATGTTGCCGTGCCGGTCGAGCCGGGCCGCGGTCACCGTGCGGTCCAGGTCGTACTCGCTGAAGATCTGGTCGCCGGTAGCGATCGGGATCGGGCTGGTGGCCTTGGCGTGCACTGTGAACGTGCCGGGGGTCAGCCCGGCCGGGTCGATCGACCCGAGCCGGCGGGTGTCGAGGGTGACCGAGGTGACCTGCTCACCGCCGTCGAGCGTTGTCGCGTCGAGGGTGAAGCTCACGCTGGTGGGATGGTTTCCACCGGCGTGGGCGGCGACGCCGGGCAGGGCCAGGCCGATGGCGGCACCGGCTCCACCGGCCAGGACGGTGCGACGAGTGACGGACGTGGACATGCGGCCCCCGATACCTTGCGATGTAGAAGCTCATCGATGGCATCTCAACGTAACGTCGCGGAGATCCGCTGGCAACCGCTGCCGTCACGGCCACCCGGTGGTCACCGGTCGTACTTTGGGAGGATCTGGAGTCGCACCACCGTTCGTACGATGGATGCCATGCACCCTCGCCTGCGCGCGGTGTTTGCCGAGCCGCGGGTCTCCCCCACCCCGACCCGGGTGTGGCGCGACTGGGCGGTGATCGCGGTCCTCGCGCCGGCGATCGTGGTGGAAGGAATCTTCCGACCCGATCTGCCCTGGCGGGTGGGCTGCGTCGTCGTCGCGCTCGCACTGCTGCCCACGATCCTGTGGCGGCGGACCAAACCGCTCGCGATGGTGGCGATCGCGTTCGGCTGCACGACTGTCGCCCCGTACGTGCTGCCCGGTGATCCCTGCCAGCTGTTCACGGCGAGCTTCCTGGTCCTGCTGGCCTACGCGCTGTTCCGCTGGGGTTCCGGCCGGGACGCCGTGCTCGGTTCGTTCTTCGTGGTGGCCAAGGTGACCGCCGCCGGCCTGGTCGGCTCGATCGACGGTGGCGAACTGGTCGCCGGCTTCGCGGTGATGTTCGCCGCCGCCACGCTGGGTGTCGCGATCCGCTTCCGCGCCGCCGCCCGACTGCGCGAACTCGACCAGGTGAAGCTGTTGGAGCGGGAACGGCTCGCCCGTGACCTGCACGACACGGTGGCCCATCACGTGTCGGCGATGGCGATCCGCGCCCAGGCCGGCATCGCCGCGTCGACGAGCCAGCCGGGTGCCGCCGTCGAGGCGCTGCACACCATCGAGGCCGAGGCGTCCCGGGCGCTTGCCGAGATGCGCGCGATGGTGCGTGTAATGCGCCGCGACCAGCCCGCCGACCTGGGGCCCAACCCGCAGGTCGCCGACATCGAGCGGCTCGCCGGCCAGTTCCGCACCGGGCCGGCCGTCGACGTGGATCTGCGCGGCGACCTCGGCGACCTGCCGCCCACTGTCGGCTCCGCGCTCTACCGGCTGGCGCAGGAGTCGGTCACCAACGCCCGTCGTCACGCTCGCCACGCCACCCGCATCGAGGTCAGCGTCGCGGCCGACGACACGACCGTGCGGCTGCGGGTCAGCGACGACGGCGAAACCGGCGCCGCCCGCCCGACCGGCTTCCCCGGTTTCGGCCTGGTGGGCATGATGGAGCGCGCGGACCTGCTCGGCGGCACCTGCCAGGCCGGCCCCAACCCCGACCGCGGGTGGACCGTCACGGCCGTGCTTCCGCGGGAGGGGGTCGGCGCGTGACGGTTCGCGTGCTGGTGGCGGACGACCAGGAGATCGTCCGCACCGGCCTCACCATCATCCTGAACACGCAGCCCGGCATCGAGGTCGTCGGTGGGGCCGGCGACGGCCGGCAGGCGGTCGAGCTCGCCCGGCGGCTCCGACCCGACGTGTGCCTGTTCGACATCCGGATGCCGGGCATGGACGGCATCGAAGCCACCAGGGCGCTCGCCGGGCCGACGGTCCCGGAGCCGCTCGCGGTGGTCGTCATCACGACCTTCGACCTCGACGAGTACGTGTACGCGGCGCTGCGAGCCGGCGCCCGCGGCTTCCTGCTCAAGGAGGCCGGTCCCGACCTGCTCAGCCAGGCCGTGCACGCCGCCGCCAACGGGGACGCGCTGATCGCGCCGAGCGTCACCACCCGGCTGCTGAAGGCGTTCGCCGACGCCGATCCGGCCGCGCCGCGCCAGCAGCCCGTCGAAGCGCTCACCGACCGGGAGGAACAGGTCCTGGTCGCCGTCGCGCGGGGACGCACCAACCAGGAGATCGCCGACGAGCTCTACATCACGTTGAGCACTGTCAAGTCGCACGTCACCAGCCTGATGACCAAGCTGGGGGTGCGTAACCGGGTCGAGGTGGCGATGTGGGCGTACGAGACCAACCGCCGCCGACGGCACTGGTGAGCGCCGGAAGTACGACGACGGCGTGCGACCATGGGCCGACCCGATCGCGGCCCATGTGCCGATGAGCGGGGACGGGTGCGGCGTCCACCATCGATGGCATGACGATGCGCGAGTGGCGGCTACCGGCCGCGTTGATCCTGCTGGGCCTGATACCGATGCTCGCCGGCGCGGGGCGGCTCACCGAGTTGGGCAGCGGAGCGGAGGTCACCGCGGCGAACGCACGCTTCGTCGCCGATCCGCTGCCTGTGGTGCTGCACATCGTCGGCGCGGTGGTGTACACGATCCTCGGCGCGTTCCAGTTCGTACCCCGTCTGCGCCGGCACGGCTGGCACCGCCGGGCCGGCCGGGTGCTCGTCCCCTGTGGGCTGACTGTCGCGTTCACCGGGCTGTGGATGGCCTTCGCGTACGACCTGCCGGCCCATGACAACGACGTGCTCGCCGGTATGCGGCTCGTCTTCGGTTCGGCCATGGCCGGCTCGATCCTGGTCGGTCTCGCCGCCGTGCTCCGCCGGGACATCGCCCGGCACCGCAGGTGGATGGTGCGCGGCTACGCGATCGGCCTCGGCGCCGGCACCCAGGCGTTCACCCACGCGCCGTACCTCATCGCGACCGGCGAGCAGCCCGGCGGGAACCTCCGGGCCGGGCTGGTGGTCGCCGGCTGGTTGATCAACCTTGCGGTGGCTGAGTGGTACCTGCGCCGTCCGGCGCGGGTCGTCACCGCGCCGGCCCTCAAGCCGAGCTGAGCCCGAGCCCGCCGGCAGTCGGTGACCGGCTCAGGCCGCCCCGGATGTCCTCCTCGATCCGCTTTGCGGCGGCCAGCAGCGGCGGGAGCAGCTCTCGACGGATCATCTCGAAGGACCCCCGGCTGGCGTGCGCGGAGACGTTCACCGCGGCGATCACCGACCCGTTCTCGCCGTGGATCGGCGCGGCCACCGAACGCAGCCCCTCCTCCAGCTCCTGGTCCACGATGGCGTACCCCTGAGCGGCGATCTTCGTCAGGACGGCGCGCAGCTTGGCCGGGTCGGTGACGGTACGCCGGGTCAGCGGCCGCAGTTGCGCGGTGGCGAGGTAGTCGTCCAGCCACTCCACCGGTTGCGCGGCGAGCAGCACCCGGCCCATGGAGGTGGCGTACGCGGGGAACCGGGTGCCGACGCTGATCCCCACGGTCATGATCCGCTTGGTGGGCACGCGGGCGACGTAGACCACCTCGTCGCCGTCGAGCACCGACACCGAGCAGGACTCGTGCACCTGCGCGACCAGCGCCTCCATGTGCCGCTGCGCGACCTCGGGCAGGCTCAGGCTGGACAGGTAGGCGTACCCGAGTTCGAGGATCCGGGCCCGCAGCGAGAAGAGCCGGCCGTCGGTGTGCACGTAGCCCAACTCGACCAGGGTGAGCAGGAACCGGCGCGCCGCGGCCCGGGTCAACCCGGTCCGCCTGGCCACCTCGCTGAGCGTGAGCTGCGGATGTTCGCCGTCGAACGCCCGGATCACCGCGAGGCCGCGCTCCAGCGACTGAACGAACTCCGGCGACCTCGTCGCCTCCTCGCTCACGCTCACCCGCCCTCCTGCCGCAGGGTCTCCCGGGCCACAGTGAACGCCCGGTTCGCCGCCGGTACACCAGCGTAGACGCCGACCTGGAGCAGGACCTCCGCCACCTCCTCCGGGCTGAGCCCGTTGCGCAGCGCGGCCCGGACATGCATTGCCAACTCCTCGTCGTGGCGCAGGGTGGCGAGCACGGCGAGGGTGACGCAGCTACGGGTCCGTCGGTCGAGGCCCGGCCGGCTCCACACCTCCCCCCAGGCGTAGCGGGTGATGAAGTCCTGGAAGTCGGCGGTGAACTCGTCAGTGCCGGCGACCGCGCGGTCCACGTGCGCGTCACCCAGCACCTGTCGACGTACCGTCATGCCCGCCTCGTGCCGCTCACTGTCGTTCACGCGTCACCTCGTCCCTCGTGGAAGTGCTCCAACAGGAGTCGGCACACCTGCTCGGGTTGCTCGACGTTGGCCAGGTGCGCCGCCGCGTCGACCACCGCCAGCCGGGCCCGTGGGATACGCCCCACGATCTCGCGGGCGTGCTCCACCGGGGTGGCCGGGTCGTCCGCGCCGGCGATGACGAGCGTCGGCGCGGCCACCCGGCCGAGGTCGGGTTGGAGGTCCATCGCGGCTATCGCCTCGCAGCAGGCGGCGTAGCCGGCCGACGGCGTCTCGGTCAGCATGGCGCGGTGGGTGGCGACCACCTCCGGCCGGGCGGCGGCGAAGCCCGTGGTGAACCAGCGGGCCACCACCGCGTCGGCGATCGCCGACAGACCGTCGGCCCGTACCGTCGCGGCTCGTGCCCGCCACTGCTCTGGTGGGCCGAGCGACGCCGACGTGCAGAGCAGCGCCAGCCGCCGCACCCGGTCGGGCGCGTACGTGGCGAGCCACATGCCCACCATGCCGCCGAGGGACAACCCCGCGTAGTGCACCCACGGCACGTCGAGGTCGTCCAGCGTCCGCAGCAGCTCCCGGCCCAGCAGGTCCAGCGTGTACGGCCCGGGCGGCACCGCCGAGCGGCCGTGGCCCAGGTGGTCGTATCGGATGACCCGGAACCGTTGGGCGAGCGCCGACACCTGGGGTTCCCACATCGCGGCGGCGGTGCCGAGGGAGCTGCCCAGCAGCAGCACCGGCGCGGCGGCCGGGCCGTCCACGGTGAGATGCAACCGGGTGGTCATCCGCCCGCTCCCCGCACGGCGGCGAGGGCACTGTCGACGAACCGGCCGGCCGAGCCGAGCCAGCGGTACGGGTCGAGCGCCTCAGCCAGCTCCGTGTCGGACAGGTGGGCACGGACCTCGGGGTCGGCGAGCAGCGCGGCGCGGAACGAGGGTTCGGCGGCGGCGCGGGTCACGAGATCGTGTGCGACGCGGCGGCCGACGGCGGGCGCCAGGCGTGCGGCGACCGCCTCGGCGAGCAGGAGGCCGCCGGTCGCGTCGAGGTTCTCCCGCATCCGCTCCGGGCGGACCTGGAGCCCGGTCAGCATGCGGGCGCACCGGGCGGTGGCGCCACCGGTCACGTGCAGCAGATCGAGGAGCGGCTCCCACTCGGCGTGCCAGCCGCCTGCGGCCCGCTCGTGCTCCTGCACCGCCGTGGCGAACAGTGTGGCGACGAGACCCGGACCGCGTCGCGCCGCGGCGGTGACGAGGATCGAGTCCACCGGGTTGCGCTTGTGCGGCATGGCGGACGAGCCGCCTCGTCCGGCGCCGCCCTCGGCGACCTCACCCACCTCGTTCTGGGCGAGCAACCCGACGTCGAGCGCGATCTTGCCGGCGGCCACCAGGAGCCCACCGAGGGCGGCGGCCAGATCGAGCCAGGGTTGACGGCGGGTGTGCCAGGGCAACGGGCTGGGCGGGAGGCCCAGGTGCTCCGCGAACCGCTCGGTGATCTCGACGCCGGTCGGGCCGAACGCCGCCAGGGTGCCGACCGCGCCACCCAGTTGCGCGGGCTGTGCGGCACGGACCTGACGCAGTCGGTCCCGGGCCTGGACGAGACCGGTCAACCAGCCGGCGGCCCTGAGCCCGAAGGTGCTGGGTGCCGCCTGCTGCCCGAGTGTCCGGGCGACCATCACGGTGTCCCGGTGGGCGTCGGCCAGCCGGGCGGCGGCGCCCACGGCGACGTCGAGGTGAGCCAGCAGCGGCCCGAGCGCCCGCACGGCCACCAGGACCAGCGCGGTGTCCAGCACATCCTGGCTGGTCGCTCCGGAATGCACCCAGGCTCGGGCGTGCTCCGGCACGGCGGCGGTCAACTCTCTCACGAGCGGGACGACCGGGTTGCCGGTGGCGTCGGCGGCCCGGCCCAGTGCGGCCGGGTCGTACCGCTCGGCGCGGCACTGCTCGGCGATCGCCTCGGCCGCCGGTACGGGCACGATGCCGGCGTCCGCCGCGGCCCGGGCGAGCGCGGCCTCCACGTCGAGCATCGCCTGGAGCAGTGCCGGGTCGCTGAGTTCCGCGTCGACGTCCGGGGTGCCGGAGAGGCCGCCGAGCAGTCCCTCAGAGGGCGAAGAAGACGGTCTCATGGTCGCCCTGAAGGTGGATGTCGAACCGGAACCCGTCTGCGGCGGGACTCGCCAGCAGGGTGCCACGGCGGTCGGTGTCGACGTTGCTCAGCACGGGGTCGGCGGCGTTCGCCGTCGACTCGTCGGGGAAGTAGAGTCGGGTGACGAGGCGGTGCAGCAGCCCGCGCCCGAAGACCGACAGGGTCAGGTGGGGGGCTTCGGTGCCGCCGTCCGGCTCGGGCAGCGCACCGGGCTTGACGGTCAACAGCCGGTACCACCCCTGACCGTCGGTCTCGCTCCGCCCGAATCCGCGAAAGCCCACGAGCGCGGGCGGCCGAGCGCCCCGAGGGTCGTCCGGATGGTCGAACCGGCCGTCCGGGTCGGCCTGCCAGCTCTCCACCATCGCGTCGACCACCGGTGTCCCGGTGCCGTCGACGATCCGACCGCTGATCCAGAACGCGCCCGGCGTGCCCTCGGGCACCACGTACGGACCGTCGGGCCAGCGCAGGCCGATGTGCAGGTACGGCCCGACGGTCTGCGCGGGCATGACGCCCAACTGTTCACTCATCGTCGTCCCCGTCCTCGAAAGGGGTGCTCTCCCGGCCGCGCAGCACGATGTCGAACTCGTACGCCAGCGCCCACTCCGGTGCGGTGCTGGCGTGGTCGTACCGGGCGATCATCCGTTCCCGGGCCTTCGGGTCGCGGACCGAGTTGAAGATCGGGTCCTGGAAGAAGAGCGGGTCGCCCGGGAAGTACATCTGCGTCACCAGCCGCTGGGTGAACGCCCGACCGAAGAGGGAGAAGTGGATGTGCGCCGGCCGCCAGGCGTTGTCGTGGTTACGCCAGGGGTAGGCGCCGGGCTGCACTGTGATGAACCGGTAGCGCCCCTGGTCGTCGGTGAGCGCCCGGCCCACCCCCTCGAAGTGGGGGTCGAGCGGCGCCGGCCAGGTGTCCCGTGCGTCCCGGTACCGACCGGCGGCGTTGGCCTGCCAGATTTCGACCAGCGTGTGGGGCACCGGTCGGCCGTCACCGTCGCGGACCCGCCCGTGCACGATGATCCGCTGCCCCTGCGGCTCACCGTCGTGCTGGCGGGTCAGGTCGTGGTCGAGCGCACCGAGCCGCCCCTCCCCCAGCAACGGCCCGGTGACCTCGGTCAGCCGCTGCGGCAGGTGGACCAGTGGGTGTCCCGGCGCCCGCGCCACTGTGGACTTGTAACCGGGGCTGAGCAGGGGTGGGTGGGCGTCGACGTCGTCGCGCCGGTAGCGCGGTAGCACCAGTCCGCTGCCGGGCTGGCTGTCCTGAGTGGTCATTGTCGTCTCCCGTCGACCTTCGTCGCCTCCAGCGCCCGCAGCACCGCGAGTTCGCGTGCCGTCGGCGGCGCACCGGTGGCCAGTCCCTCGGCGACGGCGAGGTCCCAGCCGGTGGCCGCTTGCGCCTGCTCCCTGGTCACGCCGGGGTGCAGGTGGGTCAGTGTGAGTTCGCAGGTGAGCGGGTCGGGTTCGAGGACGCCGAGATCAGTGATCACCACTCGGGGGCCTCCGCCGCGCAGGCCGAGTCGCTCCCGGTCGCCCGGGCCCGTCCCGTAGCCGACCGAGGTGACGAAGTCGACCCGTTCGGTAAAGGTCCGCAGGTCCTGCCGGACGATCACCACGACCTCGCCGCAGGAGGCGGCGATCTCCGGGGCGCCACCGGCGCCGGGCAGCCGTACCGTCGGGGCGTCGTAGTCGCCGCCGACGACCGTGGTGTTGATGTTGCCGTAGCGGTCGAGCTGCGCGGCGCCGAGGAAGCCCACGTCGATCCGGCCGGGTTGGAGCCAGTAGTTGAACACCTCGGGCACCGAGACGACCGCGTCAGCGGTGTCGGCGAGGATCCCGTCTCCGATGGAGAGCGGAAGCCGGTCCGGCTTCGCGCCGAGGCACCCGGATTCGTAGATCAGCACCAGGTTCGGGGCGTGGGTCGCCCGCGCGAGATTCGCCGCGGTGCTGGGCAACCCGATCCCGACGAAGCAGGCGGTGCCGTCACGCAGTTGCCGCGCGGCGGCGACTGTCATCATCTCGTCAGCGGTCCAGCTGGTCATCGTGGTCTCGTCGGTCACGCCGCAGCCCCAGCCTTGTGCACGTGCTCGTCGAGCCAGGCGCGGAAGGTGTCGCGGTGCCGGCTGACGGCGTCCCAGTCCCGGTAGAAGTCGTTGTCCCGCACCGAGTAGCCGTGGGCGTAGGAGGGGTGCGCGCCTCCGGGCACCTCGGCCACCGCGGTGACCGCCCATCCGGGCAGGACCACCTGTCCGGGTACGGGTTCCAACTCGTCCACGATCTCCTCGACGGTGACCAGTGACCGGTGGGCGGCGAGCACCGCCTCCTTCTGCACCCCGGTGATGCCCCACATCTGCACGTTGCCGTTCCGGTCGGCGCGCTGGGCGTGCACCACCGTCACGTCCGGACGCAGGGCGGGGACGGCGGTCAGCGTCTCGCCGGTGAACGGGCAGGTGATGGGCCGGATGTTGGTGGTGTGCCCGGGCAGGTCGGTGCCGGTGTAGCCGCGCAGGACGGCGAACGGCAGCCCGGACGCACCGGCGACGTACCGGTTGGCCATGCCCGCGTGACTGTGCTCCTCCAGTTCGAGTGGACGTGGCCAGGCGTGCTGCACGGCGTCCCGGAAGCGGTGCAGCGACCCGACGCCCGGGTTGCCACCCCAGGAGAAGACCAGGCGACGGGCGCAGCCCGCCCCGATCAGCTGGTCGTAGATGACGTCGGGGGTCATCCGCACGAGGGTCAGATCCTGCCGCCCCTGGCGGATGATCTCGTGACCGGCGGCGAACGGAATGAGGTGCGTGAACCCTTCCAGGGCCACCACGTCGCCGTCGCGGACCAGGTGCGCCACGCCGTCGGTCAACGAGACGAGCTTCGCCATGGGCCTCCCCGCCTCCTGCGCGAACGGTGCTGCCGCCGGCCGTTCGCTATGCGGACTGCCGTACTCATCTCGAACGTACGACGGGGAACGACATCCGTCAACGACAGGCCGGACCGCCGTCCACAGTGCCCGACAATCACGCCGGGCGATGCGTTGACGCGAGCCGGACCACGTGCCAACGTTCAGGAAGAGAACGGCCGTTCGGCAAGCGAACACCTCTGGGCCCTTCGTGAGCGGAAGTCCGCCCGGTCACCCCGGGACCAGCCCACCGGCCCCACGCTCCGAGGAGGACCGCCATGACACTGCTGGACGTCACGACCTGGCAGGGCACCCTGCACAGCGACGGCTGGGTGGAACCGGCCGGCGGCACGGCACCCGTGCGATCCCCCGCCACCGGCGAGGAGATTGGCCAGGTCGGCGTGGCGAACGCCGAGGACGTGACGCGCGCCTGCGCTCGCGCCGCCGTCGCCCAGCGCGCCTGGGCCGCCACCGGCTACGCCGAGCGGGCAGCGGTGCTGCGCCGGGCCGGGCAGCTGTTCGAGCGGCACGCCGCCGAGATCGGCGACTGGATCGTGCGGGAGGCTGGGTCAGTCCCACCCAAGGCCGGCGTCGAGACCGACACCGCGGCGCAGGAATGCTACGAGGCGGCGGCGCTGGCCTCGCACCCGCTCGGCGAGATCATCCCGAGCGCGCAACCGCGGCTCAGCCTGGCTCGCCGGCTGCCCGTCGGCGTCGTCGGAGTCATCGCGCCGTTCAACTTCCCACTCATCCTGGCCACCCGTTCCGTCGCCCCGGCCCTGGCGCTGGGCAACGCCGTCGTGCTCAAGCCCGACCCGCGCACCGCGGTCTGCGGCGGTGTCTCGATCGCCCGGGTCTTCGAGGAGGCCGGCCTGCCCGACGGGCTGCTGCACGTCCTTCCCGGCGGGGTCGAGGTCGGGGAGGCGCTGGTGGCCGACCCGAACATACGGGTGATCAGCTTCACCGGGTCGACCGCTGCCGGCCGCAAGGTCGGCGAGGCGGCAGCACGCCACCTCAAACGCGCACACCTCGAACTCGGTGGCAACTCGGCGCTGATCGTGCTCGACGACGCCGATCTGGACCTCGCGGTCTCCGCCGGCGCCTGGGGGTCGTTCCTGCACCAGGGCCAGATCTGCATGACCACCGGCCGACACCTGGTACACGAGAGCCTGTCCGATCGGTACGTCGAGCGGCTGGCGGAGAAGGCGAACCACCTGCCGGTCGGCGACCCGGCGAAGGAGCAGGTGGCGCTCGGGCCGATCATCGACGAGCGCCAGCGCGACAAGGTCCACGCACTGGTCACGGCGAGCGTCGACGCGGGTGCCCGACTGGCCGCCGGGGGCACGTACGAGGGGCTGTTCTACCGGCCGACGGTGCTCACCGACGTCACCCCCGCGACCCCGGCGTACGCCCAGGAGGTCTTCGGACCGGTCGCGCCGGTGATCACCTTCGCCGACCAGGACGAGGCCGTGCAGTTGGCCCGGCAGACCGAGTACGGCCTGTCGCTGGGCATCCTGGGCCGCGACGTGATGAGGGCGATGGCCCTCGCCGACCGGATCCCCAGCGGGATCGTGCACATCAACGATCAGACGGTGAGCGACGAGGCGGTGGCGCCGTTCGGTGGGGTGGGGGCGTCCGGCACCGGCTCCCGGTTCGGTGGGGCCGCCGCGAACGTCGAGGCGTTCACCGAGACCCAGTGGCTCACCGTGCAGGGTGCCATCACGCGGTATCCGTTCTGACGCCGGGAGGAGAGGAGCATGCCGGGAATGCGTACCCAGGTCGGCATCGTCGGTGCCGGGCCGACCGGGCTCATGTTGTCGCACCTGCTGCACCTGCGCGGAATCGAGTCGGTGGTGCTGGAGAGCCGCAGCCGCGACCACGTCGAGCACCGGCTGCGGGCGGGCGTCCTCGAACAGGGCTCGGTCGACCTGCTCTGCCGCAGCGGTGTGGGTGAGCGGCTGCGACGGGAAGGGCTGCGCCACGAGGGCATCGAGCTGCGTTTCGCTGGGGAGTCGCACCGGGTGCCGATGACGGATCTGACCGGGCGGGCGATCACCGTCTACGGGCAGCAGGAGGTGGTCAAGGATCTGATCGCCGCCCGACTCGCGGCCGGCGGCTCGATCCTCTTCGAGGCCGACGCGGTACGCCTGGACGGCCTCGACTCGGACTCGCCGGTCGTCCATTTTCGACGCGACGGGCGCGACGAGGAGCTGCACTGCGACTTCGTGGCCGGCTGCGACGGCTTCCACGGGGTGAGCCGGGGCGCGGTGCCCGAGGGGGTGCTGACCACCTACGAGCGGGCGTACCCCTTTGCCTGGTTGGGTGTCCTCGCCGCCGCGGCGCCGGCGGTGGACGAACTCATCTACGCCAACCACGAACGGGGCTTTGCCCTCTACAGCATGCGCTCCCCCGAGATTTCCCGGCTGTACCTACAGGTCGCGCCGGACGAGGACATCGCCGCGTGGCCCGACGAGCGGATCTGGACGGAACTGCGGGCCCGGTTGGAGACGGTGCCGGGATGGTCGCTCAACGAGGGGCCGATCCTGGAAAAATCCATAACCCCGATGCGCAGCTTCGTGGTCGAGCCGATGCGGTGGGAGCGGTTGTTCCTGGCCGGAGACGCCGTGCACATCGTCCCACCCACCGGCGCGAAGGGCATGAACCTTGCCCTCGCCGACGTCGCGCTGCTCGGGGACGCGTTCGCCGCGTGGTACGACGCGGGTCGCACCGATCTGCTGGACTCCTACTCGGCCACGGCGTTGCGCCGGGTCTGGCGGGCCCAGCACTTCTCCTGGTGGATGACCTCGATGCTGCACCGGCTGGAGCGCGACGACCCGTACGAGACGAAGCTGCAGACCGCCACGCTGAGGTACGTCGCCACCTCGGAGGCGTACGCCAGGAGCCTGTCCGAGAACTATGTGGGCCTGCCCGAGGTCTGAGCGCGAACCGGTGCGACGCCTCCACAGCAGAGCGTTGTTCAACTTATTCATGACGGGCGTCAGAAATTATTGACTTTCGATGCCAGGGTGACTGACCATGGCCAACACAGCGGCGTGCGCCCCCACGCAGCGGTAGTTCACCTGCAGATCCGAGGCATCCGCCGACTTCCGACGCACCCACCACCCCGCCCAGGAAGGGCCTCGTCAATGAAGAAGGTCATGGCTCTCGGGCTGATCGCCGCTACCGCGATCGCCCTCACCGGATGTACCGACTCCGACGCGTCCAAACCGTCCGACCAGCCCTCCGGCGACCTGCGCAAGGTCCGGGTCGCGGCGCTGCCCATCACCGAGACCGCCGCGCTCTGGGCCGGCATCAAGGCTGGCCTCTTCGCCGAGCGCGGGCTCCAGGTCGAGGTGCTGCCCGCCCAGGGCGGCGCGCAGGCCATTCCGGCACTCCTGAACGGCGACATCGACTTCGCGATCGGCCAGCCCTTCGGCCCGTTCCGGGCCGACCTGCGGGATCTCGGCGTCGTCATCATCGGCAACTACGCCTCCTCGTACGCCGACGGCGACGACATCAACGCCGTGGTCGCCTCGGCGAAATCCGGCATCAAACGACCGGCCGATCTCGCCGGCAAACGGGTCTCGGTCAACAGTCTCGGCGCGGCCGGCGACGTGACGATCATGGCGGCGGTCGAGAAGGACGGCGGTGACCCGTCGACAATCAAGTTCGTCGAGGTCGCCTTCCCGGACGCCCCGGCCCAACTCGAATCCGGCAACATCGACGCCGCCTGGGTGCCGGAGCCCTTCGTCACCCAACTGAAGACCCGCGGCGACACCTTCATCGTCGCGCCCTACCAGGCGGTGGTGCCCGGCCTGACCACGCTCACCACCATCACCACAAAGGAACGCACCGAGAAGGACGCCAAGCTGGTCGAGGACTTCACCGCGGCGATGAAGAAGACACTGGAGTGGGCCAAGGACCCCGCCAACGAGACGTCACTGCGGCAGGCCATCAAGGACAACCTGCAACTGCCGCCACCGGTGGCCGACTCGGTGCGGCTGCCGGCCTTCGGTTGGCAGGTCGACCGGTCGAGCCTGCAGACGCTCGCCGAGCTCGCGCAGAAGTACAAGGTTCTCGACAAGCAACCCAACTTCGACCGTCTCATCCAGCAGCAGTAGCTGGCGCGATCCGGCCCTCCCGACCCCCGGGAAGGGCCTCGCCGCCCGCCTGACGACGGGAGTGACATGCGTGTGTTCCCCACCCGACGCCTGCGCGCGTTACGCAAAGCGATGCTGGGCGTCGTCGGCCTGACCGGGTTCCTCGTCGTCTGGCAGCTGATCCCGACGCTGGGCCTGATCAACCCGCTGTATCTGCCGTACGTGACGGACGTGCTGGCGCGGCTGTTCGAGCAGATCGTCGACCTCGCGTTCTGGCGGCGGCTGGGCAGCACCATGACGTCCTGGGCGATCGGCCTGACGGTGGCGACGGTTGCCGCCGTCGTCCTCGGCACTGTCGTCGGGTTGGTGCCGTTCCTGCGGCGCGCGACGCACACGATGGTCGAGTTCCTGCGGCCGATCCCGTCGGTCGCCCTCATCCCGCTCGCCGTGCTGATGTTCGGCATCCAGCGGCAGGCCGCCCTCGTCATCATCATCTACGCGTCGTTCTGGCAGGTGTTCGTGCAGGTGATCTACGGCGTCGCCGACGTCGACGCGGTGGCTCGCGACACCGCCCGCAGTTTCGGTCTGACCCGGCGGGAACAGTTGTCGCACCTCGTCCTGCCCACCACCCTGCCGTACCTCATGACGGGCCTGCGCCTCGCGGCGGCGGTGGCGCTCATCCTCGCCATCACTGCGGAGATGGTGATCGGTAACCCCGGCCTCGGGCGCATGATCGAGCTGTCCCGGTCCGCCGGAGACGCCCCCGGCCTGTACGCGCTGGTAGTGGTCACCGGCCTGCTCGGGCTCGCGGTGAACATCGTCTTCCGGTTCATCGAGCGTCGGGTGCTGTCGTGGCACCAGTCGGTACGAGGAGAGGAGCCGTTGTGACCGCGTACACCGGGCGGATCGCCACCACGGCACGCAACCGGACGGTCGGATCCCGGATCGCGGCGAGCCTGCTCTACCCGTTGGGGTTGCCGACGCTGCTGCTGGTGCTCTGGGGTCTGGTGGCGACGAGGACGACGAGTCGGTTCTTCCCCGACCCGTTGACGATCGCCGAGGCTTTCCGGGACACCTGGATCGGCCCGGCGTTCGTCGAGGACGTGCTGCCCAGCCTCGCCCGCCTCGGCCTCGGTGTCGCCGGATCGATAGTGCTCGGCATCGCCGCCGGCACCGTCATCGGCCTGACCCGCTGGTTGCGCGAACTCCTCGAACCGGTGCTGGAGTTCCTCCGGGCCATCCCGCCACCGGTGCTGATTCCGGTGGTGATGCTCCTGCTCGGGATCACCGACACCATGAAGGTCGTCGTGATCGTCTCCGGCGCGATCTGGCCGATCCTGCTGAACACGATCGAGGGTGTCCGGGGAACGGACAGCGTCATGACGGAGACCGCGGAATCGTTTCAGGTCACCTGGTGGGAGCGGCTCTGGTTCCTCGTGCTCCCCGCCGCCAGCCCACGGATCATGGCCGGGGTCCGGCAGGCCCTCTCGGTGGCGCTGATCCTGATGGTCATCTCCGAGATGTTCGCCTCCTCCTCCGGCCTCGGCTACCGGATCGCCTACTTCCAGCGCAACTATCTGATCGCCGAGATGTGGAGTGGCATCCTCCTCCTCGGTCTCGTCGGCATCTTCCTCGCCGTAGCTTTCGGTCTCGTCGAACGGCGTGTTCTGCGCTGGTACCACGGAATCAGGGAGGTCAACCGTGCCTGATCGGAGCACGATGCTGCGGGTGGAGCACCTGCGGAAGGTCTACGAGTCGGCGACGGGCACCGTCGAGGCGATCGGGGACATCAGCTTCACCATGGACGCCGGTGAGCTCGTCTGCATCGTCGGGCCGTCCGGTTGTGGCAAGACCACCCTGCTGAAGTGCCTCGCCGGCCTGCTGCGGCCCACCAGCGGCGTGGTCGAGATGGACGGCACTCCGGTGACCGGGCCCAGCCCGGCCATGGCCGTCGTGTTCCAGGAGTACGGTCGCAGCCTCTACCCCTGGCTGACGGTGCGCGGGAACGTCGAGCTGCCACTGCGGCACAAGAAGCTCACCCGCGCGGCCCGGGACAAGCTGGTCGTCGACGCTCTTGAGGCGGTGGGCCTCGCGCACGCCGCGCGAAGCCACCCGTGGCAGCTCTCCGGGGGGATGCAACAGCGGGTGGCGATCGCGCGGGCGATCGCCTACCAGCCCGACGTCCTGATCATGGACGAACCGTTCGCCGCCGTCGACGCGCAGACCCGGGCCGACCTGGAGGACCTGGTCCGCGAGCTGCACGCCAGCCGCACCATCTCGGTTGTCTTCGTCACCCACGACATCGACGAGTCGGTGTATCTCGGTCAGCGGGTTCTAGTATTGTCCACGTCGCCGACCTGGGTCCAGGAGGACCTCGCGATCGACCTGCCGCCGGAGCGCGATCAGATCACGACCCGCGCTCTGCCCCGTTTCACGGAATTGCGGACGCACGTCTACGACCAGATCCAGCGGGCCAAGCGCGGGCAGGCTGTGGCCCCGCGATCCGCGCGATGATCGGCGGCCAGGCCAACGAGTTCGCCGAAGGGAAGCGCTGTGGGTAGTCGTCAGCCGAAGCAGTTGTTGCTCGCCTTCTTCGGCGAACACGTCGTCGACGCCGCCACGGGACCCATCCGGGCAAGCGCTCTGATCAACGTGTTGGAAGGCGCTGACGTCGCCGCGCCGGCCACCCGCGCGACCCTCGACCGTCTCGTGCACAGCGGCATCCTCGGCCGCAGCAGGAGCGGCCGGGAGACGCTGTTCTCACTGACCGAGCACGGGGCCGCTGTGCTGCGCGAGGCGACGTACCGCGTTCGCGGGCCGCGGCCGTTCGACCCACAGGGCAGCGGATGGACCCTTGTCACCTTCTCGATCCCGGAGGGCCAGCGGATGCTGCGGCACCGCCTGCGTTCGACCCTCACCTGGGAGGGCTTCGCGCCGCTCCGGGACGGGCTGTGGCTGGCGCCCGGCGAGGTCGACCTCGCCGGGTCGTTGGAGCGGCTGCGGCAGGACCTCGCACCCAACACCGTGGTCGCCTTCCACGCCCGCGAACTCGCCGGCTTCCCGATCGGTGAGAGCGTGCGCACGGCCTGGGACATCGAGGCGATCCGACGCGCGCACCTCGCCTTCATCGAGGTGTGGGACGACCCGTCCGCGCTGGCGATGGCACCGAGCGCCCTCACCGTACGAACCATGCTCGTGGCCGACTGGCTCGCGCTGCTGCGCGCCGACCCGAGGCTGCCCGGGGAGTTCATGGACGCGGAATGGCCTGCTGCGAGATCGGTGCGGACCTACCGCCGGATGCACGGCAAGCTGGCCGAGGCGTCCGCTGCGGAATTCGCCGAACTCGTCGCGGCCCGGCCCGCGCCTAGGCGCCGAACCGGGTCCGCAGATCGGCCTTCCGCACCTTCCCCGACGCCGTCCGCGGCAGCTCGTCCACGATGACGACGTTCTTCGGGAGCTTGTAGCGCGCGATCCTGCCGTCCAGGCCGGCCCGGACGGTGGCGGTGTCCACGGACGCCCCCTCCCGTACGGTCACGATCGCCCACGGCACCTCCCCCCAACGCTCGTCCGGCACGCCGATGACCGCCGCCGAGGTCACCCCGTCGACCTCGGTGAGCAGCTGCTCGAGTTCGAGCGGGTAGATGTTCTCGCCCCCCGAAATGATCATGTCCTTGAGGCGGCCGGAGATGTAGAGGTAGCCGTCGGCGTCCAGGTGACCGAGGTCGCCAGAGCGGAACCACCCGTCGGCGGTGAACGCCTCGGCGGTCGCCTCCGGCAACCCGTGGTAGCCGGGGAAGACGTTGGGACCGGTCACCTCGATCTCACCGACGGCGCCGACGGGCAGCACCGCACCGGCCGCATCGGTGATCCGTACGTCGGTGAAGAAGTGCGGCAGGCCGACACTGCCCTGCTTGACCCGGGTCATCGCCGGCGGCAGCGCGGTGGCGCCCGGCGCGGCCTCGGTCATGCCGTAACCCTGGGAGAACGACAGGCCCCGCGCCTCGTACGCGTTGAGGATGCGGGCCGGCACCGCCGAACCTCCGCAGGTGAGCTTCGTCAACGACGACAGGTCGGTCGACGCCCAGCCGGGGTGGTCGGCCAGCAACTGGTAGGTGGTCGGCACACCGCTGAGCATGGTGACCCCGTGCCGCTCGATCTGCGCGAGCGCGCGTCCCGGCTCGAAGCCCCTCTCGATGACCATCGTGGCGCCCTTGAGGATGATGGGCAGGGCGCCCATCCCGAGCGAGGCGACGTGGAACAGCGGCGAGATCATGAGGGCGACGTCTGTGGAGACGACGTCATAGTCGACCACACAGTTGAGCGCCACCCAGGTGAGGTTGCCGTGGGTCAGCACCGCGCCCTTGGCCCGGCCGGTCGTGCCCGAGGTGTAGACGATCGCCGCCGGATCCTCGTGGGCGGTGTCGACGTGGTCGGTGAACGGGGTGGCGGCGGCCCGGGTCAGGTGGGCCAGCCCGGGTCGGTCCGCGCTGCCCTCGCCGTTGACGATGACGTACGGGATCCGGGCGGCCGGCGCGGCGGACGCCACCGGCACCGCGAAGTCCGGGTCGTGGACCAGCACCCGCGCGGCACAGTCGGCGAGGACGTAGCCGATCTCGGGTGCGGCGAGCCGGGTGTTGATCGGCACGAAGACCGCACCGACCTGCGCCGCAGCGAACATCACCTGGAGCAGTTCGGGGCTGTTCTCTCCCAGGTAGGCGACGGAGTCGCCCTTGCCGACGCCCCGCTCCCGCAGCACCGCCGAGATCCGGTCCGCGGCGTCGGCGAACTGGCGGTAAGTCATGGGTGGCCGGTCGCCGTGGATGATCGCGATCTGGTCCGGGGACTTGAGCCGGCGCTTGGCCAGCCAGGCGCCAATTCCGTGCTGGTGCATCATCATTCTCCCGGGGGTGGAGGTGGTGTGCTCGCCCGGCTCGACGGATGCCCCCGGGCTCAGGCGTAGAAGCGGTACAGCCCGCGCGCGACGACCGCCGGCTTGGTCCCGCCCTCGATCTCGATCGTCTGGTCGACAGCGAGCTGGTAGCCGCCGCGCACCTCGACGACCTCGACGACGGTGGCCCGCATCCGCACCCGCGCCCCGACCACCACCGGCGCGGGGAAGCGCACCTTGTCGAGGCCGTAGTTCACCTTCGTGGTCACGCCCTTGACCTCGAGCAGCTCGGTCCAGAAGGGAACCGCCAGGGAGAGAGTGAGGAAGCCGTGCGCGATCGGTGCGCCGAACGGGCCGGTCTTCGCCCGTTCCGGGTCGACGTGGATCCACTGGTGGTCGTCCGTGGCGTCCGCGAACAGGTCCACCTGGTCCTGGGTGACAGTGCGGTACCCGGTGTGGCCGAGATCGGTGCCGGCGAGGTCGCCGAGCCGGTCGTAGGTGATGGTCGTCGTCATGGCGTTCCCTCTCGTCGTCACCGGGCCAGGCCCAGCAGTCGGGCCGCGTTGTCCTTCAGGATGCCCGGGAGCACGTCCGGTTTGAGGTCGGTCGCCTGCACGTCGCGCAGCCACCGGTCCGGGGTGAGCATCGGGTAGTCGGTGCCGAAGAGCACCCGTTGCTTCAGCAGCGAGTTCGCGTAGCGCACCAGCTCGGCCGGGAAGTACTTCGGGCTCCAGCCGGACAGGTCGATCCAGGTGTTGTGCTTGTGCGTGGCCACCGACAACGCCTCGTCCTGCCAGGGCACCGACGGGTGGGCCATGATGATCTGGAGGTCGGGGAAGTCGGCCGCGATCGGGTCGAGCAGGATCGGGTTCGACCGGCCGAGCCGCAGGCCGTAGCCGCCCGGCGTGCCCGCGCCGATGCCGGTCTGCCCGGTGTGGAAGAGCGCCGGGACGCCGGCCCGCTCCAGCAGGCCCCACAGCGGCGCGTACTCGTCGTGGCTGGGGTCGAAGCCCTGCACGGTGGGGTGGAACTTGAAGCCGCGAACGCCCTCCTCCCGGATCAACCGGTCGGCGAGTTCGACTGCCGCTCCCCCGGTGCGCGGATCGACCGACCCGAACGGGATGAGCACGTCGGCGTGCTCGGCCGCCGCGCGGGCGATCTCGACGCTCGACAGTGGCTGGTGCTCCAGTTGGGTACGCGCGTCGACAGTGAAGACGACAGCTGCCATGTGCCGCTCGCGGTAGTACCGCGCCACCGCCTCGACCGCGGGCCGTGGGCCGTCCGTCCTGAAGTACGCCGACGCCGCTGCCAGGAGCGGTTCGGGCAGTGAGGTGTGACCGTGGTCGTCGACCTCGATGTGCACGTGCATGTCGATCGCCGTGACGTGGTCGAGGTCGATCGCGGGCTGGTACATGGGGCCAACCTTCGTCGGGCGGGTCGGTGCGGGCAGGTCCGCTCGGGCCGGTCAGGACGGCGCGGGCTCGAACTCCTCGGGGAGTTCCGGGAAGCGTTCGCCGACACTCTGCGCCGCACCGGCGAATGTCGTCGGCCAGGCCTCCACCAGCGCGTCGTACGTCCAGCCGCCCTCGCGGTGCGCGGTCAGCGCCGCCTCCGGGTGGGTCCAGATCTGCAGGCGGTCCCCGCCGACACCGATCACCTGCCCGGTCACCGAGGCCGCCGCGTCGGAGCCGAGGAACGCGACAAGCCCGGCCACGTCGTCCGCCGTGCCGAAGCCCAGTTCGTGTCGGAAGAACGCGGGCATCGGCTCGCCGTTCGCCTCGGCCCGCACCGCCGCCGCGAAGTAGGGAACGGTGGCGGTCATCGCGGTCGCGGCGACCGGGACGACGGTGTTGGCGGTGATGCCGGCCCGCTTCAGCTCCAGCGCCCAGGTCCGGACCATGCCGACGATGCCCGCCTTGGCGGCCGCGTAGTTGGTCTGGCCGAAGTTGCCCCGCTGCCCGGTGGGTGACCCGACGCAGATGATCCGCCCGCCCTCGCCGGCCTGCCGCATGTGCTGCACCGCCTCGCGCACAGTGGTGAACGTGCCACGCAGGTGCACGTTGATGACGGTGTCGAAGTCGTCGTCGCTCATCTTCCACAGCACCGTGTCGCGCAGCACGCCTGCGTTGGTGACGAGGATGTCCAGCCGGCCGAAGTGTTCGACCGCCGTGCTGACGAGCTCCTTCGCGGTCTCGGTCGGGCCGACCGGTGCGACCACCGCGACGGCCCGACCGCCGGACGTCTCGATCGTCGCCACGGCGTCGGCGGTGGTCTCGGCGTCGACGTCGTTGACCACGACCGAGGCGCCCCGCCGCGCCAACTCCTGGGCGTAGGCGAGGCCGAGACCCCGCCCGGCGCCGGTGACGATGGCGACTTTGCCGTCCAGTGACATGAGTGCTCCCTTTCGTCGATGCCGATCTGCGCACGAAGGTGGGGAGTAACACGCGCACCGGCAACGTAATGCAGAATTTGACCGGGCGTCAACGATTCGCAGTCTGTCTACATCAGACGGCAGGGCGGGTGGGGTTGTTCAGCGCCCGGGAGACCACCCGGCCGGCGGCCTGGACCAGCGGCGCCAACGCCACCGGGTCCGCCCGGTCGTGGGCGACCACCAGCGAGATCGCCGCCACCACACCCTCCGGTACGCGGATCGGCGCGGCCACCGAGAGGGCGTCCATCGTGACCTGACGGTCGCTGACCGCGTACCCGACCCGGCGTACCTCGGCGAGACAGCGACGCAGCCGCTTCGGGTCGGTGATGGTCAGTTCGGTGTACCGCTCCAGCGGCGCCGCCAGCACCTGCTCCTGGACCTCGGCGGGCGCGTGGGCGAGCAGGACCAGCCCGACGCCGGTGGCGTGCAGCGCGAAGCGACCCCCCACCCGGGTGAGAACGGGCACCGCGTGTCGCCCGGCGATCCGTTCGATGAAGACGAGTTCGAGATCCTGCCGGACGGCGAGCTGGACGTTCTCGTGGGTCACCTCGTACAGGTCCTCCATCACCGGCAGGGCCAGCTCCCGCAGCCCCAGGCCCCTGGGGGCGAGCGAACCCACCTCCCACAGCCGCAGACCGATCCGGTACCGCCCGTCGTCACCGCGCTCCAGTGCCCCCCACGCGACCAGCTCCGCGGCCCGCCGGTACACGGTGGGCAGTGGCATCCCGGTGCGACGCGCCAACTCGCTCAGGGTCAACGCCGGGGTGGCCGGGCTGAACGCGTCGAGCAACGCCAGCACCTTGCTCGTCACCGACCGTCCCGGCTCTGCGCGCACCCCGTCATCATCCCCGCCCACGCCGGCAGCTCACAGCTCCAGCACGAGTCGGGGCGTACGGGCCCGGGAGACGCAGATCATCATGGTGTCCCCGGCGGCCCGTTCCTCGGCGGTGAGCAGGCTGTCGCGATGCTCCGGCACACCGGCGAGCACCGGCGTCTCGCAGGTGCCGCAGGTGCCCTCCCGGCAGGACGAGAGGACCTGCACCCCGGCCTCCTCCACCGCCAGCAGGATCGGCGTGCCCGGCGGCACCGTCACCGTCCGCCCGGAGAGCGCGAGCTCGACCTCGATCGTCGTCTCCGGCGCGCCGGTGTCGCCCCGGGCGGTGAAACGCTCGACGTGCAGGCAGCCCGGTGGCCAGCCGCGGCAGTGCTCCTCGACCGCGGTGATCAGTGGTTCCGGGCCGCAGCAGTAGACGAGCCCGCTGCCGGGCCGGCCCAGCAACCCGGCCAGGTCGAGCAGCCCGGTCTCGTCCTGCGGGTGCAGGCTCACCCGGTCGCCGTACCTCACCCGCAGGGTGGTGGCGAAGGCCATGGTGGCGCGGCTGCGTCCGCCGTACACCAGCCGCCAGTCGGCGCCCGCGGTGTCGGCCGCGGCGACCATCGGTGCGATGGGGGTGATACCGATGCCGCCGGCAATGAAGAGGTAGCGGCGTGCCGCGACCAGCGGGAAGGTGTTGCGCGGGCCGCTCACCCGGACGGTCGCGCCGACGGTGAGCCGCTCGTGCGCCAGCCGAGAACCGCCGCGCCCGTCTGGCTCGCGCTGCACCGCGATCCGCAGGACCGACCGCTCCGCCGGGTCACCGCAGAGGGAGTACTGGCGGGTCAGCCCGGCGCCCAACTCCAGGTCGATGTGCGCGCCCGGCGTCCACTCGGGCAGGTCACCGCCGTCCGCGCGACACAGGCGGATCGCCACCACCTCGGCCGCCACCTGATCGCGGCCGGCGACCACCAGCTCCGCACCGGTCAGAGCATCCACCGTCACTCGCGCATCGCCAGCCGTCTCGGCGGTCCGGGCACCGGCACGGCCGCACCCTGGTGGCCCTGCGGGTGGGCGAGCAGCCACTCCCACAACTCGACCGGCTCCTCGGCGAGGCGCTCGGCCCCACAGTGGCAGATCCCGCGCAGCGTGTCGGTGCCCGGCACCCAGTGGATCCGGTAGACCCGGTCCCCGCTGCGGGTGCCTGCCCGGGAACTCACCGCGCCGCTCCCACCGTCCCCGACCCGACCATCCGGGCCAGCAGCCGCCGGGCGGCCAGGCCACCGGTGTCGATGTTGATGCTCAGCTCCTGATACCTGTCCGGCTCCGTCGCGATCACCTGCTCCAGAATGTTGAGCGCGGTCACGTCCTGCATGACAACCGTGTGGTTGCTGTGGTGGAGGTACTCGCTGACCGACTCGTCGTCGATCGCGAAGTCGCGCGCCACCGCCCAGAAGTCATAGGTGGTGTGCTCCGTCGACGGGGTGATGGCGTACACGATCTCGGCGTGGAACGCTTCGCGGTCCTCGCCCTCCGCGGGCGGGTAGACACCCTGCGGCGCGATCCGGCTGTGCAGCAGGTAGAGGCAGGGCGGGTGGTACTCGATGTCCTGCCACCTGGTGATCCGGCCCTGGATGCCGGTGGAGCGCGCGTAGAACGGGGGGCACTCGGCGTCGTCCATGTGCCGACTGACGTAGACGATCCCCCGGTCCTCGTCCACTTCGGTGGTGATCGGGGTGTTCGCCACCTCCGGCGTGCCGATGTAACCGCCGTGCAGATAGGTCTCGTGGGACAGGTCCAGGAGGTTGTCGACCAGCAGCCCGTACCGTGCGTTCAGTGGCGCCATGCCCCGCACCACCGCGTAACGCGGGTCGGCCAGCCACGGTGCGCGCGGAATCGCAGCCGGGTCGGCCCGGTCCAGGTCGCCGATCCAGACCCAGATGAAGGAGTCCTGTTCGACAACCGGGAACGAGACCACCCGCGCGGTGCGCGGGATGCGCTGTTGACCGGGTACGAAGACGCAGGCGCCGGTCGGATCGTAGGTGAAGCCGTGGTAGCCGCAGACGATCGTGTCGCCGTCGAGCCGGCTCTCCGACAGCGGGAAGCGCCGGTGTACGCACCGGTCGGCGAGCGCCACCGCCTGCCCGGCACCGGTGCGGTACAGCACCAGCGGCTCACCGAGGACCGTCCGGGCGAGCAGGTTTCGCCCCACCTCACCGCCGTAGGCGGCCACATACCACTGGTTACGCGCGAATGCCATGCGACCGGACCTCCATGCCGACGGATGTCGATGGAGCCGGATCGTCCCGTGCGGTGTCCCCGCTGGGGAACCGGAGCTTTCACTGAATGAAAGGCCGGGCTCTCGTACGTGACGGTGTGGCTGCCGTACCGGCGGCACGGCAGCCACACCGGGGCGTCACCTGTTCTGCTTCTCCTGGCAGGGCACGCAGAAGCGAGCGTGCGGGAGAATTTCGAGCCGCTCGGCCGGGACACTCTGGCCGCACCTCTGGCAGGCACCGTAGGTGCCGTCGCTGATCCGGTTCAGCGCACCGGTGATCTGCTCGATGTTCTGGCGGGTGGCCAGCAGCAGCGCGGCCTGGTTGTGGGCCTCGCCGGGGTCGCCGGTGTCCGCGTTGAGCTCGGTCAGTTCCCGCAGCCGAGCCGTCTGGGTGGCGAAGTCGTCCGCCAGGGACGCTCGTAGGTCAGCCAGCCAACTCTGGTCGAGAGTAGGACGATGATCGACGCTCATGATCTGCCTTTCAAGGGGAATGGGTGGGAAAAATGGGAAAAACAAAAAGGGCCGAAGCTTGGTAGCTTCGCCCTGGCGGTCGTTCTGGGTATGCAACGACTCCGCAGGTGGGCCTCGGCCGGTTCGCGTCGGGCTCGACGTTGTGCGCATGGGCGCGGTGTGCGGCGCGCGGACAACCGGCACCCGCATGTCGGCCTTGGGACGGGTCGCCGTCGGCACGCGCACAGCACCGCCCACCGCCACCTCGGTGGCGGCGGGCGAGCGGAAGGTCACCGGCGGCATACCCCCACCATAGAGTGGCGTTGCCCTAATGCCAACGTTCGCGGTGGGACGTCGTTCCGGCCACAAACTGCCACTTTCCGCCGCACTAGGGCCGTTGTCCGAATCGACCGACTCCGTCCGGTTCTCCATCGGCCCGGTGTCGCCGGTTGGTCAGCTCGGGGTGAGGAGGCAGAACTCGTTGCTTTCCGGGTCGGCCAGGACCGTCCACGGCCCGTCACCCTGACCCACGTCGGCGGCTGTCGCGCCGAGATCCTTCAGCCGCGGCCCACCGTCGCCGTCTTCGTCGGCTACCGTCCGCGCTCGTCCGGAGGCTGCTCCTTCGTCAGGTGGAGCAGCCACCCCTCGCCGGTGCGGATGAGCGCGTATCGCCGGGGGCCGGTGCGGCCGTGCAGGGTGAACAGCATCCGGCGGTCGGTGCGATCGTGCTCCTCCCAGGTGCCGATGTCGGCGATCGACTTGTCGACGTCCTCGTAGGTGAGGTGATCGAGGTCGTGGTCGGGCACGGCGATCGCGAGGCGGTTGTCGCTGGGGCTGTCCGGAAGGCCGCGAGGCACCGCCCAGGAGCGCAGCACGCCGTCCTCCTCCAGCCGCAGGTCGAAGTGCGGTCGTGGTTTGCGGTGGTCGTGCAGGACGAAGGCAGGTGCCACTCCCCCATTGTCGGCGCCGGCCCGCCCTTCCGCCTGTCGACGCGATCACCTCGGATAGCCGGTACCCGCCGTGTGGGGGATTTTTGCGTAGCACGCATATTTGCGTGTCACGCAAATGGTGCTAGCGTGGTGGCATGACGGGGCTCCGGGAGCGCAAGAAGGCCGAGACGCGGGCGGCGCTCGGTTGGGCCGCGATCCATCTCACCGCTGAGCGCGGCTACGACAACGTCCGCGTCGAGGACATCGCCGATGCGGTCGGTGTCTCCCCGCGCACCTTCAACAACTACTTCTCCAGCAAGGCCGAGGCGATCGCCTCCCGCCACCTCGACCGCAGCCTGCGCACCGCCGCCGCGCTGCGCGAACGTCCCGCCGACGAGCCGCTCTGGGCAGCGCTCACCCAGGCCGCATTGGAGCAGTTCACCCGCGGCCCCGAGGTCGAGGCGATGCCCTCCCCCGACCACGCGCAGTGGGTTGCCGGCGTCCGCACCATGCTCGCCGAGCCCGCGCTGCAGGGCGAACGGCTGCGCGCCACCGCCCTCGCCGAGGCCGAGCTCGCCGCCGCAGTCGCCGAGCGCACCGGCACCGACCTCGCCACCGACATGTACCCGAGGCTCGTCGCGGCCGCCGCCAGCGCCGCCGTCAGCGTCGCCATGCAGCACTATCTCGACAGCGCCGACCCACCCGCCCCGATCGAACGCCTCATCACCGACGCCTTCACCCAGATCGCCGCCGGCCTCCCGGCCCCACCCCGCTGAAGCTCCGCCCTCACGCAGGGCACCACCTCACCCACGTCTCCAGCCGCGTCACACTCCCGCGGCGGGCCGGCCACGCGCCGCGCCTGCCGTGGCGATGACGCACACCCCGAAGGAACCACGACCATGATCGATGTCGTCATCGTCGGCGCCGGCCCCAACGGCCTCATGCTCGCCTGCGAACTGGCGCTCTCCGGCGTACACCCCGTCGTCCTCGAACGCCACGCCACGCCCACCGGCGAGCCGCGCGCCAACGGCCTCGTGGGCCAGGTCGTTCGCCTGCTCGACCGGCGCGGCCTCTATGCGCGGCTCAGCGGTGAAAGCACACCGCCGACCCCTCAACCGGCCTTCACCTTCGGCGCGTTCCCGCTGGATCTCACGATGCTCGCGGAGAACCCGCACTACGTGCTCGGCGTGCCGCAAGCCCAGCTCGAAGCCGGTCTCGCCGTCCGAGCTACCGAGCTCGGGGTCGACCTGCGCCGCGGCCACGAGGTCGTCGACCTCCGCCAACGCCCCGACGGGGTCGAGGTTCACCTCGCCGACGGTACGCAGCTCACCAGTCGTTTCGTCGTCGGCGCCGACGGCGGGCGTAGCGCGGTGCGCCGCCTCGCCGGCATCGGCTTCCCCGGGGTCACAAACGACCGGTCGATCTCTCGTACCGCCACGGTGACGGTGCCTGCGTCATCCCTCGACCCCGAGACGGGCGGCCTGCGCGTCCCCGGCCTTGGCGTCGTCACGCCGTTCCAGCACACCCGCACCGCGCGTGGCCTGATCGCCTGGGCCCCGTTCCCCGGCCGCCCGGCGATCCTGAGCACGACGGAGTGGCCCGACACGCCAACCAACGACGAGACCCCGATGAGCGTGGCGGAGTTCCGCGCCAGCGTCGCCCGGGTGCTCGGCACCGACATCCCCCTCGGCGCGCCCGACGGCCCCGGCCTGCTGAGGCGGCTGACCGGCCGAAACACCCGCATCGCCGCCCGCTACCGCGCCGGCCGGGTGCTCCTGGTCGGCGACGCCGCGCACGTGCACCCCGCGATGGGCGGCCCCGGTCTCAACCTGGGCCTGCAGGACGCTGTCAACCTGGGTTGGAAGCTCGCCGCAACGGTGCGCGGCTGGGCACCGCAGGGGCTGCTCGACACGTACGAAAGCGAGCGTCGTCCCGTCGCCGAACGGGTCGTCATGTCCACCCAGGCGCAGTCGGCGCTCATCGGCCCTGGCGACGAGATCACCGGCCTGCGGGAACTCTTCGCCGAACTGCTGCGCAAGCCGGAGGTGACCGGGCACATCGCGGCGCTGATGTCCGGTGCGGACATCAGCTACCCCGCCGATCCCGCCGACCCGTTGGCAGGCCGCTGCGCGCCCGACGTCATCGTGCACACCGACCACGGCGCGACACGTCTCGCCGAACTGACCCGCACCGCCCGGCCGCTGCTGCTGGACTCCACTGGCGCCTACGCCGGGATCGCCGCGCCATGGCGGGACCGGGTCGACGTGGTCACCGGCCCACTGGAGGGCACCACAGCGGCCGCGTTGCTCGTACGCCCCGACTGCTTCGTCGCCTGGTCCGCCGGGGACGCCACCACGCTGCGCGCCTCGCTCACCCACCACTTCGGCCCTGCGCGATGACCGCGAGACAGTTCCGGTCTGGCCCTCGTCAGCGTGTCTTGGCGTCGTACGCCTTCCAGTCCTCGATCGGAGTGAGCGCAACCGGTGCCGGTCGCTGTGCCGTCGTCGTCAGCTCGATCCGCTGGCCTTCGGTCGCCGACCGAAGCAGGCTGGTCATGGTGTCGAGTACGTGCAGTGCGACGTCGCCGTCAGCGCGTGGGGGACGCTGATCGTCGGCCCTGGCCAGGTCGATCAGACCGATGCCCCGGGAGGCCCCGGCGTAACCGGCACGCGGTTCGAGAGCGCGCCATTCGGTGTCGCCGAGCGCGAAGAGTCGGACCTCACCGTCGAAGTAGTTCGGATCGGGCACGGCGAGCGTGCCGGCCTCGCCGTGCACCTCGATGGGTGCGGCCGTCGTCCGGACACCGTCGAAGCTCGTGGTAATTGTGGAGAGCGCACCATTGGTGTGCTCGAGTACGCCGGTGAGGTGGGTGTCCACCCCCACCGGGATCCGCTGGCCGGTGCGGGGACCCGAGCCGATGACGCGCTCCGCGCGCAGGCGGCTGGCGGCTCCGGTCACCGACCGGACCGGCCCGAGCAGGTGGATGAGCGCCGAGATGTAGTACGGCCCCATGTCCAGCATCGGGCCGCCGCCCGGGGCGTAGTAGAAGTCGGGGTTGGGATGCCAGCGTTCGTGCCCCGGAGTGACCATGACGGCCGACGCGGACATCGGGCGGCCGATGAGCCCGCCGTCGATCGCCGCCCGCGCCGTCTGCGTACCAGTGCCCAGGACGGTGTCCGGCGCGCACCCGACGCGGACGCCGGCCGACGCGGCCCGTTCGATGATCGAACGGCCGTCCGAAAACGTCACGGCGAGCGGCTTTTCCACATACACGTTCTTGCCGGCGTCGATAGTGCCGAGCGAGATGTCGGCGTGGGCCGCGGGGATGGTCAGGTTGAGCACTGTCTGCACGTCCGGGTGGGCGAGCAGACGCTCGACGCTCATCGCCTCGGCTCCAGGAATCGTGGCCGCGACCTCGGCTGACCGGGAGGCGTCGAGATCGGCCACCGCGACGATGTCGACCTCACTGTGGCCCGCGAGTGTGTCCAGGTACGCGCGGGAGATGACCCCGAGACCTACGACGCCGACGCGGTGCGGGTCGCCCACACCATCCCCCTCTCGATCACGGTACGGACATCCGGGTGCTCCAACACGTCGAGGCTGTGCCCCGGGGTCGTCACGACGATGCGCCCGGCACCCCACCGCCGGGTCCAGATCGCCGGTGAGGTGACCGGCCGGTGCCACGGATGCCACGCCTGCGTCGGGTGGGTGGTCACGGCCAGCACGTCGATCAGGTCGTCGTGCAGTACCCAGTACTGCTCGGTGACAAGGTCGAAGTCCTCGATGCCCGCAGTGATCGGGTGCTCCCGGCCGAGGTCGGTGACACGCACCGTGTGCGGCAGGAAGTTGTCCTCCGGGCCACCGTGACGTTCACACGGCTCCCGGCCCGGATGGGTCGCGAACTGGCCGCCCACCAGGTGCAGGTATTCGGATGACGCGCGGAACGAGTCGACGATGCCGCCGTGCCAGCCGGTGAAGCCCGTGCCGGCGATGACAGCCGCGCTGAGGCCCGCCACCTGGTCCGCGGTGATCTGCGACATCGTCATGCACTGCACGACGAGGTCAATCTCGGCCATCTCGGCGGCGTCACCGTAGATCTCCGTCGACTCCTCGACCCGTACGGCATAGCCGCTACCTTCGAGGAAGGGGAGGAACAACTCGGTCGCCTTGACCGGCTGGTGCCCTTCCCAACCGCCCCGAACCACCAGTGCTCTCCGCTGCGCCACCGTCGCTCCCTCCCACGGTCCGTCGCCACCGGGCTGGCCGATCCCGCCCCGACGACGTGCCGTCGATTCCGGTACGTGTCGAGCATCGAAACCGTACCCTTGGTCGCCGACAAGGCCGACCTACGCCGGCTTGCGGATTCCACTGTGCACGGTCGACTCACGCCGCAGCAAGAATGCACAGGTGCTGAAACGGCGCAGAGGTTCCGGGCCGGCCGGGTCGAGATCGCGAGCGTCGCTGCGGTATCTGCTGATCAACCGCTACGGCGGTTGCCATACTGGCGAGGGCTCTGGACCGAACCTCGGCCGCCGAGGTGCTGACCCTTCCCCTGCGGTTGAGGCGAGGCGACCTTGCCCTTCGCGCGTCGGGCAGCCCGATTCGCGGGAACGGCAGGCGGGTCGGTCTCAATCTCGGCCTCGGCCGCTGTTGAGGTGTCGGCAGCCACCGAGTGGGCGTCTTGGGCGGGCTCAGGCTCCGGCATCGGGCTCTCCTTGGATCTGGTGGGTCTACCGGCCGTCGACGGCCGCCGGAACGCGGACTCATCGACGCCGGGGTGCGCGCCTTGACGGTAGCGCAACGCCAGGCCGGGGCGAGTGTTCCCCCGCTCCGACGGGACATCCGTTACCTGCCGCCTGCCGGCGCGAACCGAGCCCCGGGCCTCAACCGCATCGCCGCCGTCGTCCTGATCACGGATACGCCGTCCGCCTCGGTGGTCGAGATCAGCCGACGCCCCCGTACCTCGATGGTGGTCCTTCCCGGGGTGGCCGGCACGCCCCGGGCGGCGGCGTACGCCCGGACGACCGGACTGGAGTAGTCGCGACGCTACGGAGCGGCCCGCCGCCCGGACAACGACGGATTGCTCACAAGCAACCCGTCGTTGTCCGGCCTGGGAAGGCCACCGCTGATCGGTCGTTACGTCCGGACGACCGTCAGACGGCGGTGCGGGACCACTGCTGGTTGGCGCCGGTGTTGCACGAATACTGCTTGAGGACGACCCCGTCCGCGGTCGCGGATGCCGGTACGTCCACGCACTTGTTGCTGTGCCGTGCCCGGAGCTGGAAGTAGCTGCCGTTGGCGACCATCTGGAACTGCTGGTTGGTGCCGGTGCCGCAGGTGTACTGGACGAGCTCGGCGCCGTCGGCGGTCGATGCGCTCACCACGTCGAGGCACTTTCCGCTGTGCCGGCTGACGATGCGCCAGTAGCCGCTGCCGGCGTCCTGGAACTGCCACTGCTGCCACGCACCACCGCCGTACGTGTACTGGCCGACGCGCGCGCCGTTGTCGGTGTTCGGCTGCTGGACGTCCATGGCCTTGCCGCTGTGCCGCACATCGATCCGGTAGAACGAGCCCGTCGACGGTGGGGGCGTCGTCGGGCCGTCGCCGACGGTGTCGCCCCACGCGTACCGGATCCGGTCCGCGCCGGAGGTGTTGCGGACGGTCAGGTTGAGGTCGGTGCCGCTGCCGCTCAGCGCGAACATCGAGTACCAGTCGTAGCCGATGGTGCCGGTCTTTCCACCGAGGGCGGGCCAGTAGGTGCCACCCATCTGGTTGTCGCGCATGACCTGGGCCATGGCGCGGATGTAGCGCACGAAGTTGTCGGTGCTGCCCGCGTCGCCGTAGTTGCGGCCGTCGTTCATGGGAGCGCCGAACTCGGTCGCGACCGCGCGGGAGGCGCAGTTGCCGAGGCGGGCCTGGATGTGGCTGCGGAAGGCGTCGTAGGTCATCGCGCCGTAGAAGAAGGCGTAGTAGTGGAAGGACAGCAGCGTCGAGTTGAAGCGGCTGTCGTTGCAGATGTCGCGCAGGTCCTGGCTGAAGCCGGTGCCGCCGATCAGCACCCGGCCGGGCACCGCCGAGTAGTGGTAGCTGAGCCAGTTCGCCGCGACGTTGCGCCACTCGGCCGAGCTGTAGCCGTGCGGCTCGTTCATCGGCTCGAAGTAGACGTTGGTGTTCGTGCCGTACGTGTTGGTCACCGTGGACCACATCGCGTTCCACGCGGCGAGGTTCGTGATCCTGCCGCCGGAGGCGGCGCCGTCCTCCCAGTACGCGAGGATGACCTTGAAGCCGCGGGCGGTGGCCGCGTCGATGGCGCCTCGGTACGCCTCCCACCAGGCTGTCCCCACCGTGTGGGTGTTGATGGGCAGACGGATCGTGTTGACCCCCATGGTGGACGCCATGTCGTCGTAGAGGGCGTTGGCCTTGGCCCGCACTGTCGCATTGCTGTCGGACATGCTCAGGCCCTGCACGACGAGCGGACTGGTCTTGAAGTTGTCACCCAACATGGCCCAGTTCATGCCTCGGAACTGGTTGGTGGCGGCGGTGGCCGGCGACGACGCGATGGCGACGACGCCAACCATTGCCGTCAACGCGGCCACCAGGGCGGAGAGCACCCGTCGATGTAGTGCCACAGTCGGAACTCCTTGAAGAAGGACCAGGTTCAGCTGGTCACGCGGAAGGTGGCGTCGGCACGGCTCTGGGCGTCGGACACCGGGTCGAGCCGGAGCAGGTAGCTGTAGTGCCGGAGGTAGCGGTCCGGGTGGCTGTAGGACTGGAACGACGTCCACGACGAGTTGGCGAGCCCGGCGACCTGCCGGAAGGTGGCGTCGGCGGCGAAGGTGGCGGTGCCGTCGTTGGCCTCCAGCCGGAAGTCGTATCCGTAGTGGCGCAGGTAATGGCCCGGGTAGTTGATCGACTGGAGGGAGACGGTGCCGGAGCCGACCAGGCCGGGCACGAGCCGCCACTGGCCGTCCTGGGCAGGGCTGACGTTCGGGTCGATGCGGGCGTCGTAGTCGTAGTGCCGCACGTACCGGTCCTGGAAGTTGTACGACTGGATCCGGTTGACAGCTGTGGCGGGCCAGCGGGCGAGCACCCGGTTCTGTTCGGCTGCGGTCAGGTTGAGGATCGTTCCGTGTCGTTTCCTGGTGCCACCCATGGCGTACGAGCCGGACGCCGGCAGCCGGTAACTGCTTGCGCTGGACGGGTTGGCGGTCAGCACCGGCAGGTAACCACGCCCGCTGGCGTACTGGTCCAGGTAGAGCACCCACTCGTTGCGGGCGTTCATCTTCATCCACATCGGGCCTTCGACCTGCGCGCCGGTCAGCCCGATGCCGGAGAGGTTTCCGAGGCTGGTCCAGGTGCCGAGGATGGAGTTGCTGCCTTCGATGGCGATCTGGCCGTCCCGGGAGGCCCGGACGTAGCGGTACGCGCCGACTCCGGTCGGGACCTCGACGATCTGGGTGTCGATGATCTCCTGATTACCGGGTCGGTTGATGTAGACCTGCGGTGTGGTGATGCTGCGGAAGTTCGCCGTCCGCGCGGAGTAGATGCGGTGCTTGGTCGCACCGTTGAGCGGGACGTTCGTCGCCCAGTAGAGGACGTAGTCGCCGGTGTCCGGGTTCCAGATCGCCTCCGGAGCCCAGGCGTTGCGTCCGTCCGGGATCGCGCCCGCGACGTTCAGCAGCCACGGCGCCGACCAGTTGACCAGGTCGGTGGACTCCCATACGACGAGGTTGCGGCTGCCGTTGTTGATCGCGGCCGACCAGTCCTGACCGCAGCCGATGCACAGGTCGGTGGCGATGATCCAGTACCGGTCGCCGGCGGGCGAGCGGACCAGGGCGGGGTCGCGGACGCCGCGGGTGCCGACGGTGGACCGCAGCACGAGGCCGCCGTTGTTGAGGTCGGTCCAGCGTAGGCCGTCGGTGCTGTGGGCGAGGTAGATCTGCTGGTCGGTCGACGACTCGCCGGTGAAGTGCGCCATCAGGTAGCCGACGGTCGGGTCGAGCGCGGCCGCCTCCTTCGGTGTGGCCGCTGACCAGGTGGTGAACAGCAGGCTCGCGGCCACCGCAACCGCGCAGAGCCGGGCGAGGACTCTCGACATGTGTCTCTCTCCTTCGCGCAGGGGCTTGCCAGTCAGCTAGAGCGTCGGTACAACGGGCCGGATGGTGCCGTCGGTGCTGAACTCCATCCGGTCGATGGCGGTCTCGCGGTTTGTGCCGTTACCGGCCGGCACGGCGAAGCGGTGGTAGGCGATGTACCAGGTGTCGCTGCCGGGTGTCCGGACCACAGAGTGGTGACCGGTGCCCTTGATGCCGACGTCGAGGCGTTTCTGCAGCACCACGCCGCGCCTCGTCCACGGCCCGAGGGGTGAAGAGCCGGTGGCGTAGGCGACCCGGTAGTCCTCACTGCGCGTGTCGTTCTCCGACCACATGAAGTAGTAGAGACCGTTGCGCTTGAACACGAACGGTGCCTCGTTGTAGCCCGAGGGGGTGACGACCCGCGTCTGCGTCGCGTCGAAGGAGACCATGTCGGTGTTCAGCCGCACCGCCCGCGCGACGCCCTGCCCCCAGTACAGGTAGGACTGCCCGTCATCGTCGGTGAACACCATGGGGTCGATCGTCTGCCCGCCGGAGAACTGATCGCTGCGGATCAGCGGCCGGCCCAGCGCGTCACGGAACGGCCCGGTGGGGCTGTCGGCCACCGCCACGCCCAGCTGTTTGGCCGTGTTGCCGCTGGCCGCTCCACCGCTGAAGTACAGGTAGTAGCGGCCGTTGGCGCTGGCCACCGCCGGCGCCCAGGCCGAGTTGTCCGCCCAGGAGACGTCCGGACCGTGGTCGAGGATCACGCCGTGGTCGGTCCAGTTGACCAGGTCGGTCGAGGAGAACGCCTTGTAGTAGGTGCCGGCCCAGCTCGCGTAGCCGTCGGTGGTCGGGTACAGGTAGAAGCGGCCGTTGAACACGGCAAGGTGCGGGTCGGCGAAGAGACCCGGGATCACCGGCCCCTTGCTGGTCCTGGGTGCCCAGGGCGCGACGAGGCGAAAGGAGCTGTCCGCCCGGAACGCGGCCGTGTCCTGGTAGGCGTCGAGCCAGAGCGCGAAGTCGCGGTGCCGGATCCGCCGGTTCGGATAGTTGTACGAGACGAGCGCCAGCGATCCGCCGACCGAGCCCTCCACGGCACAGAAGGTGGCGTCGGCCCGGAATGCCGCGTCGCCGGTGTTCGGATCGACCCGGAGCCGGTAGTCGCGGTGCCGCAGGAACATGCCTGTCCTGGTTTGGAACGAGTAGCAGGTCGGCGACGCCAGACCGTTCACCACTGTGAAGGTGGCATCCAGCTTGGTCTGGTTGGCACTGCTGGAGGTGACCGGGTCGAGTTGACCGAGGTAGTCGATATGCCGCACGTACCGTCCGGCCTGGTTGACCGCCTCCAGCGAGACGGCACCGGTCGGCAGCGTGGCGGCGTGGGCCGGTTTGTCGGCCACCACCACGACAGCCGTGGCGGCGACGGCGGACAGCACGAGCAGGGCACGCAGACGCATTGTTGATGCCACAGTCCTACGCCGTGGAACCACCATCCCGCCCCTCTCGCAAGATCATCTATGTTAGCGTTAACAAGAACGGGCTGTATCCTGGCTCGGGCAACGGCGGTTCCAGCAATGGGCGACGCGCCCGCACGGGGACACCCCTGGCGCTTCACGGGGACGGGCGCAATGTGTTCGGTTCGTTAACTTCGCGTTGCGGACAAGTGTTAGCGATCGCATAGACCAGTGTCAAGGGATCAACAGTGGCCGCTCCCCCGGCGTCCGGCGAAGCCGGTTGTCACGCTCGGCCCACATCGGGTTTGCCTTGATCCCTCAGCACCTGACGCACCTACATGAGCCCGAGTCCGAGCAAGGTCGAGCCCTCGGCGACAGGCGAGGTCGCCAGCAGTGGGGGCAGCCCGAGCGCCGAGGCTCTGGCAGCCGGCGAGGGTCGCGGACGTCAGCTCTGCATGGAGAAGTCGCGACGACACCGTTGTGGTCGGATCTGGTGGCGCCGACGATGTCGTAGTCGGTCATCCACATCAGCTGGTGTGCGGGCAGCCGCTTCCAGAAGTAGACGTAGTCGATGTGCCGGTTGCCGTGCTTCCGGTGCCCTTTTCGCCGTAGAGGTTGTAGTTGGAGCGCAAATTCGGCAGCTCGTTGGCCTCGAACACCTGCCACGGGAACTTGGCGTATCCGTAGCTCCGGTCGGCGCTGAAGTCGACGTTGAGGTCTCCGCTCACTATGACCTGGCCCTCGTCCTGCTTGTCGACAGCCAGTTCCTTGAGACCCTGGAACTGCGCCTCGGCGCACCTGGTGCGCGGCAGACCCTCCGGCCGGCCCGCGGTTTCGATGCCGGCCACCGCGTCGCACGAACCGCCGTCGGTGGCAGCCAACGGACCCTATCGATTCCAGTGGACGCGATGCCGAACGGCCGGTTATCAGATATCGACAGGCCCGAGTCGGGGACAGGTGACTTCCCGGTGCTGGAGCTACGCGAAAGTGAGGCCGTCGGACCGGGCGCGTTTGAGCTCGGAGAAAGCCCGGCAGCCGGCGAGCAGGCGAGCGCCGTCGAAGACGCGGACGGCCTCCTCGCCACGAGGGATGGAGCTCAGCACGGGCCCGAAGAAGGCCACGTCGTCGACGACGACCGTCGGGGTGCCGAGGTCCTCGCCCACCAGTTGCTGCGCGCGGGCGGTGCTGGCCCGCATCTGTGGATCGAGGTCGCTGCGCGAGGCGGCGGCGGCCAGGTCGGCGGGGAGGCCGGCCTCGGCCAGGGCCAGCGGGACGACGGTGTCGAAGTCCTTGTCGCCGCCGTCGTGGATCCGGCGGCCGAGCGCCGGGTACAGCCGTGCGAGGGCGGCGGAGCCGTGTTGCGCCGCTGCCGCCACGCACACCCTGGCCGGGCCCCACGCCCGGTCGTTGAATTCGCGGTACCAGGGCTCCAGGTCACGATGCTCGTTGATCACCGCGAGGCTCATCACCTCGAACCGCAGAGTGAGCGGCCGCATCTTCGCGACCTCCATGAGCCAGCGGGAGGTGATCCAGGCGAACGGGCAGGACGGATCCACGTACGCCGTGACCAGCGGAGCTGACGTTCGAGGGGAGTTGTCTTCCACGGAAGACAACTTATCTTCCGTGGAAGCTAAGATGCAACAGTGGATGACGACCGGATCGCCGACATCGTTGGTCAGTGGGGTCGCGAGCGACCAGACCTTGACCCCACCCCGCTGCTGATCATCGGTCGCATCCAACAACTGGCCGCTGTCCTCGATGTGGCCCTGCGGCCGCCGTTCGCCGCTGCGGACCTCAGCAACGGCGACTTCGACGTGCTCGCGGCGCTGCGCCGCGAGGGCGAGCCATACACGCTCACGGCGGGCCAGCTGAGCCAACGGATGCTCGTCACCACCGGGGCGGTCACCAAGCGGGTGGACCGGCTGATCGCCCGAGGCCTCGTGTCCCGCTCGGTCTCCACAGCCGACGCGCGCGGCAGAGTGGTCGGGCTGACTCCGGCGGGTGTGGGTTTGACCGACCGGCTCATCGAGGAGCATCTGGCCAACGAGGCGGCCATCCTTCGTGGTCTCACCGACAGCGATCGCAGAGCCCTTGAACGGCTGCTGGCGGCGCTGAACCGGACCCTGACCTCCCGAGGTCTCGGCCCTGAGGGCGAGAGTCAGGTCGGTTGAGCGCCTCGGTCGTGATCGGCCAGCATTGGATTACCATTCCGCCATGGACGACACCACCCGCGGCATACGTATCAGACGCGGTGGCCCGGTCGACGCGCCTGCCGTTCTGACCATGCTGGACTCCGCTGTGGCCTGGATGAACGACCGCGGCAACACCGAGCAGTGGGGCACGACGCCGTTCTCCGAAATACCCGCACGGGCCGAACAGGTCGATCGGTACCTGACCGAGAACCTCCCGTTCCTCGCGGAAGTGGACGGGACGCCGGCCGCGGCCCTGGTGCTGGGCTCCGGGCCCGACCCGCGCGTACCGATCGCGCCCGCGGAAGAACCCGAGCGGTACGTCCGCCTCCTGGTCTCCAACCGACGATTCGCCGGCCGGAAACTGGGGTCGGCCCTGTTGGCACACGCCGTGCAGGAAACCCGGCGAGCGGGCGTGCGGTTGCTACGGGTCGACTGCTGGGCGGGCGGCGGAGGCGAGTTGGTGGCGTACTACGAGCGGCACGGATTCAAGTCCACCGAGAGCTTCCTGGCCGGAACCTGGCCCGGGCAGGTGCTGGCCCAACGGGTCGGTTGAGCGGCGCCCTTTCACGCGGATGAAGTGGGCGCCGCTGCGGCGGTACGGGCAGAGGTGTGTTCGCGGAGCATGCTCAGCAGCCCGGGAAAGCGTTGCTCCACGTCGTCGTAGCGGAGGGTGACCAGCCGGCGGATGCCGTCGACCCGCGTGCGGATCAGGCCGGCATCGCGCAGCACCTTGATGTGGTGCGACACCGTCGACTTGCCGATGGTGACGCCGGCCTCCTTGAGGACGTCACTGCCGCACGTCCAGTCCCCGGCGGCGACGAGGGCACGCACGAGCGTGAGCCGTACCGGGTCGGCGAGCGCGCTGAGCACGACGTCGATCGTCACGGTCTCGATGGCGGGTTCGATCACCTCGGTCACGAGTTCAAGCCTAGCCAGAACTTGCGGAAAGTTCGACTCTGATCGTACTGTTCGATCCAGCTCGAACGGTACGACATGAATCGAACAGAGGATGCATCATGAAGGCGATCATCTACCGCGACAACGGCGGCCCCGACGTTCTCCAGTTCGTCGAGCGTGACCGGCCCACGCCCGCACCCGGTGAGGTTCGCGTCCGGGTCGCCGTGTCCGGGGTCAACCCGACCGACTGGCAGGCCCGATCCGGCACCGCCCACCGCAAGCTGTTTCCCGAGATCACCCCGCACCTCGACGGCGCCGGCGTGATCGACGCCGTCGGTGCCGGGGTCGACCCCGGTCGGGTCGGTCAGCGGGTTTGGCTGTTCATGGCCGCCGCCGGGAGGCCCACCGGCACCGCCGCCGAGTACACCGTCGTACCCGCCGACCAGGCCGTGCCGCTGCCGGACGAGACCGGTTTCGACGTCGGCGCCTCGCTCGGTGTCCCCGCACTCACCGCACACCGCGCCCTCACCGTCGCCGAGGACGGGCCACGCCGCCTGCACCCCGGAGCGCTCGACGGCAAGGTGGTGCTCGCCGCCGGCGGGGCCGGCGCGGTCGGGCACGCGGTGATCCAACTCGCCCGCTGGGCCGGCGCCACCGTGATCACCACGGTCAGCGGGCCGGAGAAGGCGAAGCTGGCCGCCGCGGCCGGGGCCCACCACACCATCACCTATCGCGAGGGCGACCCGGCCGCCGCCATCCGTGCCATCGCCCCGGACGGCGTCGACATCGTCGCCGAGGTGGCGTTGGGCGCGAACCTGGCTCTGGACCTGGCCGTGCTGCGCACCCGCGGCACCATCGCGACGTACGCCAACGTGGGTGGCCATCCTGTCGCGCTGAACGTGGGGCAGAACATGGTGCTGAACACCCGCCTGCAGTTCCTGGTGCTCTACACCGCTGGCCCGCACGCTCGCGCCGCAGCCGTCGAGGACGTCGCCGCCGCGATTCGCGACGACGCCTTGCCGGTTGGCGAGGAACACGGCCTGCCACTGCTCCGCTTCCCACTGCACCGGACCGCCGACGCTCATCGAGCGGTGGAGGCTGGCGCGGTCGGCAAGGTGCTGGTGGACGTCATGCCCTGAAGTTCACCCGCAAGCAGGAGGAGAGGTAGTCACACGTCGTCGTGCACCGTCACCGGCGATGAATACCAGTCCGCCCCGAGCGGCATGTGTCGGGTCGGGCGGACCAATAATCGGACGTCTCGCCGGGTTGCGTCCACTAGCGTCCCGCCTCATGGAGAACACCACCGTACGCACTGAACGCCTCGAGCTTCGCCCAGTGCGGGACGAGGACGTCGACCGGATCCTGGAGTACCGCAACCTGCCGCAGGTCACGCACTGGCTACTACGCACGCAGGTCGACCCCGTATCCTTCCGCGCGGCATGGCGACGGGCGGCCGCAGACCCCGACGACCACAGCATGGCGGCCACGCTCGACGGCGTGGTGATCGGAACCGTCTCGCTCGACGTCGTCGACGGCATGGGTCAACCCGGCATGCCACCACGGACCGAGGCCCAGCTCGGCTACATCTTCGATCCGGCCTACCGCGGAAATGGGTACGCGACCGAGGCGGTGACCGCTGTGGTGGCGCACGCATTCGACCGGCTGGGCATTCGCAGAATCACCGCCGGCTGCTTCGCGGACAACCTCGCCTCGGTGCGCATCCTCGAGAAGGTCGGCATGCGTCGTGAGCAGCACGGCGTCGGCGATTCCTGGCACGCCGAACTGGGCTGGGTCGACGGCTACACCTACGCCGTCCTCGCCGAGGCATGGCATCGAGAGCCAGCACCGTAGGGCCGGTCCAGCGGAAACTAGACCTTCCCATCGGCGCCCCAGAGCGCCGTGATCTCCTCATGCGTCGCAGTCAATCATCCGCCTCCTCGTCATCGTCACCGGGCGAGGTCAGACCCTGCTCGTCGAGGAAGCCCCACCACTCGTCGGTGGTCTCCGCCGGGAAGTACCAGACCGCGCCGCTGTCGCGTCGGATCAGCAGCGGCTCGTCGTTCAGTGTGCCGATGACCAGCCATTCAGCGGGTTCGTCGGCGACGCCGGTGAACCCGGGCATCTGCTCGATGTAGTACTGGATGTCGTCGAGGGCCGCGACTGCGGCCAGGTCGAACGCGCCGGCCAGGATGCCGTTGGCGGTCTCCAGCAGCTCCGGACCGGCTGCGGCAGCTCGGCGGAAATCTGATCGGCCGGAGCGCCCTCGTTGATCTGGGCAGTGCCCGGGTGCGCCTCAGGCGGTCGCCAGGCGGACCATGAACTGGCAGCCGTCGGAGGTGTTGCGCACCTCGACCCGACCGCCGTGCGCCTCCACGAGGCCACGAACGATGGCCAGGCCGAGCCCTCCGGACGCCCCACCGTCACCGGGGCCAGGGGTCCGGGCCGGTTCACCACGGAACGCGATGTCGAACAGCCGGGGAAGGTCCGCCGGGGGGATGCCGCCACAGGTGTCGGCAACCGACAGCCAGGCGTGGTCCTCCTCCCGGCCGGCTTCGATGCGTACGGTGCCGTCGGCCGGGGTGTAGCGGACGGCGTTGAGCAGCAGATTGGCCACCACCCGCGCCAGTTCCGGTTCGCTCGCGGCGACAGTGGGCCACCCCGACTCGCTGGCGATCAGCTTGATGCGGCGAGCGTCGGCCAGTGGGATGGTGCTGGCCAGCGCGTCCGAGACCACCTCGCCGAGCGGCACCGCCGTCAACGACAACCGCAACGCTCCCGCGTTGATCCGGGACAGCTCGAACAGGTCGTCGACGAGTCGGGTCATCCGGTCGGTCTCCACGCGGATGCGGCGGTGGTACTCGTCTACCGTTTCCGGATCGCGGACCACCCGGTCCTCCAGCGCCTCCGCCATCGCCCGCAGCCCGGCGAGCGGGGTCCGCAGGTCGTGGGAGACCCAGGCGACCAGGTCGCGTCGTCCCTTCTCCAGTTGCCGTTCCCGCTCCCGAGCCTGGTCGCGCCAGACCGCGGCACGGGCCAGTCGCCGGCCGAAGTGCCCCCCGACGGCGAGGCTGACCACCGCCGCCGCCGCGACGGTGATCAGGACCACCTCACTGTCGTGCGCGGAGAGGAACATCGCTTCCGCGACCGCCATCACCCCGACGGCGACGGCGACCACAGTGGTGGTGAGCAGCACGCTGAGGTGCACGGTGATCGAGCTGCGCCGGAGCGCGCGGAGCAGCACCGCGCCGGCGAGACCGATGCCGAGGGCCGCGCCGAGGGCGATCGCGAAGATCAGGAGTACGTCACGCATGGGCCGGCTCGTAGCGGTAGCCGACACCCCAGACGGTCACGATCCGCTGCGGATCGGCCGGGTTGGCCTCGATCTTCTCCCGCAGTCGGCGTACGTGCACTGTCACTGTCGAATGGTCCCCGAAGTTCCACCCCCACACCTGCTCAAGAAGTTCGGCCCGGCCGAAGACCCGGGACGGATGCCGCATGAGATGGACGAGCAGGTCGAATTCGCGCAACGTCAGGGCCAGATCCGCACCCGCGAGGCGGGCGGTTCGGGAGGCCGTGTGCACCACCAGGTCGCCATCGGTGAGCGCCTCCGGCCGCTCGGGTGGCGTCCCACCTCCGGCGCGACGGAGCACCGAACGGACCCGCAGCACCAGTTCCCGGGGTGAGAAGGGCTTGGTCAGGTAGTCGTCCGCGCCGAGTTGCAGCCCGAGGATCCGGTCGGACTCGTCACCGCGGGCGGTCAGCATGACGATCGGCACGCCGTCGGGCCGTACCCGCAGTGCCCGGCACACCTCCAGGCCGTTGATCCGGGGCAGCATCAGGTCGAGCACTACCAGGTGTGGCGCCTGCCGCTCCACGGCCGCCAGTGCCGCCGCACCGTCCGCCGCGAGGCTCACCTGGAAGCCGTCGTTCTCGAGGTAACGACGAATGACGTCGCTCACTGTCTGATCGTCGTCGACCACCAGCACGCGCTGTGTCACGGACCTTCCCCGTTCCGCCCCGTCAACGTCTCCCCCAGATGTCCACCGGCCCAGCGTAGCCACGCACCAGTCGCCGCCCGCACCAGCAAACCTTGCGAGGTTCTTACGGCTGCGTGCGGAAACCCGCCCAGGCGTACGCGGGGTCATACGGTGACCGGAATGCGGATACTTGTCACCGGTGCGGCCGGCTTCATCGGCTCACACGTCGCGGACCTGCTCACCGACGACGGGCACGAGGTGGTGGCCGTTGACGCGCTCCTGCCCGAGGCGCACGGTGCGACGGCGCCGCCCTGGACCGAGCGGCACGACCTGGTGGTCGGCGACGTGCGGAACACCGAGTTGCTGACCCGGCTACTGACCGGGATCGACGCGGTCTGCCATCAGGCAGCCATGGTCGGCCACGGCATCGACCCGGCCGACGCCCCCCGGTACGCCGCGCACAACGACCTTGGCACTGCCACCCTCCTCGCGGCGATGCACGCCGCCGGGGTACGCCGACTGGTGCTGGCCAGCTCGATGGTGGTCTACGGCGAGGGCCGCTACCACTGCCCCACCCATGGAATCGTCAGGCCTGCCGGCCGCCGGGTCGCCGACCTGGCCGAGGGCCGCTACGAGCCGACCTGCCCTCGCTGCGACCAGGCGCTCTCCCCCGGTCTGGTGCCCGAGGACGCGCCGCTGGAGCCGCACAGCACGTACGCCGCCACCAAGTTGGCCCAGGAACACCTCGCCGGCGCCTGGGCCCGGCAGACCGGCGGATCGGTCTGGGCCCTGCGCTACCACAACGTCTACGGTCCGCGAATGCCCCGCGACACCCCGTATTCGGGGGTCGCGTCGATCTTCCGGTCGGCACTGGCCGCCGGACGAGCGCCCCGGGTGCTGGAGGACGGCCGGCAACGGCGCGACTTCGTGCACGTGACCGACGTGGCGGCGGCCAACCTGCTGGCCCTCACGACACCGGCACCGGACCCCCTGACCCCGATCAACGTCTGCTCGGGCGAGCCGCACACCGTCGGCGAGCTGGCCCACGAGCTGGCGTCGGCGATGGGCGGGCCAGCGCCGGTCACGGTCGGGGGCGGGCGGGCGGCCGACGTACGGCATGTCGTGGCCGACCCGGCGCGCGCCACCCGGCTGCTTGGTTTCACCGCCCGGGTCGGCTTCGCCGCTGGCATCGCCGACTTCACCACAGCGGTCATGCGAGACCCGGCATCGGTCACGACACCGTCCACAGTAGGTGGTTGACGGCGAGAGCCGTGGCGGCCTGGGCGGCCAACCACCACCGCCGGTGACAGCGGGGCAGGTGCGCGGTGGCGACCAACAGCCAGACGGCGAACGGTAGCCAGATCCGCTCGACCTCTGCCTTGCTGAGCCCGGACAGGTCCGCCGCGAGCACCGCCACCACCGCCGCGATGGGCAACCACACAGTGGGTCCGGCGCTGGCGATCCGCTGCCGAAAGGCCGTCGCGAGCGGTGGGTGCGGCGCTCGGATCGACACGGCGGCCACCGCCCGCCGCAGCGCCGGCCCGACCACCGGGCCGGCCGACAGCAGCAGGGCGGCAAGATTCGCCCAGACCCAGTAACCGTACGGGCGTTCCGCCGCCCAGCCCTGGTAGTAACGACGTGCCACCAGGTGGTAGCCGTCCAGCCACCAGAAGCCGGCGACTGTGAACGCGGCGACGACGGCCGCGACCGCCGTCGCCGCGACCAGGAACACGCCGAGGCGGTCCCGCGCCCGGAGCAGCACCACTGTCAACGCGAGCAACCCGACCAGGACGAACCCGTACGACAGGTAGAGCGCGAAACCGAGTAACAACCCGCCCAGTACGGCCCCCGGTCGGCCACCCACCGCCAGCAGCGCCAACCCGGCCGCTACCACCGCGGCGAAGATCCCGTCCGCGGACGCGCCAACCCAGACCGCCCCCGGGAGGAGCACCAGGAACGGCCACACCGCCCGGGCAGCGTCCTCGGCGCCGAGTGCCCGCAGCGTCACCGGAACCGACACCGACACCGTGGCGCCGAGCAGCACGCAGGCGAGCCCGGCGGCGGTCCCACCGCCGAGGCCGATCCGCTCCAGCCAGACGAAGAACAGCAACGCTCCCGGTGGGTGAGCGGCAGCGTGGGTGGACCACGAATCGGGCTGGAAGTCGAGAATCCGGTCGGCGAAGCCGGACAACATGATGCTGACGTCCGTCACCCGGGGCACCTCGTGCAGGTACTCGGCCTGCACGGTGAGCCGCTCGGTCAACCCCGCGGACCAGCCGTCCACCAGAGCCAGCGACAGCGTCCAGAGCAGCGAGGCGACATAGCCGACCACCAGCAGCCGCGGCCAGCGCGTGTCGGTTCCCCAGCGTGTGCCCCGCCAGACGAACAGCGCCGCGACGAGAAGCGCGACGGGGGTGCCGGGCCCCAGATGGGGTTGCCAACTCGCGTAGAGCGGCGCCGCGTCGGCGTGCAGTCGTACGCCCTGATGGTTGAGCAGGGCGCCGACGGCGACGGCGACGGCGAGCAGTGCCACCTCGACGCCGAGGACGATCAGGTCGGCGGACCGGGTTCGTCCCGGCCGGGTCATCATGGTCATGGTGACGGCCGACGATACGACCTCCCACCAGGCATTCGACGGCCGCACGGTGAGACGTCAGAGAGTCGTAAGATCCGGTGCCGTGTAAGCGATTCGTAAGGAGCAACCGCGGTCCGGACGGCCGGTGGCGGGCCTAGCGTCGCCGGTATGCACACAACGATCGACGTGGTGCTGCCGTGTCTTGACGAGGCGGCCGCACTGCCTGCCGTACTGAGCGGGCTACCGCCCGGCTACCGCGCCATCGTGGTCGACAACGGCTCCACCGACGGTTCGCCGGTCGTCGCGGCCGAGTACGGGGCGCGGGTCGTCCACGAGCCGCGACGGGGGTACGGAGCGGCAGTACACGCCGGCCTGCTGGCGGCGGAGACGGATCTGGTCTGCGTGCTCGACGCGGACGGCTCGTTCGACCCGGCCGAGTTGCCCAGGCTCGTCTCGGCGGTGCTCGACGGGCAGGCCGATCTCGCCGTCGGGCGACGTCGACCGGTCTCGGCGGACGCTTGGCCGTGGCATGCCCGCGCCGGGAACGCGCTGGTCGCGGCCCTGCTGCGGCGTCGCGGCGTGCCGGTGTACGACATCAGCCCGATCCGGGTCGCCCGCCGGGCGGCGCTGCTCGGACTCGGTGTCAACGACCGCGCGTTCGGCTATCCCCTGGAACTGCTGCTGCGCGCGGCCGGAGCGGGCTGGCGAATCCTCGAACTGGACGTCGCGTACGCGCCGCGAGCCGCCGGCACCAGTTCGAAGGTCTCCGGGTCGGTCCGGGGCACGCTGCGGGCGACCCGGGACTTCGCCGGAGTGCTGCGCGCCGACGCCGCCGGTGGTGGCCGGTGAACGTCCTGCTCCTGGTTGCGAAGGCACCGGTCGCCGGGCAGGCCAAGACGCGCCTCTGCCCGCCCGCCGATCCCATCCAGGCGGCCCGGATCGCGGCGGCGTCGCTGTTGGACACCCTCGCGGCGGTGCGCGCCACCGCCTCGACCATTCCCGTGCTGGCCCACACCGGTCGGTTCGCCGATGCCGAGTACAGCGCGGAACTCACCGCCGCGTTGGCGGGCTGGCACCTGCTTGCGCAGCGTGGCGACACGTTCGCCGACCGCCTCGCGAACGCCCACGCCGACACCGCTGCGGCTTTTCCCGGCCGACCGGTGCTGCAGATCGGCATGGACACCCCGCAGATCCGGCCGGCAGCGCTCACCACAGCCCTGGATCGGCTCGCCGAACACCAGGCGGTGTTCGGACCGGCGCTGGATGGCGGCTGGTGGGCACTCGGGTTACGCGATCCCAGGTACGCGAGCGCGTTACGCGACGTACCCATGTCGACCGACGACACCGGGCGACGCACCCTCGCCGCGCTGCACGGGCGCGGCCTGCAACCGGCGATCCTGCCCGTACAGCGGGATGTCGACGACTGGTCGACGGCGCTGGCGGTCGCGGCCGACCTGCCCGGCACCCGGTTCGCGGACGCCGTCGCGTCGGTGGACCGCCATCTGCTGATCGGGCACCCCCGGTGACTTCGGCCATCAGTCTCGACGGTTTCGCCGTGGTGCTGGGCAGGCTCGGCGGGTGGTCCGCAGACCCTGACGCCTACGCCACGCCGGTCGGCCGCCCGAGGCCCGCGACCCAACCCGACCATTGGCTGGTGCACACCGACGGGCGGCGTGACCTGTTGCCGGTACGGCGCTGGCACGGCCCGCCCGAACCGGCGATCGAGTCCGTCGCCGCACGCTGCACCGGGCCCACAATCGACCTCGGTTGCGGCCCCGGCCGGCTGACCAGGGCACTCGCCCAGCGCGGCCTCGTCGCACTGGGGGTGGACATCTCCGCCGAGGCGGTACGTCTGACCCAGGACCGGGGGGTCATCGCCCTGCGACGCGACGTCTTCGAACCCCTTCCCGGCGAGGGGAGGTGGGCGCACGCCCTGCTCATCGACGGCAACATCGGCATCGGTGGCGACCCGGTCCGCCTGCTGCGCCGGTGCGGCACCCTGATCGCGGCCGACGGAACGCTGCTGGTCGAGGTGGAACCCCCGGGGACCGGGCTCTGGCAGGGGCAGGCGTACGTAGTGTCCGGGTCGTCCGGCGATCGGGAACTGCGCGGGCCGGTGTTCCGCTGGGCGCGGGTCGGAGCGGAGGCGGTGTCCAGTGCCGCCGCCGCTGCCGGCCTGCGGGTCGTCGACCGTTTCCGGTTCGGTCCACGCTGGTTCGCCGAGTTGGCGCGTCCATGATCCGCCGGCCACGCGTCCCCGTACCCGAGGACTTCACCGCGCCCTCGCACTCACCACTGGTCACCGCCCGGCTCGGTCTCTGGCTCGCTGTGGCGTTCGGGCTGTGTTTCGGCACCGGGCTGCTCAGTCACTACATCCAGCACCCGCCGGGCTGGTTCACCTGGCCGACCCGACCGGTGAACCTGTACCGGATCACCCAGGGTGTCCACGTGCTCTCCGGTGTCGCGGCGGTCCCGTTGCTGCTGGCCAAGCTGTGGAGCGTCTACCCCCGGCTGTTTGTCCGTCCGCCAGTGCGTCAGCCGATCCGGTTGTCCGCCCACGCCCTCGAACGGATCTCCGTCCTGGTGCTGGTCTGCGCGGCGTTCTTCGAACTGGTCACGGGCCTGTTCAACGTCGCCCAGTCGTACCCGTGGGGGTTCTTCTTCCCGACGGCGCACTACGCGGTCGCCTGGCTGGTGGTGGGCGCGCTGCTGCTGCACGTCGCGGTGAAGCTCCCCGTCGCCCGCGCGGCGCTGAGCACGCCACTGCGACGCAGCGGAGCGGCGCCGGCTGCGACGCCGGGGCCTGACGATCGGGACTCGTCCGAGCGGCGGGCGTTCCTCCGTACCTCGGCGGGCGTCGCCGGCATCGCCGTGCTGGCCACCGCCGGGGTCACAGTGCCGTGGCTACGTCGGGTGTCGCCGCTGGCGTGGCGTTCCGCGTCCGGGCCGCAGGGCGTACCGATCAACCGTACGGCGGCTGCCGCGCACATCTCCGTTCCCCCGGACTGGCGGCTGGAGATCGTCTGGGCGGGCGGGCGGAACAGCCTGTCCCTGGCCGACCTCGCGGCCCTGCCGCAACGCACAGCGGAACTGCCGATCGCCTGTGTCGAGGGCTGGAGCGCCTCGGCCCACTGGACCGGCGTGCCCGTCGTGCAGTTGCTCCGCTGGGCCGGCGCACCGACCGGCCGACCGGTTCGAGTCACCTCACTGGAAACCGACGGCCTGTACGCGGCGAGCACACTCCCCGCGGCCCATGCCCGGGACCCGCTGACCCTGCTCGCGCTGCGGATCAACGGCGAGGAACTGTCGCCCGACCACGGTTACCCCTGCCGGCTCATCGCGCCGAGCCGGCCGGGGGTCCTGCAGACCAAGTGGGTGGCCCGGCTGGAGGTGCTGCGGTGAGAGTCACCCGACTGCTCCTGCTCGTGGTCGGCGCCGCGGCCACCGCGTACGGCTGTTGGTTGCTCCTCCCCCAACTCGGCACCGCCCTGCCGTGGCTGATCGGCGGCCCGGTGCTGCACGACGTCCTGGTGGCACCGCTGGTCGGACTGGTCGGGTTGGCGCTGGGTCGACTGGTGACGAACCGGTTACGTCTGGCCTGGATCGTCGCCGGTCTGATGGCCAGCGCCACGTTGCTGCTGATCGCCGTGCCCCTGCTGTGGCGACCACCCTCGGCGCCTCCGAACCCGGGCCTACCAGACCGCGACTACCCGCTGGGGCTCGCTGTCGGGCTGGCTGTCCTCTGGGCCGCGATCGTGGTCGTCCTGGTCGTCGCCACCACGCTCGACCGGCGCACCGACCGTCGGTGAATTCGCTCCACGCGTTCCCTACTCGTCGCTCAGGAGGGGCATCCATGTCAGCAAGAGAGATCAGCCCACCCGATGGCGCGCCGGTCGCCGTGATCGGCGGATCGGGGTTCTACGAGTTCCTCGACGACGTCACCGAGGTCACCGTCGACACACCGTACGGGCCGCCGAGCGACGCGCTGTCCGTCGGAAGTGTCGCCGGGCGGCCGGTGGTGTTCCTGCCCCGCCACGGACGTCGACACACCCTCCCCCCACACCGCATCAACTACCGGGCCAACCTGTGGGCACTACGCGCACTCGGCATCCGCCAGGTGCTCGCACCGGGCGCCGTGGGCGGCCTGCGCCCGGATCTGGGCCCGGGGACCCTCGTCGTACCGGACCAACTGGTCGACCGGACCAGCGGCCGGGAGCAGACCTACCACGATGGGCAGCCACGCGCGGACGGGAAACCCCCGCAGGTGATTCACGTGCCCTTCGCCGACCCCTACTGTCCGGTCGGACGGGCCACGGTCCTCGACGCCGCCCAGTCGGCCGGTTGGCAGCCGATCGACGGCGGCACCATGGTCGTCATCGAAGGGCCCCGATTCTCCACCCGAGCCGAATCACAGTGGTACGGCCGGCAGGGCTGGTCGGTCGTCGGCATGACCGGCCACCCGGAGGCGGTGTTGGCCCGCGAACTGGCACTGTGTTACACCGCGCTGTCCCTGGTGACCGACCTCGACTCGGGCGTCGAGGTCGGTCAGGGCGTGACCCAGCAGGAGGTGTTCACGGTCTTCGCCCGGAACATCGATCGCCTGCGCCTCCTGCTCGCCGACGCGGTGAAGACGTTGCCGGAGGACCAGGGAACCTGCCCGTGCGGACAGGCGCTGGCAGATACCGAGCGGTGAACGTCGTAAGAGTTCGGAAAGGGTTCGCGAACAGTTCGACAGCGGCTGCGGCCGTACGCTGCGGGGGTGAGAAAACGGATGTTCCGGTCGCCGGTGGTCCGAACGGGTCTCGCCGCCGCTGTCGTCGTGGCGATGCTGGCCCTCTACTGGTTCCAGCCGTGGAAGCTGTTCACCGACACCTACGTGGACGAAGCGATTCCCGGCGCAGGAACGGCATCGGCCGCCCCGACCCCGGCGTCCGCTACAGCGGAGTCCTCGACGCCGGCCCCCGCGACCTCGGCGGCCACCCCGGCGGCGAACGAGATCCTGACGGCCGGCAAGTTCGTCACCCATGAGCACCGGACGACAGGAAGTGCCGAGATTCACCGGCTCGCCGACGGGCGCCACCAGCTCGTCATCCGAGACCTGAACACGTCGAACGGCCCGGACCTGCGGGTGTGGTTGACCGACCAACCGGTCGTCCGGGGCACGGCCGGCTGGCGGGTGTTCGACGACGGCAAATGGGTCGAGCTGGCGAAGCTCAAGGGCAACAGGGGCAACCAGGTGTACGAGCTACCGGCGTCGGTGAAGCCGGGCGACTTCCGGAGCGTCTCCATCTGGTGCAAGCGGTTCGCGGTCTCCTTCGGCGCGGCAGATCTCACGAGCGCCTGACCGACCCGACCGGGTCGCAACCCGCCGGACACGGCATTGACATATTTCACTGCGCGACCTAGCGTCGGAGCGAATCGATTCGACGCCGAGCCAGGTGCTCCGGCACCGTCGGGCGAACGGTCACGTGGTGTTCGGGCGCACGGTGTGGCCACCATCGATTCGAGGAGCGGCTGGTCCTGCGTGGGCGGCGAGACCAGTGGCGCAAACCTGTGCCAGACCTGTGTCGACAGCCGGCCGGGGCGCCGTCGGCACATCGCGTCTTCTGGGGTTCGTCCGCGGCCAACGTGGTCGATGGGTGTGACCAGCAGCGGCGCGTCGTGGCGGCGTGCGGGTTGCCATGGACCCCTTTCAAGAAGTTCGTGCCGAGTGGCGGGAGCCCCTTCATGACAAGACGTAGACCCATCCTTGGACTGCTTGCGACGGCGGCGGCCGTCGTCGTGACAGTGAGCGCGGGGGCGCTGGCCGGTGGTCTGAACACCACCGCGTCGGCCGCGAACATCGGAGCGGCCGCAGCGACCGCCGGGTGCGGCAAGGCGCCCACGCTGACCAGCGGCCAACGGTCCATCCAGAGCGGCGGCCAGAACCGTAGCTTCATCCTGAGGATTCCTGACAACTACGACAGGAACCACGCCTACCGGTTGATCTTCGGATTCCACTGGAACGGTGGCACCGCCAACGACGTCGACGGCGGCGGTTCCGACGGTGCGGCCTGGTCCTACTACGGGCTGCGGCAGCAGGCGAACAACAGCACGATCTTCGTCGCCCCCCAGGGCAACGGCAACGGCTGGGCCAACCCCGGCGGCCAGGACGTCACCTTCGTCGACAACATGATCAGCCTGATCGAAGCGGACCTCTGCGTCGACACCACACAGCGCTTCGCGCTCGGCTTCAGCTACGGCGGCGGCATGAGCTACTCGCTGGCCTGTTCCCGGCCAACTGTCTTCCGCGCTGTCGCTGTCTACTCCGGCGGGCAGCTCAGCGGGTGCAGCGGCGGCAACCAGCCGGTCGCGTACATGGGGATCCACGGCATCGGGGACCCGGTGCTCAACGTCTCCGCCGGGCGGTCCCTGCGTGACACGTTCGTGCGGAACAACGGGTGCACCGCACAGAACCCACCCGAGCCGAGGGCGGGCAGCCTGACCCACATCACCACCACCTACTCCGGCTGCCGTTCCGGCTATCCGGTGGTCTGGGCCGCCTTCGACGGCGGGCACACCCCGGGCCCGGTGGACGGCGGCGGAGACAGCGGCGCCAGGACCTGGACCAAGGGCGAGGTGTGGAAGTTCTTCACCCAGTTCGGTAGCACCGATCCCACGACGCCGCCGACCACCCCGCCGCCGACGACCCCGCCACCGAGCGGCACGTCGGCCCTGCGCAGCACGTCCTCCGGGCGATGCCTCGACGTCAACGGCGCCTCGCAGACCAACGGCGCTGCGGCGATCATCTGGGACTGCCACGGTCAGAGCAACCAGAGCTGGACCTCGACCGCCGCTCAGGAACTGCGCGTCTTCGGCGGCAAGTGCCTCGACGTCAACGGCGCCGGCACCGCGAACGGCAGCTCGGTGATCATCTGGGACTGCAACGGCCAGTCCAACCAGAAGTGGCGGCTCAACGCCGACGGCTCGATCACCGGAGTTGGTTCGGGCCGGTGCCTGGACATGGTCGGCAACGGCACTGCCAACGGCACGCGCGTCCAGATCTGGGACTGCACCGGCGCGGCCAACCAACGCTGGAGCCGGAGTTGAGCCCGGCGAGGTTCCCGGAGTGGGGACCGGTCCAACGGATGTTCAACCACCCACAAGGAGGCTCGGCCGTGCCACTTCGCAAACTCTCCGCCCCCTGGCTGGGGGCAGCCATGGCGGTGCTGGTCCTGATCGCCGTCGGAATGTACGTCCTCACGACCGTCACACCGGCGTCCGCGGCCACCACTGCCGGCTGCGGCAAGGCGCCCGGACTGAACAGCGGCACCCACACCATCCAGAGCAGCGGGAAGAGCCGCAGCTTCATCCTTCGGCTGCCGGACAACTACAACAACACCTACGCCCACCGGCTGGCCTTCGGGTTCCACTGGTTGGGCGGCACCGCCAGTCAGGTCGCGTCGGGCGGAACCGACGGAGCCGCGTGGGCCTACTACGGCATGCAGTCACAGGCGAACAACAGCACCATCTTCGTCGCCCCGCAGGGCCTCAACAACGGCTGGGGCAACTCCAACGGTGAAGACGTCACCTTCACCGACGACATGATCCGCGTGATCGACAACGCGCTCTGCGTCGACACCACACAACGCTTCTCGGTCGGGTTCAGCTACGGCGGCGCGATGAGCTACTCGTTGGCGTGTTCCCGGCCAACGGTGTTCCGGGCGGTCGCGGCAATCGCGGCCCCGGGGGCGATCAGCGGATGCAGCGGCGGCACCCAGCCCGTGGCCTACCTGGGCATCCACGGCATCAACGACAACATCCCCAGCGGACGGTCGCTGCGCGACCGGTTCGTCCGCAACAACGGATGCGCCGCACAGAGCCCGCCCGAGCCGAGGGCCGGCAGCCTGACCCACATCACCACCGCGTACTCCTGCCAGCCCGGATACCCGGTGCTCTGGGCCGCGTTCGACGGCGGCCACCAGCAGGGCCCGGTGGACGGGTGCGCCGGCTGTGAGAGCGGCGCGCGGAGCTGGGTCAAGCAGGAGGTGTGGCGGTTCTTCACCCAGTTCGGGTCGGACGTGCCGCCCACCACTCCCCCGCCGACGACCCCGCCGCCCAGCCAGCAGAACGTGCTGATCGTGGGTAGTCAGTCCGGCCGGTGCATCGACATCCCCAACTCCAGCACCAGCAACGGCACCCGCCCACAACTGTGGGACTGTCACGGTGGCACCAACCAGCGCTGGACCCACACCGCCAACCGCACCCTGACCGTCTACGGCAACAAGTGCCTGGACGCCAGCGGGGCGGGCAGCAGCAACGGCACAGCGGTCCTCATCTGGGACTGCAACGGCCAGGCCAACCAACAGTGGAACCTGAACTCCAACGGCACCATCACCAGCGCCCAGTCGGGGCTGTGCCTCGACGCCGTCGCATCCGGAACGGCCAACGGGACGCAGCTTCACCTCTGGGCCTGCCACGGCGGCGCCAACCAGCAGTGGGCCAGGCGCGCCTAGCACCACACCAGGCAACGCCCGCCTTGTCGGAGACGCGCCGCTCGGGTCCTGTCCCGGGCGGCGCGTGGCCGTCTTATCTCAGGTATTCGCAGAGAAGGCGACGAGAGAATTTAGCACCTCGGCGCTGGCCTGGTACATGGGCAACTCTCTCGCCTCAGCAATGTTCCACCAGCGGGCTTCGATAATCTCGCGACGCGGCAACGGCAATGGGTTCTGGAGGGCGTAATCCCTGACCCTCCAGAAGCTTACGAAGCCAGTATCGATGTCGGATTTACGCCAGCCCAACCATTCAAGCATGGCGGGATCTATCTTCGCCCCAGTCTCCTCGCGCGCCTCTCGGATGAGGGTATCAATGGGGCTAGAGTCGCGGTGGTTTCGACGACCGCCCACTGGGTGCCACTGCTCTGGACGCGCCACAGTACGAACCAAGAGAATCTGGTCAGCACGAGCGAAGAAGACAAAGGAAGCCCACACATCGGACTGAGTTGACTCAGGGTGCGGATGAGCGTGAGAAGAGTTTTGTTCCGGCGCGGCGTTTTCTAGTTCTTTCTGAGCACCTCGATATACCGCAACCTGCGAGGTCTGCCCAGGCAACTGCTTCGCCGCCACGACAGAGGTGCTTCGTGTCGCGGGGAGAGTTGAGTGGTAGGTTCCGGAGGCAATTGAGTATACGCCCGCATCTGGCCGCCGACTCACTTTCTCGGCACCCTGAATTACCATTCTCTCTTCGGTTGCCCGAAGCACGCTGACACCTCGGCCAGGAGCAGCTGTCGTTTCATAGAGCACAAAGTCGCCATCGTGCGCGGATTGCATGTCGTAAGTCCGCTCCTCCAATTCTCCATCCATCACAACTGACAGCAAATCCCATCCATGTGCATGGATCAACTGAGATTCAGTTCGACTCCTCTGCAAATATTCGTAGGACGCCAGCGGTGTCGGCCAGAAGTGCACCCGGAGATTCCATGGCGCCAAATGCCGCGCCCCAACTCGGCAGACCGTGAATCCATATGGGTGTTGATAACAACGATCAACCTTCTCCAGCAGCCCTCTCATGTCACGTTGAGTGCAATTGGCTAGCCATTCAGCTACCTCAGCGTCATGCATAGTTGTGCTCCCGCCGCATATAAGCAGCAATCTCTTTAAGGTTAGAGTCTTGCATTCCAAGAATGCCAACCGATTCAAAAAGGGACCGGATGACACCCAATGTTGCAGCCGTGGGACGATGGAGATCCTGCAGGCGTAGACCTGGTGCGGATGGCCGAATAATTCGACACATCAGGAATCCGGCTTCGAAATCTTCGCGCCATCCGCTGAACAGTTGCGAGGTGCGCCGAACACAGAGACAGGGTTGACCCTTGTTCTGTCCGGTTATGAACGCGATTTCATCGCACAAGTCGAGGCTGAGGACCCAGAAGTCCGAACTAAGTCCGACTTCTATCTCCAGCCTCGGCGCTTCATTCCGGTAGACCGCCATTGCCAGTATCGTGGAACAAATTTCCGTACGAACCCGCGCCGCACTCCACACAGCCGAGGCGCCGGGCCTGTTGCTTCGATAGCGCGCATAGGCCTCCAGGGCCTTATCGTTCCCAGGGTCAAGCAGTTGAACCTTGATTTCGATACTCCCACCAGCACGAAGGGCGTTGTCCCTGAGCAGCGGCGCAACCACCCTGGCGAAATAGCTGGCCGTCCTAGCTCGAATCGACCAGCGCGTGCAATCCCTCGCAGCGGCTTCGAGCGCTCCAGAAATTAGCCGAGGTTGGATTATCTCCACCTGCTCTACCTCAAGCTTTGGAAGCAGAACTACGTATGCCACACCTATCGCAAGCGACGTAGCTGTCGCAGCAAGCAAGTTGTCCAGAATGGCGGCGAGGGTGCCCTGCCAGTCGGCGGCATCCTTTGAATCCGGGATGAGCAGGAAGCGCACAAGTACAATGATCACCGCAGCAAGAATCAGGGAGGCGAAGAACCACCGTCTGAGTGTTAACGAGCGAGCAGGATGCAAGACTTCCTCCTCTTTTTCCAGTTTGCAAACTCCTTGCGCCGCGCGCACAACAGAAGACGTCTAGCAGCCGTTCTTGCAGCATCTGCTGGTCGTCGCCGAGGCCACCCCGCCCCGCAGTGAAGAGTGGTTGGCACTGATGCCGCTGTCACCGAATACCACCACACGTCGCACCGACTCAGCATGGCGTCGGACGCGGCAAAGAGCAAGCCCTATCGATGGAGCACAGTCCACATTAGGCTGCGACTTCAACTCAGTAGCACGGCAAGGGTTGCGCCAACCCAAATCTCGATGATCGAATGCTTCGCGCTTGGGGCGGCGACACGAAAATTGTCGCCAACACGGATGACGCTCAGCGCGACGTTGAGGCTCTCACGTCGACCGGCCCCTTTCGTATGAGGCTCACGCCAGCCCATCGGTATGAGGCCGCAGTGGACAAGTGCCGGTCACTGCCAGCAGGTAGGTGACGCACGGAGCGGCGGCGCGCAGGGCCAACGTGACCTCGGCAGACTCGGCGGCGCGCTGTGTCCGCAGCAGAGCGCTGATGCCGTGGGCGCTGAAGAAGGTCACCCCGGAGAGATCGAGCACCAGACGTGCGGGTCGCCCTGTGATCACGTGTTCGGCCAGCTCGCTGATGAGATGCGCGGTGCTCATGTCGACCTCGCCGGAAACGGTGATCATTGGCGCATTCCGGTCGTTGTGCAGGTCGAGCCTCATGATCGGCTTGGCGGGCTGAGCCTGACGCCGAGTGGGTTGAGCGTGCTGCCGGGTGGGTTGTTCGAGGATCGACATGACGCCTCCCGATCTGGTGCATCGGTGAGTCGGACCCTCCCGCGGCAACGAGACGCGGGCGGCGGACCTGGGCGCATGTCTTGACCCGCGAAACACCCTACCCACTACGTTCGCCGCCGACACCATTCGGGAGCGGCGGCGGGGTCTCGATCACGGCAGTGACAGGGTGCGGATCCTCGAAGAGGTGCTGCCTGTCCGGTTCGGTCCGCCGGCCGGGGGTAGGCACATGCTGAAGGGCGGTCGAGGCAAGGAGTCGACGGTGACGGACCTGGTGGTGGCTCGGTGACCGACAGGGGGAACGTGAGAGGCCGAGCGGGCGCTCCGCGCACGCCTTCCCCCGCGCTCCAGGAGGGGGTGACCGGGTTGAGGATCGTGGCGGTGGCCGGGTCGCTGGCGGTGACCGCGTCGGTGCTGGTGTTGCTGAAGGCGTCGCACGCCCCGGCGGGTGCGACGACACTGATCGTGAGCCCGGAAGGAGAACATCGTGGTGGACCGGATCGCCGACCCGTGGGGTGAGCGGACCCCGTACGGGCCGGGGCAGCAGTGGCCGGTGCGGGTGGACCGGTACCTGGCTGACGGCCGGGCCGATGCCGACGTGGACCGGTGGGTGCAGTCGGCCTCGGTGCTGCACTCCAACGGCGACGCGCTGGACATCGGCGTCGCCGACGGGCGGATCGTCGGGGTACGCGGACGGGCCGTGGACCGGATCAACCGGGGTCGGGTCGACCCGAAGGACCTGTACGGCTGGCAGGCCAACCATAGCCCGGACCGGTTGACCCGACCGCTGGTCCGCGACGGCGGCCGCCTGGTCGAGACGGACTGGGACACGGCGATGGGCCGGATCGTGGCCCGGTCGAAGGAACTCCTCGACGGGCCGGGTGGGTGGGGGCACTTCGGCTTCTACACCAGTGGGCAACTGTTCCTGGAGGAGTACTACACGCTTGGTGTGATCGGTAAGGCCGGTCTGGGCACGCCGCACATGGACGGCAACACCCGGCTGTGCACCGCCACCGCGGCGGCGTCGATGAAGGCGAGCTTCGGCACCGACGGGCAGCCCGGCTCGTACACCGATGTGGACCACTGCGACGCGATCGCGCTGTGGGGTCACAACGTCGCCGAGACGCAGACGGTGCTGTGGATGCGGATGCTGGACCGACGCCGTGGCCCCAACCCCCCGGCGATGCTGGCGGTGGACCCGCGCGCCACCCCGGTCGCCAGGGAGGCCGATCTGCACCTGGCGGTGCGTAACGGCACCAACGTGGCCCTGATGAACGGCCTGCTCCGGGAGATCATCCGACGCGGCTGGTACGACCACGACTACGTCGACGCCCACACGGTGGGTTTCGAGGAGCTGCGTCGGATCGTCGACGGCTACCCGCCGTCGCGGGTCGCTGACATCTGCGACGTGCCGGCCGCCGATGTGGAGCGCGCCGCCGAACTGCTCGGCACCTCGCAGCGGTTGCTGTCGACCGTGTTGCAAGGCTTCTACCAGTCGAACCAGGCCACCGCCGCCGCCTGCGCCGTCAACAACCTGCACCTGGTTCGCGGCATGATCGGTCGGCCCGGCGCCGGGATCTACCAGATGAACGGCCAGCCCACCGCCCAGAACAACCGGGAGACCGGCGCCGACGGCGACCTGCCCGGCCTGCGTAACTGGGACAACGAGCGGCACGTCGAGGAGTTGGCCCGGCTGTGGAACGTGGACGTCGACACCATTCCGCACTGGGCGCCGCCGACGCATGCCATGCAGATCTTCCGGTACGCCGAGCAGGGCTCGATCAAACTGCTCTGGATCTCCGCCACGAACCCGGCCGTCTCGCTGCCGGAGCTGCACCGGATCCGGCAGATCCTGACCAGGCCGGAGCTGTTCGTGGTGGTCCAGGACCTCTTCCTCACCGAGACCGCCGAGTTGGCCGATGTCGTGCTGCCCGCCGCCACCTGGGGCGAGAAGACCGGCACGTTCACCAGCGTCGACCGGACCGTGCACATCTCCGACAAGGCAGTCGACCCGCCTGGGGAGGCCCGTCCGGACCTGGACATCTTTCTCGACTTCGCCCACCGGATGGACTTCCGCGACCGCGACGGCCAGCCGCTGATCGACTGGAGCGGGCCGGAGGAGGTGTTCGAGGCGTGGAAGGAGTGTTCGCGGGGTCGGCCGTGCGACTACACAGGCATCACCTACGAGAAGCTGCGCGGCGGCTCCGGCATCCAGTGGCCCTGCAATGACGAACACCCCGACGGCACGGAGCGCCTCTACACCGATGGACAGTTCCACACCGACCCCGACTACTGCGAGACGTACGGCCACGACCTCGCCACCGGTGCGGAGTTCACCGAGGCGGAGTACCGGGCCAAGGAACCGGACGGCCGGGCCTTCCTGCACACCGTCGACTACCAACCCTCACCCGAGGTGCCCGACGACGAGCATCCGCTGCTCCTCACCACCGGCCGCACCGTCTACCACTTCCACACCCGCACCAAGACCGGCCGTGCCCCACAGCTCAACCAGGCGGCACCGGACGTGTGGGTGGAGCTCAACCCCGCCGACGCGGCCCGGCTCGGCATCGTCGAGGGCGACCTGGTCGGCGTCTCCTCGGCGCGCGGCGCCATCCAGGCCCGCGCCCGGCTCTGCGGCATCCGCCCCGGCGTCGTCTTCCTGCCGTTCCACTACGGCTACTTCGACCAGGACCCCGCCGACCGCACCCCGCGAGCGGCGAACGAACTGACCATCACCGCCTGGGACCCGGTGTCCAAGCAGCCCCTCTTCAAGGTCGCCGCCGTCGCGGTGACGAAACTCGCCGACGGGCGGGGCGTACCCTCGCCAGCGCCGACCGTCGGCGGCAGCGCCCCACCGCCGGGCGCGAACGTGCCGCCCACCGTTGGCGGGCCGACAGCCGAAGCCACCAGCGGGAAGGAGTGAGCTGTGCACCTCGCCCACTACCTCGGCCTCCTGCACCGCGCGCAGGTCAACCTCGCCGACGCGTTCCGGCAGGTCGCCGACGCGCACGCCGAGGAACCCGACATCGAGCACCTCTGCCAGCAGCAGGCGAAGCGCTGCGACGCACACGCCGAACAGCTGCACCCGTTCGTGGTTCGCTACTCCGAGGACGCCCCCGACGAACCCGACCGGCTGTACTCGCAACTGTTCACCGGCACCCGCACCGGCGGCATCGGCCTCCTCCGGGACCTCCAGGACCTCTACCTGATGGCCGCCGAGTGCGACATCACCTGGACCGTCGTCGGCCAGGCCGCCTACGGTGCTCGCGACCAGGACCTGCTCGCTGTCGTACGACGCTGCGAAGGAGAAACCGCGATCCAGCTCAAATGGTTGCGGACCCGAATGAAGGCCGCCGCACCCCAGGCGCTCGTCGTCGCCGAGTGACGACCGAGGTATTCTGGCGGCCTGTAGCTCACATCCGCATACCGGATGTGACGAATCGGCGTCGAGCAACCGACGTTGGTCCCGGTTCCGCCCCATTGGGGCCCGTGCAGCGGTCCGCGACACGCGGGCTGCCATCGCGCGCCCACGCCACCTAGATCTTTGATCGCCACACGGGCGCGCCAGCCGTGAGGACCTGGTGCCGTGACCGAATCGCCTACGGACCCCGCCGACGCCTTCGCCGAACTCGGCCGCATCAAGCTCGGTGAGACCAGCCTCGACATCGTTCTGCAGCGCGTCGCGGAGCTGGCCAAACGGGTGCTGCCCGTGCCGGTCGAGGTGTCGGTCACGCTGGTTCGCGGCGGGACCGGGCACACCGCGGCGTTCACCGACGAACTGGCTCTCGACATGGACGAACGGCAGTACGCCCAGGGAAGCGGTCCGTGTCTGGCCGCCGCCACCGTCGGCGACATCCTCTCCGTGCCCGACCTCAGCGCAGAGGACCGCTGGCCCGACTGGGCCGAACGCGGCCGCAAGGCGGGAGTCGGCAGTTCCGTGTCGATCGGCATGCCGATCCAGGAGGCGGTCGTCGGCGCGCTCAACGTCTACGCCCGCACCCCGCACGCCTTCGACGACGACACGGTCGCCGTGCTGGAGACCTTCGCCGCGTACGCCGCAGTCGCCCTGGCCAACGCCCAGCTCTACGAGAGCACCGCGAACCTCGCCCGCCAGATGCAGGACGCGATGGCCAGCCGCGCGGTCATCGAGCAGGCGAAGGGCATCATCATGGCGGAGCGCCGGTGCACCGCCACCGAAGCGTTCAACATCCTGGCCAAGGTGTCGCAGGACTCCAACCGCAAGCTCCGCGACGTGGCGCAGACCCTGGTGGACCGGGCGGCTGGAAAAGCTGGGCGCTGACCAGGGCGCGCGGCCGCTTCGGTCCGCTGGCCTTGCGTCTACCCGGTGTGTCCGGGTGCTCTTCGGGTAGGGCATCAGGAACCGAGAGAGGGGTTCCCGATGAGCACCACCATGGCAATGCTGGAGACGTACCCCAAATCGATCAACCTGGATCGGGCGAAGCTGGCGGCGGCGATCGACGCACTCAACGACTGCGCCCAGGCCTGCACAGCGTGCGCGGACGCCTGCCTGAGCGAGGACATGGTCGCCGAGCTGACCAAGTGCATCCGCACGAACCTGGACTGCGCCGACATCTGCACCACCACCGCTCGGGTGCTGTCCCGACACACCGGCTACGACGCGAATATCAGCCGCAGTCTGCTGGAGGCGTGCGCCGTGGCGTGCAAGGCGTGTGGGGACGAGTGCGCCGCTCACGCCGACAAGCACGAGCACTGCCGGGTCTGCGCCGACGCGTGCCGGGCGTGCGAGCGGGCCTGCCGGGACCTGTTGGCCACCATGAGCTGAGCAACAGGCGGGGGCCGTGCCGGCACCCGAGAGCCGCCGGCACCGACCGCCTTCCCGACGACGGGAGGCGCAAACGACGCCCGCCGGCACCCGGTTCCAGGATTCGGACGTTTCCGCCTCCAGCGTGGGGTTACCACCTGAACGAGACGAGGAACGACAGTCGACCGTTGAGGGGAACCGTCATGGCCCGACCCAGGATCGTCATCGTCGGCGCTGGATTCGCCGGCTTCCACGCCGCCCGCCGGCTGGCCGGCGTCTCGCGCGGGGCCGCCGACGTGGTGCTGGTCAACCCGACCGACTACTTCCTGTATCTGCCGCTGCTGCCGGAGGTTTCCGGCGGCGTGCTCGACCCACGCCGGGTCACCGTGTCACTGGCCGACACCCTGCCCGGGGTGCAAGTGGTCCTCGGTGAGGTCGACGGCATCGACGTCGACGGCCGGACCATCTCCTACGTGGACCCGGAAGGCCGCACCAGCCGGTTGTCGTACCACCGCCTCGTCCTGGCCGCCGGCAGCGTCAACAAACTGCTGCCGATTCCCGGAGTCGCCGACCACGCGCACGGCTTCCGCGGCATCCCGGAGGCGGTATACCTGCGGGAGCGGCTGATCCAGCAGATCGAACTGGCCGACGCCACCGACGACCCGACCGAACGGGAGGCACGCTGCACGTTCGTCGTGGTCGGCGCCGGCTATACCGGCACCGAGGTCGCCGCCCAGGGGCAGCTGTTCACCGACGAGATCGTCCGCCACCACCCGCGGCTGGACGGGATCCGTCCACGCTGGTTACTGCTGGACACCGCCGACCGGGTCCTGCCCGGCCTCGCCGCCCGGATGTCGCGGGCAGCCGAGCGGGTGCTGCGCGAGCGCGGGATCGAGGTCTGCCTGGGCACGTCGGTCACCGAGGCCACCGCCGACGGGGTTCAGCTCTCCGACGGCCGCTTCCTGCCGTCCCGGACCCTGGTGTGGTGCGTCGGGGTACGACCCGACCCGCTCGTCGAGGCCACCGGACTGCAGACGACCCGCGGGCGGGTCACCGTCGACGAGTACCTGACCGTGCCCGGCCACCCGGAGATCCTGGCCTGCGGCGACGCCGCCGCCGTACCCGACCCGGCCCGACCCGGTGAGATCACCCCGATGACCGCCCAGCACGCCGTGCGACAGGGCCGGCTGGCCGCCGACAACATCGCCGCCTCCTACGGGGTCGGTCGACGCCGCCCGTACCGGCACCGTGACCTGGGCTTCGTGGTGGACCTTGGCGGGTGGCAGGCCACCGCGAACCCCCTGCACATACCCCTGTCCGGGCTACCGGCCCGCGCCGTGGCCCGCGGCTACCACCTGCTGTCCCTGCCCGCCAACCGCGCCCGCACCGCCGCCGACTGGCTCTTCGCCGCGATCGGATCCCGACCGAGCGTGCAACTCGGCCTCGTCCCCGACGCCGCAGTGCCCCTGGACACCGCCGCCCCGGAACTCGCCCGCCGCTGACCTGCCAGGGGGCCGGTGCGTACCGCCAGCTGGTGCCCACGGCGAGAGGTGCCAGTCGGTCCGCATGGAGAGGGAAGCCGCCCCGCCGCCCGGAGGGGTGGCGGGGCGGGCCGGTCTGGCACCTCGTCGGGTCACCCGCCGTCGGCGGCGCGGTCACGGTCGGCCTGCGCGTCCGCCGCGCCGGTCGGCACGCCGTCGCCGTCGCGGGCCACGTGGGACAGGTCCACGTCGGCACCGGTCCGGGCGGCGTCCGCCTTCGCGTCGTCCGCGCCGATGATCTCCCCGGCAGGGCCGGCGTCCGCGCCGTCATCGTCGATCAGCCGTCCGGCGGCTGCCAGTCCGATCGGTACGTACCTGGGATCGGTCATCTCGTCCTCCTCGGGGGTTTTTGCTCGCCCCCTACCGCTACCCCGAGGTACTTCCCACACACCCCGGCCCGCTACTCCTCCGGGACGCGCGGCCCGACCTCGCCCCGCCTCAGGTGCTCCGCGTTGCGGTCGGCCTCGCTGTCGGCGTTCGCGGCCCCGGAGCCGGGATCCGTCGTTCGGCGCCCCTCGGCGTCCTGATACACCGCGCCGGTCTCGAGGGCTCTCTCCTGCTGACTCTGCTCAGGCGTAGTCATGAATCCTCACCTACCCTCCGGCTCCACCAGCAAACGGTCCCGCCGGTGCTGCCCGATCGGCCGGCCGCAGCGCTGCCGCGACAGTGATCATGCATCACGCGACGCAGAACTCGTTGCCCTCGGGGTCAAGCATGACGACGTGCCCGAGGACATCGCCGTACCACTCCTCGCGGACAACCGTCGCGCCGGCGGCAACCAGATCGGGCACCTTCTGCCGGATCAATCGGGCGCGCTCGGCCAGATCCCCGGAGCCCGGACTGGCCACCCGGATATCGATGTGCACACGGTTCTTGGCGGACTTTCCCTCGGGGACCTTCAGGAAGCTGATGGCAGGACCCCGACCGTCCGGATCGACGATGGACGCGTTGTCGGGCTCGTCGAAACCGGGTTCCTTGACGTAGCCGAGGGCCAACGCCCAGAAAGCGGCGATCCGCTGGGGGTCGTCGGCATCGCATCCCAGGGTCCAAGGAGTGGCCACCGCGCCAACGTACGTCAGCTATGAAACCCTGTCACCGACCTGACCGGGCGTTGCCCGGCTGCCGCCCGGAAGCGCGGGGGCTGGCCCGCCCCTAGGTAAGGCGGTGGCCTAGTGGCCACGGAACGCCTCCTCCAACCACCAAGAGCCCCGCGCGGCGCAGACCTTGGCGTCGACCACGAGCGGCCGGGTACGGGGACCAGCGAGCCAGTGGCGTACCGGCCCGAAGTCGTCGGCGGTCCGGACCGTCAACCCGTCGCAGCCGTAACCACGGGCGATCGCCGCCAGGTCGGTCTCGGGAAAGGTGACCGTCTCCAACGGGTACCCGTCCGGGCCGAAGTGGTGCACCTCGGCCCCGTACGCCGCGTCGTCGTAGATCACCACGAGCAGGGGTAGCGCCAGCCGGACGGCGGTGACCAGTTCGGTCGCGGACATGACAAAGCCACCATCGCCGACCGCGGCGACGGTGAGCCGGTCCGGTCGGGCGACCGCCGCGCCGAGCGCGCTGGCCAGACCGAGCCCGACGGACTGGAACGCCTGGGTGAAACAGAATCCGGCCACGTCCGGCACGTCGAGCCACATCGACGGGTAGCCCATGAAGTTGCCGGAGTCGACCACCACCGTCCGGTTGGACGGCAGCAGGTCGTCCAGTACGGTCGAGAACGTTCTCGGGTCGATCGTCGCCGGGACGCCGGCCCGCGCCGACGTGCTCTCGTCCCGGTAGGGGACAGTCCGCCACCGGCCGTGGTCGCGGATCCGTTGTGCCAGCTCCGGCGTACGCCACAGGCCGGTGGTGGCGTTCCCGGGTCCGGTGGAGCCGACGCCCAGCCGAGTGAGCACCGCGTCGGCGACCGCCGATACCTCGCCGGCCACCGTCAGGTCGACCGGGCGGTTCACCCCGAACACGGCCGAGTCGTGGTCGACCTGCACGACGACGGCGGCGGGCGGGATCAGTTCGCCGTGCCGGGTGGTCCACATGTTCAGCGTGCTGCCCCACGCGACGACCAGGTCCGCCGCGCCGATCAGCTCGGCGGCGAGCGGGGTGGCGAAGCCGCCGGCCACGTCGAGGTTCCAGGGGTTCCCGGCGAACAGCCCCTTCGCGGCGGCCGAGACCGCGAGCAGCGCGCCGCACGCGTCGGCGAGCCGGGTCAGCGGTTCCCGGGCCGCCCGGGCGCCCCGACCGGCGATGAAGACCGGACGACGGGCGGCCTGGATCGCGGCCAGCAACGGCTCGATGTGCGGGGCGGTGACCGGGGTCGACGCGACCGTCGGGACCGGGCCGGACCACGCTTCGGTCACGGCATCCTGCACCTCCAACGGGAGGCCCAGCACCACAGTCGCGCCCCGGGCGGCGGCCCGGTACGCCGCGCCCGCGTCCTCGGCCGCGTGCGTCGCGCGTACCCGATGGAAGTCGGCCCCGACCGCGGCGGCGAGCGCCGGCAGGTCGATGAAGAAGTTCGACCGCGGCGCGGTCGCCTCCGGGGCCAGGACCACCATCGGGGTACGGCTCTTCGCGGCCTCGGTGAGGCCGGTCAGCGCGTTGGTGACACCCGGCCCCTGGTGCACCGAGAGCAGTCCCACCGTCCCGCGGGTGCGGGCGTATCCGTCGGCCATGCTCGCCGCGCCGCCCTCGTGGGCCGCCGCCACGAACCGGGCGCCGGCCGCGACAAGCGCGTTCGTGACATGGAAGTTGCCACTGCCGACCACCCCGAAGACGTGCCGGGCGCCGTGTCCGTACAGGACCCGCCCGACCACCTCGGCTACCCGCATCGGTGGCCCGGCCTACCGTTCGACAAGCGCGAGGACCCGGCACGGGCTGCCCGACCCGGAGACGATCGGCAGCGGTCCGGCGATCACCACCGCGCCGGTCGCCGGCAGCTGCGCCAGGTTGCGGAGCTGGGTCAGGCCGTACTTGTCCTGGCCGAGCAGGAACGAGTGGCACGGGAACGGCGGGTCGAACGAATGCGCGGCGCCCGCGTCGGTCCCGACCGTCTCCACCCCGACGCCCTGGATCGGCGACTCCTCGGCCAGCCAGCGGGCGCACTCCACGGAGATGCCCGGCGTGCGCCCGGCGTTGGCGTACCGTTCCGGGTCGTCACCGTAAGCGTCCCAGCCGGTGCGGTAGAGCAACCAGCCCCCAGTGGGCAGGGGGCCGTGTTCCGCCTCCCACGCCTTGACGTGGTCGACCTCGAGCAGGAAGTCAGGGTTGCCGGCGGCGTCGGCCGCGTGGTCGATCACCACCGCCAGGGCGATCAACTGGCTCACCGGGACCTGCGACACGTCCACGCCCTGCTGACCGGTGACCCAGTGCACCGGGGCGTCGAAGTGGGTGCCGGTGTGCTCGCCGGTGGAGAAGTTGTTCCAGTACCAGGCCGGACCTCTGTCGTCGTACCGGCTGATCTCGCTGAGCTGAAACGGCCAGGTCTGGCCGAACTGTTCGGGCAGACCCAGGATCGGGGTCTGGTCCGAGAGCGGGGCGGTGAGGTCGACAACCTGGATCCGGCCGCTGGAAAGAGCGGCGACAAACTCCTGCAGCACCGTCATGCGGCGACGGTACACCCGCTCATGTTCCACGATGGAGCACCGATCGGTGCCATTTGGCGCCCTGTCAAACACGGCGTGCCGCCCCATCCCGGTCAATCCGGGGCCGTGCCGGCGGCTGCTATCCGGGAGTACCGCCGGTGCGTGCCGCGATGCGGATGGTGGTACCCGCGGATCCGCTGTCGACGAGGAGGTAGTCGGCCATCTGCCCGACCACCCACAGGCCCATTCCTCCGGTGTCGGACAGGGGCGGTCGCTCGGCGCACGGGAAGTAGCGAGCGGTGTTGAAGCCCCGACCCTGGTCGGTGACCTCACAGGTGAGCTGACCGTCCAGGAGCAGGCGCAGGCCACCTCCGCCGCCCCCGTGCCGAATCACGTTGATCATCAGTTCGTTGACGGCGATGATCCAGTTCTGCACCTCGTCGGGGTCGAGGCCGCACCCGCGACTGAGTGCCTCGACCTCGTGTCGGACGCGATTGAGGTCGGCGAGGGTGAACGACGTCGAGAGCAGGGGCCTCCTGGCGGTGGGGGCATGGTGGTCGAGCGGTGGGTTCACCATCGGTTCCCCTCCCTGCCGGACGTGGAGCCGGTGACCTTGCTGGTGGCATGGGGATGGGTAGCTTCCCGGAACGGGTTCACCAGGCGACCATTGCAGCAATGTGACAGGGGAAGGTACCCCACGTCGGAGGCACGACACCGTTGATCTCGCGCCTGATGTGACGTCGGCGGCGTGCCGGCGTCTAGGCTGCCTGGGTGGCCGATGCCGAGGTGGTGACGAACGAGGAACGGCTGCGACGTATCGAGGCGATCACCGATGCCGCCCTGTCGGGGCTGAACATCGCCGAGTTGCTCGACGAGCTGCTTGAACGGGTCCGGGACCTACTCAAGGTCGATACCGCCACCATCCTGCTGCTGGACGACCACACCGGCGAGCTTGTCGCGACAGCGGCCAAGGGCCTGGAGGAGGAGGTACGCCGCGGGTTCCGCATCCGGGTCGGACGTGGGTTCGCCGGACGGGTGGCAGCCACCCGCGCGCCTGTCACGATCTACAACGTCAGGCCCGACGACGTGGTCAATCCCGTCCTGCTCGCCACCGGGATCCGTGCCCTCCTGGGCGTGCCCATGCTCGTCAACGGCAACCTCGTCGGCGTGCTGCACGTCGGGTCCCTGGCCCTGCGTCGGTTCGGCCCCGACGACGTCCAGCTGTTACAGCTCGTTGCCGACCGTGCCAGCTTGGCAGGTCAGGCCCGCGCACAGGTCCTCGACCGGCAGGCAGCGCTGGCTCTGCAACACAGTCTGCTACCCGGCCGGCTACCCGACATCCCCGGCCTGGACCTGGCCGCCCGGTACGTGCCCGGCCACGACCTGGGCATCGGCGGCGACTGGTACGACGTGTTCACGTTGCCCTCGGGCTGGCTCGGTGCCGTCATCGGTGATGTCTCCGGCCACGGGCTGCCATCCGCCGTCGTCATGGGGCGGATCCGCAGCGCGCTACGCGCCTACGCTCTCGATTCCGTCGATCCCGCTGTGGCGCTGACCTCCCTCGACCGCAAGATCCACCATTTCGAAGCGGGCACCCTCACCACCGCCGTCTACGCCCTGATCACCCCCGACCGCACGAGGGTGCACCTCTCCTCCGCAGGCCATCTACCACCGCTGCTGGCTGTCCCCGGCCATCCCACCCAGCCCGTCAACCTGACGGTGGACCGGCCACTCGGTGTGGGCCGACCATCAACCAATCGCCGCACCACCGTTCTGGACCTACCGCCGGGCGCGGCGCTCGTCTTCTACACCGACGGACTGGTTGAACGCCGCAGCGAGCTGATCGACACCGGCATCGAGCGCCTCGCCGACGCCGTGCGGTCGGGGCCAGCCGAGGCGTTGTGCGACCACATCATGGCCACCACCGCGGAGGAGCACCCCAACGACGACATCGCCCTACTGGTCATCGGCCGCCAACCACCATCGGATTAGGCCAATCGGGCCGCTGATCCGGATCTACTACGAGAACCGCTGGCAACCGTTGTCGGAGAGGTCAACGCCTACCGGGTCGACGCCCACGGGTGCCAGCTGGCTGTGCTGGGCGCGAACGGCACCGTCCGGCGACTCCTGCGGATCACTGGGCTCAGCTGGCTGCTCCGATGATGCGTAAATTGACCTCCTCGGGGCACTGGACCAACGACCACCGAAGGAGATTTCTTGATGGCGAAGCCACCGTATTCACCGCCTGGATCCCGACGGGAAGTACGCGGCTCGCTCGCGGAGGCTCTGGTCAGTCTCGCCGAGACCCCGAGCGACGCGTCGTTGACCGATGAACTGTTGCAACGGATCGTGCAGCTGACCGCTGACCTCGTCGCCCCGGCTAGCTATGCGTCGGTCACCCGGACGTGCGACGACGCGCCAACAACGGTCGCCATGAGCAGCGAGATCGCACTCGCTGTCGACCTTGCCCAGTACGCCGACCAGACCGGGCCGTGCCTGGACACGCTCGACGCCGGTGTGCCCATCGCCGTGCCGGACATCGCGGCGACCATGGCCTGGCCCGGGTTCCGCGAGGCGGCGCTGAACCTGGGTCTGCGAGCATCGCTGTCGATCCCGCTGTTCGCCGGTGCCGGCGTGTCCGTCGCCGCGCTCAACCTCTACGGTCATGATCCCGACGCGATGGCACCGCTGATCGCCCGAGTCTCGACGGTGTACGACCCGGAGCGCACCCACGCCCGAGCCTCGGACCCACCGTCGTCGGACCCGGGCACCGAGGAACTCGTCAGCGGGCTCGTCGAGGCCTTCGCCGTGCGTGCCGTTATCCAGCAGGCCCTCGGCATAATCATGCACCGGCGGCGCAGCACGGCCGAGGAGGCCTACCTGATCCTGCGGGTGAAGGCGGCCGAGACCGGCAGATCGCTCATCGAGGCCGCGACCTTCACCGGACATCACGAAAAACCCGCAACCTAGGGCGCTGGACCAGCTGCCGAGATCGCACACAGATCGGCGCCGCCCTACCGATGCCGGTACGGCGACGGGACCGTCGACCCTGCGGCGGCCGGATCCACCGACCGCCGCAGGGGCACCGGCCTGCCCCTCAAGCGATGGCAGTGAGCTGCACCCTCAGCTTGGCCAGCGCGCGGGCAAGCAGCCGGGAGACGTGCATCTGTGACACCCCGACCTGCTCGGCGATGCCCTGCTGCGTCAAGTTGGCGTGAAAGCGCAGTGCGATGACCCTCCGCTCCCGGTCGTCAAGACACGCGAGCGCCGATACGAGAGCCACCCTCAGCTCGGCGAGGGCGAGTTCGTTGTCTTCGCCGCCGAGCGTGTCGCCCAACTCCCTGGAAGTGGTGCCATCGCCGAACGGGGTGGACAGTGAGACCGCGTTGTAGGCGCGGGCGCCTTCCAGCCCTTCGAGGATCTCCTCCTCCGTGAGGTCCAGATGTCGGGCGATGTCGGCGACGGTCGGCGAGCGACCGAGCAGCTGGGTGAGGCTGTTGTTGGCCTCACCGATGGCCATCCGCCGCTCCTGCAGCCGCCGGGGAACACGGACGTCCCAGGTGCGGTCACGGAAGTGGCGCTTGATCTCCCCCACGATCGTGGGGACCGCGTAGCTGACGAATTCGATCCCACGCGACGGGTCGAACCTGTCGATCGCGTTGATCAGCCCCAGTGCCGCCGTCTGGGTCAGGTCCTCGTTCGGCTCGCCGCGGCCGTTGTACCGCCGGGCAAGGTGATGGGCCAGCGGCAGCCAGGCCTCGATGGCCCGGGCCCGGGCAGCGGGCCTGGACGGATGGCCAGCCGGCAGCGCGACCATCACGGCGAGGAGGTGGCTGGCCGGCGACTCAGGCGTGGTGCTGCGATCAGCCAGGTTGTTCGTCGGTGCGGGCCGACCTGTCGAAGTGATGGTCATCGGTTCCTCCGCTGTCCGGTGTGGGCGTCGTCGCGACCCCCGCGTGGGGAGGCCGCGTCGTGCTCAGACCGGGCGGGTCGCCAGCCGTTCGCAAACCTGTATCGATGGACATCAGGTGGCCTTCACGGCCGTTGCGGTTGCTGGCTCGTCGGTCACGTGCGGACCTCCCGAGACTCGGGATCGTGTCGGGCACGTGGCTTGACCCAGAGATGAGCCTAGAACGGTCGGCGAGGTTCTGCCACTCGTCAGCAGCCGCACCGGCCCGAGCCGGCCGCAAGGAGCGGACGAGAGGCAGCGGCACCGGCACGCAGGCTGCGGTGGGTGTCGCTCCGGCAGCGGCAGACTGAGTCACCGCTCAACCCAGCTCCCGGTTTGTCGACAAAAGACAGGGGTACCAGTTTCGCGGCGCTTCGGACGGGATCCGGAGCGGCCCATCCGCTAGCCCTCTGCTCCGGGAGGCAGTCAATGCGAGCAATGGTCTACCGCGGTCCGTACCGTCTGCGGGTGGAGGAGAAGGACCGTCCCGCCATCGAGCATCCCAACGACGCGATCATCAAAGTGACCCGTGCGGCGATCTGTGGGTCCGACCTGCACCTTTATCACGGAATGATGCCCGACACCCGGGTCGGGATGACCTTCGGTCACGAGTTCGTCGGTGTGGTCGACGAGGTCGGTCCGTCGGTGCGAAACGTCCAGCCGGGTGACCGGGTCATGGTTCCCTTCAACGTCTACTGCGGGTCGTGCTTCTTCTGCGCCCGGGGGCTGTTCAGCAACTGCCACAACGTCAACCCCAACGCCACAGCCGTCGGCGGCATCTACGGTTACTCACACACCTGCGGCGGCTACGACGGCGGTCAGGCCGAGTACGTCCGGGTGCCGTTCGCCGACATCGGCCCAAGTCAGATCCCCGAGTGGATGGACGACGACGACGCCGTCCTGCTCACCGACGCGCTCGCCACCGGTTATTTCGGCGCCCAGCTCGGTGACATCGTCGAGGGTGACGTGGTCGTGGTCTTCGGTGCCGGACCCGTCGGCCTGTACGCCGCGAAGTCGGCCTGGCTGATGGGCGCCGGTCGGGTCATCGTCATCGACCACCTCGACTACCGGCTGGAGAAGGCGGCGGCGTTCGCCCACGCCGAGACCTACAACTTCGGGGTGTACGACGACATCGTCGTACACCTGAAAAAGATCACCGACCACCTGGGCGCCGACGTGGCCATCGACGCCGTCGGCGCGGAGGCGGACGGCAACCTCCTCCAGCACGTCACTGCCGCGAAGCTGAAGTTGCAGGGTGGCTCCCCGGTCGCCCTCAACTGGGCGATCGACTCGGTACGCAAGGGCGGCAACGTATCGGTGATGGGCGCGTACGGGCCGATGTTCAGCGCGGTCAAGTTCGGTGACGCGCTGAACAAGGGCCTGACCCTGCGGATGAACCAGTGCCCGGTGAAGCGGCAGTGGTCGCGCCTGTTCGAGCACATCCGCAACGGCTACCTCAAGCCCAGCGACATCGTGACCCACCGGATTCCGCTGGAGCACATCGCCGAGGCCTACCACATCTTCTCCGCGAAGCTCGACGGCTGCATCAAGCCGCTGATCGTTCCGAACCCCGCCTGACCCGATCGGGAGCCCGACATGGCCTACACAGCAGACAAGCCGAAACTGGCTGAGTCCAGCGACGAGCTGCGTGCCCGAATCCCCGGCTGGGGTGTCGACCTCGACCCGAAGGACCGGCCTTCGGTGCCGCAGGAGCGGTTCGACCCGACCCTCAACGGTGCACACTGGGAGTTCCCCGAGCGGCAACCGGAGAAGTGGCCGAGGGAGAGGTCAATCGAGCACAAGTTCCTCACCCCGGTCTTCGGTACCTCGTGCCCACCCAAGGGCCTGTCCGGGATGATCCGCCGGTACTCCTACCGCAGGTACAGCGAGGGACGTGCCGCCCACTGGCTGCTCCTGCTCGCCGCCGACCGGGTGGACGCGGTCGAGAGCACCTTCGCTTCGTTCCTGACCCGCCATCCTGACAACCCGATCACCGAGACCGGCGTCCTGAGCGAATTCACCCACCACGGGCTCCCGTCACGGCTGGGCGGCAAGCGGGTCGACCGCTTACACCACCCGCTCGACCCGGTCCTCGTCGCCGCACCCTGGGTGCTGGCCGCGGGGGTCGCCTACCTGGCCCTCCGCCGGGTCGCCGGCCGCAGCACGCAGGACTAGGTCGGCTGCTTCGGGCAGAGCCGGGTCGAGGTCGGGTGGGGCATCGACTCCTGTGTGGTGACAGCGCAGGCGGGTACACGCCCAGCGGGGCTGGGCCGCCGAGCCGCACCGGCGACGACGCGGGTCTCACGTCCCCTGCGAAAGGGTTTCGTCGGCCTCAAACCATGGTGGAACGTCCTCGGTCGCCGACGGCCGACATGGCACGATGGCTGTGTCCTGCGCCGCCAGTGGCCGGGAACGACACTGATGGAGTCGGGATGTCGGAGCTGGCCGGCCCGCCGGTGCCAGGGTTGGCGAAACTGTGGACGCACGATCCGGTCACCGCCGGCCCGTATCGCCTGGTCGGGCGGTTGGGCGCGGGTGGGCAGGGCGTCGTCTATCTCGGTGAGGACGACGCCGGTGACCGGGTCGCCGTCAAGATGGTCAACGTCGATCTGAGTGATCCACGGGCGCGGTCGCAGTTCGTGAAGGAGATCGCCGCCGCCCGGCGGGTCGCTCCGTTCTGCACCGCGCAGGTGCTCTTCGCGGAGGTGGACGGCGAGCGGCCCTACGTGGTCAGTGAGTTCATCGAGGGCCTGACCCTGCACCGGCACGTCCGCGAGCGTGGTCCGGTGACCGGTAACGCCCTGCACCGGCTCGCGGTCGGCACCGTCACGGCGCTCGCGGCGATCCACAGTGCCGGGGTGGTGCACTGCGATCTGAAGCCGGACAACGTGGTGTTGGGCGAGGACGGTCCTCGGGTGATCGACTTCGGTATCGCCCGGGCGTTGGGCAACACCGAGACGGCGTCCAGCCGGGTCATGGGGACCACCGCGTACATGGCACCGGAGCGGTTCCGCGACGACGCGATCGGTCCACCCTGTGACGTCTTCGCCTGGGCGGCCACGATCGCCTTCGCCGCCGGTGGTCGGCCGCCCTTCGGCACCGATTCACTCTTCGCCGTGATGCACCGGGTGCTGCACGATCCGCCTGACCTGCCGGCGATGCCCCCCGTCCTGGACGAGCTGATCCGGGAGTGCCTGGCCAAGGATCCGGCGGACCGGCCGGCTGCCGAGCGCGTCTTGGTGCGGCTGCTTCGGCAGGACGGCAGGGTCACCGAGCCGCTACGTCGGGAGAGCCTGCTGGAGGTCGGCAACGAGACCGCTGGCGCGCCCACACCGGACCATCCGCTCCCCCAGGTCACGCCGACGGCGCCCCAACCGGGCGGGACGCAGCCGCAGGTGCCGACCCAGGCCCGGCCGACCCAGCCGGCGCACCTGCCGGTGTCCGAGCCCGGCGTCGGTACGGGAGGCGGCGGCGCGTTGCGGCGGCTGCGTCGTGAGGCCGTCGACGCCTGGGGCATCTCGACAGCGCTCTTCCTCGGTTCGGTCGGCGCCGCCGCCGGCTACGTCGCGTCGAGCGCGCTCGGTCCGTCCGCCGCTGTCGGTGGGGCCGCCTTCGTCGTGGTCTACCTGGTTCGGTTGCTGGTCGCGACGGCCCTCGGGAGCCGGTCCGAGCACGGGTGACCGGTGCGCCGGGGTCGGGCTCGCCGACTGGCGCCGCATCGATAGGTTGACTGCCACCAGCCGCCCGCCGAGGAGGACGTCCCGATGGCCCCACCCGCTACGCGTGCCCGGCAGTGGTTGCCGTACACCGCCGCCGTCACCGCCGGGCTGCTGGTCATCGCCGGGGCGTTCGTGTTCGTCCGACAGCGCGAAGCGGGCAACGACTGCGCCGTCATCCTCCAGGTCAACTCCTCGACGGAGAAGGCGGCGCTGCTGGTCGACCTGGCCGAGGCGTACAACCGCGGCGACCGGTCGATCGAGGGTGGCGGCTGCGCCCGGGTGCACGTCAGCGCGTTGAACTCGGGCAAGGCAACCGAGGCGCTGGCCAGCGGCTGGACGCACACCGGTCTGCCGCAACCACAGGTCTGGCTGCCGACGTCGAGCCTGTGGACCGGCCAGCTCCGGCTGCTCGACGAGGCCGCCGGCCGGGAGTTGCAGACTCCGGACCGCTACCCGTCGATCGCCAACAGCCCGCTGGTGATCGCGATGCCGCAGCCCAAGGCCGAGCTGCTCCGCAAGCGCGGGTCGCTGGGCTGGGGAGAGATCCTGGGCCTGTCCGGGCGGGACGGGTGGGCGGACTTCGGCAAGCCGGAGTGGGGCCGCTTCACGTTCGGCAAGGACAACCCGAACCTGTCCACTTCCGGGTTGGCGGCGACCATCGCCACCTACTACGCGGCGGTGCAACGGGCCAGCGACCTGACCCGGTCCGACCTGGCCGACCCGGCGGTCACCCAGTTCGTCCGCCGGACCGAAGCCAACGTGTCGCACTACAGCGACGACTCGGTGGACCTGCTGCGCAGCCTCGCCGAGGCGGACCTGGCCGGCGGGGCGGGCAGCACCGACGACATGAGTGCCATCGTCCTGCAGGAGGAGCTCGTGGACCTCTACAACACGGGTGCGCTGAGCCCTCGGCAGGAAGGGCAGGAGCGGGGCCGCCGGCCGAACGTCCCGCTGGTCGCCGTGCATCCGAAGGAGGGCACGTTCAACCTGGACCACCCGTTCGTCGTGCTGCCGTCCGCCGACGAGCGGCAGCGCGCGGCGGCAACCGACTTCCAGAAGTTCCTGACCGAGGACACCCAGCAGGAGAGGTTTGCCCGCCTCGGCTTCCGGGACCATGAGCGCCGCGCCTCGGCGGAGTTGCTCGCCAGCGTCGGCGCCGAACCCAGCGGTGGGTTGAGCTACTTCGAGCCGCCGGACCCGGAGGTGGTCGGCGCGATGCTGGACGGCTGGCGCACGCTCCGCAAGAAGGCCAACATCCTGATCGCCCTGGACACCTCCGGGTCCATGCTGGCGAAGGTCGGCACCCGTACCCGTTTCCAGGTGGCCTCGGCGGCGGCGGGCAAGGGCCTCGCGCTGCTCAACACCGAAGACCGGGTGGGGCTCTGGTCGTTCTCCTCGGAGACGCAGCAGCGGCCGAAGAGCCCCTATCGGGAGGAGGTCCCGCTCGGCGGGTTCGACCAGAAGCGGATCAACAGCAAGATCGCCGGATTGCCGGTCGAGGGCGGTACCGCGCTCTACGCGACGGTCCGGGCCGCACATCGAGAACTACTCGACCGGTACGACCCGGAGCGGATCAACGCGATAGTGGTGCTGACCGACGGCAAGAACGAGTACAGCAGGGACAACGACCTGGCCCGGTTGCTCGCCGAGGTTGCCCTGGACCCGCAGCGTCCGGTGAAGGTGTTCTGCATCGCCTTCGACAGGGAGTCGGACTTCGCCACCCTGGATCGGATCGCCAAGGCGTCGTCGGGCAAGGCCTTCGACGCCACCGATCCCGCCAAGATCGACGAGGCGTTCGTGAAGCTGGTCAGCAGCTTCTGACACTCTCCCTGGCGTCAGTTCGGCGTCGCGCCGCCGCCCGACCAGGCGGGTGGGTGGCGAGCGCCCTGCTGCTCTCGTCGAGCCACGTCAAGGCCCCGGACGACGACTTGGCGATGGGTCTCACCGACGTCGCTACAGGCCCAGGCCCCGCAGGGTCGGTACGGTCTGGCCCACCCAGGCGAGGTCGACGTCCTCGCGAGCGCCCTGGGTGCGTTGCGTGCCGGCCAGGAACCACAGGAAATAGGTGGTGTAGCCGGGTGCGCTGACCACTGTGTGGTAACCCTCGGGCATCATCTGCATCACATGGTCACGGATGGTGACGTTCTCCTCGTACCCGTCGTCGGTGTAGACCCGGCTGATGCCGAACCCGTTCGCCGGGTTGACGCGGTAGTAGTACATCTCCTCGTGTGCGGCCTCGGCGGGCAGGTCGTCGACCTTGTGCCGATGAGGCGGGTAGGTGCTCCAGTTGCCCGAGGGCGTGTAGGTCTCGCCGACGATGAGCCGGCGGGCGGGCAGGTCCGGCTGGGAGATCTCGGTGAGGATCTGGTGGTAGGTACGGCCGAAGTTGGCCGCTCCCCAGCGGCCGGTCGCTACCTGCTCCGGTGCGATGACGTAGGGGTCTGTGGCCAGTTCGCTGGGCGCGCTGGGTAGGGCTATCTCCACGGCGGTGACCGCCTCGACGGTCACCGGGGAGCCGGCCGGGATGTAGACCGAGTGCGGCTTGCCGGAGAAGACGTCCGGTCGTTGGCCGACCTGTGGGAAATGGTGGCCGGCGACGGTGAAGCTGGCCGTGCCACCGAGGACGACGGCCAGGATCTCCCGGTCACCGGACTCGCCGGTCCAGGACTCGCCGGCCGACAGCCGCAGCAGTGTGAAGTCCAGCAGCCGGCAGGGATTGAAGGGCAGCGTGTTCCGGCCGTCGAGGGCGGGAATGGCGCAGTGGTAGCGGTAGTCCATGGTCACCTTTCGGGATGCGGGGTGGAGCGGGTCGGTGCAGGGTCGTCACCAGGGGCTGGTCCAGCCCGCGACGGTGGCCCGGGTGAGGGCTTCCAGGTAGAAGTAGTCGCCCCAGAGGGTTCCCTCGTCGACGCCGATGCCCTTGGGCTTGTCGTAGACGCCGTGCAGGATCAGCGCGTTCGAGACCTGATGACCGTCGGTGGAGTAGTGGCCGATGAGCGAGCCCAGGATCTCGGCGGCGGCCTTCCGGTACCGGTCGGCGCTGGCCGTGTCGGTAAGGCCGTCTGCCAGTTCGACCAGGCCGCAGGCGGCGATGGCCGCGGCCGAGCTGTCCCGCTCCTGACCGCTGCCGTCACCGAACTCCAGATCCCAGTACGCGACGTGGTCGTCGGGCAGGTGGGCGAGGAAGCGGTCGGCGCAGGTCCTCGCGGCGGCGAGCAGCGCCGGGTCGCCGATGTGCCGGTGGTTGAGGCTGAACCCGTAGATGCCCCATGCCTGCCCGCGCGCCCAGCAGGAGTGGTCGGAGTGGCCCTGTTCGGTTTCGCCGCGTAGCGGCGCACCGCTGTCCGCGTCCCAGTAGAAGGTGTGGAAGGTGGTGCCGTCCGGACGCAGGATGTGCTGGCGCAGCTGAGCGGTGTGCCGGCGGGCCGCGGCGGCGTAGCGGTCGTCACCGGTGGTCTGGCTGGCCCAGAAGAGCAGCGGCGTGTTCATGAGGCTGTCGATGATCGTGCGCCCGCGTTGGCGTGGGTCGTTCAGATCGCCCCAGGCCTGAATGATTCCGGCGGGTTCGAGGACGCGCGTCATCAGGTGGTCGGCGGCGGCGAGGGCCGCGTCTCGGGCCTGCGGGTCACCGGTACGGCGGGCCGGGGTGACGCAGGCGAGCGTGTAGAGGAACCCGAGGTCGTGGGTGTCCAGGTCGATGCCGTGGGTCATCCGGGCCGCGAAGCTGTCCACGTGGGAGAGCGCGGCCCGCAGGTGGCGTTCGTCGCCGGTCAGGTCGTGTGCCAGCCAGAGCATGCCGGGCCAGAAGCTGGTGGTCCAGCCGACGTTGGCGCCCTCGGGCTGGCCTCCGCTCGGTGGCCGCAGCGGGTAGCGGTTGGCGTCGGTGGTGTCCGCGGGGTACCGGTCGCCGAAGGTGGTGATGTTCGCGTCGACGGTACGTAGCGCGGCGGCCACCGCGGCCGCCGTGGCCTCTGCGTCGGAGCTGGGACGGACGTCGGTCGCCGTCATGGATGCTGTTCTCCCTCGTGGGTCCGGTCCGGTGCCGGGCAGGTGTCTCATCGGCGTCCCGGCTCGTTGGCCGGAACGTGGTGCTCAGGCGCTCTGCGGTGCGGGCGTCGGTGGGTCGAGGGCGGCGCGCAGGGTGAAGCGGCTGTTGGCCCACACGACGTAGAGCAGTGGCGCGGCGGCGAGGCCGAGCGCGATCGCGGGGCGGGCCGCCAGGATCTGTGCGAGCAGCACGAGGACGAGGAGAGACACGGCGCTGAGGTACCACCGGCGCACCGCCAGATACAGGCAGGCGCGGGCCACCTCACGCAACCGCGCGGTGGGTCGCTCGGCGACGGTCACCAGCCCCAGCAACGTGGTAGCGACGGTGAGGACGATGAGGGTCGCCAGCACCGGAAGGGCGAGTGCCCCGACCCGGTGGCCCCACGCGGCGCGCGCGTCGACGGCGAGCACCACCAGGGCAGCCATGGCTGCCGCCGTCCAGAGCATCGCCGGCCGGGCGGTGGCTCGCCAGGCGCGGCCGAAGGTGCGCAGCACGCCGCCGGTGTCGCCGGCCGAATAGGCGGACATGACCGCGAACACCGCACAGAGCCCCGGCGCGCAGAGCGGGGCGGTCAGCGCGTACAGCGGCCAGGAGCGCGCCGCCTCGGTGGTGAACGCGAGCGTCACCAGTGGCAGGCAACCGAGCACCAGCAGCAGGTTGCTGACGAGCGCGACATAGAACCCGTCGAAGACGGCGGCAATGGTGTTGTGGCGCGAACGCATGGGCCTCAACCCTTCAGTCCGGTCGTGGCGATGCCCTCGATGAAGTAGCGCTGGCCGAGCAGGAAGATGACAGCGACGGGCAGCACGGACAGCACGGAGCCCGTCATGATCAGCGCGTACTCGGCGTTGTACTGGGAGATGAAGGTGTTGAGCCCCAGTTGGATGGTGCGCAGCTCCGGACTGCGCAGGTAGATCAGCGGGCCGAGGTAGTCGTTCCAGGTGGTCACGAACGTCAGCAGGGCCAGGCTGGCCAGCGCCGGTCGGGACAGCGGCAGCATGATCCGTCGGTAGATGCCGAACTCGCTGAGCCCGTCCACCCGCGCCGACTCGCTCAGCTCCTCGGGGATCGTCTCGTAGAACTGCTTCATCAGGAACACGCCGAACGCGCCGAACGCCTGTAGCGCGACGATCGACCACAGCGTGTTCGACAACTGCAACTTCGACATGAGGATGAACTGCGGAATCATGTACGACTGCCAGGGCACCGCGATCGTCCCGACGTACGCCAGGAAGAGCGCGTTGCGGCCGGGAAAGCGCACCCGGGCGAAGCCGTAGGCGGCGAAACTGCCGGTCACCACCTGTAGGAGGCTGACGACCACCGACAGCAGCAGCGTGTTTCCCAACCAGGTCGTCATGTCCGAGCGCTGCCAGATGTCGAGGTAGTTTCGCCACACCACGGGATCGGGGAGCCAGGTGATCGGGATGGTGAAGACGTCGCTGTTGGTCTTCAACGACGCCACCACCATCCAGTAGAACGGCAGTAGCAGCCCGGCCGCCGCGAGCACGAGGGCGGCGTACCCGACGAGCCGCCAGCCCCGGGACTGGACCGATCGGCGGGGCGCGTTGCGGTTGCCGGGCGCGGCGACGGCCGGGGTGGGCAGGGAGAGGTCGGTAGCGGTCATCAGCTGTTCCTCCGCTTGTTGACCATGAACTGAATGACCGTGATGCTGAAGCAGATGGCGAACAGGACGATGGAGACCGCCGAGGCGTAGCCGAACTGGTTCTCCTCGAAGCCCTTCTGGTAGATGTACTGCGAGAGCACGAGTGTCGACTGGCCCGGTCCGCCGCCGGTCATCACGAGGATGAGGTCGAAGACCTTGAAGCTTTCGATGGTGAGCAGCACTGTGACGAAGAAGGTGGTGTGGCGTAACCCGGGGAGGGTCACGTGCACGAACCGCTGCCACGGTGAGGCGCCGTCGGTCTCGGCCGCCTCGTAGAGCTGGGCCGGGATGGTCTGCAGGCCGGCCAGGAACAGCAGCATGTAGTAACCCATGTACCGCCAGGTGCCGACGATGATGACCGCCGGCATCGACCAGGTCGACGACGTGGTCCAGCCCGGGGCGTTGTCCACCCCGACGGCACCGAGGAGAGCGTTGATCGGGCCGTACTCCGGGCTGAACAGCTGGTTCCAGACGATCGCGATCGCCACGATCGAGGTGATGTAGGGGAAGAAGGCGACGGTGCGGAAAAACCGTACGCCGCGCAGTTTGCGGTTGAGCAGCAGCGCCAGCCCGAGTGACGCCCCGAGGGTCAGCGGGATGTGGAAGACGGTGTAGTAGACGGTGTTGCGCAGAGCGGTCCAGAAGCTCGCGTCGCTCCACATGCGCCGGAAGTTGGCGGTGCCGGTCCACTCGGCCACCCCGAAGACGTTCCAGTTGGTGAATGCCACGTAGAACAGCACGACGACGGGTAGCAGGGTGAGCACGGCGAAGCCGACGAAGTTGGGCAGGATGAACGACCAGCCGGCGACCGTGTTACGCGACACCAGCCGCCGGTTCCTGGGTCTCGTGCGCGGCAATGTTGCCATAGGGAGTCTCCGGAAGCGTTCGGCATGGTGGCGGGACCGGCGTGCGACGAAGGCGCGCCGGACCCGCCATCAGCTCACTGGTTGAGGACCTCGTTCTTGGCGCGGGTCTGCGCCTTGCTCAGCTCCGCGTCGACGCCCTTGCTGTCGGAGAGGATCGCCGAGTGTGTCTCGTTGAGGAGGTTCTGCAGGCCGGCGGTGTGCTTCGACACCGGGTTCTCCGGCTTGATGGTGTGCTTGGCGTAGGCGAACTTCGACAGGTCGTCCTGCGGTACGCCGTCCAGCCCGAACAGCGTCGCGGTGACCGCGTCGGTGACCTGGGCCGGGGTGATGCCGATCCCGGCCAGCGCCTTGCCGGCTTCCGGGCCGGCCGCGTACTGGAGGAATGCCTTGGCCGCGGCGGTCTTGGACTTGCTGATCTTCGGGTTGATCCCCAGGCCGGTCGGATCACCGAAGGTGACAGGCGTGGCGGAGGTGCCGGTGGTGGACTTGTCGAACTGCGGCGCCGGGGCGATCCCCCACTGGAACTTGTCGGCGTCACCGCTCTGTCGCTGGTTGAGCAGCGTGGCCACGTACCAGGTGCCCATCAGCAGCATCGCCGACTGCTGCTTGCCGAACTGCGCCTGGTAGGTGAGTTTGTTGGTTTTCGCGGTGCCGAAGGTCGGCTGCGCGCCGGCCGCCTGCAGGTCAAGTGACCGCTCGTAGTACGGCTTCAGGTAGCCGTAGTCCCCGGAGAGCAGGTCCGCGTTGGGGGTCTGGGCGAGCGCGAATCCCTGCACTGTCGACTGGAAGGTGTGCTGGTACGCGCCGGTCGCGTTCGAGCCGGCCCCCTTCAGCCCGGTGTGCAGTCGCTTCGTCGCGGCGGTGTAGTCGTCCCAGGTCCAACTGCCGTCCGGCGGTGCCACCTTCGCCTTCGCGAACAGGTCCTTGTTGTAGAACAACACCCACGAGTCCTGCCGGTACGGCACCGCGTACGCCTTGCCATCCACCTGGTACGACGCGAGCGCCGGGCTCGAGCCGAGACCGGAGGTGATGTCGGAGACGTCGAGCAGCTGACCACCGCTCTGGTACGTGTAGAAGTTCTTGAGGTTCTTCATGACGTAGACGTCCGGGGCGGTGCCGGCGGCCAGGTCCGTGATCATCTGGGTGTCGTAGTCGTTGCCTGGGGCGTACTCCTTGAGCTCCACCGTCATGTTCGGGTGGGTCGCCTTGAAGCCGTCGGCGAGCGTCTTGAACTCGGGCGTGGACGACAGACTCCAGCCAGCCAGGGTGATCGTCACCGGGGCGTTGGGGTCGACTGGCTCGTCTCCGCCGCCGCAACCGGCGAGAACAAGCGTCAGGGCCGTCGCAGCGCTGATGACGGCTGGTATGGCACGCTTCATCACTCTCTCCTTGGGTCAAGGGGCCCGAACGGGCCCGCACTGCTACCAGGACGCCTGGTGGGCCTGGCATGCTCCGTGTCCAGACGGGTCGACGTGCTGATCCCGTCGGGCCAGTCGACCGCCAGGTGGAGGCCGCGGCCGTCCTCGTCGAGCACGGCCCGGCATGCCTGCCCGGCCGTGGCCACCGGCACCCTGGACAGCTCGGTCAAGGCGGCGGCCCATGCGCCCGGCCGAACGGGGTGGTCCAGCCATGGCACGACCAGCCCGTCGGCCAAGGGCCCGCCGTGCGCAACGGCGGTGACGCCGGCCGTGCCGCCGCCGTGAATGCTGTCGAGCCGGCTGGTCAGGTCGGCGTGGGTCACGACCGCCACGCCGCCGTCGACGGTGACCGTCGCATCCCCGGCAATGGCCCAGCCGCCGATCCGTAGCCTCAGCGCAGCTGCCTCGACGCCGTCGGCGAGGTCGTCGACGCGGGTCAGACGTAGTTCCCAGGGGCCGCGGACCAGCGAATACACAGTGAGGTGCCCGGCCGGCCGGGACCGGCCCACGCGGCCGCCGCCGTGGTCGCGCTGACCTGGATCCGGGTCGACCCAGTGGGCGAGGGCACGTGACCCGGCCACGCCCACGCCGTCGGTGTCGGCGTGGACGGTGAGCAGGCGCATGCCGGCGCGGTGGGTGACCCGGCCCGCGTCGTCGACGAGAGTGACGGACTGGTCGAGCGGAGTGGCCCAGCCACTGTCGTCGAGAACCGGGGTGGTGGCCGTGGAGTAGCCCAGTCGGGCGTAGAGCGGGGAATCTGAGACGGTGGCACCCTCGACGGCGTGGTCGGTGCCGTGGTTGACGACGCGGACGATGCCGTCGGCACGGGTGCCAGAGATCAGCCAGCCTGGCGCGCGTATCGCCCGCACCGTGTCCCGCTCCTCCACCGGTAGCGGCTCCTGGGGAGTCGTCCAGACCGGATGGTCGGCGGGTAGCGCGATGCCGAGCAGGCCCTTGCTGGCCCAGTACGGCGAGCCCGGCCCGGAGTACGACTGCGCCAGTCGCGGCCACGGCCTGTGCCAGCCGAGGGTGAGCAGGCCTCGTTCGTCCAGGGCGCCGTTGGCGACGAAGTGACGCACGATGCGGGTGGCCGCGCCACGCAACCGGCCGATGCTGACCGAGGACACACCGGCGATGGCACCGACCCAGAACGGCGCCGCCGCGGCGAAGCGGTAGGTCAGGCTGCGCCCCTGGATCAACGGTGATCCGTCGGCGCCCACGAGCGCGACCGCGTCGCTCAGGAAGCGGTCGAGGCCGGCCAGGTCCCGTTCGCGGCGCTGCTCGGCCAGGTCCGCCGCGCCGGCCATCCGGGCCCACAGCGTCGGGTAGAGGTGCAGGGCCCAGCCCACGTAGTGGTCGTAGGCGCGGTCCGGCCCGTCGGACATCCAGCCGTCCCCGCGGACGAACCCGTCATGGGTGGTCAGGTCCTGGTTCATCTCGTCGAGCGAGTGCGGCCCGCCCACCGAACGCAGAAACGTCTGTACGACCAGCCGGAACCAGACCCAGTTGATCCGTGGGTACGTGTCGTCGCCGACTGCCGGGCGCAGATAGTCCACTACCCGCTCGCGCACCACGGACGGCAGTCGATCCCAGATCCACGGGCGGGTCATGTCCAGGACCAGCGCGATGGAGGCGGCCTCCACCTTCGCCTGGGGGTGCTCGTCCAAGCGCACCCAACGGTCTGGAGAGCTCGGGTCGGTGCCGGCGGTGATGCCTGCCGTGTACCGGGCCACGAGCTCGTCCAAGCCCACTCCCCGGGCACCTGCGATGCGGAACCCAGCCAGCAGGAAGGTGCGGGCGAAGCCCTCCAGTCCGTCGACGGCCCGCCCGTAACCGCCCTCCGGCCCGGGGAAGGTGACGAGGGAGTGTCCGGGTGAGGCGAACGGTCGGGCGGCGGCGAGCATCCGGTCGGCGAGGGCCAACCAGTCATCCCGGCTCCAGGTCGCGGCGGTGGCGACATCCGAGTCCGTCGCCGGTGCCACCTGGCCGGTCGTCCCGAACGTCATCCGTGGTCCTGTCGCATCGATCGGTCTCCGTCGACTGTGGCGAGCGGGGGGTTGCCCATGAATGTGACGTGCAGGCATCCGCAGGGTTTCCGAAGTAAAACGCTCACAAAGGAGCAAGTCAATGCCCTTCCCAAACCGATGTGAACACACTCGATCAAAAGAACGCACGATGCGCCTCGAAGTCGGCCCGGCCCCGCCTGCTGTCCGGCCGACGGCACTTGCTGCGCTCCCGCCTGCACCTCGACAGCCACAATCGCTCTGATACGATCAGAATCGTTCACAGCCGCTCTATCAGTCCGAGGAGCCATGACCGGCGCAGACCGCTTCGCAGGCCCTCTGGCCGCGACGCGGCCGGGGCGGGCTCGTGATCCGGCTCACGATCGACATCACCGCGTTCGGCCCGGCCGGCGAGGTGGCCCGCACCATGCAAGAGCTTTCGCCGCACGAAGCGTTCCTCGGAGGTCCCCATGACCAAGGACAGCCCCGTCGTCGTCACGGCGGAGGCCTCCCGAGGGCCGCTTCAGGTCGCCCGCCGCCAGCAACTGTTGGCAGCCCTGCAACGCGACGGCTCGATGCGCATCTCTGACCTGTCCCAGGTGCTCGGTGCCGCGCCGGTCACCATCCGGCGCGACATTGCCGATCTCGCCGCCGAAGGGTTGGTTCGCCGGGTCCACGGTGGGGTCGCCCTGATCCTGCCGGACGACGTCCCGGCAGCCGACGAGCCATCCGCCGCAGGCCCGGACCCGTTGGTCGGGCGCGCCCTCGGCATGCTCGTACCCTCCTTGGACTACTACTGGCCGGACGTGGCTCGCGGCGTCGAGGGGGCCGCCCGCGAGCTCGACATGCGGGTGGTTCTGCGCGGCTCCTCCTACGACAGTGAGGACGACCAGCCGCAACTGGCCCGCATGGTGGGGCGGATGGGCGTCGACGCGCTGATCATCGCGCCGAGCATGGCCGCACCGACCGCCGAGCGCACCATCGAGTGGCTCGACCAGGTCGGCGTCCCGGTTGTCCTGCTGGAACGCACCGCCACGGTAGGCAGCCACCACGCGGTCCTGGAGTCGGTGGTCACCGACCACGCGCTCGGTGCGGCAATGGCGGTGCGTCACCTCACCTCGCTCGGACACCGCAAGGTCGGCCTGGTGCTCGACGCCAACAGCCCCACCAGCCAGCACGTGCGGCGCGGCTGGCTCGACGCCGCTACCGAGTGCGGCCTCGACCCGGACGCCGCGGTGATGGCTGTTGTACCCGGCGCACGGTCGTCCGAGCGAGACACGGTACTCAACGGCATCCTCGACCAGTGCCAGGCGACCGGGACGACGGCGCTGCTGGTGCACGCTGACGCCGAGGCGATAGCGCTGGTGCAGCACTGCGAGGAGCGACACCTGTCCGTTCCCGGCGACCTCTCCATCGTGGCGTACGACGACGAGGTCGCCGGGCTCTTCAGCCCGCCGCTGACGGCGGTCCGACCGCCGCGACGCTCGATCGGACGAGCCGCCGTGCGTCTCGTCGCCGACCGGCTCGCCGACCCCGAGCGTCCCACCCACCGGATCGTCATCAGCCCATCGCTGCGGGTCCGAGGGTCGACCGCGCCGCCACCCGCGTAGGCGGTCTCCCCCGGCCCGAAACGTTCGGGCCGGGCAGGCCGGGGTGATCCGGGCCGTTCACCTGACCCAGGCGGGTCGGCCGTGACCCTGCAGTCGTGGCCGCGGACGGGCCGGTGCCGGACGGACCGGCGGATGCGCCCACCCGGCCCGCACAGCGACATGACCGGTTCGCCGATCACTGAGCAGCCGGGTGGCGGCCAGCCAGCCTCCACAGCAGACGTGGTGCGGTGACATCCCGCCTAGGAGCGCTCCCATCACCGGATGCGATTACGTGAGCACATCGCTACGATGGGTCAGCAATCCAGAGGGAAGGGGTCGTGCTCGCGTGCGAAGTCCCGTCACCGAGACCGCGTCGGCGTCTGCGCCGGGCCGATCCGCGCCGCTTGCGGCCGGCCGGCTGCGTAGGCTCGCCCGGCGGCTGGTGCTGATCGCGGCCGCCGTCGGGGCGGGTTTCGTCGTGGCTACCCTGTTTCAGGGGCCGGCCGCCGCCGACGGGATGCGCAGCGGGTCCGGTGACGAGCCTCATCGGAGGATCGGCGCTCTGGTCGAGTCGGTCGCGCGGCTCACGATCGCCGAGCGCCCCAACCAGGACCGCCAACGAGCCGCGACTGCCGACGACAGTCGCCGCCCCGGGCCCCGTACCCCGCTGGCAGGGCCGACCGGTGCAGCCACCGGCCCCCGCGACAAGCCACCCTCGACGGAGCCTCGACTGTCGACGGCTGCGTCGAGGCTCGGCGCACCCGTTTCACCCGGCTCGGCGACGGAGCGCGAAAAGCTCCGGCCGACCTCCGTAGCCCGTGCGGCTCATCGTGTCGGGCTGACGCAGCCGCCCGCCGATCCACCACGTAAGCCAGCCACCGTCGCACCCAGGCCACCCGCGCCGCGCGGACCAGGCGATCTACCAGTGTTGGGCCTGATCACCGCTCCCCTGCCGCACGTCGTCGACATCGTGAGCGCGGTGCCGATCAGGCCCGTCGTCTTGGGGCTCCTCCGGGTCGCCGATGCCGTTCTACCACCCCCTCTCTGCCCGGTGATCGTTCCGGCGGTGACACCTGCGCTGCCCGCTCCTCCAGCGCTCGGGCCGACCGCCGTGCCGGTGACCGAGCCAGCTCCCGTGCTGACAGTTCCGACGCCACCGGCAGGTCCGGCGCTGACCCCCGTACGCGTCGCAGCGCCGCCGGCCCCGGCCGCGCCACCGCCGATGTCCGTCGTCGGCCCCGCGTGGGCCACGGCCCCGACGGGGCACCTCGCCGCCCGCCCGGCACCGGTGGCCGCGCCGGCAGTGCTTCCCGGTGAGCCCGTCGCACCCGCCGACCAGGACGCCGCCGGCATTGACAACGGATCGACGCCTGCACCGGGGCTGGTCCGACCGCTCGACCGGCAGTCGCCCCGCGATGCCGGGCAATCCTGCGATCTCGTGCCGCTTCTGGTCGAGAGCCGAACTCCGTCGGCGATCGCCCGCCCAGGCTGAGGCCTGTCGACCGACAGCGGTTGCTGGCCCGAGCGGCCTGCTCCACCCACTGATCGGTCGATCAGTGCCCGCGCCCGTCCGCCGCGACGATGCCGCGGGCCGATGCCCACACGTCTGTAGCGCACGACGCCCGGACCAACCCGTGGACGTTCCGGGATCGGTGGCCGTCGTGGCGCATACCGGAGATCGGAGAAAACGTGGTGATCCACGTTGTTGTCGCCGAGGACATGGGTTTGCTCCGCGGGGCGCTCTGCGCCGCGCTGTCACGCGAGGAGGACATGGAGGTGGTCGCCGACGTCGATGGTGTCGGTGAACTGTTGACTGTGGTCCGGCGGTGCCGACCACAGGTGGTGGTGCTGGCACTGACACCGGAGCTGCCCGACCCGGTGGAGGTGGTCGCCCGGATCGACGTCGAGGCGCCGCACGCCGCCGTGTTGGCGATGAGCCCTCGGTGGAGTCCGGCGTTGGTGGAGGCGGCGCTGGCAGCCGGCGCGCGCGGCCTGGTCGGGAAGGACTGTTCGCTGGCCGAGCTGGTGCGCGCGATCCGCGCGCTCGCGGCCGGGGAACGGGCGATCGACCCGGCCGCGGCGATCGCGGTGCTGAGTCCCCCGGAGATGCCGTTGACGCCTCGGGAGATGGACGTGCTGCGAATGGCAGCCGAAGGGCTGCCACTGAAGGAGATCGCCGTCCGCCTCTACCTGGCACACGGAACGGTGCGCAATCACCTGTCGGTGATTCTGCGCAAGACCGGGGCCCGCAACCGGTTGGAGGCGGTGTCACGCGCGCGGCGTAACGGCTGGCTGTGACCGTCGAGGGCGGGTCCGGTGAAGATGACCGACCCGCCCTCGTCGCCGTGCGGCCCCACCGGATGCGTGTTTGAATGTTGACGTTGTGTGATCACCATCGGAGTGCGGGAAGGTTCATCGTGATCCGTACCTTGCTCGCCTTGGACGGTGCCCTGGTTCTGGGCGCGCTGTCGTTCGTCCTCGCCGCCGAGGAGGACATCCGCGTCGTGGCGGAGGTGGATAGCGGCGACGCGGTCTCCGCGGCCGTCCACGCTCAATGCCCCGACGTCGTGGTGGCCGACCTCGATCTCGTCGAGCAGGTCGATCCCGACCGCCTCGGCAAGTGCCCCGTCCTGGTGCTGGCCCACCCTCATCGGGCCCGGCGGCTGCGAGGCATGCTGTGTCCGACCAGGGCGGTCGGCATCCTGCGCAGTGACGCCGCCCCCCAGCGGGTCATCGACGGGATCCGCCGGCTCGCCCGCCGGGAGCCAGTGCTCGACGCGGATCTCGTCGTCGCGGCGCTGCACTCGGACGGCCCACTGACCAGCCGCGAGACGGAGGTGTTGAGGCTGACGGCCGCAGGGGCGCCGGTCGCGGAGGTGGCGGTGTCGCTCGGGCTCACCCGTGGCACCGTCCGCAATCACCTCGGACGGATCGCCCGCAAGGTGGGCGCGCGTACCCGGGTGGAGGCCGTGCGGATGGCCGGCGAGGCGGGCTGGATCTGAGCCGCGCCGTCGGCGCGGCTGCGCTGTCAGCTCCGCCGCGTCGACGCCGCCGGGGACGGCACCATCGAGTCGTCCCAGCAGCCGACGAGCGCCCGGTAGGTGGCCGAGCGGGCCAACAACTGTTCGTGCGTCCCCACCACGGGCTCGTCGCCGTCGAGGACCAGCACCCGACCGGCCCGCAGCGCGGAACTGATCCGGTGCGCGATCACCACCAGGCTGCCGGGCCGCCGGGCGAAGGCGGCCTCGACCGTCGCTTCCAGCACCGGGTCCAGGTGACAGGTCGCCTCGTCGAGGACCACCAACGGGGCGGGTGCCAGCCAGGCCCGAACCGCCGCGATGAGCTGCCGCTCGCCGGCGGAGAGCAGGGCCGGCGCGACCTGCGCGCCCAGGCCGCCCAGGCGGGACGCCAGGGGACGCGCACCGAGCGCGTCCAGGGCGACCTCCAGCGTGTCATCGTCGGCGTCCGGCCGGAGGTAGCGGAGGTTGTCGGCGAGACTGCCGGTGAAGACGTACGCCTCCTGGGGCACCAGCACTCGCATCCGGGCGAGAACGGCCGGCTCAGCCTCGGCGACCGGCATGCCGGCCAGGTGGACCGTGCCTGCCTGCGGCGGCACCAGACCGGCCATCAGGGCGGCCAGTGTGGACTTGCCCGCACCGCTCGGGCCCACCACGGCGAGATGGCCCCGGTCGGCCAGCGTCAGCGAGAAGTTCAGCAGGACGGGCCGGGCGCGCGGGCCGTAGCCGAAGGTCAGTCCCCGTACCTCGACGGCTGGTGGACGATCGGCCGGACCGGCGGGTGGTCGACGGTGGGGCGTCCCGGCGGCGAGGGCTGGCGGGCACTGGTCGTCGGAGACCGGACAGGTGCGCAGGATGTTCTCCAGGGTCACCGCGTAACGGAGCCCGCCGCCGCCGAGGCCCTGCACCAATGTGTGCAGCGCGGGCTGCAGCCCGGTGGAGACGTAGATCAGCGCCCCCAGCACCGCGCCGGCGGTGAGACCACGCTCGACCAGCCACGGGGCGGTCACCATCAGCACCAGCAGTGGCAGCCAGCCGCCGATGCCGAGGCTGAGGCTGCGGATCGCCGCCATCCGGGCGAGCATGCGTTCGGCGGCGGCCTGCTCCGACACCCACCGTGCCACCTCCGCCGTCACGCGTGTCTGTGCGCCGCACGCCAGCACGTCGCGGTGACCGGCCAGCGCGGTCGCCGCCGACTGGCCGAGCTGTTCACCGGCCCGGACGTAGGCGCGCTGGTGCGTGACCATCGCCGGCAGCGCGGCGAGAAACACGGCCAGACCGGCGACCAGCGGCGCGACCGCCAGCGCCGCCACCACCGGCGCCAGGGCGAGCAGGCCGAGCACTGCCGCGCCAGCGGAGAAGAGGAACCCGCGGGTCACCATCAGCAGACCGGCGAAGGTGTCGCGGATGATCTCCATCTGGTGGGTCAGCCGGGTCACGGCGGCGCTGTCCGGACGGCCACCCGCACTGGTGGCGTCGCGTAGCGCGCCCCTGATCACCTGAGCGGCCACCTCGTCGCGGAACGGCTCGACCACGGCGCCGAGGCTCCGGTACGTCCGACCGGTGGCCGCCGCGCCGACCAGTACGGCCACCGCGAGGACCCCCAACCAGGCCAGGCCGTTGAGGAGACGTCCGGCCAGAAAACCCTCGTCGACGGCACGGGCCACCAGGTAGCCGGCGAGCAGCGCGGGCAGCGACTCGACAAGCGACCAGCCGCCGAGCCCGGCGAGCTCACGCCGCCTGGCCCGCAGCGCCCGCCAGGTCACCCGGCGTACGCCGGCACGGCTCACGACCCACCGCCGGCCGGCTGGAAGACGGCACGGTAGTCCGGGTCGGCCCACAGGTGCCGGTGCGGCGCCAGGCCGCGCACCCGGCCGCCGTCCAGCCAGGCGACGAGATCGGCCGCCGCGGCCGCCGCGCTCCGGTGGGTGACCACCAGTCGGGTACGCCCCCCGGCGTGCCCGAGAACAGCCTCGGTGATCCGATGTTCGGTGGCGGTGTCGAGGCTGGACGTCGCGTCGTCCAGGATGAGCAGCCGTTCGGCGGCGAACGCGCGGGCCAGGCCGAGGCGTTGGGTCTCGCCCCCGGAGAGCGGTGTGTCCACCAGCGGGGTGCGGTAACCGCCGGGCAGCCGGTCGATCACGTCGGCGACCGCCGCCATCCGGGCCGCCCGCAGAACGGCCGGTGTGGCCGGGCTCCGATCGGCCGGCGGCGCCGCCGAGTCGTCAGGCAGTGCCAGGCCGATCGCGTCGTGGACGGTGGCGCCGATCAGCACCGGCCGGTCGAAGGCGTAGCCGACGGCCCGGCGCAGCTCCACCGCGTCGAGGTCCCGCAGCGGCACCCCGTCCAGTCGCACGTCACCGCTGTCGGGGTCGTACAACCGTCCCGCCACGGCCGCCACCGTCGACTTGCCGGCACCGGACGCTCCGACCACGGCCACTGTGGCGCCGGCCGGCACGTCCAGGTCGACGCCGTCCAGGATGGGCCGGCCGTCGTCGGCGTACACGCACACCCCGCGCAGTCGCAGGGCGCCGCCGCCGGGTGGAAGGGGCCGATCACCTGCCGGCGTGGCGGGCTGCGTCAGCACCTCGGCGACCCGGTGTGCTCCCGCGCGGCTGCGGACCAGGTGGTTCAGGGTGGCGAGCACTGCACCGAGCCCGGCGCCCATTGCCGCGTACCGGACTGCCGCAACCAGTTCACCCGGTGTGAGCCAGCCTGCGGTCAAGGCGTACCCGCCGACCGCGATGACGCTCAGGTTCAGCAGCGGCGCCACGGCCGAGGTGCGCGCACTCGCCCGGGCCAGCAGTGCCCAGGTACGCCGGCCGTGCCGGTCCAGCTCCGGTAGGGCCGCCAGCACCCGGTCCTCCTCGCGACGGGTGGTGCCGGCGGCGGCGATGGTCCGGGCACCGGTCAACGACTCCAGCAGTCGGCCGGCGATGCTGCCGAGCACCCGTTGGTAGCCGGCGGTCGCGGCCGAGGCGTCGGCCACGAAGGCGCGCATGAGGACGGCGAGCAGGCCGAGACCGGCGAGCACTGTGACCCCGAGGACCGGTTCCATGATGGTGAGCGCGACGACGCTGCCGAGCGGCGGAAGCACCGCCACGATGGTCAGGACCATGGCGTTGCCGGCCTGTCCCGCGTCGGCAGCCTGGCCGACCAACCGGCCGACGAGATCACCCACCGGGTGCCGGCGGGTGGCGCGGACGTCCATGGCGAACAGGTGACGCAGTAGGCGCCGGCGCAGTCCGGCGGTGGCACGCGCCGCACCGAACCCGCTGGCCAGGTCCGTCAGGGTGTCGACGCAGATGAGGACGACGACAAGGGCGCAGGCGGACACCGCCCACCAGCCGGAGCCACCGGCGAGGGCGGCGTCGACGGCGCGGCCGAGGGCCGCGGGTAGCAACAGTTCGGCGGCCGCGCCGAGCAACGCGACCGCTGCGAGTCCGGCGGTCCAGCCGCCGCCCGCCAGGACCGTCTGCCGCAGCAGCCTGTCCCCCACGGCGAACGTCGGCATCGGTCCTCCCGTTGGTACGCGGTTGCCCTGGGTGGGCACGTCTACCCACCCAGGGCCCCACGTGTGCGTGGATCAGTTGCAGGTCGTGACGGAGAGCGAGCTGTCGCCGCAGAGCAGCAGGCTCGCCCGGCTACCGCCACCGGTGCGGTCGGCCGGAGCCATCTCCAGGCCCTGGAGGTCCAGAAGTGCCATGTCGTTCACCTCCCTTCCATCCGTTCGCCGAACTGGTCGCCCCCGCTGTCGCGAGGGAGTCTGTTCGCGCCCGGCAGGGGCGCGAGGAAGGGCAGCGCCGGCGGCTGGTCGTGCTGCGCGCTGGCCAGCGCGTACAGCACGCCGGCGGTGCCGGTGCCGAAGTCCATGGAGAGCCGCAGCAACTGCTCACCGGGGAATGCGGTCCCCTCCCGGTACGGCAGCGCGTGCCAGGCCAGCCGGTCCACCTGCGCGCGGAGTTCGCTGCGGTCGGCGTCGTCGGTCGAGGCGGCGAGGTAGGCGATGATGCCGGCCCGGCCGGTGAAGAGCCCGGACTGTGCGTAGAACGGTGAGCGCGCCGCGCGGCGGACCCCCGCGCTCGCCTCGGCGAACCGTTCGTCGGCACGGTGGCGCAGGTACTGGTCGAGGACCAGCCCGATACCGACACTGCCGTGGGCCAGATAGGGCATGGTGCGCCAGCCCTCATTGACCTCCAGGGCACCGTCCGGACGCAGCACACAGCGGCGCAGATCCTGACGCAGCGCCGTGGCGGCGTGCCCCAACAGTTCGGCGTCGCCGCTGAGCTCGTAGAGCCGCAACAGCATCAGCGCCGGTCCGGTCCGGCCGCGCAACAGCCCGGCGTACGGGTTACGTCCGCCGCTGACGTCCGGGCCCGGGTCGTCGGCGAGCTGCCCGATCACCCGTTCGGCGGCCCGCCACGCGGCCTCGCGCAGCGACACCTCCCCGGTGCGTGCGGCCAGCTCGGCCAGGTTGAGCGCGATCCCGGACAGTCCGCTGGCCAGGCTGTGGTCGAGCCCGTCCAGGGGTTCCCGCAGGCAGATGTCGAGAACGTCCAGCGCGTCCTGCCGGCGTCCGAGGTGCTCGAGTGCGTACGCGACACCGTGCAGCCCGTCGTAGAAGCCGCAGCGGGTGCCGGACGGGGGCGCTGTCGCCCGCCGCACCAGCCAGTCCTCGTGGTCGGGCCACCGTCCGGCGCCGCTCTTGTCGAGCGCGTACAGCACTCCCGCCGCCCCGTGGGCGAGGTTGAGGCCGCCGCTGCGGAACTGCTCGATGTCACCGGGAAAGAGCCGGTCGTCGCGCTCGGGGGTGGCGCTGGCCACGATCGCCGTCGTCAGTCGGTCCCGCGTGGTGCGCCAGTCATCCGCGTCGAGAGCCCTTTGCGGGTCCGCGGCGACGCGCGGCTCACCGGTGATCTCCTCGACCGCCGGATCGAGGAAGGACCTCGGCACCGGGAAGTTCGCGGCGATGATGTCGGCCAGGTGAGTGACCTTCGCCGGGGCGAGCCGGACCAGCTGGGTCAGTGGCAGGAACAGCGCCAGCCGCAGGCACGCCAGGGCGTACCGGTCGACCGCCGGCCCGCTGCGGTCCCTCGGTGCCGCGAAGCCCTGGTTGCGCAGCCCGGGTCGGCGGTGCCCGGCGATCGGGGCGGCCACCTCGAAGTCCACCAGGGCGACCCGGTCGTCCGGCCGGATCATGATGTTGAACAGGTGCAGGTCCCCGTAGACCAGGCCGCGGTCGTGGATCGCCGTCACGACGGATTCGACCTGCTCGTAGGTCTGGCGGGCCCACTGGGCGTACGCCGCCCGGTCGTCGTCTGTCGCGTCGGCGTCGATCAGCGGGTACCTGTCGACCAGCACCTTGTTCAGCGGTCGGCCCTCGATGAACTCGAGCGCGAGGAACCGGTGCTCGCCGAGGGCGAACTCGTCGTGTACCCGGGGCACCTGCGGAAGGTCGGCGAGTTGCCGTAGGGCCTGCGCCTCGCGGGCCAGCCGGGCGACGGCGTCGGTGCCGTCGGCGTCCAGGCCGGCGTGCGGTCGGGCCTCCTTCAGCACCACCTCGGTGTCGGTACGCAGGTCCCTGCCCACGTACAGGCCGCCGCCGTTCGAGAAGTGGATCACCCGCTCGATCCGGTACGGCACCTCGTTGGTGCTGGTGTCGTTGCGGGCGGCGAGGTGCGGGCCGAGGAAGTCGGGCAGGGTGACCCAGGACGGCACGTGGAAGACGGGCTCCCGGCGGTCCGGCACCAGCGTGCCGGAGTCGTCCTCGATCGCCGGCACCACCTGGCCGTCGGCTGAGTGGCAGTAGCGGGCGGCGAAGCCGCCGTAGCGCACGTAGACCGGGCCGGTGCCGTAGCGGAGATCACTGAGGATGTACGGCCCGGTCTCGCCGGTGAGCAGTTCGTCGAGTTCCTTGCAGGCCAGCTCCAGCTCCGCGTCGTCGCGCGGATAGACAGTGATGAACTTGCCGCTGGCGGCCCGGGCGGCGTACTTGGAATTGCGCAGCAGCAGCGTGCGTGGCCCGCGCAGGAACTTGAAGGACAGGCCGCGGGGGACGCAGTAGTTCCAGACCGCGTCCAGCACCCGCTCGGCGTTCGCCAGACCGGCCGACACGTGGATCTTCCAGCCCTGCTGCGGCAGCGAACCGCCGTCGGGGCCGTAGATCAGCCAGTCGTCGAGGGGCTCGCGGCGCCAGCCGGTCGGCGTCGGCCGTTCGGCGGCCGGGAAGACGGGCTGGGCGACGGCGCTGCCGAGCGAGTCGTAGAACAGCCGATCCGCGGCGCAGTAGCTGTCGTAGCGTTCGTCCACCGTCTCGCCGCCCCTCGAACTCGGCCGGCTGTTGTTCCGGCGTTGAATCGAGTCTCATCGACGGGACGTGGTGGGCTCCAGTGCGCTTAGTCATCACCTTCGATGCGAGGCGCACAGGTACTCATGACATTAGTCAGGGCCGCGCACCGTAAACGGCGGCGCCCATCGGCTTGTCGACTCGTCGGGCGGGCGGACGTCGCCGACGGAGCGGGCGATGGGCTCGTGCTGAGCCCACTCGTATGTCACGTCGCTCAACTGGGCAACTCGCAGGATCGCGATTTCGCGGAGCAGTGGGTCGAGGGCCAGGTCCTTGAGCGATGGCGGTGGTCATCGGGCGAGCGATGTCAGCATTTCCCGCAGCCAGGCAATCTCCGTGCGGCTGGTGGCGGTGGCGATGCGGAACAGTCCTCGGCGAAAGGGGTCGTCGGGGAAGTCGTTGGCGCGTAGTGGCCGGTCGCCGTCCCAGAAGAAGCTTGCCGGCTGGGTGAGGAAAGTCAGCCGCCGGCGCAGCACGGCCCCCTGGGCCGCCGGGTCGTCGAGGTGGCGCAGGAAGGCCAGCAGCGTGAACCAGCGGTTCTCGTCGGTGATGAACAGCTCGTCGGGTGCGCGGAGCTGACGCAGCAACTCCGCCTGCCCGGCCGGGCTCAGGGTCAGCACGTGCCGTGGTGCCGCCATCTGTCCAGCCTGCACGTCACGGCGCAGCAGGCCCGCACGTTCCATGCGCTTGATCGTCGGATACAGCGTCCCGTCCGCGATCGGCCGGACGTGGCCGGTGAGTGCGGCCACGCGCCTGCGCAGCTCGTAGCCGTGCAGCGGGGCGTCGGCCAGGAAGCCCATTATCGCGAACTCCAACACCGTGTTAGCTTACCTCGGCCAAGAGATACCTCGAACACGAGGTATGGGTCAGGAGGTATGTGATGCGCGGCGCCCAGGTTCGACCAGATGGCACGACGATCCGCTGGGTGGAACTCCCCGGCACCGAACCCACCCGGGTCTACCTGCACGGGCTCGGCGCCTCCTCACCGGCGTACTACGCGGCGGTGGCCACGAACCCCACCCTCGCCGGACGACGCAGCCTGCTGATGGATCTGCTCGGGCACGGCATCAGCGACCGGCCGGTCGACGCCTCGTACACCCTTGAGGAGCACGCCGACCTCCTCGCTACCGCGTTGACAGCAGCCAAGGTCAGCGCCGCGCAGGTGATCGCACACAGCATGGGCGGCGCCGTCGCCATCGTCCTGGCGTCGCGCCATCCGCACCTTGTCTCCGCACTGGTCCTCGTCGACGCCACCCTCGACCCGCAGCCGCCGGGCGAGGGCATCGGCGCCCGCTACACGGAGGAGCAGTTCGTCCACGGCGGCGGCCGGTCCGAGACCCTCACCCGGGTCGGCCCGGCCTGGGCGGCGACGATGCGGCTCACCGGCCCGGAGGCGCTTTACCGCACTGCGGTCCACCTCGGCCGCGCCACCACCCCCACCATGCGTGAGCTGCTGGTCGACCTGCCCGTACCGCGCACATACCTCCATCCGGCCGACAACGAGCCGAGAGGCGCGCGCGCCCTGACCGATGCCGGCGTCCGGGTGGTCGCCGTACCAGAGGCTGGCCACAACATCATGCTGGACAACCCCGATGGCTTCGTCGCGGCCACAGAGGCGGCATTGCGGGGGCGGTGATCCTCAACCACTGGAGCGGGTGACCGGGCCGAATTCACGCTGATGCCCGTCGATGTTGCCAAAGCCGATCCAGACGTGCTGGAATGGCTCATATCGCCGCAGCGCGGGGGCAACCGCGCTGGGAACGGCCAGCACGGGAGCATCGCAGCGCCGGCAGCGCGCCGCCCTGGCGGACGCGCGCCTGGCGAATCGCCGGGCCATCTCCACGACGGCGGGCACCTTGCCGGGCAATCATTCTCGCCCGCCGTAGGTAACCCCCGGCACGTGTCCCCGACGGCTGACGCGCTCGACGCCTGACCCGCCGGGGGCGTCCGATTCGGCCTGCCAGCACCAGAACCGGCGACGAGGTGAGAAGCAACAATGATTTCCCGAGAGACTTTCGCGGGTTGGTACCGGAACCGCTTCGTGTGGGTAGCGGTGATTTTGCTGGTGGTGTCGGCCGGCACTGTCGTACTGGTCAACCGGGCCGGCCCGGAGGCGAAGCCGGCGGATCTGCAGTCGCAGATCATCGCCCGGATGCGTACCACGCTCGAACAGGCGGACCCGGGGCAGCACAACCACGCCGGACACGGTGCCCAGCAGGCGGCCAGCACGGCGAAGCCGGCGGTGATCTGCGGGGTCCGCGTCTACGGCTACGAGCCGACCGAGGCCACGGCGCTCGCCGACGTGCAGACGGCCTACGGCTTCCACCTCTGCGGGGTGGCCGAACAGAAGCGCCCCTGGGACGTGGCGGTCAAACTGGCCGGTCCCGTGATCATGGACATGTCCACCGAGCCTCCGGGCATCCAGGTGGTCGAGGCGACCGCCGAGGTCATGTTCACCGACCGGGTGCGGCAGATGCTCCCGCCCAAGTACGCGGATCTGGCGCTCAAGGAGGCGCTGTCCGAGTCGGAGATGGCCGACCAGCGCCGCCGATACGACGCCGCAGCCGGCCTGTGACCATGCCGGGCAGCCGGTGGCGTGGTCATCGCCCCACCCTGATCCGAACCGGGGCGGCTGCGGACAGCCCGGTCAGCTCGATCCACATCCGACCATAGATAGATAACGGTTGATATTTACACCGATAGATGCAACAGTTGGTTTGGGAGCGTTCCCATTCTGATCTGTAGTCCCGATGAGCGGAGGATGAACAGTGCGTTCACTCAAGTCCGATCGATCCGGCGGACGATCCCGGTCACCAGTCCGTCGGTCGCTGCGAGCATTCGTCATGGTGTTCGCCATCGTGGCCGGCATGCTGCCCTTCACCGGGGCAGCCCAGGCCCATGGCACCATCATCAACCCGATGAGTCGCGCCTATCAGTGCTGGAAGACCTGGGGCAACCAGCACATGAACCCCGCCATGCAGACGCAGGACCCCATGTGTTGGCAGGCGTTCCAGGCCAACCCCGACACCATGTGGAACTGGATGAGCCAGCTGCGCGACGGCCTCGGCGGTCAGTACCAGGCTCGTACCCCGGACGGGCAGCTGTGCAGCAACGCCCTGTCCAGGAACGACAGCGTGAACCAGCCCGGGGCGTGGAAGACGACCACCGTCAGCCGCAACCTCACGGTCCAGCTGTACGACCAGGCCAGCCACGGCGCTGACTACTTCCAGGTCTACGTCACCAAGCAGGGGTTCAACCCATCCACCCAGAAACTCGGGTGGGGCAACCTCGACCTGATCACGACGACGGGGCGCTACGCGCCGGCGCAGAACATCTCGTTCAACGTCTCGCTTCCGTCGCGCAGCGGGAACCACATCCTGTTCGTGCTCTGGAGGGCGTCGCACCTGGACCAGACCTACATGTGGTGCAGCGACATCAACGTCACCTGATCCGTACGACCGACAGCTAGAGAATCGATCCGGCTCAGGGCGTTGGCGCCCTGAGCCGGATCGCTGTGCCGGTCCTGGCCTCATCCGCACCCCCGCGCACTCGTCCACCCTCCGGTTTCCGCCGCGATGTCGACCGGTGTGACCGGCCACCGCCGCGTCAGTCGAGGCGGATGCTCGCGAGGGCCAGTCGTTGGAGAGGTTCGGTCTGGTGCCACTGGCTGTCCTGAGTGATCCGGGACAGGCTGTAAGCGCGGGTCCTGCGCTCGTTGACCAGCAGCCGGCGGGCGTGCAGCCGCACACCGCCGGCCTGGTCGCAGGTGTACTCCCGGGTTGGACGGATCGGTCGGCACGGCCGCACAGCCTGAGCCGAACTGACCCGACATCATCATCGACGGCGAGGCAGAGGCCATCGGCGCGCTCGCCGACGTACTCGGCGTGCCACTGGCGGTGTCCTCGCCGTCAGTACCGCCGCAGGCGGAAAGGGCCAGCACGGCGATCACGCCGACCGTGGCAGACAGGCGCCGCTTCATACGAACTCCTCAGATGCTTGTACTCGATTGCTGCTGTCATGAGGCATTCGAGGCCGACCCGCAGACGGATGGGTACAAGATCGGGAATTGTTTGTCGCCGACGATGACGAGCGCCCGGCCGGGCAAGTCGACCGACCCACTGTGGGCCTCAGCGGACGCGGGGCCTACCCCTGCGACAGCCCGTCGTGCGCAGTGGCGGCGCGCAGCTCCGTCAGTACGTACGTGGCGGCCCTCTCGACGACGCGGATGCCCTCTTTCCGGCTCACGTGATGGTCGGAGAGCACGGCGATCAGCCAGTCATGACGGGCCTCGGCGATCCGTCCGATGCTGTTGACCAGCCAGCGGCCGCCGTCGACATCGGCGGTGTCCCAGCCGTTCTTGACGTAGTCGGAACGACTGCCCGGCTCCCGTGCGGCGGGGACCCCCCATCGCTGCTCGGGGATCACCTTCTTCATCAGGCCCATGATGAAGGTACGGTCCTGCGGGGTCAGCGGTCCCGTCGGTGACGTCACCGCCGTCAGCAGGCGAAGCTGGTCGGCGACAGTGGTGGTGGTGAGTCCCCAGTGCGAGTTGGGCTTGGTCTCGCGCAGACCGAGCGCGCGGTTCGCGGCGTTGAGGCCGCGCGAGCCCCCGATCCGCTGCCACAGGGCGACGGCCGCATCGTTGTCACTGGACACGATCATGGCCTCGGCCAACCGCCGGGTGTCAGTTCCCAGGGCCTTGCCCGGCGGGTTCTGGCGCAGCAGCAGAGCCGCGAGGATGTTGACCTTGACGATGCTCGCGGTCTCGAACCGTTTGGCACCGACAGTCACCTCAGCCGTTCCCAGTCGGTCCACAGCCGCGACCGCCAGATGGCCGTCGTACCGCTCCACGTAGGCAGTGATGCGCGTTCTCGCCTGGCCGATCCAGTCGATGGCCGGCGTCGTGGGGATCGGACTGGCAGGGGAGGAACCGAGCGATGGCCCGCCTCCCCCTCCGTCGCCGTCGCGGGTGGCACCGAAGGCGGCCGTCGCAGCGCCGGCCAGCGACATCGTGACCGCGGAGATGACCCAGCGTCGCGGCAGCTGCCGCCCTTTCCGCTCAGCCAAGGCGGGCCACCGCCCTCGCGGCGATCGAGTCCACCACGGCCCGGCTGCCCGGATCGGGCAGGCGGACCGTAGAGACCGTCTCGCCTCGCTTCACCATCACGAAGTACGTGATGGTGTTCGGGGTGTCCGCATGCGCGATACGACCTCGAACGAGCATCCCGGTGCCCTCCAGATAATGCGGGTCGACGACGTCGAACGAGACATGCGATCCGAGGACCGGGTAGCTCGCGCACCGCAGAAGGACCCGACGGACGTCATCGACGTTCCGCTCGGCCCAACCAGGTTCGTACGTCTCCACGACGTGGTGGGCCGGCGAGGAGCCGTCAGACAGCCGGTAGTAGCGCTCCACGGCGGCGCGCCGATGCGACTTGGCCAGGTAGTCTTTGCTCCGATAGTTGGGGCAGCTGTCCTGCTCCCACGGCCAGGACGCCAGACCGGTTCGCGCGTCGTCCTCATGCCACTCCGCTCCCAGCTCGCCCGCCCCCAGCAGCGGGCTCGGATCGCCCCGTTCCGCGTTCACGGTGTGCGGCTCGTCGGGGCCGACAGCGGACTCCCCCCGTTGGCACCCCGCGGCCATCACCATCAACGCCGACACGACCACCGGCACGACCGCGACCGAACGTCGGCCTCTGCCGCGAACCCGGCCTCGGCTCGTCCTGCTGCTCGATACGGACACCGAAAAACCTCCCCAAACACAGGTACTTGCCACCGCAGGTGGCGCTTCAGGCGACGACGCCTGGCGGCACGTTCGTCGCTGCCGCAGCACCGACGCTGCGGTTGCCGGCCGCCGGTCCGACACCATCGGGACCCGCCACACCCTGGCGGCGGACGGAACCGGTCAATGGCGTTCCTCGGCGAACAGCTCGGAACGGGTCGCGCCGAGCAACTCACGCAGGCGGTTGAGGGAGCGCATGCTCTGGCTCTTGACGACGGCTGTGGAGACGCCCACAACCTCGGCGGTTGTCTCCACGCTCAGGTCGTCCCAGTAGCGCAGGACGATGATCGCCCGGTCCCGCAACGGCAGGGTGGCGACCGCGTCCAGCAACGTCATGCGCAGCTCGGCCGGATGTTCCTCGCTCCGCTCCGGCGGCGCCGACATCGCCAACTCACGGCTGGAGCGACGCCGCTGCTGGTCGATCATGCACCGCAGCAGTATCTTGCGGGCGTACGCGTGGGGGTCGTCGGCCCGGCGGACCCGCCTCCAGTTGGCGTACACCTTGGCCAGCGTCGTCTGCGTGAGGTCCTGGGCGAGATGCCAGTCGCGGCACATCAGGAACGCCGCGTCGCGCAACCGGCCGGCGGTCGCCTGCGCGAACTCCACGAAGTCCTCGTCAGCCATTCGACCGGGCCAGCTTCGGGAACCTCTTGGCACCGTTGCGGACGTACTCGGCCGGCAGTTTCGTCCCCCACATCGGGTTGGCGGCGATCGCGGTCGCCTCCTTCACGGAGAGGACGGGCGATGCCGGCGAGGTTCCCTTGGGGTCCCAGGCCAGACAGGTAGCGATCATCAGATCGACCTGGAGGCCAGCGCTGTGGTGCACGGTGACCGTCTGGCTCTCCAGGCAGTTGCCGGGTACTTCGGTCAGCTCCACCGTCCCCGGGACAGGATCGCCGCCGAGGCGGTCCCGGTAGATGGAGAGCCCCACCATTCCCGCTCCATCGCCTCGGTCCAGGTAGAGCTGGACGTACGGCATGCCGGAGCCGGCCCCCCGGCTCGGCAGACTTGCATAGCCGCCGGTCTTCCCCTGGGGCAGCAGCCGGGTCAGCAGTTCCAAGGCGCCCTGCGGCGTGGTCGTCAGCAGCTCGCCGTCCGGCCCCGGCCCCATCCTCACGGTGTCGATCACGGTGGTCGAGGGAGTCGGCGGGACCAGCCCTCCCGGTTCTTCGTCGGCGCCCTCCTCGAACCGGACCGGGGCGCCAGCCGAGGGCGCGGCCGGGGACGGCGAGGTGGTGTCGACCGACCCGCCCGGCAGACCCAGGTTCGGCCCCGCGGGCTGACCGGCATCATCCGCACCGACGCCGAGCGGCCCGGCGGCCAGGCCGATCACGAGCAGCATCGCCAACGCCGATCCGCCGGCGCCGAACTGCGCCAGGCGGCGTCGGTGACGAAGTCGGCGGCCCTGCACCACCGACTGTTGGACCAGGTCACCCAGTGGCGGGGCGGGATGTTGGGCCAGTTCGTCAGTGAAACGCCCACGCACATCGCCCATGTCCCTTGTTCCTCCTCGGCCGACCGCCCGCAGTGGTGATCCGTCATTGACCTGACGGGTTGGCCAGCCGATTTGGTTACCGAGTTTTGGCGCGAACTTCCAATCACCCGCGTCCGCGGAACATGGTGTTTTCAGTACGTGTGCGGCACCCTCCGTAGCGTCACGATCCGCAGGCCAAAGGCGTTGCTGCGGACGGTTCGAGCAGCTGAAGCTGCTGGCTGGCGCACGGTTGAGACACAACCCGTAGAGCGTCCTAGGAGGTTAGGGTGCTGGGGTTCCCCTTCATCGAACCAGTTCCATTAGGATGACCATCGATGAGGATCGCAGGTTGGAGTCGCGCCACATCAGCCGAGGCAGCAGCGCTGGCGGCGCTCTTTCAGCGCGCCGAGGCGGTCGCCCCCGTCGGCATGGAGCAGCGCGCTGAGGACGTCCGGAATCGACTGGCCACTCTCGGGCCGGACAGTGCCGGACGCACCCGAGTTGGCCGCGATGAGACCGGCAGCGTCGCCGCATACGGCGAGGTCGCCGACATGGGAACAGCGGACGACGTGCTCCGCATTCGCCTGACCAACGTGTTCCATCCCGACATCGCGGACGACGTCCGCGCCGAGCTGCACCGCTGGCTCATCGACCAGGCGAAGCAGTTACGCGACAACCGAGGATCAGCACAGGCCGTCCTCGGCATCCGGTGTGCCGAGAACGATCGGGCTGGCCGCGAGCTGCTGATCGGTGGCGGCTTCGCGCTGGTCCGGCACGAACGGGACCTCGTCCTGGCGGTGCCTGATGAGCCGCCGGCTCCCGCGCTGCCGCCCGGTCTGGTGCTGACGCCTGTCGAGGAGCGCTACGACGAACTGGCCCGGCTGGCCCACAATGAGGCCTACGCCGACAGCCCGGCAGCGGTTCGACCAGACCAGCGCACCTGGCCCCAGCACGCGACCGGACATCCGCGGTTCCTGCCCGACCTCTCCTGTCTGGTGCTCGCCGAGGCCGACCGAAGCGACAACCCGGTGGCCGGCTTCCTCTTCGCGCTCGCCGACGGCAGCACTGACACGCCGACAGCGCTTCTGCACTGTCTGGGCACCCGAGCAGCCTGGCGCCGCAGTGGCGTGGCCACGGCGATGATCTCGCGGGTCCTGCACCGTGCGCACTCAGCCGGCATCACACACCTACGACTCAAGGTCACCGACAGCAACCACCCCGCTCTGGCGCTCTACCGGAAACTGGGTTTTGTGGAGTCGGGGCAAGGGTTCGCGGTGCTGATGCGGCAGCTCACCCCCGAGGCCGACGAGCAGCCGTAGACCCGACGTTTCGTCGACTCGCGCTCGGCGCCGCGGCCACGCCGCGTCCTGCCACGAGGCGCTGGGCGCACGCGAGATGTTCCGGGCGTTACGCGCCACGGAACACCACCAGGCCGGCGACCGCCTGGAGCAGCGCCTTCCGCCAGTCCCACAGCGCCGTCCGCGCAGGCAACGGCGCGATGCCAGGCACCACCGCGTAACGCGCGTCGACCAGCCACGGTGCGGCAAGGCTCCAATCCTTCCGCCTGATCCGTAACAGGCCCGAAACTACCGGTTGAAAACTCTGGAATTTTCTGCCAGCCTGAGAGCCATCGACAAGTGTGAACGTTAACAAGATCCGTTAGCACTGGAGGCGCTCCACGCGACCGTCGGGCCCACCCACCTACCAGGTGACCACGTCCACCACCGAACGAGCCCAGCGCCCGCAACCACTCCCCCACGGGCGACCGGGCATGCCTGTCACCACCCCTATATCCGCTGGCCAGGTAGCCCGAGCCGACTCGCATCCGGGCGGACGCCTGACATGAGTCCCGCCCCCGCTCGGGCGCACTCACCATCGCGGCCGCCGCCATCCGAGCGGGGCCTCCCAATGGAACAGCGACAGGAATCCCCTACCCCACCACTGGAGGATCAGCATGGTTTCCCGGACCCGTCCCCTCGGGCGCACCCGACTACGAACACTCACTCTTTCCGGAATGGCCGCGATAATTCTGGCCCTGATCGTGTCGCTGCTGCCCAACCTGGCCCAGGCCGCCGAAACGACCCTCGGTGCCGCCGCGGCCCAGTCCGGCAGGTACTTCGGTGCCGCCGTCGCCGCGAACAAGCTCGGCGACAGCGCATACACGACGATCCTGAACCGCGAGTTCAACGCCGTCACTCCCGAAAACGAAATGAAGATCGACGCGACCGAGCCGCAGCAGAACAACTTCACCTTCGGCAACGCGGACCGGATCGTGAACCACGCCATCTCCCGGGGTTGGAAGGTCCGGGGGCACACCCTGGCCTGGTACTCACAGCAGCCGGGCTGGATGCAGAGCATGGAGGGCACCGCGCTGCGCAACGCGATGCTCAACCACATCAACCGGGTGGCGGGCTACTACAAGGGCAAGATCTACTCGTGGGACGTGGTGAACGAGGCGTTCGAGGACGGCAACAGCGGCGCCCGTCGTAACTCGAACCTGCAGCGCACCGGCAACGACTGGATCGAGGCGGCGTTCCGCGCCGCCGACACGGCAGACCCGGACGCGAAGCTCTGCTACAACGACTACAACACCGACAACTGGACCTGGGCCAAGACCCAGGCCGTGTACAACATGGTGCGCGACTTCAAGTCCCGTGGCGTGCCGATCGACTGCGTCGGGTTCCAGTCGCACTTCAACGCCAACTCGCCCTACAACAGCAACTACCGCACGACGCTGTCCAGCTTCGCCGCCCTCGGCGTGGACGTGCAGATCACCGAACTGGACATCGAGGGCTCCGGCACGACGCAGGCCAACACCTACCGCAGCGTGGTCAACGACTGCCTTGCCGTGGCTCGCTGCAACGGGCTCACCGTGTGGGGTGTGCGCGACTGCGACTCGTGGCGCTCCAGCGGCACTCCGCTGCTCTTCGACTGCAACGGCAACAAGAAGGCCGCCTACACGGCCGCCCTCGAAGCGCTGAACAGCGCGGGCCCCGGGACCACCCCCACGCCCACCACGCCGGGTCCGACTCCCACCGTGCCGCCGGGCTCCGCCAGTGAGATCGTCGGCACGCAGTCTGGCAGGTGTATCGACGTACCCAACGCCTCGACCACCAACGGCACCCGGGTCCAGCTCTACGACTGCAACAAGCAGACCAACCAGGCCTGGACCTACACCTCGGGCAAACAACTGCAGGTGTACGGCAGCATGTGCCTCGACGCGGCCGGCACCGGCAACGGCGCGGCAGTGCAGATCTACAGCTGCCACAGCCAGACCAACCAACAGTGGAACGTCAACTCCAACGGCACCATCAGCAACGTCCAGTCCGGACGATGCCTGGACGCCTGGAGCACCGCCAACGGCGCCCAGATCCAGCTCTACGACTGCCACGGACAAACCAACCAGCAGTTCCGGCTCGCCGCCGTCGGCGGCGGCACCCAGACGCCCACGCCGACGCCCACCACGCCCCCGCCGACCGGCGACACGTGTGACCTTCCCTCGTCGTACCGCTGGTCGTCGACCGGCGCGCTGGCGCAGCCGAGGTCGGGGTGGGTGTCGCTGAAGGACTTCACCGTCGCCCCGTACAACGGCCAGCAGCTTGTCTACGCCACCACGCACGACACCGGCACCACGTGGGGCTCGATGAACTTCGGTCTCTTCAGCAACTACTCGCAGATGGGCTCGGCCAGCCAGAACGCGATGAACTCGGCGACCGTCGCGCCGTCGCTGTTCTACTTCGCCCCGCGCAACATCTGGGTCCTGGCCTATCAGTGGGGCGGCACGGCCTTCTCGTACCGGACCTCGAGTGACCCGACCAACCCGAACGGGTGGTCGTCGGCCCAGACGCTGTTCACCGGCAGCATCTCCAACTCCTCGACCGGTCCGATCGACCAGGCGATCATCGGCGACGACCAGAACATGTACCTGTTCTTCGCCGGCGACAACGGTCGGATCTACCGGGCGAGCATGCCGATCGGTAACTTCCCGGGCAGCTTCGGCTCCAACTACACCACGATCATGACCGACACGACGAACAACCTGTTCGAGGCCGTTCAGGTCTACAAGCTCCAGGGCCTGAACAAGTACCTCATGATCGTCGAAGCGATCGGCGCGAACGGGCGTTACTTCCGCTCGTTCACGGCCACCAGTCTGGGTGGTTCGTGGACGCCGCAGGCCACGTCCGAGAGCAACCCGTTCGCGGGCAAGGCCAACAGCGGCGCGACCTGGACCAACGACATCAGCCACGGTGAGCTGCTGCGGACCAACGCGGACCAGACGATGACCGTCAACGCCTGCAACCTGCAACTGCTCTACCAGGGTCGTTCCCCCAGCTCCGGCGGCGACTACGGCCTCCTGCCGTACCGGCCGGGTCTGCTGACCCTGCAACGCTGACCATCGGACGACACCGGGGCGGGTGGGCTCGGCACACGACGAGCCCACCCGCCCCCCCGCTCCACCACCAGGAGGTACCGACAGTGCAAGGACCCGCGCACCACCCCCCGCCCTCGGGGAACACCCCCGCCGACCACGTGGCGCCCCGCATCCGTGGCCGGCTGGTCAAACTCGCTGCGGCCGGGATCGCCGCAGCGGTCGGCCTACTGACCGTCACCCTGGCCACCGGGTCGGCGTCGGCCGCCGACAACCCCTACCAGCGCGGCCCGGACCCCACCCGGACCAGCGTCACCGCGGTGAACGGCCCCTTCGCCAACACCTCGGTCAGCGTCCCGACCGGGTACGGCTTCAACGGCGGCCGGATCTACTACCCGACCGACACCAGCCAGGGCACCTTCGGTGCCATCGCGATCTCGCCGGGTTACACCGCGTTGTTCTCCGCCGAACTGGCCTGGATGGGGCCGTGGCTGGCGTCCCATGGCTTCGTCGTGATCGGCATCGAGACCAACAGCCGCAACGACTTCGACACGGCCCGCGGCACCCAGTTGCTCGCCGCACTGGACTACCTCACACAGCAGAGCCCCGTCCGCGACCGGGTCGACCCCAACCGGTTGGCTGTCGCCGGTCACTCGATGGGCGGCGGTGGCGCGCTGAGCGCGGCCACCCGACGCCCGTCGTTGAAGGCAGTGGTCGGCATCGCGCCCTACTCGCCGTCGTCGAACCTGGCCAACGACCGGGTGCCCACAATGATTTTCGCTGGGCAGGCGGACACGGTGGTCACCCCGTCCTACGCCACCGGCCTGTACAACAGCCTCCCGGCCACGACGGAGAGCGTCTACCTGGAGGTCGCCGGCGCGGATCATGGCTTCATGGTCGGACGGTCGAACCCGGTGATGGTCCGGACCATGCTGCCGTTCGTCAAGATGTTCATCGACAATGACGCCCGGTACAGCCAGTTCCTCTGCCCACTGCTGGACTCCAGCGGCGTGGTCACCTACCGCAGCACCTGCCCGTTGCTGCCCTCCACGCCGACCCCCACCGATCCACCGACCCCCACGGATCCGCCGACCCCCACCGATCCACCGACCGTCCCACCTGGCTCCGCCAGCGAGATCGTCGGCACGCAGTCCGGCCGGTGCATCGACGTACCCAACGCCTCGCGTAACAACGGCACCCGGGTCCAGCTCTACAACTGCAACAAGCAGACCAACCAGGCCTGGACCTACACCTCAGGCAAACAACTACAGGTGTACGGCAGCATGTGCCTCGACGCGGCCGGCACCGGCAACGGCGCAGCAGTGCAGATCTACAGCTGCCACAGCCAGACCAACCAACAGTGGAACGTCAACTCCAACGGCACCATCAGCAACGTCCAATCCGGACGATGCCTGGACGCCTGGAGCACCGCCAACGGCGCCCAGATCCAGCTCTACGACTGCCACGGACAAACCAACCAGCAGTTCCGGCTCGCCGCCCTCGCAGGTTGATCACGGCCGCCTCCGCTCGGCACCTCCTCGATGCTGTGCGGATCGACCAGCGGCAGGGCGGGATCCAGCACACCTGAAACGGGCGGGCCCGGCATCGCGCCGGGCCCGCCCGCATCACGTGGCCGGGGAGCGGCGACGCCTGGTGTCTCGGACGAGCGTCAGGGCAATGACGAGAAGGCCGAGCAGGGCGACGACGGCATTGGCGGTTGTCAGGAACACCTTCTCGCCAAGGGTGGCGTGGTGGAGGTGGGTCAGGTGGAAGAAGAAGTGGGGTATGGCGAAGGTGGAGAAGGCCGCCGCGGCGGGGATGGTGAAAGCGGCTCGAGGTGCGACAAACGCTATGCCGAGGACGACGGCCAGGCCGAGGGTAGCTCCGCCGAAGTCTCGCGCGTAGTGCTCGCTGAACGGCGGGGTGAGGGAGACGGTCGGGAAGTTGTTGTAGAAGCTTTCGGGGAAGGCCTGGTTCCAGAACCCGACAACGAGTTCGTCGAGGAAGAGGACGGCCAGGGCGATCCGGATCAACGCGGTCAGCGCGGTGTCCCGCCCGTCTGCTGACGCTGCCTGCGGCGCGGCGGGGCTGAGTGACCGGCCGTCGTTCATCGGGCCCGCCGGGCGTCGTGCTGCGCTGCCGGGCTGGCCAGCCACTGGCCCAGGGTCTGTCTGCCGCGCGGGCCCGGGCCGGTGGGCAGCAGGCCGTGTCCGGCCATGGCTCGACCGGTCGCTCCCGGAAGTCGGACGGGCAGGTAGTAACCCCAATTCACGCCGGTCAGCGCCTCGTCCAGCCCGGAACCGCGGATCAGGTCCACGCCTGCGGAGCGGGCGAGGATGACCGGCTCGTGGCCGGCAGCCCCTACGGCGTGGACGACGAGGCGTCCGACGCCGCCGGTCCCGCCAGCTACCCCGATACGCACTGAGTCACCTCCCGATCCGCCTTCCCCGAGACGCCGCGGGGGTGCGGCGCCCTGACCGGGCGCCGGGGTGAAAGAGAGGTCAACCGCGGTGATGTCACTGTTGGTTCTACCTCTCCGAGACTCCTCAGCTCGGCGAAAACCGCTCAGACCGCCCGAGCGGGTGGAGCCCGCAACTGTCGCTGCGGTGACCGGCGGCGGCCGGCACGTGAGTCGTCGCCGAACCTGCCGGCGCTGCTCGCACGGATGGGATCGTTACCGAGTGACGAAGTCGCTTGACCTGCATCTGGAGTTCGATCGGAGTGCGGGTTTCCCGGGTCGCTCGCTGGAGAGCGCGTTACGGGAGAGCATTCGGACAGGCCGGCTGCGGGCCGGGTCGCGCCTACCTGGGAGCCGGAGCCTGGCCGCCGACCTGGGCCTGGCCCGGGGCACTGTGGTGCAGGCGTACGCGCAACTGGTGGCGGAAGGATGGCTGCTGACGGCACCGGGCTCGGGAACCAGGGTCGCGGACGTACTCCATGATCCGCCCGACTCGCGCAGGCAACCGCGGCCGTCGCCCCCGGCCGGGCCATTGATCGAGTTGCGGCCGGGGATTCCCGACCTCGCGTCGTTCCCCCGGACGGCCTGGGCGGACAGTGTCCGCCGGGCGCTGACAACGGCTTCGCGCGGCACGCTGGACTACTCCGAGCCGACCGGGCTACCCGCATTGCGGGCGGCGGTGGCCGGATATCTCGCGCGCACTCGCGGAGTGCTCTGCGACCCGGACGCGGTGGTGATCACGGCGGGCTTCACCCAGGGCCTCTCCCTCCTGGCGCGAACGCTGCACCGGCGCGGCGTACGCGCCATCGCCACCGAGAACCCCGGTCTGGCCCATCACCGCATGGTGCTGCGCGCCGCGGGCCTGACAGTCACCCCGCTCACCGTCGGCCCCGGCGGGGCCGACCCGGACGACGCGGCGGGCCAGGCCGCGCTGCTCACCCCGGCGCACCAGCATCCGACCGGAGTCGTGCTCGCCCCACGCCACCGTTACCGGCTCATCGCATGGGCCCGGAAGCACGACGCGTTCCTGATCGAGGACGACTACGACGGCGAGTTCCGCTACGACCAGCGGCCGGTGGGCGCCATGCAGGCGCTGGCGCCCGAGCGGATCGTGTACGCCGGCAGCACGAGCAAGTCGCTGGCGCCGGGCGTCCGCCTGGGCTGGTTCGTCGTCCCCGAGCCACTGCGTCGTGAACTGACGACGACGATCGTGGAGGCCGGTGCCGCAGTCTCCGCGATCGACCAGCTCACCATGGCCGACCTGCTCACGCACGGCGACTACGACAGGCACATCCGCCGCATGCGCCTGACCTACCGGCGTCGCCGGACCGAGCTGGCCGGCCGCCTGGCCGAGGTGACCACCACTGCGCTGGAGGGCGTCGCTGCCGGCGTGCACGCGCTGCTACCGCTGGCCTCGGTGGCGGAGGAGCGCTGGCTGATCCAGGCCGGACGCCGCGAAGGGCTGCACCTGATCGGCCTGCACAGCAACGGCTACTGGCACGATCCCGCGGATGAGCGGCAGGCGGCCGCCCTGGTCCTCGGATACGCGGCGCCGCCGGCTCATGCCTGGCAGGAGGCGCTGTCCGGACTCTGCCAACTGGTCCATCAGACCCGCCGCCAACTGGTCCATCCTGTTGGTCCGGTCGGGGATACGTTCGATTCATGCAGACCATGAAGATCGGAAACAACGAGATCGTGCTGCTGGGCACGGCCATGCCGCCGGAGTTGCCGGAGGGCTCCCATGTGATGACAGCGACCATCGAACTGCCACCGGGCGACCCGGGCACGCCGCCACACCGGCACTCCGGCCCGGTCTTCGGCTACCTGCTCGAGGGCGAGATGATCTTTGAGCTGGAGGGTGAGCCCGAACGGGTGATCAAGGCCGGTGAGGCGTTCTGGGAGCCCGGCGGCGACGTCATCCACTACCGGTCCGCCAACAACCTGTCCGATCGGGTGACCAAATTCCTGGTCGTGATGGTGTGCGCGCCCGGTCAGGAAATGCTGGTGCTGGTGAGCCCCGAGGAGCTCGAACAGCGTAAGGACCGCCGCTCAACCCGGCCGAACTGACGGAGAGGCACGTCATGCGTATCGTTCTCGCCGGTTCGACGGGCGTCATCGGCCGCCGTCTCGAACCGATCCTGACCGCCCAGGGGCACGAGGTCATCGGGCTGGCTCGCAACGGCCCGGTCGCCGTCGACGTGCTCGACCGGGACGCGGTGGCGGCCGCCGTCCGCGAGGCCCGGCCCGATGTGGTCATGCACCAGCTGACCAGCCTGAGCACCGGCGACTTCGCCGCCAATTCGCGGCTGCGTCGGACCGGGACCCGCAACCTGGTCGACGCGGCGCTCGCCGTCGGGGTACGCCGGATCGTGGCACAGAGCATCTCCTGGGCGTACGAGCCGGGCGCCGAGCCGGCGACCGAGGAGACCCCGCTCGACCTCAGCGCCCCAGAGCCACGCCAGACCAGTGTGGCAGGTGCCGCGGCGCTCGAATCCGCCGTCCAGGAGGCGCCCGAGTGGGTCGTGCTGAGATACGGCACCCTCTACGGTCCGAGCACCTGGTACGCCCGCGACGGTCTGATGGCCCAGTTCGCCGCCGCCGGCAAGGTCCCCGCCGACGCGGACGTGAGTAGCCTGCTGCACATCGACGACGCCGTCGCCGCCGCGGTCGCGGCTCTGGAGTGGCCCGTCGGCGTCGTCAACGTCTGCGACGACGAGCCAGCCGCCGCCGCGCAGTGGGTGCCCGCGTTCTGCGTGGCCGCCGACGTGCCAGCGCCAGCGGTGACCGGGGGCGAGCGGCACGGCTGGGCGCGGGGAGCGAACAACAACCACGCCCGCACGCACCTTGGCTGGACCCCGGCCTATCCGTCCTGGCGGCAGGGATTCGCCACGGTGTGAGCCGTCCGCACATCTTGATCCTGTAGAGGCAACGGAGACGAAGAGTTATGTCGGATCACTCCAAACTGGCCGCGCTGAGCGACGACCATGCCCGCTTCGGGCTGGAGCGCGATGTCGTACGCGAATGGGAGGACGGCGCCCGCACCGACAATCGCGCCGGGTCGTACGAGTGGTGGTACTTCGACGCCCACCTCGACGACGGCGCGAAGGTGGTAGTGGTGTTCATGAACAAGGACCTCGGCGCGGCGGGAAGCCCGCTGTCGCCGCAACTCCGGGTCAACCTGGAACTGCCGGACGGGACGATGTCCAACAACACGATCGCGATCCCCGCGGCCGAGTGGTCGGCGGCGAGCGGGCGTACTGACGTCCGGATGGGGCCGGGCAACCGCTTCCAGGGCGAGAACCTGCGCGAGTACCGGATCCAGGCGACCGCCGGAGGGCTGCGGGTCGACTTCACGCTGACGACCGACGTCCCGGCCTGGCGTCCGGCCACCGGGCACATGCTGTTCGGCCCGGAGCGCGACCTCCAGTTCAACTGGCTGCCCTCGGTGCCCCAAGGAACAGTGCGGGGTTCGTACACGATCGACGGGGCGCGGCATGAGACGACCGGCGTCGGCTACCACGACCACAACTGGGGCAACGTCGGGCTGCCGAAAATCCTCAATGACTGGTACTGGGGGCGGGGGCAGGCCGGGCCGTACACGGTCATCGCGTCGTTCATCACCGCTGCCGAGAAGTACGGCTTCGCCGAGATCCCCATCTTCATGCTGGCCCGCGACGGCCGGATCATCGGCGACGATCCAGCGAAAATGACGTTCGAGCGGGACGGGGTCTACACCGACGCGAAGACCGGCAAGCCGGTCGCGGGGATCGTCCGCTACACGTACGTGGACGACGACGACACGTACGTGGTGACCTTCGACCGCAAGCGCGACCTGGTCCGCAACCCCCTCACCAGGGACCTGCCCTGGTTGAAGCGGGCAGCGGCCCGGTTGATCCGGTTCGACGGCGCCTACCTCCGCTTCGCCGGCCTGCTCACGATCGAGCACCACAAGGGCGGACACCTGGTTGAGGAGTTCACCGAGGACGCGATCTGGGAGCTCATGTACTTCGGGCGCGCCCGCGTCACCGCCGCGGATCCGTCAGTGCCCGGTCGCCGGGTCGCCCGGAAGCGGTAGTGGGTCCACCGGCTGGCGGAGGCGCTCGATCAACTCTTGGGCCGCCTCGGCGTACCGCTGCTCCGATCCGCGGGGCCGGTGTCCCTGGATCGGCGGCGGGACGCTGTCGCCAGGTAGCGGCACCACGTCGGCGGGATCCCGTAACCGGCGGTCCACCGTTGCCGCCGTCCTGCCGACGGTTACCGACGTGGTCGCCCGGTGGGCGGTGAATATCCAGCCGCCGATCGAGTCGGTGTCGCGCCACAGATTCACCCACCGCCAGTCCACGCGAGCGCCGATCTCGTGCAGCACCTCGTCGTCGACGAAGGCGGGGAACAGTCGCGCGTAGAGTCGGCTCAGTGGTGACCCATGGGTGAGCAGAGCGACTCGACTACTGACCTGGGGCGGTAACTGGAGCACTGTCGCGGCGGCCAGGACCGAGCCGTGGCTGTGTGCGGTGAGCAGCACGAGGTTGCCGCGTCCGACCAGGTACGTGATTCGTCGGGTCAACTCCGGCACGGCTCGTTCGGCGTAGCAGGGTGGCGCGAACGGGTGGGCGGCCCGGGGCCAGAACGTGCCCAGGTCCCACAGGACACCAACGTGGCGCCTGAATTCGACTGTCCGGTAGGCGAAGATTCCACCGATGGTCAGGCCGAGGATGATCGCGGCGATCCCCCAACTGCCGAACGCGATGGAGAAGGTGATCAGGTCGCCGGGCACCCGTGCGTACCGCTGCACGGACTCGCTCGGCAGCAAGTCCAGCAGACCGAGGGTGGTGGTGGCCGTGCCGATCCCGGCCAGGCAGGCGTAGACCACCGCCAACGGAACCAGTCTCTCGGTGAAGCGGGCCCTGGCTATCGCCTTCTGCACCTGCCGCAGTCGGGTCGCGGCTGCGGGCGGGCGGTCCGGGTAGTCGCAGGCGACAATCGCCGCAGCGGCACGAAGTCGACGGCGTCGCGAGATGAGGACGACCGGAACCGCAACCACCAGCGTGAACAGCACTGTCCGGAGAAAGCCGAAGATCGCCCAGGTGAACGCCGGCGGCAGACCGGAGGCCAGGCCCTCTCCGGTCGGCGCATCACGGTCCAGGAAATCCGCACCCGGTAGACCAACTCTGCGGACACCGCCACCGCCAGACTCACCGCGCTGGCCGCCATCACCAGGGCCCCAAGCCCGAGCAGCGGGATGGCGTCGCGCCGCCGAACCCGGCGCCAGAGCAGCACAGCGCCGAGGGCGGCCAGCAGGGCCGTCTGGGCAACGAACAGCGAGGTGAGAATTGCGCCGTAGCCGGGTAGCCCGCCCCCCTCGTGCCACGGCGCTGGGCTGACGAGGACGTGGGCCGTCACCACGATGGTCAGGGCCACGGCTACCGTCCGCACCGTGCGCGTGATTCGGTCCAGTCGCCGATCCGAGGCGGCCCGGTCGAGCAGCGCAGGCATGCAGAGCAGGACCAGGCAACTGGCCAGCACCGTCCCGGTGGCCACGGCCAACCCGATCGTGCTGGCCGAGGCGCCGTTCGCGGCTCGGGCGGCGAGCAGAGCGACGTCCAGTGTCGCGAACGCCGCCGCGACGTGAACCGAGCGCAGCCGACCCACCAGCGGCCCCGCGTCCCATTGACCGATCCCGCCGAGTCGATGCTCGGAGACCTCGTCCGCGGGAGCACGGAACGCGTCGAACATCCTTCCCGGCCGGGTGCCGGCCCGCCAGAGCACGCCGATAGCGGCGGCCGGAACCACAGCGAGGACCGCGAGGCGCAGGCCCACGGGTTGCCCACCCAACCAGGACATCCAGGTGCGCCCGGCCAGGCATCGTGGCGAGCCCATGCACTTCCACGCGATCACGTCCAGCGTGACGCCGACGAAGGCAAGCACATACAGCGCGGTGAGGGTGAGCGCCAGCAACCGGCACAGGGACCTGACCATCGCGTCGGAGCCAGGGCTCGCCGGTCGCATCCAGATCGCCAGGTTGGCCAGCATGAACGGCAGGAGGAACACCAACGTCAGTGTTCGGACCACGCTTCCGGCGGGCAGGTCACCCCAGCGGTACGCCTCCGTCACCCGTTCGCCGTTGCCGCACGAACATGGGCGGTGGGGTCGGTAGAAGCCCCCACTGCGGTCGCCCGCGACCTGCTCGACCTGCGCCACGTTCAACACCTGGGCGGCGCTCGCGCTGGCGGCCCCGTGTACCCGCAGCTCCACCACGTCATCGGACATCCCGGGCCCGCTTGACCGCGCTGACGCACCCGACATCGGCCCCTCCGAAGCGCCTTCGGTGGCCCAGCCGGGTGAACCCAGTCCCCGCGCCACTCGCGGCGGTGTACCCCGCCCGACCGGGACCAACCGTGGGCCCGCCATCACGGTTGGCTCAGCGTTCGCAGGTCCTCGGGCCGTACGAAATTCCCGTGTCGATGTGGTGGGCGGTGGCTAGCGTACGCGGATGAGCATTGTCCCGAGGACCGGACTGCGGCTGCGGTTCCTCAGCGATCCGGGTGAGTTCCTGGCCACTGCGGGCGGCTACCTGGGCGCCGATCCGGTCGTCAGCACGGTCGTGACCACCATCGCGCACCGGCTGTTGTCACAGCGGGCCGAGGGGATCCCGCAGCCCGACCGCAACTGGTGGCTGGTGGTCAGCGACGACTCCGGCACCGTTGTCGGTGCCGGGATGCGCTCGGCGCCGTATGCCCCCTATCCTCCATTCCTGCTGCCCATGCCCGACGAGGCGGCCGTTGCGCTGGCCCACGCGTTGCACGATCGCGGGGAGGAGGTCCTCGCGGTCAACGGGGCTCTGCCCACGGTCCACCTGTGCGCCACCGCGCTGGCCCGGCTCGGTGGGGGTGAGGTCCAGGTCTCCCGGCACACACGGCTGCACGCGCTCGGCGAGCTGACATGGCCGCCGCCGGTGCCTGGCGGCTTGGTGGCCGCGACCGAGAACGACGCGGGACTGGTCACGGAGTGGCTCGCCGCGTTCATCGGCGACGCCGACGAACAGGCGGGCCGCCCACGCGGTACGAGTGCGCACGAAGCGCTCGACCACGCTGAGGTGCTGCGTCGGCTCCACGCCGGACGGCTGTGGTTCTGGGTCGACGAGACCGGAGAGCCGGTGCACCTCACCGGTGCCAACCCACCGTCGTTCGGGGTGGCCCGCGTGGGCCCGGTGTACACACCGCCGGCCCAGCGGGGACGCGGTTGGGCCAGCAACGCGGTCGCGGAGGTTTCCCGCCGAATCCAGGCCGAGGGTGCGCGGGTCTGCCTGTTCACCGACCAGGCCAACCCGACGTCGAACAAGATCTACGCCGCCCTCGGCTACCGGCCGGTCGTCGACATGGCCAACCTGGTCATCGTGTGATGAGCAGGTGGGGGAACGGCTCCACCGATCAGGTCGTGGTCTGCTCGCGCAGTGCCCTGGTCGAGCTGGCGGCGGTGTTACCGGCAGCGGGCAGGTTCGTCGTCGCCCGGCTCGACGGAACGAGGATGACGGATGCGGACCACGCCTTCTACGAGTTCTCCGACGCGCTGTTCTTTCCGAGCTACTTCGGCTGGAACTGGGCCGCGCTGTCCGACTGTCTCCGCGATCTGAACTGGTTGCCCGCGGACGGGTATCTCATCGTTGTCGAGAACGCGCCCCGGGTGCTGTCGAGCAGTGCCGAGGATCGACACACGCTGTTCCAGATCCTGGTGCAGGCCGTTCATCACTGGGCCAGCCCGTTCGGCCAGCCAGAGTTCGCGGTGCTGCTGCTCTGTGACAGCGACAACGAGGCGACTCTGTTGCGGCAGGAGATCGCCCGTGCGGTCCACAAGATGCGGTGAGATCGTCGATACCCGCGACGTCGCCCGTCATCCGCTCATCGAACGCGCGAACGACGGTACGCCTCACCGAGACGGGTTCGCTGATCACCATCAGATCGAACCGTCCGGCCCGCTTCGGCGTCGACAGCGAAGGTCACCAACCGCGCGTCGGACCTCTCCGTCAACAGCCGGAACTGACGGTCGGCGACGGTGGACGCGTCTACAGCCAGTCGTGTTCGCGGGCGTAGCGGGCCGCTTCGTGGCGGGTCCGGGTCTGGGTCTTGCGCATCGCGTTGGAGAGGTAGTTGCGGACAGTGCCCGGTGCGAGGTGGAGCCGAGCGGCGATGTCGGCGACCGAGTAACCCTCGCCGGTGACCCGCAGGACGTCGGCTTCACGGTCGGTGAGAGGGCTGTCCTCGGTGACGGCGAGCACTGACACGTCCGGGTCGATCCAGCGTTTCCCCGAGTGCAGGGTGGCGATGACCGAGGTGATGTGGGCTGGCTCGGCGGACTTGCTGACGAAGCCCTGGACGCCGAGCTTCAGCGCCTTGCGCAGCACGCCGGGGCGGGCATGCCGGGTGAGCATGAGGATCACCTGCTCCGGTCGCTCGCGGCGGATCTCGGCGACCGCGCCCAGGCCGTCCACGCCCGGCATCTCCAGGTCGATGACGAGCACGTCGGGCCGGTGCCGCAGGGTGGCGGCGATCGCCGTCCGACCGTCCTGCGCCTCGGCGAGAACGGTGATGTCGCCCTCCATCGGCAGCAGCGCGGCCAGGGCCGTGCGCAGCAGCGCCTCGTCGTCGGCGAGCACGATGGTGGTCATCGGCCGTCCTTCCCGCTTACCGTCGGGGCCGCGTCGGCCCGAATGGGTGGGAAGACCGCGGCGGTCAGGAACCGCCCGTCCTTCTGTTCCACGGTCAGCTCACCTCCGTCGACCGCCACCCGTTGCCTCAGCGCCGCCAGTCCCCTGAGCTCAGGGGCCGTGGTGGCGGTCACGCCGTCGTTGACGATGGTGATGCCCGACGCGGTGAGCGTGATCTGCACCTGGGTGGCCTGCGCATGCCGCAGGATGTTGGTGGTCGTCTCCCGCAGCACCTGCCCGAGCAGTTCGTTGGCGCGGGCATCTACCTCGGCCTCCCGGGTCACCCGGACCCGGATGCCGGCAGCCTCGAACAGGTTCTTCGCGTTCTCGATCTCGGCGGTGAGGTTGAGTCGCCGTTGCGCGTAGGCGAGCTCCTTGGTCTGCGCGATGGTGTCGCTGACCAGCGTGTACGTCTCCCGCAGCTCCTTCTCCGCGCGAGCGGCGTCGCGGAGCAGCAGTCGCTGGGCCAGGGCTATCTTCAGCTTGACCACGTGCAGGGTGTGGCCCTGGATGTCGTGCAGGTCGCTGGCGAACCGTACGCGCTCCCGGACCACTGCCAGCTCCGCCTCGCGTTCCCGCGTCTGTTCGAGTTCCCGGATGAGGTCGTAGAACCGCTCGCCCACCACGGTGAAGACCGTCACGATGATGGTGAGGGCGGTCGGGATGAGAACGTAGGTGACCAGAACGTGACCGATGTCGTCAGGCTGCACCAGCAGCCGCGCCGCGCCGACGGCGGCGACGTAGGCGAACAGCCCGGCCATCACCAGCTTCCGGCGTCGTCGCACCTCGCGCAGGGCAAGCGAACCTACTGCGCAGAAGCCCCAGTAGGCGTTCGGGCTGCCTGTCACCAGGACCCCGAGCGGCCAGACCGCTGCCGCTACGACCAGGCAGGGCAGCGCGACCCTGGCGAGGTCGTTCGCCGTCCACCGTTCGAAGGCCACGACGCCCGCCACGGCCCCGGGCGCCAGGACGACGATGTGCCACCAGGTACGCGCGTCGGTGTAGAGCAGGACCGCCGCGGCGAACACCACCGGCGGCAGTGACGTCGCGAGGTTGAGCCGGCGCAGCCTTCCCTGCGTCGACTCGGTGAAGCGCGGCGATCTCGCGGTCACCACGCCAGTATCCGGCAGTCAGGGGCCCTGACCAGTGACACCACGTCACATGCGGTGATGACGTGGTGCCACTGCCGGGTCGGCCGCGCCCGCGCTGTCATGGGTACATGTCCACCACACCAGTCATCGAAGTCGAACGGCTGAACCTCACCTACGGCGACTTCCACGCCGTCAAGGACCTCTCCTTCGAGGTACGACCCGGAGAGCTGTACGCGCTGCTGGGCACCAACGGAGCTGGAAAGACCTCGACCCTGGAGGTAGTCGAGGGACACCGGAGGCCAACCTCGGGCACCGTACGCGTCTTCGGGCACAGCCCCGACGACCGGAGAGCGGTACGTCCCCGAATGGGAGTCATGCTCCAGGAGAGTGGTTTCTCCCCCGACCTCACCGTCCGTGAGTCGGTCGGCCTGATCGGCCGGCTCACCCGGCGTACCGACGACGTCGACCGCGTGCTCGACGTGGTCGACCTGACCGGTCGAGCCGGCCGCAAGGTGTCCCAGCTGTCCGGCGGGGAGAAGCGGCGGCTGGACTTCGCCACAGCGGTCTACGGCACCCCGGAGCTGCTCTTCCTGGACGAGCCGACCACCGGCCTCGACATCCAGTCCCGCGACGCCGTGTGGGCGACAGTGGACCGGTTGCGGGAGAACGGTGCCACCATCGTGCTCACCACCCACTACCTGGAGGAGGCGCAGCAGCGCGCCGACCGGATCGGGCTCATGCACCAGGGCACCCTGCACCGCGAGGGCACCGTCTCCGAGCTGACCCACACTCTCCCCGGCGTGATCCGCTTCGCCCTTGCCACGCCTGTGCCGCCGCTACCGCTGCACGCGGTCGTCGACGCCGACGGGAAGGTGGTGGTCGAGTCCTTCGAGTTGCAGAAGGACCTGCACCTCCTGCTCGGCTGGGCGCAGGACCACGCCGTGGAGCTGCGGGACCTGGCGGCGGGCCCGACCCGGCTCGACGACGTCTTCCGCGCCATCAACAGTTGATTCGTTCTTCCGAGAGGTCCCTCACCGTGTTTTCCATCGCGTCCAGCGAACTGATCCAGATCTTCCGCAACCGGCTGGTGCTGATCACCAGCCTCATCATCCCGGCCGCGGTCTCCGCGTTCTTCGTCCGTCAGCACGAGACCTACGCCGACCTCGGGAGCCTCGGCTACATCGCCGCGATCGTGCTGTTCACAGTGGCCGCGTTCGGGCTCTACGCCACGGCCGTCACCACCCTGGCCTCCCGACGCCAGAACCTCTTCCTCAAGCGACTGCGCTCCACCGCCGAAGGCGACGCCGGTATCCTCGCCGGCCTACTGCTGCCCGTGGTCGTCCTCACCGTGGTGCAGGTGACAGCGATCCTGACCGCCCTGGCCGTGGTCGCCGGCGCACCGGCGAACGTCGCCCTGCTGGTGGTGGCGGTCCTCGCGACAGTGGCCATGATGATCGGGCTGGCGCTGGCCACGGCCGGCCTCACGAACTCCCCGGAACACGCCCAGGTCACCACCCTGCCCGTTACCCTCGGGGTGATCGCCATGGCCAGCTGGGTCGGCATCACCGGCACCGAGAACCTCGCCTGGCTCAAGCGGCTGCTGCCCGGCGGCGCGGCCACCGAACTGACCATGAACGCCTGGAACGGCGGCGTCGCCGTGACCGACTCCCTGCTCCTGCTCGCGCCCACGCTCGGCTGGGTCGTCGTCGCCGTCGCTCTGGCCACCCGACTCTTCCGCTGGGAGCCCCGCCGATGACCACCGATCCCCGGTCGGACGCCCCGACCCTTGTGGAAGATCTCCTGCTGCTCCTGTTCCAACCCAGGTCCGGGACCATAGCTGGAGAGAACACCCTCTTCTACGTCCTCGGCGGAGCCGTCCTCGCTGACCTCGCCCTCGGCGACCACCTGACCACGACGGACCGGGGACGGGTCAGCAGCGTGGCGGGTCACCCGCCGTCGGACGGCCTGCTGCGGCCGGCGTGGGACTACCTCGCCGAGAAACCCCGAGGGGTGCAGACGGCACTGGCGGCGATCGGTCCCGCCCTGCGGGCGCCGGTGTTGCAGCGGCTCATCACACGGGGCGACATCGACCAGGAGCCGCGTAAAGTACTCGGCCTGTTCCGGACGACAGCCCTGCGGGAGGGCCGAACCGAACGACGGCCCCGCCTGCTCGCCGACGTACGGCGGGTCCTCGTGGACGGCGCGGAGCCGCAAGCCCGGATCGCCGCGCTCGCGGCGCTGCTCTCGGCGAGCGGGACGCTCCCGCAGTTCGACAGCGAGATCCCGTGGACGTCATCGGTGATCAGCCGAGCCAAGGAACTCGAGCGGGGCGACTGGGGTGCCGACGCCGCGGCGGCAGCCGTTACCCGCACCGTGACGGCCACTGTCGTCAACAGCGCCGTCGTGTCCATCACCGTGCTACCTCGAAGCTAGAGGCGCGGCCGCCGTTCACTGCCTGGCGTTGGCCGGGTGCGGCCGTTCGGGAGGCTTACCCCTGGCGTGGACGGCGTCGGAGGCGGCGATGCCGGCGAGGACGATGACGGCGGTGACGGCCACGGCCAGCGGCGGCAGCAGGGTCATGAACGGCGAGGCGCCGGCAAGCGCCAGAGCGCCGACGATCCGAGAACGGGACACCCGGGCGAATACGGCATGTTCCACCAGGGCTCGCCCGATCAGGAACAGCATCGGTCCGCCGAGGACGACGAGGATCCACGCCGCGTTGGTGTGCCCGAACGGATGTTCGATCACGATTTCGTATCCGACGGCAACGGCGACGATCCCGGCCACCATGAGTACGTGCGCGAGGAAAGCCTCCCGGATGAGGTGCGCGGGCTCAGCGGCGGCTCTGATGGCTTCGGGCAACAACTGGCCCGCCCGGAAGACGTAGACGCGAAACAGCAGAACAGTGGTGATGAAAGAAACCGCGAAGGCTGCCGCGGCTCCGCCGCGCCGGAACGATGTGTCGCTGTAGGCCGAGCCGGTCGTCAGAATCAGTTCGCCCAGAGCAATGATGAAGAATTGTCGGTAGCGTTCGGACAGGTATTCGGCAAGGACGGGCCACTGCCGTTGGGTGAGGCGGGACCACGGCGCGGGATAGAACAGCAGCAGTGCCGCGCCGTCGATGGCGATCGCGATCGTCCACAGCAGGCTGCGGGCCAGATCCGTCACTATCGCGCCGGCGATCCACGGCACCGCCGACAGCGTGAACCAGAGGAACACTCCAGCCGCTCGGCGCTGAGCTTCGTGGCCGCGCAGCAGCGGCACGATGACCAGCCCACGAATGATGTGGACGGCGACGTACGCACCGGCGAAGGCCAGACTTCTGTCACCGAACGCCTGCGGCACCGCGACCGCCATCACCAGCGCGCCGAGCATTGCCGTGTAGACCAGCACCTGAAGCTGCGGCCGCTGCGGATCGTAGAGGTCGGTGACCCATGCTGTGACGAACCACAGCACCATGAAGGCCAGCAGCAACACCAGCGCCTCGCCAGCCTCGATGAGGACGATTCGCTGCTCGGTGAACTCCTCGACCAGCCGCTGCGAGACCCGATTGAGGGCAAAGATGAAGACCAGGTCGAAGAAGAGTTCCAGAAGGCTCGGTCGCTGCGGTTGCCCGGGTTTCCGCAGCAGCGCTGCTGCCCTTGTCGACATGGGCCGCCCATTCCTGCCGGCTTGGCCTATCCGGGTATTGGTACCACGCCGGACAGGTCGTCGAGTCGATACCCGAAGAATGCCGGCGGACCAGACACCTCTTGGTAGTCGGGTCGGTCCGCCACGGGTGATCGGCACGAAGCGGCGCGCTACGAGCACGGGGTTGCATCTCCCTTCGCGGGGTACGCCCGTTGCGCCACGCGGGCGCCGTCGGATCAGCCGAGCGGGTCGGTGTGCGCCTCGTACACGCCGGGGGCCGGTACCGGATGGATCAGCGACACGGGGGCGGGCGCTCTGGGGCTGACAGCGTCGTGGAACTGCGAGTGCACGGGGTTTCCGCCACCGGCCCGGATGACCTGCTGGATCGACCGCACGTGCAGCAGGTGGCGGGCGACCATCGGGGCGGCTTCTACCGGCCGCGGCCGGGAAACCACGGGGGCGGCGAGGCCGGCGGGGTGACGCTGGAGGCCTACCGCTGGAACAACCTGCCTGCTGGCAACGCGGTGCGAACGCTGTCGATGGTGATCCTGTTGCCCTTCATGCTGATCAACCTCGCCATCTGGATGCGTCCGGCCGGAGCCGGCTCCGACCCGGTGATCAAGGCCCTGTGCCGGTTGTTGGCGCTCACCCTGACCACGATGTACGTCCTGAGCATCGTGGGGATCGCACTGGATGTGATTGCGTGGAAGTGCATGTCCTCACCGGAGTGCCTGGCCGGACGCAGTTGGCTCTCCTGGCTCGGCGGGCGTCCTGCCGGACTGCGTCTGGCGGTACTCGCGCTGGTGCCGGCTGCGGCCATCAGCCTGGTGTGGGGGCTCAGCGCTCGCCCGGCGCTCCCGTCTCACGTCTTTCGCGCGGCAGGCCAGCCTCTTGCGGCGAACCGGCTCACCGCCGTCGGCCGGTGGGACAATGAGCCGCTGGTCGGTCGACTGCGTTCGATTCACGTCGCGGCGGCGTTTGCCACGCTGGACCTCAGTCTGCTCGGTGCCCGGGCCGCACAGAACCTGTCGGTCGGCACCGTCGCGCTGGCGGCAACTGCCGGACTCCTGCTGATCATGTGTGCGGTTCTGCTCTGCACCCCACCCCTGACCACGCCCACGGAGTGGCGGCTCGACCGGTTGGTCAGCGTGCTGCGAACGATCGCCCTCGGCCTGACCGTGCTGGTCTGGATCCACGTCCTGACCAGTTCGGCCTCCTGGCCGGAGCGGAACGGGCTGCCCGGTTACAACCTGACCGTCGTCGGGCTGTTCATCGGTCAGGCGGTGCTGCTGGCTGCCCTGGGGGCGGCGCGGTTCTGGCACCGGGGTAAGACGGATGTCCCGCCCGCGCTCGGGTTCGGCGCCCTCGCGACCTCCGTGGCCGCGATCAGTCTGGCGCTCACGTTCTCGGCTGAACTGCTCTATCGGGTGTCCGACGTCCTGAACCGGGGCGCGCCGACCGCGGAGGCGTTGATCACCAGCCCACCACAGGCCTGCATCTGGGCGATCCTCGGCTTCTCGGTGGCGGTGCTGGCGACGCTGGCCATTGCCGGCGTGGTGTCGGTGGCGTCACGACCGGGCCGGATCCGGGCCGCGTCCGCGATCGTCGCTCGTGACTTCCCAGACGCGCCGACCAATGCCACGCCGCGGCTGCGGCAGGTGCGCAGAACCCTGGCCCGCGCCCAGTTCACCGAGCGGCTGGTGCCGCTCGCGGTTGTCTACGCCTGCCTTGCCGGGATCGGCTTGGCGGCGGTCGCGCTCGGCCTGCTGCCGACGCCTCCCAGCGAACTGGTCCAGCGCTACGTCGGGCTGCCGGTCGGCTTCGTCGACTTCAGCATCGGTGTCGGCAGCTATCTGATCGCCGCCCTCATCATCGGCCTGGTCCTCGGCGGAATCTTCGCCTATCGCACCCCTGGATTCCGCCGGTACGTCGGCGTGCTGTGGGACCTGGGCACCTTCTGGCCCAGAGCCGCGCACCCGTTCGCGCCCCCGTGCTACGCCGAACGGGCCGTTCCCGAACTGACCTGCCGGATCACCCACCTCGTCGACTCCGGCAACGCGGTGGTGCTCACCGGACACAGCCACGGCTCCGTCCTGCTCGCCGCGACGGTGCTCCAACTGCCGCCACGGGTCACCGACCGGGTCGCGCTGCTGACCCACGGTTCGCCCCTCCGACGGTTGTACGCCCGACTCTTTCCCGCGTACGTCAGCGACGAGGTGATCCACGAGATCGCCAAGCGGGTGGACTGGCGGTGGGTGAATCTGTGGCGGGACACCGACCCCATCGGGGGTCGCGTCTTCGCGCCGCAACGACCCGACGAGGCACCCGGCGTATCCGACCGAGAGGCGACTGTGGACCGACGGCTTCGCGACCCGTACGGCGTCACACCTCCGTCCGGCGACATCTTTCCGCCACCGATCAAGGGACACCGCCCCTGCGAATCTGATGAGGCGTTCACTGAGGCGGTGCGTGACCTGGCCGACCGCCTCCGCTGAGCAGACGCTCGCGCGCCGGCTGCTCGGCGTCGTTCACCGGATCCGCCGTCCAGGGCATCGATCCCAGGGTGCCTGAGGCCTCGGCTGGTGCGGTCCAGACCCGAAGCGCCCCCGTGCGCCTGCACTGCTCAGAAGCTCCGTTACGGGTAGCGGACAGCCGACACCAGCACACAAGGTAGCTGACTGCGACCATGAAATCACTGCGCGCACACTCCTCTCCGACATGTTCCCGTCGACTGGAGGACAGATGCGTCTCCGATCGTTCGTCACCGCAACACTGGCCGCCGTCCTGGCCGCCGGCGCGCTCACGCCGCCCGCACCGGCCGTGGCGGCCACCGCCGACCGCTGGGGCTTCGCGTACGTCAAGGACCCCACAGTTCCGGCCTGGACCGTGCTGGACACCAGCCGGCAGTGGGGTAGCTGGAAGACCGCGTTCCCGGCCGCCTGGGCCGACGGCATCAAGCTCGCGCCCGGCCGGTTCCAGGTCCGCTTCCCGCAGATAGGTGCCAGCTCACGGGGCGTGCCGCACGTGACCCCGGTGAACCGGACCGGTCACTACTGCGAGGTGGTCCGCTGGTTCCAGTCCGGCGCCGACGAGATCGTCGACGTGCAGTGCCACAAGCCGGGCGGCACGCGCGACGACACCCCGTTCACAGTGCTCTGGACGACCAGCTCGGGCGTGCTGCCGGCCGGCACCTCCCACGCGTACGTGCAGTGGACCAGCGGCCTGGTGGCGCAGTCGTACAACTCCACCGGTGTCGTGAACACGGTCGGGCCGGTGGGCGTCGGGCAGTACCTGGTGCGGCTGCCCGGGGTGGGACTGGCCGGGGTGCTCGCCGGCAACGTGCAGGTCACCGCCGTGCAGCCGAACGCCGGTCCCCGCCGCTGCAAGGTCTACTCCTGGAGCGCTGTCGGCACCGGCGTGCAGGTGTACGTCTTCTGCTACGACCAGGCCGGCGCGTTCATCAACACCGACTTCGTCCTCTCGTACCACCGTCGGCGGCCGGTGATCGGCTCCCTCGGCCCGCCCTCGTACTTCGGCTACCTGGGTACCGCCGTCGGCGGGCCGACAAACGACAACTCGGTGCTCGGTGTCGGTGCGAACACGGTGGCACCGTTGGCGCCCGCCGGCCGCTACCTGGCGACCTTCCCGCAGGTCGGCATCAAGGAGACGCACGCCCAGGTGGTGGCGCAGGGCGCTGGCAGCAACTACTGCCACCTCACCCAACCCTGGACGTACACCACCAACGCCGACGTCGACGTCATCTGCTTCGACAACACCGGCGCAGTCACCCCGCACCGCTTCCTGGCCACCTTCACCTCCCGGCTCTGACGTCGGGCCGCGCCGGCGGTGGCGGACCCGTTGCTGCCGGCGCGGTAAAGGCCCCCGGACGTCATCGCAGGAGCGGGGCGAGGCCATCGAGGAGGCGTTGGAGGCCGAACTCGAAGAGCGTGTCCAGGCTCCAGACCATGTCGTCGGCGGTGATGAAGCGGGCCATCAGCGGGAGCCGCCCGTCGGCCAGGACCGTGCCGATCCGTTCTCCGTGGGCCGCCATCCACTGGGTGTCGGTCAGGCCGCTGTCCTGCTCGGCCTGCGCCTCCTCGGCCAGGTTCACCGCCGTGCCGCGCACGTAGTTGGCCACCGTCACCGCCGCCGTGAACTGTGCGTTCAGGTCGAGCCCGCGCCCGTCCAGGGCCCGCATCGCGAACTCGGTGTGGGCCATGGCGTGCGGGGCCGGAAGTGGCCGGGTAAAGGAGAGTGCCTGGGCCAGCCAGGCGTGCCGCCGGTACATCGCCCACTGCAACCGGGCGAAGGCCTCCAGGCAGGCCCGCCAGCCGTCGCGGTCCGGGGTGAGGGCCGGCGGCGGGTTGTCGGCCATGACCTCGTCGATCATGAACAGCACCAGCTCTTCGCGGTCGGCCACGTACCGGTAGATCGCCATTGTCGGAATGCCGAGCTGTCCGGCGAGCCGGCGCATCGACAGGCCGTGCAGCCCTTCGGCGTCGGCGATGGCCACGGCGGCGGCGACCACCTGCTCTCGGTCGGGGTCGGGTGCTCTACCCGCGCCGGCCGCGGCGACCACGGTGCCGACGCCCCGCATGGGCTCAACGAGACCCCGTTCGCGCAGGGTTGCCAGGACCTTCGTCGCGGTCGCCATCGCGATCCCGTACTCGGCCATGAGCTGCCGGGTCGACGGGATCCTCGCCCCGGGCGCAAGCTCGCCCGACGCGATCCGGTCCGCGAGACCGGCGGCGATCCGGCGGTACGGCGGTTCCTCCACAGCAGCCTCCCGTGCACTAGTGCAGTCACGGTACCCGGTAGACGAATACGGGGGCCAGCCTCACTGTTACCGGTTGCTAGTGCACTCATACGCTGTACGACATGACTGATTTCGCTCTTCTGACGTCGCTTCGCAGGACCCACGATGGCCCGGCGACCGCGCTGGACGGCGTCACCATCGGCATCGCCGCGGGCAGTTGCACTGCCTTCCTGGGCCCCGGAGGTCCGGGTGGGAGCAGCAGCGCCCGGGAGATGGTCGCTGCCTCGTACGCCAACACCGTCGTCTTTCGAGGAGTGATGTCATGAGTCTGCTCAGACGTGGGCAGCAGGGCCATGGCCTGGATGTGGCTGCGGAGAACACCGACGACGCCCGGATCAACGTCATTGACGCGTTGCGCGGGATTGCGCTGCTGCTCATCCTGCTGGTCAACGTGTCGTACTTCAGCTCCGGATACGCCTTCCAACTGGTCAGCGATCCGGCGTACGGTGCGCTCGACCGGCTTGTCGCAGGTGGGGTCGAACTGCTGCTCGCGATGAAGGCGTACCTGCTGTTCTCATTCCTGTTCGGCTACAGCTTCACCCTGCAACTCGACTCGGCGGCCCGGCGTGGGGCCGCCTTCGGCCGGTCGTTCCTGCGTCGGCTGTCCGGGTTGTTCGTGCTCGGGGCGCTACACGCGGTGCTGCTGTTCCACGGCGACATCCTCACCACGTACGCGTTGCTCGGTCTCGTGCTGCTCGCCGTTCGGCGGATCGAGCCGCGCTCCGCCTTGCGTGCGGCGGCGATCATCGTGGGTGTTCTCGCGTTCGTGGTAGGTCTGGCCGCGGCTCTTGGTGCCGCGGTGGTCCCGGATCAGGCCGCAGCGGTCGTCGCCGGTGCGCGTTCGACGGAGGCCCTACGCGGCGGGTTCGATGATGTCGTCCTGGAGCACCTGCGCTCGTTGCCGGCGATGCTCGGCGCACTTGCCGTGCAAGGGCCCTTGGCCTTCGCCGCGTTCCTCGTCGGACTGGCTGCTGGCAGGCACCGGTTGCTCGCCGCCGCGCACACCCGGGAGAACCTGCTGCGCCGATGCGAGCGGGTCGGCTATCCGGTTGGCCTGGCCGGCGCCACCGTGTTCGCGATCGGCGGCGGCACGGCGAACATGACGGGACTGCTGGTCAGCATCGTCACCGCGCCGTTCCTCGCGGCGGCCTACGCCGCGACTCTGCTGCGTCTGTTCACGCGGCGTCCGCGCGTCGCGGACGCGTTGGCACCTGCGGGACGCATGGCGTTGACGAACTACCTGGGCCAGTCGCTCATCTGCGTGCTCGTCTTCACCGGCGTGGGGCTGGGGCTGGCCGGCCGCACCTCGCCAGCGCAGACGCTGCTCATCGCCCTGACCATCTTTGTGGTACAGGTGGCTGCCAGTTGGTGGTGGATGCGACGGTTCCGGTACGGCCCGTTCGAATGGGCGCTGCGCGCCTGGACCCGCGGCAGGCGACCCGCCATGCGACGGTAGGCCCGACAGCTCTCAACCGGCTGCGCGCAGCCGGACGGCGATCCGCACCAGCATCACGAAGACGCCGCCGACGCGGCGAGTACGAGACGGCGGCAGTCAGCCGCCGGAGGGCCGGTGTGCAGCACTGGCGGCCGAGAGCCGATGACGGCCGAACGGCCCGGCGGTCAACCCTCCGCGGGAGGGTTGATCGCCGGGCCGCCCCGGTGACGAGCCGCTCGCGGCGGCCCGCTGGTCAGCCGGTCAGAGGCCTGCGGCGTGCGCGGCGGCGGTGCCGCCGACCACAGGTAGGACGATGTTGCTGCTCTTCAGCGCGACCTGAAGGTTCGCGGCGGTGGTGTCCGCCTGGCTGGAGTACTGCGGGTAGCTGGCCACGATGATCACGCCGATCCGGTGGCCGGGCTTGAAGACGTAGTCCTCCGGCAGCAGCGGGAAGCTGAAGTTGTACGACTCCCCCGGCACCAGCGGCACGGCGACGCGGATCGACTGCCGGTTCTGGGCGTCCATGATGCCCTTGGTGACCAGCTCGTAGTCGGCGGTGGCCACCCGCTTCGCCGTCTGCTTGTAGCAGCCGTCGTCGGTCGGGCTGCTCTCGCCCCAGCAGTCCGACGTGTCCAGGGTGATGATCCCCTCGCCGGAGGCCCGGTGCGCGACCCGCTCGTCGGTGCCGTAGTCGACCAGTATCGCCCCGAGGTTGGTGTCGGTCTGGTCGGCGGAGGCCCGCAGTTGCACTGTGGGTGTGCCGGAGATGTGCAGCGGCGCGGTGAGCGGCGCGGAGAGGAAGGCCAGCCGGTTGGGCTGCACCACGTCCGGGTTAAGGATCATGGTGTTCTGGCTCTGCGTGCGGCTGTCCTGGAACGCCCCGGTCGCCGGCTTCGCGGTGGGCACCAGCCCGAGACCGCCCGCGCCGGTGGTGCCGGGCTGCAGGAACACCTCGGTGTCGGCCTTGCCGGGGATCGGCCAGTCGGCGTGGGTCTCCCACACGTCGGCGGCACGCTCCAGGTCCACCCGGGGCTCGTCCATGATGCCGTTGGCGACGCCCTGCAGCCAGAAGTCGAACCACCGGTGCAGCGTCGACACCCACACCGCGCGGCGCGAGTCGAACGGGTCGACGTGGCCCTCCTGCGACAGCCACAGCTTGCGCGGCACGTTGTTCTCCGCCAGGGCGTACCAGAACTTGCTGAAGTGGTCCGGCCGGACGTTGTCGTCGTTGAGGCCGTGGTAGAGCAGGACGCTGGCGGTGACGTTGGGGACCTTCTTGACGTAGCTGCGCTCGTTCCAGAAGGACGTGTAGTCGCCGTGCTCGTCGCCGTCGGCGGCACCTATGGCGTCGCGTACCGGCTTGCAGTAGTCCCGGCGCTCCGGGTTGGTGACCGTGTTGGCCAGCGACGACACGTAGCTGTTGCCACGGGTGACCACGCCGTTGCTGCGCACGTAGTCGTAGTACTCGGTCGGCCCGCTGATGGGCACGACAGTGGTCAGGCCCTTCACGCCGGTCACCGCCGTGGCCATGGCCAGCGAGCCGTCGTACGACTTGCCGATCATCCCCGTCTTGCCGTTGTGCCAGTCCGCCTTGACGACCTCGCCGGCGGCGTTACGGGCGGTGGCCCGGCCGTTGAGCCAGTTGATGGCCTGCTTGGCGCTCAGGTTGTCCTGGTTGGCGTTGGTGGTGGGGCAGCCGGTGGAGTTGTTGGTGCCGACCATGTCCAGCAGGATGACCGCGTAGCCGCGCGGCACGAAGTAGTTGTCGTAGAACAGCGGCCACTTGTCGAGCAGCCCGTCGCCGTCGAGGTCCGCCTTGCATTCGGACTCGTTGCCTCGGCAGACGGTCGAGTAGTAGGGGCTCGCGTCCATCACCACGGGGGCCTTGAGCCCCTGCGCGGTGGCCGCCGGCCGCATCAGGTCGAACGCGATGATGTCGCGCAGACCGTCGTTGTCGCTGTCGAAGGTGGAGTCGATGAACAGGCGTTCCCGGATGGCGTCGGCGTAGCCGAACACCGGCTGGGTGACGCCGTCCTGGACGACTATCGACGGCGGGCCGTCCGCCGCCAGCGCCTGCGGCGCCGCGCCGAGGGCGGCGAGCACAGTCGCGGACAGTACGGCCACGCCTGTGCGCCAGCGCGTTCCCACTGTAGGCATGCAGTCTCCTTGATGTGTCCGAGGCTGCGTACGCTACGAGCCGGTTGTCTGTGCCACCACCTGCACGTGTAGGAACTTCGCCGGGTGTGGTTCGACGGGCTGCGTCTCTCGCCCGGCGGGCAGGCGCGCGCCGGGCACGGGAAGACCTCGGTGCGACGCCGACCGGTGCCGGGTCGGCGTCGCACCGAGGTGTCTGGGTGACGGGACTACGGCTGGCCGGCCAGCACCAGCTCCCGCAGCCGCCGGTCGAGTGTCGGGGCGTCCAGGCCGCCCGGCCAGCCGCGGAGCAGGGCGCCACCCTTGGCCACCAGCACGACGGCCGGCGGCTCCCGCACGGCGTACGAACGCCAGATCGTCTGCTGGTCGTCCAGGACGACCGGGTACTCCACCCGGTGGTCGCGGAGGTAGTCCTGGACCTCGTCGGCCTGGTCCGCGCCGGTCACGCCGACGAAGACCACCCGGTCCCGGTAGCTGCGGGCCAGCTCACTGAGGGCGGCCTGGTTGCTGGCGCAGGTGGTGCACCAGGAGCTGAAGAAGGTGAGCACGACGGGACGCTGCGCCCACAGCTCGGCGGCGACGAACGGTGTGCCGTCGGTCAGCGCGCCGGTGAACGCCGGGGCGGCCGGGGCGGTGCCGGGCGCCGGACGCAACGCCAGGTCGGCGGGGACCGGCCCGGGCAGCGCCGCCGCCCCTCCGGCGGGCGTCGGCGCGGGAGCTGGCTCTGGTGTGCTGCATCCGCCCAGCAGCGCCGCCGCCAGCAACAGTGGCAGAAGTGCCCGCCTCATGACGGGACCACCGCGACCAGCGCCGGGCCCTCACTGCTGTCCGGCGTCAGGTCGAGCGCCGGCCGGCCGTCCACCTCCAGCCGGTAGGAGGTTCGCTGCGGCACGCGCACACCGACGGCGAACTCGCAGTAGGTGGGCAGGCGTTCGACCCCCAGGTCCTCGGCGAAGGCGGCCACCGCGGTCCCCGCCGGCAGCTGCCCGCTGGCCAGCGCCGCTCCGTCCGGGTCGAGCACACGGAACGGCGCCCGGTTGTGAAAGTGCTGGTACGGACCGGTGCCGGCGCAGTCCACGCCAGCGGCCCGGATGTTGATGTCGCGAACCAGGACCCGGACGGTCGTCGGATCGACAGCCTCCTGGGCGGCGCCGACGGTGCCGCAGCCGGTCGCGCCGGCCAGCAGCAGGGGCAGCAGAGTCGTGATGCTTCGCCGCACGTCATCCTCCTTCCGTCCGCCTGCCGGGTCCGTGGCGGTCTACCGCCGCGGACCCGGCAGGAACGGGGTCAACCTCGGGCGCCGGTCAGGACTTCTCGACCCGGCACTGCTTGGTCACCGTCTTCGTCGGGTCGCTCTCCGAGGTCGCGGTGAGCTTCACGAAACCGGTGTTCGCGGCGGCGGCGGTGGCACCCACCGACACGGTGACAGTGGTGGCCTTGCCGAACTGCGCGGTGGCGAGCTGGTTGGGCAGCCAGGTCCGCCAGCCCTTGCCGGCCACCTCCGCCGACAGGCGGTAGACGTCCGACTTCAGGTACGCGCTGACGTTCTCCGGGTGCTGCTGCCCGCCGGCCGAGTAGGTACCGGTGTTGGTCAGCTCGAACGAGCAGGTCACCCCGCGGTTGGTCGGCTTGCCGCCGCTGCTCACCTCGCCCTTGCCCAGCAGCACGCCGTGACTGCTCGGCCCACCGGTGCCGTCCAGCGAACGCACCGCGACGGTGTAGGAGAGCGAGCCGGACGAGTCCCGCTTGAGGTCGATGATGTAGAAGTGCAGTCGGTTGGCCTCGTCGACGTACTCGTACTGGCTACCGGTGTCCGCGCCGGCGTGGAACAGCGCGTCGGAGAGCTGCCGGTAGTCGCCCATGGTGATCTTCTGCGGGGTGCCATCGGGCCGATAGAAGTCGATCATGTCGATGTCCTGCGGGTTGGCGTCCACCACCCACTGGAACGGCGCGCTGTCGGCGTTCTTCGTCTTGCTCACCAGCACGCCGCTGTCCGGGGTGAAGGAGTCCGCGCCCATCCGGTCGACGACCTCGACCGTGTAGTTGTTGAAGTTGCCACCGTCGCACAACGGGTCGGTGCTGACCCCACAGGTCGGCGACAGGTCCTTGTTCAGCGCGATGTTCACGCCACTCAGACCCTTCGGGCCGGCGTCGACCGCCCGGGCCGTGACCTGCGCGACCACCAGGCCCGAGGAAGCCAGCGACTCCCGCGACAGCCGCAGCACGTGCTCCTCACCGAGCAGGCCGATCTTGAGCTTGTCCCGCACTGTGTGCAGCGAGCCCATCGAGCCGCCGTTGGTCGGCGGGATCTGCCAGCGGGTGTGCGGACCGCCCGGGCCGTTGAACGACCCGCGCGACATCATGCTCCAGATCCCGGTGTACGCCCTGCGCAGCGGCTCGCCGTACGGGTTGTTGTAGTTGTCGCCGATGCCCAGCAGGTGGGTCAACTCGTGGGCGTAGACGCCCATGCCGGAGCTCTCCCCCTGCGTCGAGGAACCGCCGCCGGCGTTCGGCCACAGAGTCGCCGCCGCCTTCCACGAGGTCCAGTCCACGTAGCGGGTCTTCGCCCAGTTCGGCAGGTTGGGGTCCGGCGGGCCCCAGGCGTCCGGCACGTCCTCCTTGTTCTGGAAGATCATCTGCCCGAACTCCTGCCAGGTCGACGACTCGTCCTGGCCGGCGCTGAGGATGAACACCAGCTCGTACTGGTTGGCGACCTCCTCGCCAACGGCCGCCCGCCAGGCGCCCAGCCCGTCGGTGCGGATGTTCTTGCCGCACACGTCCCCGCTCGGGCAGGCACCCGGGTTGAAACCGTTGTCCAGCCCGTACTGGTAGGACTTGGCCGGCATCTGGTACGGCCCGAACCCGGTGAGGTCGACGCCGTAGCGGCCGTTGGAGTCCTGCATCCAGTACTCGTGCAGCGTGTGGCCCTTGTTGAGGGTGTTCGGAGTGTTCAGGAAGTCCTGGTAGAACTTCGGCACGTCCGCCCGGGGAATGTTCGTCGCGACGGACTGCGGGTTGCCGAAGACCGTCGAGCGGGCCCGCTGGGAGACCGCGAACGTCTCGTCCGGATAGTCGAGCGCCACCAGGGCGATCTTGAAGTTGCGGACCGAGCCGGACACGCTCGGGTCGGCCCAGTTCTTGCCGGGCACGGCCTTGTAGTCATTCCAGGTCATCGTGTCCGGGTTCTGCCAGGCCTGCGGGTCGAGGACCTGGAACGGCGCGGTGCCGCCGGCCGGGTTGGCCGGGGCCGCGGCGGCCTGCGCCGCGCCGGTCGCCACGAGCGTGGTCACCACGGCTGCGGCCAGCACGGCCCGCCTCAGCCGGGTGCGGTGGGGGGTAGCACGGTGCACGGAACCACCTCTCGTCGGAGGGAACGCGGCGCTGGCGTCCCGGTGGGGGTGCCGTGGAACATCTGTCAGCAGGCCGCGCAGCGAATCTAGGAGTACGGGCCGGTGCCGGTCACTGTGCAGATGTCGGCAGGTGGGCCTACGACTTCCGACACCTGAATGACCGGCGCCCACCCGCAGATCAGTCACTGCCGGCCCCGGAAGTCGGATCGGCCGCTGTCGCGAGGGCCCGCAGCACGTCACGGCGCACCCGGTCGACGGCAGACCCGGACAGCGGTCCGCGCGGTGGGCGGCACCGCCCACCGAACCGTCCGGCGCACTCCATGGCGAGCTTGACGGCCTGCACGGCTTCCGGTCGAGAGGCCCAACCGAGGATCGGGTGCAGCTCGGCGTAGAGCGGCAGCGCCCGGCCCAGGTCGCGGGCGACGCACAGCTCGTACAGGCGCACGGCCTGGCGGGGCAGCGCGTTGGGCAGGGTGGCGACCCATCCGGTGGCACCACACAGCACCAGTTCGAGCACCACGTCGTCGGCGCCGACCAGCACGTCGATGTGCGGGCAGAGGTCCCGCAGGCGATGCAACCTGCGTACGTCGCCGGTGACCTCCTTCACCGCGACGATCCCGTCGATCTCGGCGACGGTCGCCAGCAGGTCCGGTGTGAGGTCCAACCCGGTGTCGTACGGGTCGTTGTGGGCGACCACCGGCAGGCCGACCGCCGCCACCTCCCGGTAGTGGGCGACCACGTCGGCGGCGCGAGCGGCGGGTGCGTCGGGCGGCAGCGCGAGCACGCCGTGGGCGCCGACCGTGGCGGCCTGCTCCGCCCAGCGACGGGCCTGCCTGCTGCCGTAGCCACCGACGCCGGGCACCACCACGCAGCCGGGTGGTGCGGCCTGCACCGTGGCCCTCACCACGGCGGCCCTCTCGTCGTCGGAGAGGGCCCGGTACTCCCCCATCGACGCGCACGGCGCGACCCCGTGGCACCCCTCGGCGGCGAGCCAACGGACGTGTTCCTGGAGCTTGTCGAAGTCGACCGACAGGTCGGCGCGAAACGGCGTGGTGATGGCGACCAGCACGCCCTGCCAGGGCCTACCAGATCCCACTCGGCAATCCCTCCCCACCGGCGCCGCCCGTCATCCCACCCGCACCGTGCGCGGCGGCGCTGGTGCGATCCGTACCGGAACCCTAGGAACGTCTGTCGTCCCCGGTCTTCGGACAGATGCCGGAACCGTCGCGATACCGGCCGTCTTTTTGTCGTGACTTCGACAGTGGACCTTGCGCGATGACCCACCCGCACCGGAGGGTAAGGACTGGCGGTCGCGCGATCCCTGTCACGCAGCGCAACCTGGGGAGTTACATGCACGGTGAGCTCCAGCGAATCGTCGACGCCGTCGCCGCCCGGGTGGGACGACCCGCCCTCATCGAGGACCGGCGACAGCGGGTGGTCGCCTACAGCGAGCACGACGGCCCGATGGACGACGTCCGCCGGACGTCGATCCTGCGCCGGCAGACGACGCCGGAGGTGATCGCCTGGTTCCGGGGCATGGGAGTGCTCACGGCGCACGCGCCGGTCCGCACCCCCGCGTGCGCCGAGCTGGACCTGCTGGCGAGGGTCTGCGTGCCGATCCGACACGACGACCTGCTGCTCGGGTTCGTCTGGTTCATCGATGCCGACGGTTCGATGACCGACGCCGACATCGCCACCGCGACCGGCCCCTTCACCGACCTGTCGCTGGCCCTGTACCGGGAGAACCTGCTCGGTGAGCTCGCCGCGCAGCGGGAGACCGAGGCCACCCGCACCCTGCTGGTGGAGAGCCGGCAGGCGCGCGAGCACGCGGCGCGGGCGCTGCTGGAGGAGGGCGTGGTGGTCGCCGACGGGCTGACAGTCGCGCTCGTCGCCCAGCTCGTGCCAGCCGCCGGACGGCAGCCCGACGAGGTGGCCCGGATCGCCCTGGAACAGGCCCTGGTCACCACCCGCCGGTGGATCGGGGTGCGGGAGACGCTGCACCTGGTCTGGCACGACCACGGGGTGCTGCTGGTCTGCGGCGACCGGATCGCCGGCCGCCCCTCACCGGAGGCCTCCGCGGGGCACCTCAGCGACGCGTTGCGCACCGCGACCCGGGGCCTGGCCTCGGTGGAGCGGACGGTCACCGGGATCGGTCAGCCGCGCGCCGGGCTGGCCAGCGCCGTGGAGTCCTATCAGGAGGCCGCACACGCCGCCCGGGTCGGTACGCAACTGCCCGCGCTGGGCGGGGTGGTCTCCTGGGCCGGCCTGGGCATCTACCGGGTGCTGTCCCAACTGGACAGCCAGCACCTCGACGTCGCTGGCGTCCATCCCGGGCTGGAGCGGCTGCTGCGCGACGACGCCCACCAGGTGTTGCTGGAGACCCTGGAGGCCTACCTCGACCTGGCGGGCAACGCGCACGCCACCGCCGAGAAGCTCCGACTGCACCGGACGACCCTCTACTACCGGTTGCAACGGGTGGAGCAGCTCGCCGGGACCGACCTCAAGGACGGCAACGAACGGCTGTGCCTGCACCTGGCCATGAAGCTCGGTCGGCTCACCGGCCATTACCGCACGTCGTGACGTCGCCGCTCGGCCCCGGCTGCCACTGTGGACGGCAGCGGCATCCGGGCGCCCGTGGGGAGGTCTTCGACGTTCCTCGTCACACGAGGCGGGTCATCCAGCCGTACGGGTCGGCGGCCCGGCCGTACTGGATGTCGAGCAGGTGGCGGCGCAGCCGCATGGTCACCGAGTCCTCCGCGCCGGCCTTCGGGGCCGTCACCTCGCCGCCCTCCCAGACCAGGCGCCCGACCGGCGTGACAACGGCGCCGGTGCCACAGGCGAACACCTCGGTGATCGCGCCGGAGGCCACGCCCTCCTGCCATTCCCGGATCTCCACCGGGCGCTCCTCGACCTCCAGGCCCAGACCCTTGGCGAGGACGAGGATCGACCCCCGGGTGACGCCCTCGAGGATCGTGCCGAGTTCCGGGGTGATGATCCGGCCGTCGGCCGTGATGAAGTAGAGGTTCATGCCACCGAGCTCCTCCACGTAGCGGCCCTCGGCGGCGTCCAGGAAACAGACCTGCTCACAGCCGTGCTCGGCGGCCTCGACCATCGGCGCCAGGCTGGAGGCGTAGTTGCCGCCGCACTTCGCCTCGCCAGTGCCGCCGCGGGCCGCCCGGGTGTACTCGGTGGAGAGCCAGATGGAGACCGGCTTGACGCCACCGGAGAAGTACGCGCCGACCGGGCAGGCGATCACCATGTAGGTGATCTCCTGCGCCGGGCGGACCCCCAGGAACGGCTCGGACGCGAACATGAACGGCCGCAGGTAGACGCTGTATTCGTCCTCGTCCGGCACCCACACCTGATCGGCACGGACCAGCCCTTCGACCGAGGCCATGAAGTCCGGAACCGGCAGTTCGGGCAGTGCCAGCCGCCGGGCGGACCGGGCGAAGCGCTCGCCGTTGGCTTGCGGTCGGAACGACCAGATCGAGCCGTCGCGGTGCCGGTACGCCTTCATCCCCTCGAAGATCTCCTGGGCGTAGTGCAGTACGGCCGCCGCCGGGTGCATGAGGATCGGACCGAAGGGGATGATCTCGGAGTCCTGCCAGCCGCCGTCCGGCCTCCACACCGCCCGTGCCATGTGGTCGGTGAAGTACCTGCCGAACCCCGGATTCGCCATGATCTCGGCTCGCCGCTGCGCGCTCGCCGGGCTCGGATTCTGGTGCAACGGGAACGACAGGCTCATCGCCGGGTCCTCTCCATGGCCGCATCCCTGGGCGCTCAGGTCACCGAGAACGATCACGCAGGGGACGATTGTCGGGTGACAGGGTGCAGAATACCGACCGTGTCGTCGCCGACAGTAGACAGACTGCGGCGACTCGGAGGGACGGTGCGGCCACCCCACCGGGTCGTTACGCCATCGACCTGGCCACCCTCCCGCAGCCGGTCGATCCCCCAACTTTCCGGGATCTGTAAACAACCCTTGATATTAAAGGTCACGAACGTCAATATGTGGAGGTCGCGGGTCGTCGAAGCCTGGGGAGCGAGCCATGAGAAGCCGTCGAATTTTCGCAGTGGTAGCCGGGGCGGCGATGACCGTCACGGCCGCCGTCGCCTTCGTCCCCAGCAGCATGGCGGCCGTGCCCTCGGCCAACGCCGTCCCGTTGGTCGCGTGCACCGCCCCCACCTGGGCCGAAGGACCCACCTACCAGGCGGGCGCCCAGGTCACCTACGGCGGCCGGCTCTACCAGGCGCTGGTCACCCACACCGCGCACCCCGGCGCCGGGTGGAACCCCGCAGCGACCCCATCGCTCTGGCGTGACCTCGGCGCGTGCTCGGGAACCACGCCGCCGCCCACCACGCCGCCACCCACGACCCCGCCCCCCACCACGCCACCACCGACCACGCCTCCCCCCACCACACCGCCGCCAACCGGTGGGACCTGCGCCGTGAAGTCGCGGCCCACCGGCAAGGTGTTGCAGGGTTACTGGGAGAACTGGGACGGGGCCTCCAACGGCGTCCACCCCGGCCTCGGCTGGATCCCGATCACCGACAGCCGGCTCACCCAGCACGGCTACAACGTGATCAACGCGGCGTTCCCGGTCATCCGCTCGGACGGCACGGTCCTCTGGGAGAACGGCATGGACGCCGGCGTGAAGGTGGCCACCCCGGCCGAGATGTGCCAGGCCAAGGCGGCCGGCGCCACCATCCTGATGTCGATCGGCGGGGCCGCCGCCGGCATCGACCTGAGCTCCGCCGCTGTCGCCGACCGGTTCGTCGCGACGATCGTGCCGATCCTGACTGCCTACCACTTCGACGGCATCGACATCGACATCGAGACCGGCCTGACCGGCAGCGGCAACATCAACACCCTGTCCACGTCGCAGGCCAACCTGATCCGGATCATCGACGGCGTGCTGGCCCGGATGCCGTCGAACTTCGGCCTGACCATGGCACCGGAGACGGCGTACGTCACCGGCGGCAGCGTGGTCTACGGCTCGATCTGGGGCTCGTACCTGCCGATCATCAAGAAGTACGTGGACAACGGCCGGCTCTGGTGGCTGAACATGCAGTACTACAACGGCAGCATGTACGGCTGCGCCGGCGACTCGTACCCGGCGGGCACCGTGCAGGGCTTCACAGTGCAGACGCAGTGCCTCAACAACGGGCTCACCATCCAGGGCACCACCATCCGGGTGCCGTACGACAAGCAGGTCCCGGGCCTGCCGGCGCAGAACGGGGCGGGCGGCGGCTACATGTCCACGTCGTTGGTCACGCAGGCCTGGAACTCCGTGCCCGGCCTGAAGGGCCTGATGACCTGGTCGGCGAACTGGGACGGGTCGAAGGGCTGGACCTTCGGCGACAACGTGAAGCGCCTGCAGGGCCGCTGACGGGTCCTGACGCCAGGCCCACCGCCAGCCGGTGGGCCCGGCGCTTCGCTGTCGAAAGGTCGGCACCGAACCGTTCCACCGCCGGCACGCGCTGTTCGCACTCTGCGGGCCCCGCTTCCGGGCGCCCGTCGTGGGTCATTTCTCAGCAGTGGCTCGACTGTGCACCACCAACTCGTCGATCTCCAGCCGGCCGACGCGCAACTCCCGCACTACCGCCCGACGGATCGCCAGCCGCCCGATGACCAGCGCCCCGACGGCCACGGCCCCGACGGCCAGCGCCCCCACGGCGAGGGCACCGAGCGACGCTGCCCCAGCAGCCCTCGCGCCGGTAGCCGCCGCGCCCGTCGCCACCGCGCCGTCGGCGCGCGTCCCGGTCAACCGCATCAGGCTCACGTTTCGCTTCATCGCCCCATTGTCCGCGTACCGCCGGCTGGGTGCCGAATGTCAGCGCTGACCCTGTCGGCGGTCCTGCCTGGTGCACGACGGGCCGCCCGGGCGACGACGTGCTCAAGAGCCCCTTGCGCTGAAACCGCTGCACCGGTCGGGGTGGTCTCTTAGGCTGCGTGGGCGGGACGCCCGGTTCGACGAGTGCGTCGCGGTGGCGCCGTACGTGCTGGTCGGGGTGCTCCTCTCGGCGGCTTGGCGGTACCACTGCCTCACTCGGCACGGGGAGCTGGCGCGATGGTGCCTGAGGCGCCGGTCTGTTCGCCGTCAGCGGCCGACCCCGGCTACCGGTGAGGAGCACCGATGACGCAGCGGCAACAGGACCGCCCGGAAATCGTCGTCGGACTGGTGGCAACCCCGCCGGATCACCCGGCTCGGGTGGCAGCGCGGCTGACGACGGAGCTGGCCAGCGGGCTCGCCGAGCGGGTGGACGCGGACGTGCGGTGGATCGTCCGGGAAGGCTGGGGCGAAGTGGCGCCGCGCCGCGACGGCGGCGTTGAGGCGCTACTCGATGATCTCGCTCAGCGGCGTGCCGACGCCCAGTGGGACGTCGCCATCTGTCTGACCGACCTGCCGCTGCATGCCGAGCGGGTGCCGCTGGTCGCGCAGGCCTCCGCTCGGCGTCGAGTCGCGGTGCTGTCCCTGCCCGCGCTGGGACTGCACCAGCTGCGGGCGGCCCGCGCGGCCGTTCCGGAGCTGGTGAGCCGGCTGCTGACCGAGGCTTCCGACCAGCGGGTGCCGCCGGCCGGCTGGGCGCCGGCTGAGACGGCAGGCCGGGTTACCGCCGTCCACCGGGTGGTCGGCGAGGCCGACACCGGTGAGCAACGCTACGTTGCCTCGCGGCTCATCGGCCGGTTACGGCTGGTGATCGGCATGGTTCGAGCCAACCGTCCTGGTCGTGCCCTGCTGGGCCTGTCGAAGCTGCTGGTCGGCGCGTTCGGTACGGCCGCGTTCGCGCTCACCACGGACACCATCTGGCAGATGGGCGATGCGCTCGGCGGACTCCGGCTCGCCGTGATCATGCTGCTCGGGCTAGCAGCGTTGGTGGCCTGGCTGATCGTCGCCCACGACTTGTGGGAGAAGCCGAGCCGCGAGACGCCGGCCGAGCTGGCACGGCTGTTCAACCTGGGTACGATGCTCACCCTCGCTCTGGCCACGGTGCTGTCCTACGTGGTGTTGCTCGTGGGAACGGTGCTGGTCGGGGCACTGCTGATCGACACGTCAGTGCTCGAACAGACGTTGCAGCGCCCAGTCGACGTCACCGACTATCTGGCGCTCGCCTGGATCACCAGCTCGCTGGCCACCGTCGGCGGCGCGATCGGCTCCGGGCTGGAGAACGAGGACACGGTTCGGGCTGCCGCCTACGGCTACCATCCACAACCCGATGGCTGGCGGGACGAAAAGAGCGGGCTGCCGGCAGAGTAGTTCGGCAGCCGGAACCGGCGATCGGTTTCGGCCAGGCGCAGTCCTTCCGAGAACCGCTGGTGGCCCCGTCGGGCCCTCCGTTCAAGGCTGATACTGACCACGGGTGCGGGGCAGCCACTGGGGATGGCGGTCGCGAAGGTAGCGAACCATTCCCTCGCGCAGGTCGCAGCGCAGGTCCCAGGCGCTGGCGCCGTCGGCGGCCGAGGCCTGCACCTGGATGACCGCTGTCTGCGCGGTGGAGTCGACCATCTGGAGCACCCACTGGTCGCGATCCCACAGCGGTGAGGACTCGACCAGCCGGCGCGCTTCCTGGCGTAGGTCGTCCAGGTCCGCGGTGTGGTCGACATGGATCTGGACTTTGCCGATGACCCGAGACTCGTTCCGGGTCCAGTTCTGAAACGGCCGCTCGGTGAAGTACGTGGTCGGCAGGATGAGCATCCGCTCGTCCCAGAGCCGGATCACCACGTTGGTCAGCTTCACCTCCTCAACCCGGCCCCATTCGCCGTCGACGACCAGTACGTCGCCGACGTGCAGACCGTCGGCGAAGGCGACCTGGACACCGGCGAACGCGTTGCCGAGCGCGGTACGGGCCGACAGGCCGATCAATGCGCCGACCACCCCCGCCGACGTCAACACGGAGACGCCGAAGAGACGCACCGGCCGAAAGGTGATCAGGATCAGGCCGATCGCGATGATCGTCACCACGGCGACGGTGAGCCGCCGCACTGGGCGGATCTGCGTCCGGGCCCGCCGGACCCGCCGGCTGGCGACCGCGCCGCCCGGGAGCCGACTGAATGCGACCGCCTCGGCGACATGCAACGCCTTGATAACCAACCATGCTCCGGACAGCACCAGAGCCACCAGGACGACGTGCCGCAGATGACGCTGCCACCCGACCGGGCTCGACGGCAGCGCGTAGTACAACGCCCCAACCAGCAACAGCGTCGCTGCCGGGCGGCGGCAGGCATGCCGCAGCGGCTCCAGCAGCCACCGGTAACGACCACGGGCTACCCGGCGGACGACCAGGCCGGAGATCAGGTCCACGACCACCGCCGTCGCCAGCGCGGTCACTACGATCAACGCGGTACGCATCAGAGGCCGGTCACCGTAATCCCGACGCCAGCTTCCCCCAGCTCACTGCCCAGTCCACGTGCTCAGGGTGCCACCCCGGCCAGGGGCGGGCGGCCAACATCGACGAACAACCGCCGGCTGGCATCGATGGCTTTCCGTCGCCGCCGAGACTCCACGGACGATCCAGTCCAACCCATAGCTGGCGTAGTTTGCCGGCAGGCACCACATCAGCTTAGTCTGGACGGCATGGTCCAGTTCATAGCACGGGCGGCAGCGGGGTCGCGGCCACGCGGCCGCCACTCGGGGAGAGGCGCATGGCGGTGATCACACGTGGCTTCGGTGGCCGCAGACGCGACGACACCGACCTCCCACCCGGCCAGTACCGCACTGACGACTTCCCGGTGCTGTCGGCGGGACCCACACCGCGCATCGGGCTCGACGCCTGGGAGCTCGCCGTCGTCACCGAGACCGGCGAGCGGAGCACGTGGTCATGGGCGGAGTTCACCGCCCTTCCCGCCGACGAACCGACAGTGGACATCCATTGCGTCACGCACTGGTCGAAATTCGGCACGCGCTGGCGAGGCGTCTCCATAGACACCTTGCTGGCCGACGTCGAGACGGCCGCCGAGTACGTCGTCGCCCACTCCTACGGCGGCTACACCACGAACATCCCGCTTGAGGACCTTGTCGACGGCCAGGCCTGGGTGGCGTACGAGTTCGACGGTGAGCCGCTGGTTCCGGTGCACGGCGGGCCAGCTCGTCTGCTCGTTCCTCACCTGTACTTCTGGAAGAGCGCGAAATGGCTGCGCGCTCTGGAACTGCGTCTGGACGACGAACCCGGGTTCTGGGAGACGGCCGGCTACCACAACTACGGGGACCCATGGCGCGAGCAGCGATACCTGGCAGACTGACCTGGCTGCCGGCGACTGTCGCGGCCACCCGCGCGGAGACTGCGACGGCGCGGACCCTGGTCCTCGACGTCGACGGCTGGACACGTCACGTGCCGGGCCAGCACGTCGACGTCCGGTTGACCGCTCCCGACGGCTACACGGCGTACCGCAGCTACTCGATCTCGTCCGCCCCGGGGCCCGACCGCCTCGAGGTGACCGTCCAGACGGTGCCCGACGGTGAGGTCTCGCCGTATCTCGTCGACGTTGCGGAGCCGGGTGACCAGCTCGAGATCCGTGGGCCGCTCGGCGGTTGGTTCGTACGCCGACCGGGTGATCCGCGCCCGGCGTTGCTGATCGGCGGCGGATCCGGCGTGGCGCCCCTGATGTCGATGGTCCGTGCGGCGACGGCTCCCACCAGGCTGATCTACTCGACCCGATCCCCGTCGGATGCCCTGTTCACGGCGGAGCTTGCGACAGCAGAGGCCGCAGGCGATTCTCCTGTCGCCGTCACCCACGTCTACACCAGGATCGCGCCCCCCGGCTGGCCGACCCCACCTCGACGACTCGACGCGGACACGCTCGCCCGCGTCACCTGGCCCGGTGCCGCCGATGTTGTCGCCTTCGTCTGCGGGCCTACCGGATTCGTCGAGACCGTGGCCGACCTTCTCGTGGCCACCGGCCACAACCCCGGGAACATCCGCACCGAACGCTTCGGACCCAGCGGAGGATGACCACGTCGAGCACCACCGAGAATCCGAACAAGCACGGCGGAGCGAGAGTCAGGAGCGACGATGGCGAACAACGCTGAGGACATGGTCACGTTGACCAGCACCGAGCAGGACTCGGGTGGCTCGAAACTGCCGGCAACCACCCCGCCCGACGCGGAAGACATCGTCATCACCAACGACAGCGCGCACGGCATCTACGAGGCCGCCGTAGGGGGCCAGACAGCCGCAGGGCTCGTCTACAGCGAGGTGGGAAGCCGCGTCATACTGTCGGCGACGTCCGTGTTCCCCGAGTTCCGGGGTAAGGGCGTAGCGAGCAGACTCATCGGCAGCGTCCTCGACGACCTGCGCAGGCAAGGAAAGACCGTTGCCGTGACCTGCCCGTTCGCGACAGCATTCGTCAATGCTCATCCGGAGTATGCCGACGTTCTGGACCCGGCATTTCCTCGGTCGCACTCCGCCGAGCGGGGGCATTGAACACGCGCGGTCGCGGCTGAGGTCGGCCTTGCTGAATTGGCCGGCGTGGTGTGTTCGCTGAGCGGAGCGCGGGACCGGTCGTTCTCCCCGAATCCTTACGAGTGAGCGCGGATGATCGTCTTCCCGGTGATCCGCTCAGTCGGGTTGAGAGCGGAGACGGCGTCGTCGAGGTCCGCGACGGTGCCGATGTGCGTCCGCAGTCGCCCGTCCCGTACCTGCCGGACGATTTCCCCCAGTTGGGCACGATCAGGCATCACCACGAAATCGATCGCCAGGCCGTCCGCAGGCCGCACCTCGGGCGGCCCGACGACGGAGACCAGGACTCCTCCGGCGCGAATCAAGCCGGCCGAGCGCTTCCCGATGACGCCGCCGATGACGTCGAAGACGAGATCAACTCCGCCGACGGCTTCGAGCGCGTCGTTCTCGAGGTCGACGAACTCCTGCGCGCCGAAGTCGAGCGCCTTCTGACGGTCGGCAGCGCGTCCGGTGCCGATGACGTAGGCGCCGAACTCACGGGCGAGCTGCGTCACCATCGAACCGACCGCGCCGGCCGCGCCGTGCACGAGGACGCTCTGCCCGGTTTGAAGGCGGCCGTGCTCGAACAGCCCCTGCCAGGCGGTCAGGCCAGAGATCGGCAGGCTCGCGCCCACGATGAAGTCGACGTCGCCGGGCAGCGGCGCGAGGTTGCGTGCCTCGACTGCCACATACTCCGCCAGGGTGCCGTCGCGGGTCCAGTCCGTGAGGCCGAACACCCGCTGTCCCACCGACAGTCCCGTCGTGCCGTACCCGAGGGCGGTGACCACTCCGGCCAACTCGTGCCCGGGTATCGACGGCGTCCGGTCACGGCCGAGGCGATCGGTCCAGGTCGAGGGCCACGCCAACTCGGTCGGGACGAACCCCGAGGCGTGAACCTGGACGACGACGTCGTTGAGGGCCGGTTCCGGGTCAGGCCGCTCCGCCAGCCTCATCCCGGCCGTTCCCGCAGCCTCGTCCGTCACCACAATCGCCTTCATCAGACACCTCCTCGTATCCAGCCCTCGTCCGCACTGGCACGAGGAGCACGTCTCCGTTTCCCCGCATCGGCGGCGCCAAGCCTCGGGGCCGGAGCTCACCACGCTGATCGGTGGCGGTCGGGCCGCGGGGATGCTGCCGGGACTGGCGGGGACGTTTGTCGGACTCGACGCCGACGGGCAGGTCGGGCAGCCCGTAGCTACCGGCTGCGCCCGTCGGACGTCCCGAAGCTAGTCGCGCCGGAACTGGTCTGTCAAGTCCACTTTTCGTTCGCCGGAATGCTGTTGCAGTTGCAGGAGTTGCCAGTTCAAACGCGTGAGCGAGCCAACGGCCTGCCATCGACGGGAATCCGTTTCCGGACTTTACAGTCCAGGATAGATGCAGGCTGCGGGAATACCATCGCCCCGGAGAGCGTCTGTACCTGCGTGCCCAGGAGCCTGCACCTGGCTCCGCAGCTATGCGCCGCAAGGCCGGGAAGGGAGAGCTGTGCCTCAGCAGACCCAGTACCACAAGAACCCGGAGGCCGTTTCGGGGCTCAACCCGGAGCAGTACCACGTGACCCAGCAGGACGGCACCGAGCGACCGTTCGCCAACGCCTACTGGGACAACCATGAGCCCGGCATCTACGTCGATGTCGTGTCCGGCGAGCCGCTGTTCGCATCGGTCGACAAGTACGACAGCAACTCCGGCTGGCCGAGCTTCACCAAGCCACTCGCGAAGACGAACGTCGTCGAGCGCGCAGACTCCAGTCACGGGATGATCCGGACTGAGGCCCGCTCGCTGCACGGGGACAGCCACCTCGGCCACGTCTTCAACGACGGCCCCACCGAGAAGGGTGGACTGCGCTACTGCATCAACTCCGCGTCGCTGCGGTTCATCCACCTCGACGACCTGGAGAACGCAGGGTACGGCGAATACCGCACCCTGTTCACGAGTGACACCAACACTGGCGCGACCACAGGCATGGAGACGACATGACCACCGAAAAGGCAATCCTCGCCGGCGGCTGCTTCTGGGGCATGGAGGAGTTGTTCCGCCGCGAGCCCGGCGTTGTTTCCACGCGCGTCGGCTACAGCGGCGGCGATGTCCCGAACGCCACCTACCGCAACCACGGCACACACGCGGAGTCCATCGAGGTCGTCTACGACACCGACAAGACCGACTTCCGCGCGCTGCTCGAGTTCTTCTTCCAGATCCACGACCCGTCGACGAAGAACCGCCAGGGTAACGACATCGGCGTCAGCTACCGCTCGGCGATCTTCTACACGAACGACGAGCAGAAGCGGGTTGCCGAGGACACGATCGCCGATGTCGACGCCTCGGGACTGTGGCCCGGCAAGGTCGTCACCGAGGTCACCGCGGCAGGCGACTTCTGGGAGGCCGAGCCTGAGCACCAGAACTACCTGCAGACCTACCCCGACGGATACACCTGCCACTTCCCCCGCCCCGGGTGGAAGCTTCCGAAGCGGGCGACTGCCTGACACCTCCGGCGCGCGGGCCCCGGGCCCGCGCGCCGGCCCCGGCCGAGGTGATCGGCCCCGGACAAGGAGTCCGCCGGATGGGTGCGGGCTCCGCCGGGGCCGCCCGGCGCGGCAGCGGTGGACACGTCCAATGAATGGACCATATAGTCCAGGAAATCTCTCACGAGAAATGCTCTAGCCGCCTAGCGCACCGTTCATTCAGCGTGCTGACGCCATGTTCGCCCTTCTTCATCACGTGGCTTCAACACGGCACCTAATGGACTCCAGGGTCCCAATCCCAGTAGATTATCTGGTGCGCTGGATACACTTGACAGATGAGCGACGAGCAGGTGACTGCGCCGACGAATAGGCGGAGGATCAGTCAGCGGGGCATCGCGACCCGAGAGCGGATTCTCGAGGCGGCGAACCGGCTGATGCTCGTGCGCGGAGTGAACGCGACGACCCTTGACGACATCCGCGAGGCGAGCCAGACGAGCAAGTCTCAGCTCTACCACCACTTTGCCGACAAGCAGGAACTCGTGCGCGCCTTGGTCAACTATCGAGGCGCGCTCGTGCTTCAGCGTGAGCGCGCAGGCCTCGAACGACTGAGATCGTTCTCAGGGCTGGTCCGATGGCGTAACGCGCTGGTCCAGGCCAACTCGCTGAACAACGGCAAATACGGCTGCGGCCTCGGGTCAATGGCTCTCGAGCTGTCCGATCAAGATGAGCAGGCTCGTTCATCTCTGTCGGAGACGTTCGCGGCATGGGAAAAATTGATCAGCGATGGCCTGCACCGGATGCGGGACAGCGGCCTTCTCCGCCAGGACGCCGACCCGGAGAAGTTGGCGACGGGGTTGATGGCCGCCTTGCAGGGCGGCTACCTGCTGGCAAACGCCGCGCACGACGTCGCACCCATGGAAGTCGCTCTGGACATGGCGCTGGAACACATCAGATCGCTCCTCGTGCAGCCGGCCGGTGAGCCTGCCCGCTAATTGGGCCCATGCGCCACCCTCAAGACCTAGAGACCCTGGTCAACTGATGCCGTCGTCGCCCGTCCACCCCTACCGGGCGCGCGTACCAGTGCCGGCACGTGGCCCAACTGGTCGAGCAATGCTGGCTTGAGAGCATGCACCGACTTCCCCAGCCACTGCACGGCAAAGGACTAGTTGGTCCATTTTCGGATCGGGGTCCGATCGACTCCAGGTCGGGCAGGTGTGGCCCTGGTCATCCCATCGCGGCAGTTTGAGCCACCGCTCCCCCAGGTGCGCCTGGGCGGACGCTCCTGTCAGCGAACGGCCGGTTGGACTATTCAGTCCGGTGAAGCTAATCTTCCGAGGCACCCGGCACATGGGGTGACACGCCCGGCCGCAGCCGCGCTGAGACTGCGGCTCGGCCACTGCTGGTTCCGTATCGCTGGACCTCACCACTGGATCTACAGGAAGGCGCGGCTGATGGAAACCGATCATGATCATGTCGTCGCATCGGCCCGAGTTGTCCTTCCGGCCACTGAGCGTCGGCGCACGGACATGACGACCCGCGGCTTCACGTTCGTCGCCGATGAACCACACAACGGCGCACTCGGTGAAGGCCCGACGCCGACGGAGTACCTGTTGATGGCGCTCGCGTCGTGCACTGCTCAGACGCTGCGGCAGTACGTCGACTACAAGTACGACACCGCCGGCGACATCACCGTCGAGATCGACTACCACGAGCCCGAGCAGGAAGGCGCGGAGCGTTACCTGCAGCGCACGATCACGCTGAGCGAGGAACCCGACCCCGACGACCTGAAGGTGATGCACGACATTGCCGAGAGGTCACCGGTGACCCTGCTGATCCAGTTCGCGTGGAGCGTGCGGACCGACTTCGTCGGGCCGCGCTGAGGACATGCCGCTCGCTGCTCGGCGATCACAGCCGCGCAGCGGGCGGTTGCCGTTGCGCCCCAAGCGCGCCTCGGAAGGTGACGTGTGACCGAAACCAAGACCGGCCGGACGACCTGGAAGCCGAACCAAGCGTCACCGCTGCGAGCATTCTTGCGAATCGAGTCCGGCAGCGCCGGCGTGCTCGTGGCCGCCATCGTCGCCGCACTGTTCTGGGCCAACATCGACCTCGGTTCCTACGAAGCCGTGTGGCGCACCCCGTTGTCAGTGCGCATCGGGCACCTCGAAGTCTCCCGCGACCTGCAGACCTGGATCAACAGCGGCCTGATGACGCTGTTCTTCCTCGTCGTCGGCCTTGAGGCGCGGCGCGAGTTCGACCTCGGCGACCTCCGCGACCGGCGACGTTTCGTGCTGCCCTGCGTGGCCGGCCTGATGGGCATGCTGATCCCGGTACTGATCTTCCTGGCGATCAACCGTGGCGGGCCGGGCGCGCACGGTTGGGGCGTGGCCATGTCGACCGACACCGCCCTCGCGTTGGGTCTGCTGGCACTGCTCGGCCGGGGTGTGCCCGACCAGGTCCGAATCTTCCTGCTCACCGTGTTCGTGGTCGACGACTTGATCGCACTCATCGTGATCGCCCTGGTCTACAGCGACGACATCACCGTGATGCCCATCGTGGTGGCCGTGGCGGCGTTCGCGGTGATGTTGGCCATCCGCGCGGGCGGCGTCCGACGGGGCTGGGCGTACGTGCCGGTCGCCGTCGTGATGTGGGGCGCGCTGCTGGTCAGCGGAGTCGACCCTGTGGTGGCCGGACTGGCCATCGGCTTGACCGCCATTGCCTACCCTCCCGGCCGAACTGAGCTCGAAAAGGTCAGCGGGCTGTTCCGGTCGTTCCGTGAGCAGCCGACGCCCACGCTCGCGCGTACGGCTTCGATCGGCCTGGCGAACACGCTGTCGCCCAACGACCGCCTCCAGCGCATCTACCACCCATGGTCCAGCTACGTCATCGTGCCGCTGTTCGGCCTGGCCAACGCCGGCATCAGCATCGACGGTCCGTTCCTGACCCAGGCGCTCGCGTCGCCTGTCACCTGGGGCGTGCTGCTCGGGTATGTGGTCGGCAAGCCGCTCGCCGTGATCGGCACCTCGGCCGGGCTCACCTGGCTCTCCCGCGGGCGCATCCGTCCGGCGGTGGGCTGGGCGGGCGTGCTCGGCAGCGGCACGATCGCCGGTGTCAGCTTCACCGTGTCACTGCTGGTCGCCAGCCTTGCCTTCACCGGCGACCAACTGGCCGAGGCCAAAGTCGGGGTGCTCGGTGCCGCGATCGTGTCCTCGGCACTGACCTGGATCACGTTCCGCGTCACCAACGCGTTGCCCCAGGACAAACGCATCCCGGCGCTCTTCGGCGACATGACGGAACTGATCGATCTCACCCCGGCGGTGGACGAGAAGCAGGACCACGTTCGTGGCCCAGCCGGCGCGTCGGTAACGCTGGTGCAGTACGGCGACTTCCAGTGCCCGTACTGCGGGACGGCCGAACCGGTCGTCCGACAACTGCTGGGCGACGCCGACCTGCGTTTCGTGTGGCGTCACCTGCCCCTGTCAGACGTGCATCCGCAAGCCCGACTGGCAGCAGAGGCCGCCGAGGCAGCCGCCGCCCAGGGCAAGTTCTGGCAGATGCATGACCTGTTGCTCGGCCACCAGGACGAGTTGGACAGCACTGCTCTGATCAGGTACGCCGGCGACCTCGGCCTGGATCAGAGACGGTTCAGCGACGATCTGGCCAGCCAGGCGCACGCCGACCGCATCGACAGCGACATCGACTCCGCCGACCACAGCGGAGTGTCCGGCACCCCGACGTTCTTCATCAACGGCCGCCGCCACTACGGCGCCTACGACATCACGGCCTTGACCGCGGCCATTCGTATGGCTCGGGCCCGCGCCCGCCTCGGCCGCGACGCGGAGCCGACCCGCACGTGAGGCGTGGCACCGCGAGGCGCGCGCACCACGGAAGCAGAGGTACGACCCAGACCGTGCGACGGGTCTGCCGCACCGATGTGGACGTCCCCACCACTGGTGCTGTCGTTGTCACTTGTAGGAGGTCACCTCTTGGATGCCAAAATTCAGAACGTCCGACTGAACGTCACAAACGAACACCTCATGGCGCTGGCAAATGCCGGGGCCGCAGCCTTCGGCCATACCGCCACACTCCAGGTGGACCGCGCCCTGGCCCAGCTTCTCCGGTTACGCGTCGCGCAGATCAACAATTGCAGCTACTGCCTTCTGGTGCACCACGCCGGCGCCCGCGCCGCCGACATCCCGCCGGCCAAGGTCGAGACCCTCACCGCGTGGTGGGAGACGCACCTGTTCACCGAAGAGGAGCAAGCCGCGCTGGCCTATGCCGAGGCGTTGACCCGGGCCGCCGACGCCACCATCAACACCCGGTTCCAGGAGGCACACGACAGGATGGCTGCGCACTTCACTGACGACGAGATCCTGGAAATCGCCGCGATTGTCATCAACATGAACATCTGGACGCGACTCAAGCTCGCCGAGGGTGCCATGCCCGCGGCGGCGCCTCCCGGGTGAGGTGATACCCGACGCCGTGATGGGAGAGGCCGCGCACCTCCGGAGGGGCGGTGGACGATTCCCGCCGCCCCTCCGGGGCGAGATCACTTCCCGTACACCTCGACTTCGTAGAGCGAGAACCCGTACGAGGTGGCTCGCCTGACCCCGTACACCCGCACGTAGCGGGCGGTGACCGGGGCGAAGGTGGCGTTGTCGACGCCGCCGTTGCCGGTCGTGGTGGCGAACACCGGCGTCCAGGAGTTGCCGTCGCCGGAGACCTCGATCCGGTACGAGGTGCCGTACGCGGCTTCCCAGCGCAGTACCGCCCGGCTCACCGTGCGGGCCGCGCCGAGGTCGACCCGGAGCCACTGGTTGTCGTTGTAGCTGCTGGCCCACCGGCTGCCGAGGCTGCCGTCGATCGCCTTGTCCGGCGTGTGGCCGGTCAGGAACTGGGTGCTCGACGCGGTGGCCGGACGGCCCTGCGCCAGGTTGGTGACGTCGTCGCCCCGCCGCGCCGGGAACGAGACGACCTGCTGGTAGGTGGGGCGGTTCTGCCAGGCGATCACCGGGTGGGTGATGCCGCCGAGCCCGGACTGGGCGATCGAGTCGGCACACCACTGGTCGCCGGCCCCGCACGACTTGTCTCCGGGGTAGACAGTGGTGGCCGGCACCACGGCGGCCTGGCCGAGCGCGGCGAGCAGGGCCTGCCGGCATGCGCCGAGGTTGCCGTTGCCGCAGTACGCGCGGCCCAGCCCACCGGCCACCGGATCGCCGAGGACTGTGCGCAGGTCCTTGTCGACGTAGCCCCACCAGCCGTACTGGAACGACGAGCCCTTGTGCGCCTGGCCCTGCAACGCCCAGCTCGCGGCGCCGTCGCGTCCGCCGTTCTGGCCGCCGGACGGCGCCTCGTTCACCTCGATGGCGTCGACCAGCGCGGCGTAGAGGTCCGGCCCGAGGCCGGGGCGGAACTGCGCCGAGGCCAGCAGCGGCCACCAGGCGTCGAAGATCCGGATGGCGTCGGCGTGCTGGTAGACCTTCGAGCCGGGGGACGTCTCCACCCGACGGGTCCCGGCCTGCTGCCAGGCGCGCAGCTTGCCCACCGCGTCGGCCAGCGCCGGATCGGTGACCGGCGTGCTGTCCAGCACCCGCAACAGGTCGCCGAGGACCTGCTGGCCGCGCAGGTCGGTCACCGCCGCATCCGCCATGATCTTGACGACGTCGGCGCGGCCGAGCTTGCGCTGGGCGATCGCCGCGCGCACCGGGCCGTCGAGCAGCTGAGCCCGGTGTACGGACCCGAAGCTGAAGTTGCCGTCCGCGGCCCCGAAGTCCCGCGCCTGCTTGTTGTTCCAGCTGACGTAGTAGTCCTGGTTGACCGACTGTGGATGCGCCGACGCCGGGGTGTAGGTGGCGTCGTTGGTGTCCGGGTTCCAGCCGGCCCACTCGTACGCCGGTTCGGCCTTCGTGGGCAGGTTCGGGTCGGCGGTGGCCGGACGGACCGGGTTCGAGCCGGAGTTGAAGTACGCCGCCTCGGTCGAGTTGACGTAGAACCAGTTGAACGCGTACCCGACGGTGGCCGCGGACGCCTGGAAGGCCGCTGCGCTGCCCATCGCCGCCGGGTCGTTGTAGGCCTGGAAGCCGATCGCCGAGTCAGCCTCGTGCCGGTAGGTCGAACGCAGTTTGGTGAACGCGGTCGGCTGCCCGTTCACCAGCCCTCGGTAGGACACCAGCCCGTACTTCGTGCGCAGCGCGCGCAACGTGTACGAGCCGGCCGGGGTGGAATCGGCGAGCGTCGGGGACCAGGAGTTGCGCTGCTCCAGCGCCTCCATGGCGAGGCACTGCCCGTGGTAGAGGTAGCTGTTGGTGCGCAGCGTGGGGACGCTGCCGTCGGTGGTGCACAGCGGCACCGCGTACGTGTCGGTGAGGTCCTGGGAGGCGGAGGTCGCGCTCCACGCGTAGTCCTGGCCCCGGCCGAGCAGCACGTAGAGGTTGAGCCCGGCGAACGCGGCGCCGCGCGCGCTGATTCCCGGCCCCTGCAACTCCTGGAGCATCAGCAACTGCGGGGCGAAGTAGCCGGTCTGCGGCCCGAACACGGCAACCGGGTTGCCGGTGGTGGTGTGCCGCCCGGAGACCACTACCGCGTTGGACATGCCGTGCGCGCGCAGATTGGACAGGCCGCCGAGCAGCTCCTTCGTGGCGGTGCTGGCGCCGGTGCGGGCGGCGGCCCCGCCGGTGGCGTCGTAGGCGAGGGGTTCGGCGACCACCGAGCCGGCGTCGGGGAGCACCGCGCTCGTCGCGCCGGGCGGCGTCGCCCCGTACGGGAAGCTCTGCCCGTCGTGCAGTGTGAGCACGGTCTCCGGGTCGTTCTGCGAGCGGAACGCCGCCCACACCCGGTCGCCCTCGGTGGCCCCGTATTTGGCGCGGGCGGCCACCCGGACCAGCGCGGACTGGATCTCGCTTCCGCCGCCCCCGCCGAAGAGCCCGCCGACGACTCCGGCGGTGGCGATGAGGTCGGTCATGGTGAAGTGCTTCGGCTTGCTGGCGCCCGCGAGCACGTACTCGCCGGGGTAGTTGTCCTCGGCGATCGACTTGTCGATGTAGGCGTTGATGCCGGCGATGTAGTCGACCACGTCGGTGTAGAGCTGCTGGCCCCGGGCGCCCTTGGTGCGCAGCGCGTCCACCTGGGCCTGGAGGTCCGCCTCGGTGTAGGGCGAGTTGGCCCAGACGCTCTGCTCCAGTTCCCGGTTGCCCGGCGCGCCGCCAGCGAACGAGGTGACGCTGCCACGACCGACGTGTCGCAGCAGGTCCATCACCCAGAGCCGGTCCTGGGCCCCGGCGAAGCCGGCGCCGAACATGGTGCCGGCGCGGGTGGTGCCGGTGATGTGCGGGACGCCGGTGGCCTTGTCCCGCACGATGGTGACGTCCGATCGCGGCGAGACGATGCTCTCGACCTGCGCGGCCGGCACCCCGAACGAGGCGTCGTTGTAGAAGTGGGCGATCTGCTCGTCGGTCAGCCCGGCGTAGTTGTAGACCAGGTTCGCGTACTCGTCGAGCTGGTCGCTGGAGTGCGCCGGGCGGGTGCCGAGCGCCTGGTGCGCCAGGATGGCGACGAGCGTGGCGTTGCCGTTCTGCCCGGGGGGCAGGATGTCGGCGCACTGGCCGAGGCAGTAGTCGTTGGCGGCGAATGTCGTCGCGGCCAGCGCCGGTGACGGCGGGGTCACCGTCAGGACGCTCGCGGTCAGGACGGCGGCGGTGAACGCCGCGAGCCGGGTACGGGAAGCGGGACGGGGCATGGCGATCCTCCGGGGACGCGGAGTCGGGCCGTTCGGTCACGCCCGGCTTCCGGTGCCGACGTCTCGCCCTCCGCGCCCGGGCGCTCCGCCAGGAGGTGAGAGTGACTCGCATCTATCTTCGGGCAATGATCGACGCAGGACCCCCGCCCGGGATACCCGTCGTTCACCACGCGCCAATGCCGACGTTTCGCCGCCTTTCGCCAGCGACAGGGTCACCCCGTGGTTCCCGACGCGACAGCGGTCCGATGCAGCCAGCGTCGCCGACGGCGGATCAGCCGCGACGCCGCCTCAGGCTGACCGCTGCGCGGTGTCGCCGCTGCGGAGGCGGTCCAACTCGGCGAGGTACATCGCCTGCATGCGGTCGTAGTGCCGGGCCAGCAGCATGACCTCCTCGACGCTGTAGCCCTCGATGAGCCGTTCCGCCCGCTCGGCGAACCGCTCGTACGGTCGCTCCAAATCGGCGACCCGCTCCGGCCGCAGGGCGACGATCACCCGCCGCCGGTCCGCCGGATCGCGCTCGGCCGTCACGTAGCCCGCCTGCTGGAGCCGGCGGAGCATGCTGGTCACCGCCCCGGTGGTGAGGTTGGTCCGCTCGGCGACCTGCCCTGCGGTGGCGGATCCGACGTCCGCCAGGTAGTCCAGGCATTCCAGATCGCTCACGGCGAGGCCCAGCCGCTCCGCGATGGCGTACCGGAACACCATGGACAGCCGCGACATCTCCCGCCCGGCGCGCATGAGGTCGGCGATCGCGGACGCACGGGCCGGAGCGTGGGACATGCCCGCAATCATGCCTCCGGCACTGTGACCCGGTGCAGCCGAGGCAGCACGCGGGTCAGCACCCAGTGGGGTGCGGCCGCTCCCCCGGTGAGGCGGCGCATCAGCCTGTCGGCGGTGTCGACGGCCCGGAAGGCGTAGGACACCATCTCGTCCTGGTAGTTGGCGATCGCCTCCTCCACCGGCGCGCCGGTGGCCCGGGCCTCGACCAGCTTGTGGCCGAGCAGGGCGGCGTCACGCAGCGCGGTGTTGCCGCCGTGCGCGCCGAACGGCGGCATGACGTGCACGGCGTCGCCCATCATCGTCGCCCGGGGCACCGCCCACCGGCGCGGGCGCTGGCCGGTGGCGAAGAGGTTGAGCACAGTGGCGTCCAGTTCGGCCGTGCCGACCAGCCGCCGGACGACCGGGTGGAAGTCCATGCTCATCCCGGAAGCCAGTCTCCACAGCGCCAGCAGGTCGCCCCGGATGCCGATGGGCACCTCCTCCTGTCGGAGCAGCAGCCCCCACATGACGTAGTCGTCGCCGGTGGGCGCATAGCTGCCCGGGGCCAGGCGCGCGAACGCCTCCGGTGGGCTCTCGCCGAACCGCATGGAGGTGAAGAAGAAGGCGCGGCCCGGCCGGTCGGCGATGGCCAGGACCCCGCTGGTACGCAGCGCGTCCGGGATGATGCTCTCGCCGTTGCGCCGCAGCGGCGACCGGCCGTAGATGCCCGCCATCGTGGTCTTCGTCGGGTCCGCGTCCGGCATGATCTGCGCGCGCAGCGCCGATCCGACGCCGTCCGCGCCCACGACGACGCTTGCCGCGGCGGCCCCGCCGTCGGAGAACAGCAGCCGCGGCCGTGTCGGGTCGCCGCCGTCCACCGCGACGGCGTCCTTGCCGTAGTGGATGCGCCCGTGAAGCCCGGACTGCAGGATCGACCGCAGGGTCAGCCGGTCGACCTGGCGGGTCGCGTGCGGCTCGTCCTTGAAGGTGATGGTGAATGCGTCCCGCAGCCGGCTGTCGGTGAAGCGCAGGTGCCCCCCGGGCTCGTCCCCGGTGGCGAGCGCCAGGTTGTGGAGCGAGCGCGGCAGGCTCTCGCGCAGCGCCTCCAGGCCGTACCGGTCGAGAATGATCCGGTAGCCCTGCCGCCGGACGAAGGGGCCCGGGTCCCGCTCGTAGACGTGCACGTCGATGCCGGCGCGCATCAGGTACTGGGCGAGACAGAGGCCGGAGAGGCCAGCGCCAGCGATCGCCACCGAGAAGCCCGTCGATATGCTCACGGGATTATCTTAATGACTAAGGTGATTTGGGCAAGGCCCACAGAATCCGATCCCGGGAGGATGCCGATCTTCTCTCTGAGCGTCGCGAAGGCTGACAGCGCCGCCGCCTCGGAGGTGACCTTGGCGAGTCGCCTGTCGGGTGTCGTTTTACGGCGAACCTCCCCGGACCGGTCTCGCCTCTGGGGAGGATGAGTCGTATTCGCCCAGGGACACGGTGAGCGGGGGTCGATCGTGAACGACGGACTGGTGACCAGGCGCAGCGCCCGGGATGTCGGAGAGACGATCTCCGCGCTGAGGGCTGAGGCGGAACGCGTAGGCGCTGCGGTGGTGGCGGTGGTCGACCATGCGGCGGCCGCCGGCAAGGCCGGGCTGAGCATGCCCGACACCCAGGTGATCATCTTTGGGAACCCGCAGGCGGGCACTCCGCTCATGCAGGCCCGTCCCGAGATCGCGATCGACCTGCCGATGCGGGTCATGGTGCGAGACGACGGCCAGCCCGGTTCGCTGATCACCTGGCAGGACCCCGCGTACCTCGCCCAGCGCTACGGACTGGGCGAGGACCAGCTTGCACCCCTGAACGCCCCAGCCAAGATCGCCTCCGCGGTCGACGGCCGGTGAGCACGGCTTGAATCGGCGGATACACACGTGACGACGGCCGAATTGGTCAGATTTCTCGATTAGTGTCGATGCAGACGCCAGTCCTTGCCGCCAGTGCCTTCGACTCGCTGCGCCTCGACGCCGCGCACGACCAGGAGGCGCTGCGCCGGCCTACGAACTCCCCAGTGACGCGGCCGTGCGAAAGCAGATGACCGAGCTCACCGAACAGACCCGGCGGTTGATCGGCTGCTCGTCGCTGGTCCTGGTCGCCAGCGTGGACGCCAAGGGCAACTGCGACGTCTCCCCGCGCGGCCCTGCCGCCTTCGTCGCCGTCCTGGACGCACCGGCACGAGTAGCAATCCGCACAGCGGTCGTCGTGGTGCCTCACGCTTCTTCAGCGAACGAGCGATAGATATCGCTGAGTTTCGATGAATTCAGGCTCGTGTCTGGTGGGCGTCCGTGGGACTGCTCTAACCTCGATACATGGTCTCGCGTCGATCCCTTCTGCGGGCGGTCCCGCTTGCGGCCGCTGCCCTCACCACCGCCCCAGGTGATCCCCGTTGGTCCGGCGGCCCGTCGTCCACCGCGACGGATGCGGTCCGCGTACCACCCGATCCGACCACTGTGCAGGCTGCCGCCTCCGCCGTTCGCGGCTTCACGGCCGACCTCTACCGCACTGTGGCCGCAACCCAGGCTGGCGGCAATGTGGTGTGCGCGCCGTACTCGGTCGGGCTCGCGCTCGCGATGACCAGGGCGGGCGCCGGCTCGACCACGGCAGACGAGATGGACACGGTGCTCCACGCGCCGCATCCGCGCCCCGGCGCGCTCGACAGCGGGCTCAACACCGTCGAGCAGACGCTCGCCGGTCGGTACCAGGACGGCGACGGAGTCAAGCAGCCTCGGCTGACCACCGCCAACGCGCTGTGGACACGACTCGATCTGGGCCTGCGCCCCGGGTTCCGCGACATCCTGACCGGCTACTACGGTGCCGCGCCGCGACCTGTCGACTTCCGTGGCGCGCCGGAGGCTGCCCGCCAGGAGATCAACACCTGGGTGTCCGATCGGACCAACGCGAAGATCCCGGAGCTGCTGCAGTCCGACGCCGTGAACCCCGCCACCAGCCTGATCCTTACCAACGCGATCTACCTCAAGGCTGCCTGGAAGTACCCGTTCACCGCCGCGGCCACGTCGCTGGGACCGTTCACAAGGGATGACGGGACCGTCGTCGACGTCCCGGTCATGCGCGGGCCGTTCGACAGAATGGGCTACCTCGAGGGAGACGGGTGGCGCGCAGTCGACGTGCCGTACGCGGGCGACGGGCTTGCCATGGCCATCGTCATGCCGACCCAGGACGATCTCGCCGCGATCGAGGCGAGCCTCGATGCCACGTGGCTGGGCGCGTTGCTGACCGAGTTCCAGATCACCGACGTCGAACTGCGCCTGCCCCGGTGGACGTTCCGCCTGCCGGCCGAACTGGGCGCCGCGCTGGCCAGCCTCGGCATGCCCACGGCATTCACGTCACAGGCCGATTTCACAGGCATGAGCACCGACCCGGCCCTGTGCATCGACAACGTGGTGCACGAGACGTTCATCGCGGTGGACGAGAAGGGTACCGAGGCCGCAGCCGCGTCGGCAGTCATCGTCCGGCCGCCGTCGATCCCGCAAGGGCCGCAGTTCTTCGTCAACCGGCCATTCCTGTACGTCATCCACGACCGGCTCACCGGCGTACCGCTGTTCCTCGGCCGGGTCCACGACCCGCTGGTCGACGGCCCAGCCTGACGGTACGGGACGCGGCAGACGCGCACCGGACCTGGTGGACCAGCCGTGGCTACACTGCACGTCCATGCGCTCCGCCGAGATCCTCGACCAGCTCGACACCGCGGCCGCAGACTTCAGGTTTCCGGACCTGGGCAACGGCTACTACTACGCGGTCGATGCCCGACTTCACGCCTACCGTGACGCGCAGCGGTGGGCGCTCATCGTCGAGGTGTTGGGATACTCGCCCCGGGCCGGCAACCTCACCGACGTCCTTCACGTCTTCGGTAACTGTCTGACCGAGGGCGAATCCGGCTACAGCAGCAAGGACTTCCTCGACCGGGTCGACAACTGGGACGAGATCGAGGACGTCGACCAGCCGGAGATCTATGACGGAGGGTCGATCGTGGTACGAGGGCGGCGGATCGCGGTCGCCGCCGAGCGGGGCGAGGAACTGGTCGACGTGCTTCGCCGGCTCGTCCCGGACCACCGGGAGCTGCTGCTGGCCGACGAAGTCGAGCTACGGCGGCGCATCCCGGTCGACATCCCAGAGATCATTCGCCTGGATCAGTGGCATCATCCATACGTTCTCCAGGACACGCCTCCCAGTCAGGCAGAGACCTTCCGCCAGCTCGCCGACGTGCTGACGACAGGAGACGTGGGACGATACGCACCAGACATGCGGCCCAACACGCACTGGTCCAACTGGCCCGAGTCCGGGAGCCTGTAGCACGGCCGATCACGCACCGACAGTGGCAGATCCGGATCTCTGATCTCGAACGGTGCTCACCCGGCGAGGCGGCTGGCTTGGGGAACGCGTACCGCACCAACGCGCCCCAGCCATCGTCGAAGCCGGCCCAACTGTCCCGACTGGCCACACGGATGCGGTTGCAATGATGGGCTGGTGACCGAGCCGGTGTTTCGTTACCACCCTGATCCCTTGGCCACGGGCTCGGCGGTGCGGGCCCAGCACGACTGCAGCGTCTGCGGTCAACTTCGGCAAATTCGCTACCGGGGACCGATCTACGGCAGACAACCCGAGAGTCTCTGCTTGCGCTGTATCTACTCCGGGGCGGCTTCCAGGGCACTCGGCGTCGATGCCGCCGCCACGGATGGCAGCGGAATCCTGCAGATGCCTGCCGAGTTCAGCGACGCTGTCGACGTGCCTGATGACGTGCCGCATCACGTCGTCGAGGAAATCACTCGCCGGACCCCCGGCTTCACCGGTTGGCAGGACGAGTCATGGCTCTACCACTGCGGCGATGGCGCGGCTTTTCTCGGCCCGGCCGGCTACCGCGATGTCGAGCCTCATCCGGACGCCCTGAACATGCTTCGCGCGAGCCACCGGCAACTCGGCTGGTCACCCGAGGAAACCGAAGAGTTCCTGCACCGGCTCGACCGCAACGGTGAGCCCACCGCGTACCTGTTCCAATGCCTGCATTGCGGAACTCACCTCGCGTCCTGGGATATCGGTTAACCCCACCTCATTGCCGAGACGCAGCCGCACTCTCTACAGCACAGACCACGATCGCGGGCCGTGACGCGAAGCTCGCCCAGCACCGACACGTGGTCGGTTGGACTGCTATATGGTCTGTTTTCGTGGCAGATTCGCGGGCCAATTCGGGGGCCAGAACAGCGTCGGTGTTCGGCGTCGACCTACATCTGGACCTGACCGGCCCCGGCCTGCGCGCCGGGCTCACCGACGCCCTGCGGGAGGCCATCCGGACCGGACGTCTGGTGCCCGGCACGCGGCTACCGTCGTCCCGCTCGCTCGCGGCCGATCTTGGCGTGGCCCGCAACACCGTTGCCGACACCTACGCCGAACTGGTCGCCGAGGGCTGGATCACCGCCCGACAGGGCTCCGGAACGCGGGTGGCGAAGCGGGCCGAACCGCGCGGCGCGGCACAGACCGTAGCTCGCCCAAGGCCCGCTCAGCGCCGTCCCACGTACGGGCTGCTGCCGGGTGCACCGACCCTCGCGGAGTTTCCCCGTACGCAGTGGCTCGCCGCAGCTCGGCGGGCTCTGTCGACGGCCCCGAACGATGCCTTCGGCTACGGCGACGCTCTCGGCCGGGTGGAACTGCGTACCGCCCTCGCGGACTATCTGGCGCGGGCTCGCGGGGTGTACGCCGAGCCGGACCGGATCGTGATCTGCGCCGGCTTCCACCATGGCCTGACGCTGATGGCGCAGGTCCTGCGGGCGCGGCGGGTCACGGCGCTGGCTGTCGAGTCGTACGGCCTCGACGTGTATCGCGATCTGCTGACCAGCGCTGGCCTGCGTATTCCGCCCCTCTACGTCGACGAGCACGGCGCGCGCACCGACGACCTGGCGGGGTTGGACGGGGTGGGGGCGGCACTGTTGACACCGGCGCATCAGTACCCGACGGGGGTCGCGTTGACCCCGCAGCGGCGTACGGCGGCGGTGGACTGGGCCCGCGCCACCAGCGGGCTGATCTTGGAGGACGACTACGACGGGGAGTTCAGATACGACCGCCAGCCGGTGGGCGCGCTGCAGGGCCTCGACCCGGAGCGGGTGGTGTACTTCGGCACGGCGAGCAAGTCGCTGGCGCCCGGGCTGCGGCTCGGTTGGATGGTGCTGCCGAAGGAACTGGTCCCGGAGGTCGTGGCGGCCAAGGGGGACATCGACTACATGTCGAGTGCGCTGGAGCAGCTGACCCTCGCGGAGTTCATCGCCTCGGGCGCGTACGACCGTCAGGTGCGCTCGATGCGTGTGCGCTACCGGCGCCGCCGCGACGAGCTGGTCGCGGCGCTGGCTCAGCGGGCGCCCGGTGTCCGCGTGACCGGGTTGGCCGCCGGGCTGCAAGCGGTCCTCGAACTTCCGCCCGGCACCGAGGGTTCGATCGTTCAGGCGGCCGACCGCCAGGGTCTGGCGGTGGCCCGGATGGCCGACTTCCGCCACGAGCTGGCCGACTCGGGTTGGCAGTTGGCCGAGCGGGACGCCCTGGTGGTCAACTTCGCGGCTCCCTCGGACAGCGCGTGGGCGGGAGCGCTGGACGCCTTGTGCAGGGTCATGCCCCAGTAGTGCGTCGTCAGGTCGACAGCGTCTGGATCAAGGCCGGATTGGCCCATGGATTCGCCACCGAATTGGACCAGCGAACGGTGCCACTCGGCGCGTAACTTTGCGGCCGTGACCACGAACCAAGCACCAGTAAACGGACAAGAGCCCCGGAGCGCGCAGCGCGCCTGAACTGGGCTGATGCCTACCAAGCATGGCTGCCGTGACAGGCCGGCGCGTCTCGCTCCGCCCCGTGGGCGATCGCGGCGGCGGATGGCTGGACATCCCTCTCTCCCGCTGAACGACAGGGCGTCACCGGCACTGCCGTGGCGGGCCAGTCGTCGCGCGGACCGGTGGGGTCCTGCGGCGGCAGCGCACACAGCTCGACCTACCGAACCACAAACGATTGGGAGACATGATGCGGGTATTTCTTGCCGGTGCGTCCGGCGTCATCGGACAGCGGCTGATCCCCCGACTGGTGCAGCTGGGGCACGTGGTCGGTGGCATGACGCGATCGGCCAACAAGACGGAGCTGCTGGCGCAACTTGGCGCCGAGCCGATCCTGTGCGACGTCTTCGACCGGGACGCGGTGATCCAGGCGGTTCGAGACTTCGCACCGGACATCATCCTGAACGAACTGACTGATCTACCGGATGAGGTGGAGAGGATCGGTGATCATGCGGAGCTGAACGCTCGCATCAGGACCGAGGGCAACCAGAACCTCATCGATGCGGCGCGGCAGAGCGGATCGCCGAAGATCCTGGCCCAGAGCGTCGCCTGGCAGCTTCCGGACGGGCCCGACGCCCGGGCTGTCACCGAGTTGGAGCGCGCCGTCCTCGCCGAGGGTGGCGTGGTGCTGAGCTACGGACAGTTCTACGGGCCCGGCACCTACAACGAGCAGCGAATCCCGGACGAGCCTCGGGTCCAGATCGATCGGGCCGCCGAGCGCACTGTGCAACTGCTGGATTCGGCGTCGGGCGTCGTCGTCATCACCGACTAACGATCACGATCCGGCCGCCGCGCCGCACCGCACCCGGCCGTGGGCCAGACCCGGGCCCGACGGCAGTGGCCCGGCGGCCGAATCCCCTTCCCACCGTCACCAATTCTTCGGCCCATCGCTGCGGCCACCCCATGGAGCTGTCATGTCCTCGATTCCGGGAACCATCGACGCGCCCTCGACCCGTCGGCGGCGCACCCTCCCCGCCGGCCTGGCGTTGACAGGTGCGGCGCTCGCGTTCACCAGCCTTTATCTCGCGGCGGGTGTGCTGACGCCCCTGCTGGTGCTCTACCGCCAGCAGTGGAACTTCGCGCCGTCGCTACTCACGCTGGCGTTCGCTGTCTACGCGATCGGCTTCCTCGCCGCCGTCCTCACCCTGGGGTCGCTGTCCGACCATGTCGGCCGGCGCCCGGTGCTGATCGGCGCGCTGGTGATCCAACTCGCGTCGAACGCCCTGTTCCTCGTCGCCCCCGACGTGAGCTGGGTGATCGCCGGGCGCATCGTGCAAGGTGTCGCCAGCGGCGCGGCGACGGCAGCCTTCACCGCAGCGCTCGTCGAACTCGCTCCACCGAACAGAAAGAGACTGGGTACGGTCCTGGGCAGTGTCGGCCTGACCGGTGGGCTGAGTGCCGGCTCCCTGCTGGCCGGTCTCGCCATCCAGCTCACGCCCAGGGCGAACTCGATCGTCTTCGCCGTCCTCATCGTCCTCACGATTCTCGGTGCCGTCGTCATCGCCCTGTCTCCGGAGACCATGCCCCGTACCGCGGGTGCGCTCCGCTCGATGGTTCCGCGCGTCGCCATCCCGCCCGCCGCCCGAGCGGAGTTCGCCGCCGCGGCGCCGGTGGTCGCCGCCGTCTGGATGCTCGCAGGTCTCTCCGGCGGGCTGGCCCCGAGCATGGTCCGCAGCGTCTTCCATCTGGACAGTGGCCTGCTCAACGGCGTGGCCGGGTTCATCGCGCCGGCGGTTTCGGCAATCGTCGGACTTGCCTTCGCCCGCATCGACCCGCGGCGAGCGATGATCATCGGAATCTACGCGTCCCTCGCCGGGGCCATCGGCATCATCGGTGGAGTGTTCGCCGGAAGCCTGGCCGTCATGATCATCGGGCAGGCTGTCGCCGGTGTCGGCTTCGGTGCGTCCTTCACCGCCGCGCTACGCCTCATCTTCCCGCTCGCGGCAGCGCACCAGCGCGCGGGAGTCGTCGGCGGAATCTACGTCGTCTCCTACCTCGCCTTCGGGCTACCCATCGTCATCGAGGGGCAGCTCGTCGGCCCTCTCGGCGAGGTGCCGGCAGTCGTCTGCTACACCGCGTTGACCGTCCTCCTGACGCTCATCAGCCTCGCCGGCCAGACCCGGATCAGAGGGCGCACCCGCGGCTGACGGACGCTCGGATCGGTCAACGGCGCACCCGACAGCGCAGGTGAAGCACCCGGTTGCCCTGAATCACCACGTCAGGATCGTCCAACAGGTGCTGCGCGTGGACCGACCCGAAGTAGCGCTTGCCGGACCCGAACACGACAGGTACGACGTCCATGCGCACCTCGTCGACCAGGCCCGCGGCAAGCACCTGGCCGCCGACGTCACCAGCGGCGACCTCGACGATGCGGTCCCCCGCGAGCTCCTGCGCCCTGGCCACGGCTGCCTTGACGCCGTCGACGAAGTGAAACGGCGCCTCGGGGTCCCACCCCTCGGGCTTCGGCCGGTGCGTCACGACGACCACGTGGTCGATCCCGCTCGGAGGCTTCCCGTCCCAGCCGTCCGTCATGTCGAAGACATGGCGGCCGGCGATCGTCACCCCGATCTGGTTCCAGTACGGTCGGATGTAGTCGAAGGACGCCTGTGACACCTTCAACACGCCGCTCTCGTCCAACGGGACGTCACCGCTGGTCAACCAGTCGAACAGCGGTCCGGGCTGGTCGTTCTCGTCGGCGATGAAGCCATCCACCGACACCGAGCTGTACATGACTACTTCGCCCATGGGCAAGCTCCTCTGCTTGGAATGCCCCGAGGTTAGAGTTTCGTGGGCTGTCGCTCTTGTAAGGAATCAATCGGTCGGTAGCGGCCAGCCGTCCAGCACGTGGCCGGGATGTTCGCGCAGGAACCGCCGCCTGACTTCGACGTACCGGGTCGGTGTGAGCCCGGTGAAGGCCCGAAACTCGTGGCCGAAGTGGGCCTGGTCGAAGTAGCCTGCACCACCGGCGAGGTCGGCCCAGTCGACCGGTTCGGCGGGGTTGATCGACAGCACTGTGGCGGCGAAGCGGTAGCTGCGGGCCAACCGCTTCGGCGTGACGCCGATGAGCTCCTTGAACCGCTGCGCCAGGTGCGTGCTGCTGACACCGGCGGAAACCCTCAGGTCATCGATCGCCACCGCCCCGCTGGTCGCGGCGATGATGCGGCTCGTACGGCGGACCAGCCCCAGGCCGGCCGCGTCGCCCAGCCGTCGCATCAGCTCCTCCTCAAGCAGCGTCAACATCTCGTGGGGTCCCTCGGCCGTGGCCAGCCGGTCGCGCAGCTCAGCAGTGGCGGGTCGGCCCCACACCTGCTCCACCGTCACCGGCCGGTCGCACAGCTGCACTGCGGGCATCGGCAGGAACGGCGCCAGCCCCCACGGCTTGAAGTGCACGCCGATGGACCGGGTCCGGGGTGGATAGCCGAACTCGAACGCGCGGCTGGGCGTGGTGACCACGCAGCCGTCGGCGTACTCGGCCGTCTCGATCTCGGTGCCGGCCCGAATGCGAAACGGTGCCCCGAGGTTGACGATGAGGAACGCCGCCGGACTTGCCGGCAGCGTCAGCCGGGCGTACGGCGGCGCACCCTCCAGGTAGTAGAGGTCGTCGATCAGCCCGTCCAGCGGCGGTCGAGGCACTCTGGACACGTACTCCACGCCCACAGTATCGCCGACGTGACAGCGGGGAACGTGGGTCACCACCAGTCGAAGTAGCGGCCCGCGTGAAAGATCCCCACGCCGATGGCGGCGACGACGCCGACCACGAGCACGACCGGAGCGATCACCACGCTGCCGGCCGCGATGCCGATAGCGCCAGCGGCGATGGCCAGACCCGCCCCGATGCCGACGCCGCCGGCCACCACCCCTGGCGTGTCGCCGGCCTCGGCGGCCCGGTTCATGCTGACGTACGAGACGGCGGCCAGACCGATGCCACCGATCACCAGTCCGGCGGTCATCGCGCTGACCGTGGCGACAGTGGCACCGGGCACGGCGATGGCGTACAGCTCCAGGCCACCGCCGACCGCGCCGAGCGCGTCACCGACGCCCATCTCCCAGTCGCCGTGCTGGTAGTCGCCCCACAGGGCGAACGCCGACAGACCGAACCCGACGACGCTGAGCCCCTTGCCGAGCATCCCGGTCCGGCCCGGCAGTCCGCGCACGTGCTCCGGGGCCGTGGCACTGGCCGGGATGTCCCGCCCGCGTCCCGGGTTGGTCGCCGTGCGGATCGCGTTTCCGGCGCTGGCCGGCGCGTCGGTCTCGGTGATGATGACGGCCTGGGACCGCTTGCCGGCCATAGTGCTCGGGTTGGCCTGGATCGCGGCGTCCGCGTCCCGGGTCGCCTCCCGGGCGATGTCACCGGCCTTGCCGTACCGGTCGGTCGACCTGACCTGCTTGACCGCGGTGCTGGTCTCCAGATCGAAGTCCGCCGTGTTGTCGCGCCACGGCACGCCGTACAGCCATTCGAGGATGTTGCCGCGGAACGTCCCCCGGCCGCCCTTGAACTTGAAGTTCCAGATGAACTTCTCGGCGGCGGGCGCGGTGTGCGCGGCAGCGCCACCGGTGACGCCGGGTGCGGCCGGCGTCTTGCCGGCGGAGTCGGCCGGCGGCGCGGCCGGGGGCGGTTCGGGTGGTGGGGCCGGCGTGGGTGGTGGCGGCTCGGCAGGTGGCGGCTCCGGTGGCGGCGGAGGTGGCGCCGGCTTCGGTTTCGGCGGTGCGGGAGGCGGCAGCACGGCGTGCAGCACCCAGGTGCCGCCCGGATGCTCGGACCAGTTGCCTCCCTCCAGGTTGAGGGTGACGTTGGCCTGGTAGTAGATGACCGAGTTCTTGTTGTTGATCCGTGGGTCGAGGGTTGCGCCGTGACTGTTGAGATAGCGGCGGAAGTCCTCCACAGTGGGGTTCTCGGACCCGGTGAAGTGGGACTCCGTGATGGAGATGTCGTGGGTTTCCGGCCCCTTGACAGTGGTGGGCTTGAACCCGGCCGGATCGGCCATTCCGACCGGATTGTTGCGGCAGTACCGGAACAGGTTGCCCCCGTCGGCGAAGCCGCCCGGATCGCTGCTCGCCCACCTGCCCAGCCACGGCACGTAGTACCGAGCGCCGGCGTAGCAGAAACCCGTCTCGTCGTCGACCTCGTGCCCGCCGAAGCGGTACCGCTTCAGGCTGAGGTCGGCGCCCGGCCGGCCGTACCGGTACGCGGTGGTGCCGTACGGGTGGTACTCCTCGTAGGAGATGAGCGCCCCTGCCGCGTCGGTCTCCAGCACGGCCGAACCGAGGTGGTTGCTGAGTTGGTAACGGATCAGCGGAACGCCGAGCGGGTTGGCCGGGTCGAAGCCGCCGACGTCGACGGTCTTGACGTCCACCTGGGCGACCGGGCCGGTGTCGTCGGCGATGGTGGTGGTCCATCGTTCGTGCTGGAGGGTGCCGGTGACCCGGTTGCGCCGCCGGAACACTGTGACCGCACCCAGGAAGATCCATTCAAGTTGGACGCTGCCCGGCCGGTCCACGACCTTGCGCAGCCGCTGCCCGCTCGCGGCGTAGACGAACCGGGCTTCGCCACCGCCACCGAGGTCGACCCGGCGGAGCTGGTCGTGGACGTTCCACTCCAGGGCCGGCAGGTGCGGCATGACGGTCAGGTTGCCGACGGCGTCGTGCGCGTACAGGGCCGAGTAGGGGCCGCCGTCGGCGTCGCCGGGCAGGCTCGTGGCGGCCAGCCGGTTCGTGGCGTCGGCCGGGTCGTCCTGGTACGCGTACCGGTAGTGCCGGGTCCAGCCGGCACCCACCCCGGCCTGCGTCCGGAACCGGTGCCGGAGCACCGTGAGGTTGCCCAGCGGGTCGTACTCGTACTCCTCGGTGTAGGCACGTACCGCGCCGGCATCGGTGAGGCTACCGGCGGGCGGCACGTCGGTCTGGTCGCGGATCGCGTCGTTCGGCGCCCCGGCCAACTCCCGCCCGCTCGCCCTGATCAACTGGTAGAGCGGGTCGTACGCGTAGTCGCTGGCCGCCGGCACCGCCGCGTTGCCGAAGAAGGTGGGCGCGCCCGGCTCGGCCACCCGGGTCAGGTTGCCCACCGGGTCGTAGGTGTAGCGCAGGTCGCGCACCCCGGCGGTGAGCAGACGTTCCAACCGGAACGTCATCGGGTCGTAGAAGTACTCGGTGACCAGGCCGTTGCCGTGCCGTGCGAACCGCCGCCGACCCAGCGCGTCGTAGTCCTGCTCGGACAGGAACTCCACCTCAGCGCCCTGGCCGCGCAGCCGCGCGGTGAGCCGGCCCAGCATGCCGCCCTCAAGGTAGGTCGGTCGCAGCTCGGTGGCGTCGGGCAGGGTGACCAGTGTTGGACGGTTCACCGCGTCGTACTCGGCGGCGGTGCCGAAGACCTCGCTCTCCAGCAGTGGCGCCGCTGCGGCCAGCAGCGCGGCGTGGTCGGACGCGGCGGACACCGGTGACCAGTCCGGGCCGTCGACGTGGTCGGTGGCGAGTCTCCGTTCGGCGCGGTGCGGGTTGCCCTTGAAGTCCACCTCGGGCACCCGCACCTGGCCCGCCGGGTCGAACACCAGGTACGGCACGCCGTGCAGGCCCAGCGTCGCCGCGTCCGGATGCCGGTCGCCGAAGACCACGTACTGCACACAACGCTCCGCGCCGGCGGACTCGCTGACGTACAGGCCGACGGGCCGGTGCAGGGCGTCGTACGTCGTGCGGAAGGTCCGGCCGTGTTCGTCCCAGATCCGGCACACCCCACCGAGAACGTCCTGGAACACCCACCGCTCGCCCTTCTCCGCGCTCCACGACCGCACTCCCGCGCCGTGCATGGCGGTGGCCGCGGTGGCGATGTGCCGGCCCAGCGCGTCGTACCCGTCGGAGGACCGGCCGGTGAGGTCTCCGGTGGTGCGTACGCCGAACCGCTGGCCGGCGCCCCGGTCGGCCACCGTGTAGACGGCCCGGCCGAGGCTGTCGAAATGGATCACGGAGGGTGTGTCGGCGTGCGTGGCGGCGAGCCACGCGGCGCGGGTGGCCGGGTCGGCCGGTTCCGGGTCGGACACGGCGGGGCTGCCCCGCTCGGCGTACCACTGGCTGTCGAGCACCGTGTCGTTGGCGTCGAACAGCCGGTGCGACCAGGCATTGGACTCGACCCGGCTGAGGGTGCCGTCCGGATACCGGGTCAGCACGGCCCGGCCCAGCGGGTCGTAGTAGCGGATCGCTGTGGCGCCGATCTCGCGCAGCGCCGCGGCGTCCTCGTACTCGTGGGTGGTGCTGAAGTAGGGCTGGTACCGCTTCACCGGGTTGCCCTTGTTGTTGACAACCGTGCGGCCGGTGCCGACCCAGCGCGGGTCGGCGTCCACCTCGACGGCCACCCCGTCCTCCCCCACCTCCAGGGCCCTGCCGGGATGCACCCGCGACTTGGTGATCGCCACCCCACCGGTGCCGGTGCTGTACTCGTAACTCTCCAGCCAGCGCGTGTTGGTCGGGCCGTGGCGTTCCCGGTGCCGGCCCCGGCTGTACGCGGGCTGGCCGTTGACCACCCAGTTGAACGGGTCGTAGGTGAACGTCAACGTCGGATCGTCGAGGGTGTCGCCGTCCCCGGCGCCGGGCCGGCCGAGCAGCGCCGAGGCCACCACCCGGCCCAACTCGTCGTAGCGCACCGCGCGGCGCTGCCCGTTCGGGTCGGTGACGAGGCTCGGGCCGAGCACAAGGTAGTTGTTCACAGCGGTGGTGACCGACCAGGACGCCTGGTCGATGGTCACCCGCTCGGTGAGCAGGTGGTAGTCGTCGAAGGTGACAGCCGTCGCCAGGCCCAGCGCGTCCAGGGCCCCGTTGGACAGGTAGAAGTGCGCGGCCGGATCGGCGGGATAGCGCAGCTCGCCGGAGGGGATCCACCAGTCCGGGCCGCCGTCGAGGTGCACGTAGCCGGCGGCGGTCAGGTCCGCGCCGGTCACCGCAGTGCCGTAACCCGCGGCCAGCGCGGCCGGGGTGAAGGCGAGTTGGTACGTCTGGTGCCCCAACCCCAGGCTGTCCCACTGACCGGCCGGCAGCGGCGTCAGCGCGTTGTCCCGGAAGCGCACCTGTGACCGGGACAGCAACCGCCGCTGCGCGCTGACCTCGTCCGCCACCACCTCGTACCCGATCGGGGTGGCCGCGGCGAACCCGGCGAGCAGTTCGGCGCGGGTGAACAGCGGGCCGGCCGGGGCCAGCCCGGTCAGCTCGTGCCCGACCGCCTCGTACGCGGCGCGGATCCGGTACGCCGGCACCGGCAGTGTCTCGTCGATGTCCGGGGTGTACCGCTGCTCGCCGTACGTGACGTGACGGCGTCGCTGTTCGGCGGTCACCTCGGCGGGCAGCTCCGGGTCGGGCGTGGTGCGACCGTAGACCACGGCGGCGGCCTGGACGACGGTGCCGTAGGGGCCGAGGACCAGGTTGAGCCGGTGGCTGATCCGGGGCTCGTCCGGCTGCCGGTCGTAGGAGAGGCTGACCGCCTCCCGTTCGACGGCGACGAACACCCGCGCGTCCAGCCGCTGCACCTGGTACGTCTGCTCGACCACCCCGTACGGGTGCTCCTGCGCGGAACTGCCGTCGTACGAGTACACCTCCTGCCGAAGCGGCAGGCCGCGCAACGCCCGCCGGCTCTCCCGCAGCTCCGCGGCGGAGACCCCGGCCGGCAGCTCCGCGGTGGGTAGGTGCCGGCCGGCGTACCACTCGGCGGACAGGTCGACCGGGGCGCCGGTGTGGTACCAGGTCTTCGTGGTGACCGGTGGCTGGAACAGCTCGGGCGAGGTGTCCTGGTTGCCGTCGACCGCCTCGACGCCCAACACGTGGTCCACGAACGACTCGCCGTCGATCTGCTCGACCATCCCGAAGCCGGCGAACTCCCGCTCGACGCCGTCGTAGTGCCCGTGGTGGTAGCGGTAGCCGGTGACCAGCCGGGTCCCGGTGATCCGGTCCACCTGCTCCACCCGCTCGACGACCTGCACCGGGAACGGCAGTCCGGTCACCCACGGCTGGCCGGCTCGCCGGTCGGCCAACTGGAAGGCGGTCGATGCGGCGTACTGGATGGTGGTCTCGCCGCCCAGGTTGTTCACCACCCGGGTGAGCAGGTGTGGCTTGCCGTCGGCGGCCAGATTCAGGTAGCGCACCGGGCCGGCCGCGTCGCCGGGCAGCGGCGACGACCACACCAGGCAGCCGGTGCCGGTACCCAGCAGGTCGGTCACTGTCACAGTCGAATCGGGCGTGACGTGCGGCAGGTCGGGCAGGTCGGCGGGGGCCGACCAGCCGTTGCCGGACTGGTTGTACCAGAGCCGGATCTCGCGCCGGCCCAGGTAGCACAGGTCCATCACGCCGGTGCCGTCCACGTCGGTGAGGAGCACCCGGGCTGGGTCGAACTCGTCCAGCCCGGTGAACCACGGCGCGTCGTCCATCTCGACCTTGGCGCCGAATCGTCCGTAACCGACGTTGGGCCAGTAGCAGACGGACCCGTCGCGGACCCGGACCAGGTCGGTGAGCCCGTCGCCGGACATGTCGGCGAGGAAGATGCTCTGCCGGTCGTCGGAGCGCAGCAGCCGCGGCCCACGGTCCTCGTCGGCGGGCCAGAGCGCGGGTCGCGCCGGGCCGTACCCCACCTCGGCCAGCGACTCGTGCCAGGCCAGCACTGTGTCACCGGCGATCAGCAGGTCGGCCCGGCCGTCCCCGGTGAGGTCCAGCAGCAGCAGGTCGGGGCTGGCCCAGTCGACGGCGGGCAGCTCGCGGAACGGCTGGAAGCCGGACCAGCCGGCGTCGTCGGTGCGGCGGACGAAACCGGCCGGTACGGTGCCGAGCTGGACCAGCTCGATCCGCCCGTCACCGTTCACGTCGACCAGTTGCTGGCGTCCGCCGGCCAGGTCGGTCAGCGACGGCACTGTGGGCAGCGCGGTGACCGGGCCGATCCGGCCGGCGCCGAGGTTCGGCCGGTAGTAGAGGGCACCCTCGTGCCCGGTCAGCACCCCGGCGATTCCTTCCCCGTCCAGGTCCACCCACAGCTCGGTCCGCCCGTCCACGCCGGCCGGCAGGTTCTCCAGGCTGCCGCGCTCCAGTTCCCTGGTGGTCGCCGCGATGGTGGCCGGTGTGTATTCGAAGGTCACCGGGGGCAGTGCGGCGCTGGTGTGCCCGCCGCCTGCGGCCGGGGCGTAGCCGCGCTGGGTCACCTCGACCAGTGTGGACAGCACCGGCCCGCTGGCGTATTCCAGCTCCACCGCGCGGACCAGGCAGTCCGCGCCCACCTCGGGCTCGTCAGGGAAGTGGTGGAACATCAGGATCCTGCGGCACAGCCGGTAGGTGCGGACCTCGAAGCCAGCACGGTAGGTGGAGAACGGGTCCGGCCGGCAGGTCCAGTCCCCGGTGTCAGCGGGCAGCGGGGTGTCCGGGTGGTGCTCGCCGTAGTCGAGCACGACCTCGAACAGCCAGCCGGCGTCGGCGATCCGGGCCGGCGTCAGGTCCACCGGGCGCCGGCCGTCGGGGTCGAGCAGCGGCACGGTGTTGCCGTACCGCACCGACTTGAGGTAGCGGTTCGCGTTCCGGTCGGTGCGGTGCCGTTCGTGCGGCCGGTCCAGGTCCAGGCCGGCGGTGTCCTCGGGCTTGTAGGCGTAGACGACAGCGTTGCCCCGGTCGTCGCGGGTCTCGCAGAGCAGCCAGGTGTGCACCCGCCGGCCCAGGCCGATGCGGGAGCCGCCGTCGCGGCCGTACACCGCCAGCAGGTTCGACCCGGACAGGGTGCGCCAGTGCACGTCACCGTCGGAGTCCCGGGTCCACCGCTCGATGCGGGCGAACGCCCCCTCGGTCCGTGGCCGGAACCGCTGCACCGTGTGCCCGGCGACCGGAGTGCCGCCGGGCACCGGAATCAGGTCGTCCTCCCCGGACAGCAGGAAGGTGTCGGTGTCGTCGTAGCGGGGCAGGCCGCGGTCGGTGCGCCGGCTGATGGCCGGCACGGGCAACTGCCAGCCGAGGCCGAACGGGCCGTTCCCGGCGCCCGAGTCGTAGCTGAGTGTCAGGTCGGGTTGGAACCCGGACCGGCCGCCGCTGACCGGGATGGGAACGGACATGCCGCCGGTCCCGGTGACGGGGTGGGCGGCGAACGTCTCGCCGATGGCCCGGATCGCGCCGCCGCCGGTGGGCAGGCTGATCGCCGGTCCACCGAGTCCCGGTCCGGTCGCGGCCCGACCGGCTGGCGGCCCGGTGCCGGTCGCGTCGGTCGGCGGCCCGCTCGGGCCGAATGCCCCGCCGGGAGCGCCGGCGCCGGTCGGGTCGGCGGAGCCGCGCCACCGGGAGCCAGGCCCCGGCGATCCGCCGCCGACCGGGTAGCTGGTCGTCACCGCTCCCCCTCAGCCGTCGAGCCGGTAGTGCAGCAGGACTACCAGGTCGCTCAGGCCGTCCGGGTCGGCCGCCAGCGTGACCGGGGTGCCGAGAACCAGCGGATCGGACTGACCCACGCACTGCCGCAGGTCGGCGTCCCGGTTCAACGTCACCGGGTCACCGGCCACCGTGAGGTCGTACGTCCCGGGATCACCGTCCACCCGGGCGTACCAGGTCACCTGGTCCACCACCGGCTGGTGGTCGCGGGCGAGGTACGGCAGGTGCTCCGGCCCGATGGTCAACTCGGTGCTCTGCTGCTGGGTGAGCTGCCACCACTCGTCCGGGAAGTGGTGGCGCAGGCTGTATGCCTGGTACAGCCCCGTCCGTCCGGCGTCGACGAGCATCTCGTTGAGCACCTCCCGTAGGGAGTCCTCGACCAGGCCGCGCAGCGTCGAGCCGCCGTCGCGGGCCGTGTAGCGCAGGTGCAGGATGATGTCGCTGATGCTGTCGTAGTCGAACTGGCGGACCGCCGTCGGCAGTTCCAGCCGCCAGGTGCCGATCGCGCCCTTGCCCTCGAACGGCAGGTAGCGGTCGTCGGCGAAGTTCAGCTCGAACATGCCGCTGTCGCTGAGGCCGCTGCTGGTCGCGATCGACTCGATCCCGCCCACGTTGTACGCGAAGCGCTCGTCACCGGGCACCTCTGTGTACTTGTCCTTGGCGCTGGTGCCGCCCTGCCGGGCCGCGGTGGAGCTCCGGTACCTGTTGCCGATCAGGGAGAGCTTCGCGGTCACCGGGGTGTACGGGCCGGCCACGCACGGGATGGACAGGCTGACAGTGCGGAGCCGGCGGAAGTAGTGCCCGGGGTGGTCCAGGTCGAACAGCGCCTCCGGCACGTTGACGACGCAACTGCCGGTGGCCCGCAGTTCGATCAACGCCGCCGGGTCGAGCTGCGCCAGCGAGACGTGCCGGGTCAGCTCGCGTTCGCGGCTGTGCTGGTCGAGGTAGGCCACCTCCATCCGCTTCAGGTCGTGGCGCAGCGCGTCCGCCACTGTCAGCCCCTTGCGCAGGCTGTCCCAGTAGCCGGGTTGCAGGAACGTGGCCTCGCTGCCCAGCTCGTGGGCGAAGCACCGCTCGGCCTTCTTCGCCACGTCGAAGGCGAGCTGGTAGGCCCCGAAGTAGACGGAGCTGGCCCGGCTCACCATCCACTGGTACAGCTCGGTGTTTGTGTACTTGCCGCGCAGGTACTCCTCGGTGGCCCGGGCGTTGTCGGCCTCCTGGTCGTGCGCCGCCAGCTCGTCGGTGAGCATGGCCACGTGCAGCCGCCCGGTGAGGAGCTGCTGGTCGAGCTGGGTCAGTTCGAGACCGGCCAGCGCCGCCTGGTGTTCCCAGTCGTCCATCCGGCGGCGGTAGCCGCCCTGGTTGGCGGCCATCCCGGCGGCCTTGTCCAGGGCCCGGGCGATCGCTTCCAGGGTCATCACCGCCGAGTCGGCGGCGGCACCGGCCTTGTCCCCGCCGAGGGTGAGGGTCACCGTGGGTGAGCCACCGAAGCCGGCGCCACCAGCAGTGAAGTTGGGTATCAGCTTCAGCCCGCCGGACAGGATGTAGCCCACGGCGATCGCGGTCTCGCCGAGCAGCGACACCCCTGACAACGCGGTGGCGGTGATCTCCCAGGCGTTCATGTACGGCCGGCCGGCGTAGTAGCGTTGCCGCTCCTCCACCACCTTGCGGCTCAGTTCCAGCGCCGCGACGTTGCCCTCGGCCTCCGCGATGGTGGCGAGCTTGACCGCCCGCACCGCGTCGAGCAGGGCGATCTCCTGGCCGGCGCGCAGCCGGGCGAGTTGCTCGGCGTCCCGCTTCTCCATTGCCGCGAGCAGCCCGCCGCCCAGCTCACCGACGTACCCGACGAGTTCGGTGGCCTTCTGGGCCAGCACCCGGAACCGGTAGTTCGGCAGCGGTGCGCCGAGCCCGGCCAGGAACGACGAGACGGACATGCCGGCGGCGGCGGCCCGGACCAGTGCCCCCGGGTCGATCGGCGGCGAGAACAGGGCGAGCATGCTCTCCACCCCGTCGATGTTCTGGCAGTTGCGGATCTTGAACAGCCGATCGCCGATCAGGTCCCACAGCCGGAGCATCTCCTCGTTGGGCGGGACGCAGAAGTACAACGCGGAGTAGCTCAGCGGGCTGGGCAGTTCCGCACCGCCGTGCGGCAGCAGGTCCAGGTCGGGGATCAGGTTCTCCAGGTCCAGCAGCGCGTTGCCGAACAGGTCCACGGTGGCCTGGAGCTGGTTCACGGTGGCCGGAGCCGGGCTGACCAGCGGCGGCACCACGCTCGGCTTCGGCCCGAGCAGTTTGTCGGCCAGAATGTAGAGCTGAGTGGCCTGGGTGACGGACTCCCTGGTGAACTGCCGGAACAACTGGTCACCCCAGTCGACAAGGTTCTTGATGTAGCTGACCACCACGGCGAGCTGGTAGGCGACCGGCCGGCTGCGGGCCACCACGTGCGGGTTGAACGGCTTCGCCCGCCACTGCTCCACAGCGAACTTCAGGTCGGTGATGCTGGCCCCCGACGGGTCGGCCGCGATCGCCGTGAGAATGTCGCCGATCCGCTGGTTGAGCAGCTCGGGCACTCCGGTCTGGAAGAACGGCTTGGTGACCCAGTACTTCTGCGGGGCAGCGGCGCCGTCGGCGGTGCCGACCGGGTTGAAGATGTGGTGGAACCAGTTCCGCGCCTCGGCGAACCGCTGGTCCCGGTTGAGCCGCAGCGCGATGTCGAACGGAAGGTGGTAGAACAGCTCCCAGTTGTAGCCCGCGTACGCGCCGTCCGCGGCGAAGTCCAGGTCCTCCACCGGGTACGGCGACACGACCACCGGCGCCGGCTGGTAGGTGTCAACGAAGTCGAACCCCGTGTTGGTGAGCTGGGTGGTCCGGCTCAGCAACGCCGGCACGCCCGACCGGTGGACGGTGGCCCGCAGGAAACACAGCAGCGGGTGGTAGAAGTTCGCGAACCGCACCCCGTACGACAGGGTGCCGTAGACCTCGAACTCGGCCACCAGCCTGTGGTACTCCGCGTCCTCGGTCATCGCCTGCACGGCGGCCGCGAGGTCGTGCGCCGGGTCCTCGGCGTATCGGCGTAGGTACTCGGTGAGCAGAGCCAACACGTCACGGGCGAACTCGTCCACGTCGCTGTACGTCTTCTCGATCCGGTCCGCCGGGTCCTCGGCGCGCCGGTCGTAGAAGCCCGGGATGATCACGTAACCACGGTCGTAGTCGCCGTAGAAGTACGGCATCAGGGTGCCCAGTGGCAGCACCGGCCGGCGGTCGTGGGTGCCTCGGATGCTCTGCGCCAGCCCCAGCAGCATGACGATCCAGTCGAGCAACGACATCTGCATGGGGTACGTCACCCGGAACCGGCCGGGCGTCTGCGCCACCAGCGTCTGGAACGCGCCCATCAGCGGAGTGCTGATCGCCAGGTCGTTCTGCGTCCGGAAGACCAGTTCGGTGAACCGTTCGGCCAACAGTTCGGTGTCCTTGAACACCGGCGACAGCTGCAGGTTGCCGGAGCCGCCGCCCGGCATCGGCTCCGGATAGCCTCGGCAACCGGTCAATGCGAACGAGCCGACGAACTCGGAGCCGGTGAGCACGCTGATCGCCTGACCGGCCGCTCCGGCCGCGTACGCGAAGCAGGTGAACTCGTCCGCGGCGGGGAGGTCCTCCCGGTAGCCGCTGGTGGGGTAGTACAGCGCGTCCTTGGAGATCTTCTTCGGCTGCCAGCGGTCCTGCGTCCGCTCGCCGATGGCCAGCTGGATCCGCCACCGCCGACGCGGCCGCTCCGTCTCGGTGCCGCCTGGCGGGATGCCGTCCGGGTCCGGAATCTGGGAGGTCTGCGCCGTGTCGGTCTCCTGCGTGAAGACCGGCCAGGCCACTGTGAGCCGGCTGTTGCGGTCGAAGGCGAGCAGGTGGTCGCCAGCGATGTCCAGCGGCACCCGCCGCCACGGCGTCCAGTACCGCTCCCGCTCGAACTGCCTGTGGTAGTACACGGTCGGGTCGCCGCCCCGGGTGCGGGCGAACACGTGCATGAGATGCCTGTCGTGCTGGTAGTAGCAGGCCATCACGTCCAGGTGTGCCAGGTCGTCCAGCTTCTCCAGGTACGCGATGGTGGCGTTCTCCACCGCCAGGTCGGTCAGCTCGTCCTGCTGCAACTGGTCGTCCAGCTCGGTGAACAGCTCCGACTTGTCGTCCCGCAACTCCGGCAGGATCCAGTTCTCCGGATACAGGAAGATCTTCCGGTTGGCCTCCCACACCCGATAGTTGGCCATCCAGTTCCACTGGTCCCAACCCGGATCCTCGGTGACCGCCGCGACGCTGTCCGGCTCCAGGCCCAGCAGGCAGCGCTGCACGAACAACTGAACTGTGGCGTGCGCCTGCACGATGCGCGACGTCGCCATGCAGGCGCCCATCTCGACATCGATGAGGAAGTGGTCGTACAGGTCGTTGGTGTCGCGCAGCCCCGGGTTCTCGGCCAACAGGTACGCGACCAGCGCGTCCCGTTTGGCCACCCGCAGCCGGTCCTGCACCCCTTGGAGCACCCCGAACCACTCGGCCTCGGCGTAGCGCGCCTTCAGGGCCTGCCGCATGGTGGCCGCCCCCGCCGCCGTGGTGACCGGCTGGCCCAGCGGCACCGCCGCCGCCACCGGTAGGCCCAGCCGGCGCAGCACTGTGAGCGCCTGGGCCAGTCGCTGGATCGTCGCCGGTGACCGGTACGCGGTGAGGTCCACCGCCGACAGTTCGAGGTGGGTGTCGAGGTCGGTCAGCACTGTGGCGTCCCAGCCACCGAGCTGCGCCAGATGGGTGTGGACCTGCGTGGCGGTGGTCCCGGCCGCCAGGACCAGGTCGAACAGCCCGTACACCGTCCACGGCGCGGCTGCGTCCAGCGGGTTCGCCACCGGCGGGTAGGTGCGGGCCAGCTCGACCCCGGCGGCCAACCGGATCCAGTCGGTCAACGGGACCGGCGGCCGGCCGGTCTGGTACGGCACCCGGTCCGGGGGCTGCCAGCCGAGCGACAGGGCGTTCGCCAGCAGCCAGCCGAGGTCCGCGTCGGGCACCCTCAGGTGGTCGACGAGCCGGCTCAGCACGTGCAGCAGGCGCAGTGCCCGGTACTGCTCGTCGAACCCGGCCGGGGTGACCGCCGGCGGCGTCGGCGGCTCGTTCACAAGGTCCACCAGCGCGTCGTCGGTGAGCACCGCGAGCAGCGGCCGGGTCAGCTCCGCGCCGGCCAGCACTGTCGCGGCGGCGTCCGCCGAGAACCCGAAGGTGTCGGCCACCGCCGCCACCGCCAGCTCCTGCTTGGTACGGGTGTACGCGTAGCTGGACAGGGTCGTGGTGATGGCCAGCAGCAGCGTGGTCTGCTGGGCCTCGGTGGGGCTGGCCACGATCGCTGCCGTTATCGGTGTGGTGTCCACGAGGGCGGCGAGCTTCGCGTCGACGAACTGCGCCGGGGTGGTCACCGCATCGGTCCAGCCACCGTCCACTATCGAGGTGAAGCCGGCCAGGTCCGCCTCGGTCATCCCGGGCACCACGGCCAGCAGGGCACGCAGGCCCGGTAGGTTCTCCTCGGGGGGCGCCGCCGGGTCGACAGCGGGTCGGGTCGCCGCGTAGCCGCTCTGGTAACCGGCCTGCAACCCGGTGAGCACCGCGGTCAGCGTCTCGTCCGGCAGGTCCCGCGCGGCCAGGTCGTCGGCTTCGTGTCGGAGCAGGTAGCGCAGGTCGGCCGGGCTGATGCCGGTGCCGGCCCGGGCGGCGTCGAGCAGCGCGACGAAGGCCAGCGCGGCGGCCGGTGTGGTGAGCGGATCCGGCCCGATCAGATCCTTCATGGTCAGGTACTCGCTGACGCTGAGCCCGAGCGCCCGGGCCAGCAGTGTTCCGGCGTACACCGTGTGCAGGCCGACGTTGCTGACGATCGCCGGGGCCGGAAGGTCGGCCACCAGCAGAGCGGTGTCCGCCGTGGTGGCCCCCAGGCAGGTCGCCAGGTACGCCTCGTGCGCCGACAGCGGAGCACCGGAGCCGGGTGTGGTCAGCTCCGCCTGCTCGTTGGCGAGCACGTTTGCCGGCTCGAACGCGTCGAGGACCGGGCCGTTCGCCGTGTTGCGGAACACCTCGGCGTACCGCGACTCGTCCAGCGGCGCGAACAGGTCGACCACCTCGGGCAACGGCAGCCCGAGCCGCGCGGCCAGTCGGTGCAGCGCCGCCACCGTGACCAGGAGGTCGTCGTCCAGGGCGCCACCGCCCAGCGCGTCCGCCCGGATCGCCCGGTCCAGCAACGGCGGCGTCCAACCGGTGCAGGCCGGCGCGCGCAGCAGACGCAGGAACCTGTGGATCCGGTCCAGGCGCGCGTCGGTGAGCTGCTGGATCCGCCTTGCGCTGAGGTCGGACCCGGTGTCCATGTGCTTGACGAACATGGCGTTCCCGGGATTGACCCAGGCCAGCGCCAGCAGCTCGGTCAACTCCCGATAGTCCAGGCGCGCCCGAGCGAGGAAGTTGTCCACCCGGGCGATGCCGCCCAGAGCGCCGAGCGGCGCGGTGTTCCAGATGTCGTCCTGAGCGGCCGGGTCGGCTGTGACCACCAACTGCCGCTGCGCGTCGCTGATCCCCAGTTCCTCGGCCGCGATGGCCTCGTCGCTCGGGCCCGCCGACCGGCGCAGCGCCCGCATCACGTCGGCCCGGGCGATGTCGAACTGGGCGAAGTAGCTGCGGGTCTCCTCGTGCGCCAGGTCGAACGGCAGGGCGAACGCGTACCGGCTGCCCGCCAGCAGGGCGTACGCGGCGGCATTCACGTACTGCGGCGCGGCCGCCAACTCCAGCGCGGTGCCGGTGGTCTGGCGCAGTCGGCGCACGAACCACCCGCCGGCCCCATCCGGGCTCGCCTTGGCCACCACGCCGACGTCCCGGACGACGCGAGCCCCGGCCAGGTCCGGCTCGTACACGAGGGAACGGTCGGTGAACGGCCAGCCCTGGCCCTGCAACAGGCTCAGCAGCCCGGCCGACGGCGCCTCCACCGGGTCGACGCCGCCGCTCAGCGGGCCCCCGAACGCCAGGCCCGCGTCCGGTGCCACCGCCTCCTCCAGCAGCTCACACACCAGGTCCAGGTAGGGCAGCGGAAGGTCGGTGTTCTCGCAGCTCAGATCCAGGTCACCGAGGTCCGGCCGGCGACCGTACAGCACGTCCCGGGCGACCTTGGTGGCCGGACCCGGCGTGTCGGCGTCGGTGACCAGCCGGTTACCGAGGAACTGAAGGGCGTCCACCAGGTACGCGGCGGCGCTGTGCACGCTGCGGCACGGCTCGCAGTAGCTGGAGTCGGCGAGCTGGAACAGGCTGCTCAGGTTGGGAAAGTCGGCGCTGACGGGGGTGAGGTCCGGGGCCACCGAGCCGCCCAGGGCCCGGACCGGCAGCGCCCGCGCCGCGCTCTGGAGTTCGCCGGCCAGCAGCCCGCTCGCCACGTGCACGTCCACGGCCCGGCGATACACCGACCGGGCCTGCTCGTCGGTGAACCGGCCGGTGTTCACGGCGGTGGCCACGAACCGCGTCTCGCCGAGGGCGTGGATCCGGGCCGCCGACGGCACGTTGGCCGCCAGCAACGCCGTGGTCTGCCGATAGGTCGGCGCCAGCTTGAAGATCCGCTGCGTGGCCTTGAGCGCCGGCCGCCCGGTCCGCAGCCGCTCCGGGTGGTCGCGCAGCAGCCGTTCCACGTTGCCTGTCGCGAGGTCGAAGTCCGGATTCGCGGTGAGCAGTTCGAGCACCGCGTCCCGGTGCCCACCGAAGGCGCGTTCGGCGGCCCTGGCCCGCTCGTCGGTGCCGGGCTGTTCTTCGGTGCCGGGCTGTTGACCGGGGCCGGGCCGATCGCCGTTGCCGTCGGGTCGTTCGGCTGCGGCGGTCGCTGTGGTGTCGGCCACGGCGCCCGCGTCGCGTTCGAGTTGCGCGGTGAAGGCAGTGGTGGGATAGCGCCTCTCCAGCTTGCGGGCCAGCGCGCCGGCGTGCAGGTCGATCAGCTCCGGCCGGACCGGCTGACCAGCGACCCGGACATCCGTTGTGCTGTCCCGCAACACCCGCCGCCAGTCCGCCGGGGCCAGCCGGGCCAGCCGGCGAACGTCGGCCGGCCGCTCGATTCCCTCGCGATCGCGGACCCGGTCGACGATCGTCTCGTCGTAGCCCAGCACGTCGGCCAACACGCTCGCCGCGCCGGCCGCCTCGGCGGCCGACCGGTCGGGAAACGCCGCCGCGTCAGCAAGCCGGGCGATCAGCCCGGGCAGGTCACCGGCGGCGTCGGCGGCGAGAAGAGTCTGGACCCGCTCGTGCGCGCCGTCGGCGAGGAACCGCTCCACCCGCCCGTACAACACCTTCGGCCGTTCCTGCGCGACGTACTCCTTGGCCTCCGGCCGTACCCGGGCCAGCATGTCGAGGATCCGGTCCAGCTCACCGAGCAGGTCCTCGGGAACGTAGCGATGGCGCACGGCCTCGGCGACGGCGTTCCGGACGGTGTGCTCGTCGAGCAGGGCCATGTCGTAGTACAGCGGCCGCAGCTCGGTGTTCAGATCGACGTCGAACCGGGCGAGCGCGGCGCCGGTGCGACTCGCTGTCAACAGCGTCCGCTCGGCGAACAGCGCGTAACCGAACACCGCCGGCAGCTTGTAGGACGCGGCCAGTTTCTGCGCCACACCGAAGTGCGCCAGCGCCGTCGCGGGCAGTCCGGTCTCGGCGGCCAGGAACGTCACGTCCTCGACCTCGTCGTCCTGCCGCAGCTCGTACAGCGCGACCTCGCCGAGCAGCGGGACGATCGTGGCGAGGATCCGCTCGTACTCACTGCGTTCCCGGTCCCCGCCACCGGACAGATCCACTGTGAGCGCGGCAAGCTCGGGAGCGTTGAACAACACAGCGCTCAGCGGCGGATCGGACAGAAGGCGATCACCAGCGGACACGCGGACGAACAGGTCGGCGGACTGCTTCTCGGAGCGGGTGAACCGGTCCCGCGAGTAGTCGATGCGATACAGTCCGTCATCCCCGGTGATCGCCTCGCCGAGCTGCTCGGAGTGCCGCAGGTCCCGGTCGAACGCTCCGATCGTCAGAGCGTTTGCAGGCTGCCCGTCGGCCCAGCGCACCCGACCCACCACGACGAACCGGGACGGCGGCTCGGCCAGCACCATCTGCACCGCGTCCCGGGTCGCCCCGTCCACAGTGCCGGTGACCGGCAGCTTGTGCGTCCGTTGGAACTCGGCCACTCCACGGCGGGTGGTCGGCCCGTACCGGGCGTCGACCAGTTCGTCGGTGGCGATGTCAGCGGGCATCCGCAGCAGCGCGGTGTGCAGCCGCCGGACGTCGTCGCTGGGGCGGTGGCGGCGCGAGCCCATCGGGGTGGTCATGAGCATCTCCGATCGTCCGCCAGCCGGCGACGGCGGCTGTCTGACGCCGGTACGACCGGGGGCTACCTGGCATCCTGCGGATCGGAGGAGCACGCAGCATCACATTGTCCAAGATCCGCCTTCCCGTTTGGCTGAACGGCAGCGGGCACTGCCGGGACGGCCGGTGGCAGAGCCGGTACTTCCCGGGCAGCCCCCTCAGCCTCAGTGAGCCTGCACCGGCTGAGCAGCGACCCAAACGGTGAGCGACATCGTCTCGGCCAGCAGCCGGCGGCATTTGAGGTGGATTACCGGTCATTCCAGATCGGCTCGCACGGGTGCAACAATGCGGGCATGAACGTTCGGGAGCGCAGCAACGTCACCGTCACGGGTCGGGAAGGTGGCCCGATGGTGATGCTCGCCCACGGCTTCGGATGTGACCAGAACATGTGGCGGCACATCACGGCGACGCTCGGCGAGCAGTCTCGCGTGCTGCTCTTCGACCACGTCGGTGCGGGGCGCTCCGACGTCACGGCGTGGGACTCGGATCGGCACGCGACTCTCGACGGCTACGCCCGCGACGTCCTGGAGATCTGCCGTGATCTGGACCTTCGCGACGTGATCTTCGTGGGGCACTCCGTGAGCGCCATGATCGGCGTGTTGGCTGTCAACGAGCAGCCTGACCGCTTCGCCGGCCTGGTCCTGCTGACTCCCTCACCCTGCTACATCGACGAGGAGGGCTACCGGGGCGGGTTCACCCGTGACGACATCGACGAGCTGCTGGATTCGCTGGACAGCAACTATCTCGGATGGTCGGCCAGCATGGCGCCGATGATTATGAGAAATCCCGACCGGCCCGAACTGGGCGAAGAACTGACTGCCAGTTTCTGCCGCGCCGACCCGACCATCGCGAAGGCGTTCGCGAGGGTCACCTTCCTGTCCGACCATCGTGCCGACCTGGCCAGGGTACGAGTGCCCACGTTGGTGATCCAGTCGGCGATCGACGCGATCGCGCCCCCCGAGGTGGGCGCCTATGTCAACGACCAGATAACGGGCAGTCGCCTGGTCACGCTCGACGCCACCGGGCACTGCCCACAACTGAGCGCACCGCAGGCCACGGCGCAGGCCATCGCGGCGTTCGTGGCCGAACGCCGGTGAGTGAACCGGTGCCCCGCACGGGGTCGCGCTGCGGGCTGCGGGACGCCGCAGAGTTTCCCGCCATGCTGGAGGACAACATCGACGATCTCTACGACGGTTCGCCGTGCGGGAACGTCTCCACGTTACTGGACGGCACCATTGCCAAGATCAATGCGACGTTGCTCGGCTGGCTCGGCTACACCCGCGAGGACGTCATCGGGCGCAAACGCTTCAGTGACCTGCTCACCGTAGGCGGGAGGCTGTATCACGAGACACATTTCGCCCCGACGCTACAGATGCAGGGCGAGATCAACGGTGTCGCCCTCGAACTCAGGCGCGCGGACGGATCCCGGTTACCAGTGCTTGTCACCTCCGTGGTCAAGACGGGCAGTGACGGCCAACCCCTGCTGATCCGTACGACAGTCTTCGACGCCCGCGAACGTCGCGCATACGAAAACGAGCTCCTACATGCCCGCCAGGAAGCCGACGCCGAACGGGAACGCCTGCGGGGATTGATCGCCGGACTGCAACACAGTCTGCTGCCGGACACGTTGCCGGCCCCGCCGCGTACACAGACCAGCGCCTATTACCACATGGCCTCCGCCGACCGGATCGGCGGAGACTTCTACGACCTGTACCCGCTCGACGCGAGCCGGTGGGGGTTCTTCCTCGGCGACGTGTGCGGCAAGGGCCTCGCCGCTGCCGCCACGACCGCAGCCGCCCGACACACCCTGCGCACCGCTACCGCCTACGACCCGGATCCCGCCGCCGCGCTCGCCCACCTCAACACCGTTCTCTACCAGGATCACCGCAGCCGGTCACACCGCCACTGCACGGTCATCCTCGGCATCCTCACCCCAACGCCAACCGGCTACTCGATCACCCTCGCCGGTGGTGGCCACCCCGCCCCCATGCTGCTGCGCGCCGACGGCACCGTCGAGCCGCGACCCACCACCGGCGGCACCATCATCGGCGGCCTCCGCACACCACGCATCGCGACCCGGACCTTCCCCCTGGAGCCCGGCGACACGCTGATCCTCTACAGCGACGGCCTTCTCGAAGCCCGTTCCGGTCTCGGCGCGGAGCAGTTCGGCGAAGAGTCGCTGCAGGAATTCCTGGCCCGGCTGGCGCCCACCACCGCGCCCGCGGCAGTCAGTGCGCTTACCGAACTCCTCGCCACCTTCCAACGGCTCGACGACGACGTGGCCCTCATGGCAGTGTCGCTCGATGCAGGCCCGCCTGCTCACACTCGCGCCTAGTCGTACGCACAGTGCCCCTCCGTCGGGGCCGATCCGACCGGCCAGGAGCACCGGTGAAGGTGTCGGCCGAAGGCATGCCCCCGGCGTCGAAGCCCACGAGCAACTCGGTGCCGGGCGCCAGGCGACGCTTCTGCCCCGGATCGCCAGCCGGAAGTTGAAGCTGACGCGAGCTGATACGCCGTCCATGCCAGCCCTCCAGGGGTCGCTGTGCGCCCTGGAGCCGGGGTCGATCTCGGGTCACTCCTGCGGCGCGATCAGCCTGTCGTCGGTGGTGTCGTGGACCGTGATCGCTTCCACCGGGCACGAGTCGGCGGCGTCGAGGACGACCTCGGCCGGGGCGACCACGTCGGCCAGCGGCGCGGACAGACCGCCTACCAGGTGGAAGTACTCGGGCGCGGTACCGGCGCAGATGCTCGTGCCGATGCAGCGGCGTGAGTCCACCCCGATCCGCCAGGCGGCGCTCACCAGGCCACCGGCATGCCGAGCAGGCCCCGCACCAACATGCCACGCTTCCACTCCAGCTCGGCTTCCGGCACGGCGAGCCGCAATCCGGGCAGGCGGGTCACGAGGGTGGCGACGGCGACCTGCAACTCCATGCGGGCCAGCTGCGCGCCGACGCAGTGGTGCACACCGTGCCCGAAGCCCAGGTGCGGGTTCTGCTCGCGGGTCAGATCCAGCCGGTCCGGGTCGGCGAAGACGGTACCGTCCCGATTCGCCGATGACAGTGAGCCGAGAACCGGCTCACCTGCCCGGACCAGCACCCCGCCGACCTCGACATCCTCCTTGGCGTACCGGGCGAAGGAGGAGCCGACGCCGAGCGGCACGTACCGCAACAGTTCCTCCACCGCGGCCGGCACCAGCGACGGGTCGGCCCGCAGCTGAGCGAGCTGGTCCGGATTGTGCAGCAGGACGTAGACGAAGTTGGGGATCTGGGTCACAGTGGTCTCGTGGCCGGCCGCGAGCAGCCCTCCGGCCAGCTCCACCAACTCGGTCTCGCTGAGTCGATCCTGATTCTCGTCGCGGGCCCGCACCAACGCGCCGAGCAGGTCGTCGATCCCCGGCTCGCGGCGGCGCTCGGCAACCAGATCACCGATGTAGCCCCAGAGATTGTTCAGGTACTCCTGGATCGTCTCCATCGGCAGGGAGGTGGTCGAGACGATCGCCTCGGACCAGATGTGGAAGCGGTCGCGGTCGGCGTACGGCACCCCGAGCAGCTCGCAGATCACCTGGATCGGCAGCGGCGTGGCGACGTGCTCCACCAGGTCGGCCGGAGGACCGAGCCGGACCAGGTTGTCGACGAGCGCGTCGGCGATCTCCTGGGTTCGGGGGCGCAGCGCCTCCACCCGACGTGCCGTGAACGCCTTCGCCACCAACCGGCGCAGCCGGGTGTGATCGGGCGGGTCCAGGGTCAGCATGCCGCTGTACTGCTGGCGCGGGGTGAGTCGGGGCTCGTCGCGCTGGACGGCCGGGGCGCGGCCGAACCGCACGTCGCCGAGGACCGTACGGACGTCCTCGTACCGGGTGGCGAGCCAGGCCTCCTCGCCGTAGGGGAGCTTCACGCGGGTCATCGGCTCGTTCTCGCGCAGCTCGCCGTAGGTCGGATCGACGACGAGGCGGTCGGGCACACTGAACGGATACGGCCGCGCGGGCGGAACGCTTCGACTCTCGGTGGTCTGCGCGCTCTCCGTCATCCGGATTCCCTTCGTCGAGACGGCGTGATCCTCAGGTCGGGCACCACGTTCGTAGCGGCGCCGGATTGCCAGCGTCCAGGGCTTGCGGGCAGCACACATCAACGCTTAGTAATCTGTCGATGTCGGATCGTAGCGGGAGATGCCGATGATCGCCATGGAGGCTGGTCCCGTCCGCACGCGAAAACGGTCTCGCGGCCAACCGCTCGCCGGGCCTCGCTCTCGACGACCAGCCACTCCGCCGGGGTGCGGCAGTAGAGCCGCACCCCGGCAGGGACACCCATCGGGACTGACATCACGACCACAGGTGTCGCGAGACTCCTCGGCTCCAGATCAGCAACCGAGCCGCTTGCTCGACAGGGCGATGTCGTCGATCCAGAGGTCGAAATCGCCCGGCGTCGTGCCGCCCTGGTAGAGCTGCCAGCCGATCTTCACAGTGTCGACAGTCGGCAGGACGAAGGGAACATCGTTGCCACCGTGGTCGCTCGTGGAGGCCGTCAGCTCCGGGTTCGCCACGCCGTCGATCCACACCGCGACGCGGTTGTCCGCCGCGTCGATCTTCCATTCGAAGCATTGCCAGGTGTCCTCTACGACCGGGGCGGACTCCCGCCAGTTGGTCCAGTCGCCGGTCGGACCGCCGTCGGCGCCGACCCCCCAGAAGGTTCCGGGGACCGTTGGCGCGTACTGCCCACCGACCGGACGGACGACCTCCGCGCTGCCGGTGCCGGTTGCTTCCACCAGCGTGAAGTGCGCCCAGTCCGGGGCCGTCGGGAAGGCGTCGACGCGCAGACGCATCCGGCCGTAGAAGCGGTTGCCGGGCGCAGCGAAGTCGTCGACGCGCAGGAAGGCGCGCCCGTTGTCGACGGTGTGGACGTGCAGCACCTGGTTGCCGCGACGGGCACGTTCGACGGTGAGCGTGCCGTTGCGGGTGTCGACGCCCCAGTTCAACGTGCTGGGCCCCCCGGCGGGCAGCCGCTCGAAGTCCTCACAGAAGAGCAGGCCACGGGGGCACGAGGGCGGGGAGGCCGCCGATGCGCCGGCCGGGACGCTGCCGACTGCGGCCCCGAGGATCAGGGCGGCGCTGAACACCGCGAGAAAACTCCGCATTGTCATCCTCCAAGACGGCTGGCTCCCCACCACAGGGGCGGGGCCAGCAGGAACCTTCCGGCCATGCGACGCTGAGGTGCTCCCGCTCGCACCGCTGCGGCGCGGTTGCCTCCGCGCTGCGGTGATCCGAGCTATTCCGGCATCACCGCATCAGCCACAGCCACATTGACAGCCGTCATTATATGTGAAGAGACTGACTCCGGTCGGCCGGCCGCTAGTGCTGCACGGGTCCGCTGGGCGTTGACTCGGAGCCGGGAAAGCGGAACGCTGTGGAAGCGCTCCCATCGTCGAGCTCCTCTGCGAAAGGAATGCTCGTGCGTCCCACCACAGCTCTACTTCCGGTCGTGCTCGCCACGGCCCTCGGCGGTGTGGCCCTGCCGGGGCCCGCCCTGGCCGCAGCCGGCCCGGCGCTGACAGTGGACACCACTGCCGCCCGGCACCAGATCAGCCCGTACGTCTACGGCATGAACTTCGCCGACCAGGCCCTCGCCCGCGACCTGCGGCTACCTGTGCACCGCTACGGCGGCAACGCCACCACCCGCTACAACTTCCGTGCCGACACCACCAACCGTGCGTCGGACTGGTACTTCGAGAACATCCCCAACGACAACCCGAACCCGGCCAACCTCCCGGAGGGCTCGGAGACCGACCGGTTCGTGCAGGAGAACAAGGCCACCGGCGCCGCCACGGTCATGACAGTGCCGATGCTCGGCTGGATCGCCAAGGACCGGGCACGGGCGTGTGGCTTCAGCGTCGCCAAGTACGGCCCGCAGCAGTCCACTGACACCTGGGCACCGGACTGCGGCAACGGCCTGAAGCCGGACGGGTCACCGGTCACCGGCAACGATCCCGAGGACACCAGCGTCGCGGTGGGTCCGGAGTACGCCGCCGACTTCGTCAACCACCTCAAGGGGCAGTTTGGCGCCGCCGCCGACGGCGGGGTCCAGTTCTACAACCTGGACAACGAGCCGGACCTGTGGCACTCCACCCACCGCGACGTCCGCCCGGCCGGGCTGGGCTACGACGAGCTACGCGACAGAACCTACGAGTACGCCGCCGCGATCAAGGCCGCCGACCCCGGCGCGAAGACGCTCGGTCCCGTCGGCTGGGGCCTGAACTCGATCCTCTACTCGGGCCTCGACCAGGACACCTGCTCGCGCACCGGCTGCTGGTCGAACCCGCCGGACAAGGCCGCGCACGGCGGCCAGGACCTCGGCCCGTGGTACCTGGACCGGATGCGCGAGTACGAGCAGCAGCACGGCACCCGCATCCTCGACTACTTCGACGTCCACCTCTACCCGCAGCAGTCCGGCGTGCTCGGCGACGCGGCCGGCGATGCCAACACCCAGGCGCTGCGACTGCGCTCGACCCGCCAACTCTGGGACCCGACATACGTGGACGAGAGCTGGATCAACAGTCCGGTCCGGTACATCCCGCGCCTACGCGAACTGGTCGACCAGCACTACCCGGGCACGAAGATCGCGATGACCGAGTACAACTGGGGCGCCTTCGGGTCGCTCAACGGCGCGCTCGCCCAGGCTGACGTCCTCGGCATCTTCGGCCGCGAAGGACTCGACCTGGCTACCCTCTGGACCGCACCCCAGGCCGACCAGCCGGTGGCCAACGCCTTCCGCGTCTACCGCAACTACGACGGCAAGGGCGGCGCGTTCGGCGAGACCTCGGTCCAGGCGACAAGCACCGACCAGGGCAGGCTGGCCGTGTACGCCGCCGAGCGGAGCGCCGACAAGGCCCTCACCCTCGTCGTCATCAACAAGACCGGCGACGACCTGACCAGCCCGGTCGCCCTCACCGGCGCCTCCGCCAGCACCGCTCAGGTCTACCGGTACAGCGGGGCGAACCTCGCCGGCGTCGTCCGGGAGGCCGACCAGCCGGTGACCGCCGACGGCCTCACGGCCACCTTCCCGGCCAACTCGATCACCCACCTGGTGCTGCCGCGTGACACCACGCCCGGCGACACCCAGGCGCCGACCGCCCCGGGCAAGCCGACCGCCGGCACGATCACCGGCGACAGCGTCTCACTGGCCTGGGCACCGTCCACCGACGACACCGCCGTCGCCGGCTACGACGTGCATCGGGTCGACACCGCCGGCACCGTGAAGGTGGGCAGCGCCACCGGAACGACGTACACAGTGACCGGGCTGACGCCGGACACCCCGTACACCTTCGTGGTGACCGCCCGCGACGCGGCGGGCAACGTCTCGGCGGCCTCCCCCGGCCTGACCGTACGGACCGCGCCCACCGCCCCGACCGCCGGCTGCGCTGTCGGCTACACGGCGAACAGTTGGCCGGGCGGCTTCACCGCGACCGTGACGATCAAGAACACCGGCGCCACTGCGATCGACGGCTGGAAACTCGCCTTCGACTTCCCCACCACCGGCCAGAAGGTCGACCAGGGCTGGTCGGCCACCTGGAAACAGAACGGAACGAGCGTCACAGCGGACAGCATGAGTTGGAACGGCAAGCTCGCCCCCGGCGCGTCCACCAGCATTGGCTTCAACGGCACGTGGAGCGGCACCAATCCGGCACCAACCGCCTTCACCCTCAACTCGCAACGCTGCGGGTGACCTGAGAGACCCAGCTCCGCACCACACCGGCGGAGCAGACCGGAGGGGCCGGGGCGCACCAGCGCCCCGGCCCCTCCGAGCGCCGCCTCGCTGCCCGACGTCGGCGTGCACTGCGAAAGGGGCCTCAGGAACCAGGTGTCCAACCGTGTCCAGCCGCGTCCAACATCGCACTCGCCGCCCTCTCCCGATTGCGAGACTTGCCGTCCGTCCGGGCCGTCCGACTCCTGACCCGGCCGACCAGTCCCCTCGTGATGGGAGCGGTGAATGTCAGAACCTGTCGTCAGCCACCCGCGTACGAAAAGACCCAGCCGCAGGTCCCTGCTCGCGATGGCACTCGCCGTCGTGGCATCGGTGGCCTTCGTTCCGACGGCCGCGGCGGCCGGGCCGGTCGACCGACCGGCCCAGCCCGGAGGCGCGGCGGATCGGGCCCGCACCGACGGCCGGGCAGCCCTGGCTTCCCCGGGCAGCGTCGACAGGGACCGGGCGGGCGGGGCGTCGGACATGGCCGAGGCGATCGCCGGACAGCGGGGCATCAGCCGCGAGGCCGCCGAGAAGCTGCTCAGTGCCGAGAACGCCGATGTGCGACTCGCCAATCAGTTGACCACCGAGCTGGGCGCCAGCTCGGGCGGCGCGTACCTGTCCGACGGCAACCTCGTCGTCACTGTCACCGACGCCGCGGCTGCCGCGAAGGTGACCGCCGCCGGCGCGAAGGCGCGCATCGTCGCGCGTGGCGAACGGCAACTCCAGTCCATCCAGCGGGCGCTGGAGGCCACGCCGAGTGAACCGAACACCACCTGGGCGGTGGACCCGGCGACCAACCAGGTGGTGGTGAGCCTGCCGGCGTCCGGGGCGAAGAACGCCGGCCAACGCTCGGCGGCGCGCAAGTTCGGCGCGGCGGTGCGGTTCGAGACCAGCGCCGGCCAGATCCAGCCGAACGTCGGGATCTCCAGCGGGGACTCGTTGGGCGGCTGCTCAGCCGGGTTCACCGCCACCGACTACACCTTCAACTACATCATCACTGCCGGCCACTGCACCCAGGGTTACCCGCACTGGACACTGCCCAACGGGCAGGACGTCGGGCCGTCGCTGGAGAGCAACTATCCGGAGGACGACTACGGCCTCATCTGGATGAACGGTCCGTCGGTCTGGGCGACCGGCGTCATCAACCTGTGGAACAACACAAGCCGGAGCATCCACGGCTGGGCGACGGCCGTGAGCGGGCTGTCGGTCTGCAACTCGGGCAAGACCACCGGGTTCAGGTGCGGCACCGTGCTCAAGACCAACGTGACTGTCAACGGCGCCGGCGGCACCGTACGCCAGATGGTCGAGACCAACATCTGCACCCTCGGCGGTGACAGCGGTGGGCCGCTCTTCGCCAGCAACACCGCGTACGGGCTGAACTCACACGCCAACCGGGTCGGCACCCAGTGCAACTCCTCGCCCCGCACCTGGCACCAGCCGGTGGGAGAGGCGATCACCGCGTATCAGGTCGTCATCTACGGAGCGCCGTGACGAGCGTCGACCAACGAAGGAGACAGGGATGAGAACCGCATTCACCAGAGCCGTACGCCTCACCGCCGCGGCCGTCACGGCCACGGCGGTGGCCCTGACAGTGGCCGTCGGCCCCGCTCAGGCGGACCTCTGGCAGCACACCGACGGGTTCGAGGGGAACCCGGCAGCGGTGTGGGAGTTCCACCGCTCCGGGGCTGGGAGCGGAGCCTTCGAGCTGGGTACCGGAACGGCCCGGTCCGGTTCGAACAACGCCATTCTCACCACCTCGACCGGTGGCTGGTCCGGGGTGGGCAAGCTGCTCACGGTGGCGCCGCGTACCGCCGGGCACTCCACCACCTGTGGCGGCGGGTTCTTCGTCCGGGCAGTCAGCGGGCCGGCGGTGCTCAACGTCGAGGTGATCGATCCGGCGAGCTGGACCTACCTCGCGCTGCGCACCGTCCGGATCACCGACACCACGTGGCGACGGCATGACCTGGCCAGCTACGCGAACGGTCCGAACCAGGTGTTCGTCCGGGTCTCCCTGCTCGGTGGCAGCGGTGCCGTGCGGGTGGACGACTTCGCCTTCCAGTGCAGCTACTTCCGCGCCTGAGCGGGTAGACCACTGCGGGGCCGGCGCCACGAGCGCCGGCCCCGCAGTCGGTGGCGACCTCGGACGGCTCGGTCCAGCGAGATTAGGAACGATCGTTCTTGACTGATCATTCCTTAATCAGTAGTGTTCTGGACATGGGTCGCCCGCGGGGTTTCGACGAGCAAGCCGTGACCGCAGCGGCAGCGGAGTTGTTCGCCGGCAGGGCCTACGACGGGGTGTCCGTCGACGATCTCGTCCAACAACTGGGGGTGCACCGCAACAGTCTCTACAAGACCTTCGGCAGCAAGCGGGGTCTCTATCTCGCCGCTCTGCGGTGGCACCTCGAGCACCGGCTGCCGTCGCTGACCGAGCAACTCGCCGCTGGCGCGGCGGTCGCCGACGACCCCGCCCTCGATCTGCTGTTGTTGGCCGCTGTCGAACGCGCCCCCAGTGACGTCGAGGTGGCAGCCCTGGTGGCCAAGGCGTGGCAGACGCTTGACCAGGCCCTGCAGCGAGCACCGGCGACCCCCGCCGACCCCCCTGCCTCGACTGCGTTGAACGCGCTGCTGGGCGAGCGGCTGCGGGCCCGTGCCGCTACGGCGTCGGCCGGCCCTTCGTAACCCCACTCCCGTACCCGACCACCTCGCCCGCCGCCGCTCGCGCCGGTGCCCCACCATGCCCGACGGCCGGTGCCGCCGGGCTGACGAAAGGACGGTTGTCATGGCCACTGTGCGCGTCGACGGCGACGATCTCGTCGTGGAGATCGAAGGTATGGACAGGTTGTGGTCGCTCAAGAGCCGTCTGGTGATCCCGTTGGCCAACGTCCGCGGCGCCACCGCCGACCCGGGTATCGCCGCCGAACCGAAGGGCCTGCGCGCACCGGGGACGAGTGTGCCCGGGGTGATCACGGCCGGCACCTTCCATCAGGACGGTGAGCGCGTCTTCTGGAACATTCGTGACGGTGCCCGCGCCGTCGTCATCGAACTCGCCGACGAGCGCTATGCCCGCCTGGTCGTGGAGGTCGCTGACCCAGCCGCCACTGTCGCCCTGATCGAGCAGGCGGTCCCGCGATGATCTCCTTCGGCCGGATGCCACGAACCGTCCGCCGGATCACTGTCGGCACCGTCATGCTGGGAACCATCGCCGCAGGGACTCTTCCCGCCACCGCCGTGCAGGCCATGCCGACCACGCCTGCCACGGACCGCGAGATCACCTTCACTGTGGACGGGACCACCACATACGGCACCCTGCACATCCCCGCCCACCGCCGGGGGCAGAAGATGCCTGCCGTGTTGTTGCTGCCCGGCAGCGGTCCGACCGACCGCAACGGCGACCAGCCGCCCGCGCTCACCCCACACACCCTCGCCAAACTCGCCGGAGCGCTGGCGCACGACGGAGTCGTCAGCCTGCGCTTCGACAAGTACGGCACGGGCCGGACCGGGCTGGGCGCCTACGCCGGAAGGCCCGAGACGCTCGACCATCCCGCCTTCGTCCGCCAGGCCGCTACCGCGTACCGGCTGCTCGCCGGCCAACCCGAGGTCAACCGGCGAGCGGTACGCCTGATCGGGCACAGCGAAGGTGCGCTGACGGCACTGCGGGTCGCGGTCGCCGCCGAACCTCGTACGGCCGGAGTCGGGCTGTTGCAACCCCTGGCGAAACGGTTCCTCGACGTGCTCGCGCAGCAGTTGCACGACCAGCTCGCCGCTGCCGTCGCCGCGGGCCAGATGAGCCGGCAGGAGCAACTCACCCTCGGGCGCGCTGTCGACCGGGCCGTTGCCGATTTCCGAGCGCACCGCCCACCCGACACCAGCGCCATGCCGCCCGCGCTCGCCGATCTCTTCCGTGCCCTCGACGGCCCCAGCCGGCGCTACGTGGAGACCATCGACGCCATCGACCCTGTTGCTGTCGCGTACCAGCTACCCCGTCGGACTCCTGTCCTGCTCACCTGCGGAACCATCGACCCACAGGTCCCATGCCACATGACCACGCCGCTGGCAGTAGCGCTGGAACAGGCGCACACCAGGGGGCCTGGCCGAATCGTGCTGTCCGGCGTTGCCCACGATCTGACCGACCCCGCGAATCCGGACGTCCTCGCCCCGGCCACACTCGACGCACTGGGTCGATTCATGAGGTACGGGGCGCGCACCTGCATCGCACCGCGAAATCATCAGGGAGTGCCAGTGGGTCGGAACGTCCGACGAGCGATCAGCCCGGCGGCGACCGCGGCCGCGGCCCAGACGCTCAACCGCACCGGCCAGGCCATCGCACTCTCCGCCGGTGGTGGCAGCAACACCATCTGCAGCGCCCCACCGGCGGGAACGACCAGGACAGCGAGCGTTCCGACCGGACCAGAACGCTGGGTCAACGCCCCGACAGCCCCGAGCACAGGGCCGAAACACACGCCGGCGATCAGCCAGTACTGGGTCGCCCTGCCCCACCAGACGTCGCCGTCGAAAATCACGTCCACGCAGTAGTACGCGATGGTGGCGCAGACCAGCGTGCAGCCACCTGCCAGGGCGCCGCGCAGCATCCCCGCCACCAGCGGCACGCTCCGGCTCACCAGCCAGCCCGCCAGCACGGCCATCGCCGCCCAGGCCCATCCGGCGTCGAGGATGAGACTGGCGAACTCCGCGGCCTGCGACCAGCCGCCCCGCTCAGCACGCGCGGTGCCGACCTCGCCCAGCAGGACCGGCACATGGTTGACGATCGAGTCGAACGCACCGAGCGCCACCCCGGCGGCCGGACCGACCACCACCCACCACAACCCATCACGCCGCGAGATCATCGCTGTCATTGTGCCGGGACCAGCCCTTTTTCGTCGGCCTGACCCCACGCCAAGATCAGGTGGTCGCGCGCCGATCAGCGCCATCCCGCGCCGCGCTGTCGCTATCCGCCGACGGCCGTCAGGCTCGTGAGCGGCCATACGTATGGCGGGTGTGCTGCCGGATGCTCCCTCGTTCGCGGGCCCATCAGCGGCTGGTGTCTGCACGGACCTCTGCGACCGCTTCGGCAAGGGCTTCCACTCCGTCGGCGATGGAGCGTTCGGTGAGGGTCGCGTAGCCGAAGATCAGCCCGCCGGGTCCGGCGGGGCTCAGTCGGTACCGGGAGACGCCCTGCACTACCAGTCCGCGCCGGGCGGCGGCAGCCACAATCGGGGCCTCGTCGAGGTCGTGCGGGAGCCAGGTGACGACGTGTTGGCCCGCCGCGACACCGACTGGTTCCAACTCGGGCAGCCGTGCGCGCAAGGCGGCCAGGAGTGCGTCGCGGCGACGGCGGTAGACCGGGCGCATGCGCCGTAGGTGCCTGTCGAATTCGCCGCGGGTGAGGAAGTCGGCGAAGGTCAGTTGGTCGATGACGGGCGAGCCGCGGTCGGCTCGTACCTTGGCCGCCGTGATGTCGTCGACCAGGTGGGACGGTGCCAGCAGCCACCCGAGACGCAGCCCTGGTGCCAGGGTCTTGCTCGCGGTTCCGCAGTAGACGACGGAGTCGGGTGCCAGCCCCTGCATGGCGCCGACGGGCGAGCGGTCGTAGCGGTACTCCGCGTCGTAGTCGTCCTCGATGACCACGGCGCCGCGGCGCTGCGCCCAGCCGATGACCCGGGCCCGTGCGGTGGCCGACAGGACGCCGCCGGTGGGCCACTGGTGCGAGGGCGTCAGCACGACGGCGTCCGCGTCGGTCCGTTCGAGTTCCTCGACGAGGATGCCGTCCGGCCCGACCGGGACGCCGATCACGTCCACACCGAGGGCGGCCGCGGCGAGGCGGGCGTCGTCGTCAGCGGATGGGTCCTCGACTGCCACCCTGCGGGCGCCGCGCGCCGCGAGCACCTGGAGTATCAGCGCGACGCCTTGGCCGTAGCCACTGCAGATCACGACGTTCTCCGGGCCGGCCGATGTGCCGCGGACCCGGTTGAGATAGTCGATCAGGGCTGCGTGCAGTTCGGGTACGCCGCGCCCGTCGAGGTAGGCGAAGCGTTCGTTCGGCGTGGTGGTGAGGACCGTTCGCACCGAGCGCAGCCAGGCGGCCCGGGGGAATGACGACACGTCGGTCCGGCCGTACCCGAAGTCGATCCGGGCCGCTGGCCGATCCCCGCCGCGCCGACCCGCCGACGGAGGAGCCGGCTCGACGGCGACCTGGGTGTAGCCGCCCGCCCGGCTGGTGAGGTAGCCCTCGGCGAGGAGTTGCTGGTAGGCCTCGACCACGACGCCGCGGGAGACTCCCAGATCGGTTGCGACGGTGCGGGTGGGCGGCAGGGACGTTCCGAGACGCAACCGACCGGACCGGATGCTGCCCCGGATCGAGGCGGCGATCTGCCGGTGCAGCGGTTCGGCCGCGGACCGGTCGACATGGATGAGCAGGTCCTCCGCCGTGCTCGAATTGGTTCTGGTTCGGGCCATGGAATCGGACCTTACCGAGTGTACCGATTTCCGTCAGGCTCAGACGTATGCCGACAACGACCAGTCCCCGCTTCGACGGCCGCCTCCTCACCCCTGGCGATCCGGGTTACGACGCGGCCCGCACCGTCTGGAACGCCATGATTGACCGTCGTCCGCGGATGATCGTGCAGGCCGCCGGCGTCGCCGACGTGGTGGCCGCGGTGCGCCTGGCCCGCGAACTCGACCTGGAGATCGGGGTGCGCTGCGGTGGGCACAACGTGGCCGGCCACGCCGTCCCCGCGAACGGCCTGATGATCGACCTGACCCCGTTGAACGGCGTTCGGGTCGACCCGATCCGGCGACGCGCCCGGGTCCAGGGCGGCGCGCTGCTCGGCGTACTCGATCGGGCGTCACAGCCATACGGCCTCGCCACGACTGCCGGTAACGTCTCGCACACCGGAGTCGGCGGCCTGACCCTCGGCGGCGGCATGGGCTGGCTCGCCCGCCAACACGGGTTGGCCTGCGACAACGTCGTCTCCTACACGATGGTCACCGCGGACGGGGAGGTGGTGACAGCGAGCCGAACCGAGAACCCCGACCTCTACTGGGGCCTACGCGGCGGGGGCGGCAACTTCGGCATCGTCACCGACTTCGAATTTCACCTGCACCACACCGGAACGCAGACCCTGGTCGCCGAGTTCGACTTCCGCGCCGAGGACGCCGTACCGGTGCTCGAAGGCTGGCGGGACCTCAACACCGACGCGCCGCGGCAGGCGACCTTCACCGCCGACGTCCAGAGCACGCCCACCGGCCCTATCGCCACCGTCGGCTTCGTGTGGGTCGGCGACCCGGCACAGGGTCACCGGCTGCTGCCGGCGATGCGCGCGCTCGGGCGCCCGCTCGCCGAGCGGGTCACCACCCCCTCATACCTTCAATTGCAGCAACGCGACGACACCGTTGGTGCCCACGCCTACCGCCGGTACTCCAGTGCGCACTACCTGCGGCAGTTCCCCACTGCCGCGATCGAGGCGTTCCTGCTGCGCGGCGCGTCGGACCTGCACAACGGCACCGACCTGGCCGGCGTCGGCCTGCAGGCGCACGGCGGTGCCATCGCCGACGTCGCGGACGTCGACGCGGCGTTCAGCCACCGCGGCACCATGTTCGAGTTCGGCGCCGGCTCCCGCTGGACCGAACCATCCGAGGACGACATTCGGATGGCAGCGGCTCGCAGTGCCGGAGCGACGCTCGACCCGTACGCCGACGGCGTCTACGTCAACTCGCTCGCCGCCGACGAGGGGCAACGTGGGGTACGCCGCGCGTACCCGGCCGCCAAGCTCGCCAGGCTCACCGCACTCAAGACGATCTGGGACCCGCACAACGTGTTCCACCTCAACCACAACATCCGGCCCCACAGCCAGTAGCCCAGCCTGGTTACGGGCTGTTCGCGGCGTAGGAACGCGTCAGACCGTCCCAGCCACGAGCCTCAGCAATGCGGCTGCGGCAGGGGGTCAGTCGTCGTCGTTCTTCTTCTTGTCGCGGTTCATGGCCAGGTCGAGCGCGAGGACGCTACCGATGATGAGCAGTGGGTCGACGCCGGCAGCGACCTGCACGGCGTAGGTGTCCCGGATGGTCAGCCACCGCTTGGAGACCGAGGCCACCTCGGTGCCGCCGCGTTCGATCACGTACTCGTGGTCGAGCAGGTCACCCTTCATCTCCAGGTCATCAGGCCCCGGCACGTCGATGGTGAACTTGTCGCGGAACGGCGTGAGCAGCTTCTTACGGACCTCTGCGGCCTTCTCGCCGCCGATGCGGATCTCGTACGTGGGGCGCAGTGCCACCAGGTGCCGGTGCAGCGTGGCGACCTCACGGCCGGCGGCGTCCTCGATGAGGACCTTGTCGCGGACGCTAAGCACCTTGCCGTCGACATGGAAGACCTTGGTGCCGTGCTCGTCGAGCACGTCGAAGTCGTCGCCGATCGAGAAGAACCGCTCCTTGATGACAAACATGATTTCGATTCTCCCCCACCGCACACCAAAGTGCCGGCCGAGCACTGCCTGCTCGTCCTCGGTCACCCCGGCCGAAAAGCCACGAGGCATCGCTGCGCGGAACTGACCTGCGAGCAGTGCATGCGCGGCAGCGGGCCCACTGCGGCACCCCTGAGCTGCTGCTTCGCCACGACCCCGGAACGGAAGACGCCGCACACAGGCAAATGATCACGGGACACGGCAGACCGCTTGCCGGCGCGCCGCCATAATGGACGACCGGGGGGTGGCCAGGTGGAATTCCGGGTCCTTGGCGCGGTCGAGGCGTACACCGCCGGTGTGCCCGTCGACCTCGGCTCCCGCCAGCAGCGTCTGGTGCTGGGGCTGCTCCTGCTGGAGCCCGGTCGCGCGCTGGCGGTGGACCGACTTGTCGAGCTCGTCTGGGGGTCCGACCCGCCCGCCTCCGCCCGAAGCACACTTCAGGCGCTCGTCTCCCGACTGCGCGCCTGCCTGCGCCGCGCCGGCAACCCGATGGACGCCGTTCCGCCCGAGGTCATCGAGATCCTGCACACGGGCGCGGGCTACCTCCTGCGGGTGGATCCGGGCTCGGTCGACGTACATCGCTTCACCGGCCTGGTCGCCCGAGCCCGGCAGGCCGATGACGAACGGGCAGTCAAGCTGTTCGACCTGGCGCTCACGCTCTGGCGCGGCGATCCGCTGGCCGACGTCGCCCCGACAGTTGTACGAGACCGGCTCTGCGTCGGCCTGCGAGAGATGATGTGGACCGCGGTTGAGGACCGCCTGGAGGCACTGGTCCGGTTGGGCCGGTCACGCGACGCGCTGGACGAGCTGGGCAAGCTACTCGCCGAGCATCCCTTCCGGCAGCGGCTGGTCGGTCAGCTCATGCTGGTCCTGCACCGGGCGGGACGCACCGACGAGGCCCTCGCGACCTACCGCGAGCTGCGAGCCCGGCTGGTTACCGAATTCGGCCTCGATCCCACGCCGGAACTGCGACAGATGGAAGCCGCGATCCTGCGGGCCGACCCCACCCTCGACGTCCCACCGGATTCGCCGCCACCCGGGGACCTGGTACGGCGAGGCTCCGGTGATCCACCCGCGCGGCCTGCGGAGCTCCCCCACGCACCCGGTGGTTTCGTCGGCCGGCGGGCCGAACTGACAGCGCTCGACGCCCAACTCGACGCCGTGCGTCACGGCGGCGGGCCCGGCATCGTCGTCATCGACGGGATGGGCGGGATCGGTAAGACGGCACTCGCCCTGCACTGGGGTCATCTGCACCGCAACGACTTCCCGGACGGTCAGGTCTACCTCGACCTACGGGGGTTCAGCCCGGGCGACACCCCGATGCCGCCAGTGGAGGCGCTGCCCCGACTGCTGCTCTCGCTTGGCGTGCCACCATCGGACATCCCACCCACTGTCGACTCTCAGAGCGGGCGGATGCGCAGCCTGACCGATGGCCGGCGGCTGCTGATCGTGTTGGACAACGCCTACGACGCCGCACAGGTCCGACCGCTGCTGCCGGGGAATCTGGCCGGCCTCGTCGTGGTGACCAGCCGACGCCGCCTTCCGGGGCTCGTCGTCCGCGAGCAGGCACTGCCGCTGAGTCTCGCTCCGCTGCGCCCGGTCGAGTCGGTGGACCTGGTCGCCGGGTGCCTACGTCGGTCCCGGCCTGACGAGCGCACGGCACTCGCCGAGTATTGCGGCCATGTGCCGCTGGCGATCCGTATCGTCGCCGCCCGCGCGTTGGACCTGCCGGAACGTCCGCTCGGCGACCTGCTCGACGAACTACGCGAGGGAAGCCGGCTTGACGCGTTCGTCGGGCCTGACGGCCCCGACACCAACCTCCGTGCTGTCTTCTCCTGGTCGTACCGTGGCCTGTCACCCCCCGCCGCCGAGCTGTTCTGGCGGATGGCACTGCACCCGGGCGAGAGTGTCGGCGTCCACGCCGCGGCGGCCCTCGCGGGCGTCAGCGTGCTGCGGGCCCGGGAGCTGACCGCCGAGCTGCACCGGGCCAACCTCCTTCAGCTTCCAGCGCCGGACCGCTACCAGTTCCACGACCTGGTGGGCGCCTACGCCAGGGAGTTGGCCGAGGCGCCGGAGAACGCGGCGCAGTCGCGACCGGTGTTCGACAGCCTGCTGAACTGTTACCTGCACACGGTCAGCGCCGCGGGACGGGTGCTGCAACCGCACCGGCCGCACGTCAGCCCAGCCCCGCCAGCCCCGGTCGAGGCAATGCGCGTCGAGACCTACCAGGCCGCTCTGGGCTGGTGCGAAAGCGAACGGACGAACCTGGTTCCGATGGTTCGCGCAGCGGCGTCGCGTGGCGCGCCCACGTACGCATGGCAGATCGCCCTGGCCGCGTCGGCGTACTGGTACATCACCAAACGCAGGGAAGACTGGCGGATCGCGACCCGCATCGGGGTCGCCGCCACCCGTGCCGTCGGTGACCGACGGGCTGAGGGTGCCCTGCTGGCCAGCCTCGCGACCGCGCTGTGCGAGAGCCGACGTTATACCGAGGCCATCGACCTGTACCAGAAGTCGCTGCGATTGCACGAGGCCAGCGGCGACTGGGACTGGCGAGCCACCAGCCTGAACAGCCTCGCCGTCGCGCACGCGGAGGCGGGCCGCCCCGACGAGGCGCTGGCGACGTTCGCCCTCGCCCGCGAGGAACACAGGCTGCGGGGTAACCGACGGGGTGAGGGTGTGGCACTGCAGAACATGGCCCAGTGCCATGTGCTGCTGGGCCAACCCGGCGAGGCGATCGACCGCCACGAGGAGGCACTGACCGCGATGCGTGACGCGGGTGACCGGTACGCGGAGGCCATCTGCATCGCCAATCTCGGCGAGGCGCACGCCGAACTGGGCGATCACGAACGGGCGATCCGACGCTTCCGCGAGGCAGTGCGGCTGCACCTGTCCACCGGCAACGAGCACGGCAGGGCCCGGACACTGCTGGCCCTGGGACGGTCCCTGAGCGAGCGGGGCGACGACGAGGCCCGATCCTGCTGGCGACAGGCGCTCGCCGTCTTCAACGAGCTCGGAGACCCGGAGGCGGACGAAATCCGGGCGCTGCTGGGCGAGCCGGCGACGACCGACGGTTGACTTGATTCCCCCGACACGACCGGTGCCAGCACTGGTGCGACACCAAAGTGGCCGCTACCAGCTCTCGCGTTGATGTGTCCGCTGCAAGCCTGCTGCAGGCGAATTGCAAGCCGCCCCGCCGACAATCGGTCAGTCGGTTCCCGCTGGGCGGACGGCCAGCCGTTCTGGCCCAAGACTGTTTACCGGTCTGCCGAAGGTAGATGTGGCCGCCAGGCGGCGCGAAGTGTTCGGCAGACCGCGACCAGTAAACGGAGTTATTCGTGGGTTCACGCATCACGATCACCGCCGGCTCGCTCGCGATCGCGGTGACAATGGCCCTCACTGGGTGCGGCAGCCTCGGCAGATCGCACGACCCCGGAGGTGGCACGAGCGAGTCGAAGGAGACCGTTGGTGTCGCGGCGGGCACGCCCGAGAAACTCGGGGCACCGATCGGAAGCCAGGACATTCAGATCAGCGACAGCGGCAAGCTCTTCCTGGTCAAGGTCGAGCTGTACCCACTCCGTCGCGACAAGGGTTTTGTCACAGTCAACGTCCGTTTGACCCGCACGGATGCCGGCGACAACCCGGACCGTTGGCAGATCGCAAGCGCGTTCGAGGGTGACACGATCGCCCTGGCCTTCTCGGGCGTGACGTTGGTCGACCGGAAGAACCGCAAGCGGCACCTGGTCGCCCGGAGCGGGGACCAGGACGCGAAGCCCGGCCAGGTGAAGTATCTCGCTTCGTCGGGCCTCGCCTCGGTGTTCGTGCAGGCCGGCCAGTCGGTCGAGCTGTACGCCATGTTCGGAGCCCCACCGGATGACGTCACCGCCGTTGATGTCGTCATCCCCCGCGTGCCGGTCTTCGAGAATGTGCCGCTCGGTTAGCCGGCGGACAGCGCTGGCCGCCACGCTGACCATCTGCCTACTGGTCAGCGAACCGGCGATCGCCTGGTCCGCACCGATACCGACCCCAACCCCGCCGACCGGCACCGTACCTGGGCCACAGGCCACGTCCGGCGAGCAGGTGAGCGCGCCGATAGTGGACATTCAGGGCCCGGTGCAGGATATTTTCCTGCTCACCGGGGACGCCGACGGCACCAGCCTGCAGGCCGAGTCCAGCAGTCGGATCGAGCTGACACTCGCGGCGGATGTGCTCTTCGCCTTCGGTAAGGCCGATCTGTCGCCGGCTACCCGCGCCCGGCTGGACGAGATAGCCGAACGGCTTCGTACCCAGGCCAAGGGCACGGTTCAGATCGACGGTCACACCGACTCGGTCGGTGACGACGCGCAGAACCTGACGTTGTCCCGCCGACGGGCCCAGGCAGTGCGCGACGCGCTGACCGCGGCACTCGTCGACGGCGGTGTCACCTACGAGATCAACGGCTTCGGGGAGACCAGGCCCGTCGCGCCGAACACCGTCGACGGCAAGGACAACCCGAAGGGCAGAGCCAGCAATCGACGTGTCGAAATCCGGTTCGACAAATGACGGCCCCGGAGAGAGTTCACGGTGTCAGAACCTCTCCGGGGATTGCCCGCTGATCGCCCGGCGGCCACGCACCAATTGTTGATACGCATCGGACTGCTGCGATCCGTCGACCGAAGGTCGACGTCCGTGAGCGTCCAATGCCGTCAAGCGACAAACGCTCTGTCCGTGACGGCATCTGACCAGTGTCGAATTCGGTCGTCATGCCACCGCGCGTCCACTCTGGCAAGCTGTCCCAGTGATGGTCGGTGATCTCTTGGGCGACAGGTATCAGGTCGAGAGCCGTCTCGGCGCTGGGGGCATGTCGGTCGTCTGGCGGGCGTGGGACCGCGTCCTCGAACGTGGGGTGGCAGTCAAGGTCCTGGCCGGCGCGCAGGCCGGCGCCCGAGGCGCACGGCAACGCGTCCAGGCAGAGGCCAGGTCCGCAGCGGGCCTCTGGCATCCGCACGTGACGAGTGTGTACGACTATGGCGAGCACACCGATGCCGCCGGCCGCCAGGTGTCGTATGTGGTGATGGAACTGCTGCCCGGCCAGACCCTGTCCCAACGACTTGCCGCCGGTCCGCTGCCGCCGGCCACCGCGATGCGGACGTGCGCGCAGGTCGCCGAGGCGCTCGCCGCCGCGCACGAACGTCAGCTGGTGCACCGCGACATCAAGCCGTCCAACGTGATGCTGACGCCGGCCGGTGTGAAGGTGGTCGATTTCGGTATCGCCACCACTGTCGGTCGGCCGGAGCTGGAGGCGGACGGACAGCTGTTGGGTACCGCGGCCTACCTCGCGCCCGAACGGCTCGCCGGTGGCACCGTCCTGCCTGCCTCCGACGTCTACGCGCTCGGACTCTTGCTGTACCGAACGCTGACCAATGAGCTGCCTTGGTCGGCGGAGACTCCCACGCAGATGTTGACTGCTCACGTGTACGTCGATCCGGCACCGCTGCCTGATATCGAGGGAGTGTCGCCGGAGGTTCACCGCCTCCTCGACCGTTGCCTCGCCAGGGATCCCGCGGATCGGCCGGACGCGGCGGAGGTGGCCACGGCCCTGCACGGTCTGACCGAGGACGCCGAGCGGCGGGTGAAACAGGCGGCCCAGCCGGCATCCGTCTCGCCCGTGTCTGCCCCGACTACCGCCGGTCCCTCTCCCGGTCGGCGTCGCCGCATCCCGAACGCGGTGTTGATCCCCGTTCTCCTGGCGACGGCAGGGATCATTTCGCTTGTGCTCCCCCAGTTCGTACCTGCCGATGGCAGATCGGGCGAAGTCGCCACACGTGACGGTGCCACCCCGCCCGACGCCGCCTTCGATGTGACTGTCACTGAGGTGCCTGCTCCCCGGCAGACGTCCGGGCGGCCCGCACCGGTCTCACTACCGAGCCGCACGGTGATCGTTCCGGCTGGGCCGGCTGAAGCGACCGCTCGAGCCGGTTCCTCGGCTGGCCCTGGCCCTGCAACGTCACCCAGTGCCGAGGATCTGACGGGACCGTCCAGTGCCGCGCCGGCGCCGACCTCCCCGAAGCCAGGTACGCCCCTTCGGGCACTCGGTGGTGTGGTGACCGTGCTCTGCACCGGCGATCAGATTCGCGTTCTGGACGTCGCTCCTGCCACCGGCTACCGCCTCAAGGACTACAACTCCGGGCCCGTCAAGGAGATCCAGGTGGTGCTGCTGTCCGCAGGCAACAAGAGCGAGATCAAGGCGCGGTGCGAGGACGGCACGCCATTGCCGAAGATAAGGGAGAGCCGCCAGTGAGCGGATGACGTACGCAGATCGTCATGATCCAGAGTGCGTGCGGCCGGTTTCAGTCGTTGTCGGGTCGGCCCGATCCGGCCCCCACTGTCCGCAGGTGTGCCAGCCCCTGGGCCCAGGACTGGATCAGGGTGGTTTCGTGGTACGCGATGCCATGTTCGGCGCAGAACTGGCGGACCAGTGGCTGGGCGTGGCGCAGGTTCGGCCGGGGCATGCTGGGAAAAAGGTGATGTTCGATCTGGTAGTTGAGCCCACCGAGCAGTGCGTCGAGGAGGCGACCCCCGCGCACATTGCGAGAGGTGAGGACCTGACGGCGTAGGTAGTCGATGTCATCGGTCCCGGTCAGGATCGGCATCCCCTTGTGGTTCGGGGCGAAGGAGCTGCCCAGGTAGAGGCCGAAGAGTGCCTGATTGACCAGGATGAACACGATCGCCTGCGGAACGCTCAGGACCAGGAACACGACAGTGAGGTAGCCGGCGGAGTGCAGGAGGAGCAGTCCGGCCTCCGCTCGTCGGCGTCGGAGACCGCTGCGGAAGAGGACCGCCCGGACGCTGGCGGCGTGCAGATGCAGACCCTCCACCATCAGCAGGGGGAAGAACAGCGCCGCTTGATGCCGAACGAACAGCGCGCGCAGGCCGCGCTGCGTCGCGGCCTGACCGGGGGTGAAGGACAGCGGCGCCACCACGAGGTCGGGGTCGCGGCCCTCGGTGTTGGGATGTGCGTGGTGGCGATTGTGCTTGTCGACCCACCAGCCGTAACTGATCCCGTTCACCAGGTTTGCACAGACATAGCCGATCACGTCGTTCGCCCGGCGGGATCGAAGGATCTGCCGATGCCCGGCGTCGTGTCCGAGAAAGGCCAGCTGCCCGAACAGCATTGCGACGCCAGCGGCGGTCGCCGTCTGCCACCACGAGGACCCGAGGCGGACGAACACGACGCCCATCAACGCGAGACCGACAAACACCACTGTCACCCGCGCCGCGTAGCGGCGGGGGTGCCGGTCGAGGAGACCCGCGCCTCGGACCAGGCGGGACAGGTCGGCGTAATCACTGCCCCGGTCACTGCGAGCACCAAGATCTGTTTCACTCACCGTCGCCACTCCTCGTCAGCCACGCCAATCAGCTCCACTGACCCCGCCGTCAGTCGTGACCGGGGCACGTAGTGCATGCGTGGTCCTGCAGAAATCGATGAACGAACCGCCGCTGATGGCTTCAGTCTTTCGCAAAGCCGCCTCTCGCACGCCGAAACCATCCCACCATGCGCCGCACGTGAGTGCGACTCGCTTCATGGATGCCTGACGACCAGTCGCAGCCCGTACGTGACTGCGCACAGCGGGAACACCACGATCCCGACAGGATCAGGATCAGGATCAGGATCAGGCTCAGGGCAGCGCAGTGACGAGTTCTGCTGGCGGAGTGCGGAGTTGGGTGTCCTTGCTGGGCGGTGTGCCGAACATGCGGCGGTATTCACGGCTGAACTGGGAGGGGCTGTCGTAGCCGACGCTGAGGCCCACACCGGTGATGTCTGAGGGGTGGCTGGCGAGCAGGAGCCGGGCTTCTTGCAGGCGGATGCGTTTTTGGAACTGGATGGGGCTCATTCCGGTGACTGTCTGGAAGTTGCGGTGGAACGCGGACACGCTCATGCCGGCGATTTCCGCCAGGTCCTCCACCCGGAAGGCGGTGGCGTAGTTCTCCCGGATCTGACGTACGGCGCGGTTGATGTGGGCCAGTCCGCTGTCGGCGAGACCGAGCTGGCGGATGGCGGCTCCCTGCTCACCTCGCAGGAGATGCCAGAGGATTTCCCGCTTGACCATGGGAGCGAGGATCTTGCGGTCCGCGGGCTGCTCCAGCAGTCGCAGGAGGCGCACGATGGCGTCCAGCAGTGTGGGCGAGGCCGTGGAGACGGCAATGCCTGGCGATGCCGTGCGTGGGGTGGCCGGCAGGTCTCGGGGGTCGGCTTCCAGGAGGAGTTCAGCAAGCGCTGAGGGAGCGAGAGTCATGCCGAAGCCGAGGGTGGGCTGCCCGGTGTCCAGGACATGGCCGGTGACGGGGAGGTCGGCAGAGGCGATCAGATACTCACCGGGCCCATACTCGTAGAGGTGCTCGCCCAGGGCGAGGCGTTTGCCGCCCTGGGCGATGACTGCGAGCACGGTCCCGGACATCCCGGCCGCCGACGCGTTCGGATGGTTGAACTTGCATACCCTGATGCCCTCGATCGACGTACTCATGTCGGGCCGCGCATGCCGGTTGAGAAGCTCACGCATTTCGTCCAGGGCAGACATGAGTCTATTCATGCACAAACCTCCACACCGTGGCGTTGACCTGGCAGGATTGAGCACACGGATGTCCCCGCCAGGCAAGGCGGCTCGTGGGCGGCTGTCCTGGCTCGTCGCGCAACGAGCCGTGGGCAGCGTCGCTCACAGCAGGAGTTGGTTCAGAGGTTCTGGCCTCCGGAAACTTCGATGTCCTGGGCGGTGATCCACCGGCCCTCCTCGGAGACCAACACGGCGATGACCATGCCGATGTCGTCGGGCTCCCCGACGCGGCCGAGAGTGAAGGTCTTCGCCAGTTCCGGGATGATCTCCGGGTTCCTGCTGAACGCATCGTCGGCGAAGCGGGTGACGGTGGCTCCCGGTGCGACCGAGTTCACGCGGATGCCGCGGGGACCGAACTCCTTGGCCATGTAGCGGGTGATCACCGCCACGGCGCCCTTGAGAGCGGCGTAGACGGAGTATCCCGGCGCGGTCACCTGGGGCAACGTGGAGTTGCTGGTCAGGTTGACGATGGCGCCGCCGTCGGCGAGGAGCGGCAGCAGGGCCTGGGTGAGGAAGAAGGGCCCCTTGAACAGGCCGTCCGTGAGCCGGTCGAATTCCTCCTCGCGGGTGTCCTCGATCATCGCCATCCCGGCGAATCCGGCGTTGTTGACCAGGTGGTCGAAGGAGTGCCGCTGGAAGGTTTCGCGCAGCACCTCGGCAACGGTCTCCCGGAAGGTGGCGAATCCCGCCGTATCGGCGATATCCAGGTGCAGCGCCACGGCAGTGCCGCCCTGCTGCTCGATCCGCGCGACGGTGTCCTTGGCGCCCTGTTCGTTGGAGCTGTAGGTCAGGATGACGCCGGTACCGCGCCGGGCGATCTGCAGGGCGGCGCTCTGGCCGATGCCGGAGCTGGCACCGGTGACGACGGCTACCTTCATTGTGTGCCTCCTGGGCCTGAGGATTCGTCGGAATCCGTGGGGAATGTGTCCCTTCCAGGAGACCGCTGTGCCGGACCCGCGAAAAGAGTGATCCTCTTCGTCTCTTGCCCAATCCTCTCGGATGGGCCGCGTCAGCCGACCCCGCTCCTGCCCGCCGCGCAAGGAGCGTCGGCCCTTGCCGGAGGTGCCCGGCCCGTCGTTGTGCTACGCGTGAGCAGGATCGTGCAAGGATCCGCCAGGATGCCCCTAGCAGCCCTCCCGGCGTGAGGTTTGACTTGCCCCAAAAGCCATTCCGTCAGGACGAGTGAGGCAGCCGACCATGACCGACACCACGGACAGAAGCTACGACGTGGGCGCGGTCAGGCGCGCTCTGGCCATCGGCCCGGGCTCGCCGCGCGAGGCCCGCACCATCGACATCACGACCCTGGGCCGGCGCACCGGCCGCCCGAGGCGCATCGAGATCTGGTTCCACCACGTCGACGGCCGCTGGTACCTCAGCGGGATGCCGGTGCCCCGAAGCTGGAACGCCAACCTGTCCGCGCACCCGCACTTCACCGTCCACCTCAAGAACGGCGTCCGGGCGGACCTGCCGGCCACCGCAGTGCCGGTCGAGGATCCCGCGGTGCGCCATCGCGTACTGTCCGCGGTCGTCGCACTGCAGGACGAGCCCGGTTTGCGCATGCGCGTCACCCAACGCCAGCGCTTGGAAGACTGGCTCGAGCACAGCCCGCTGATAGAGATCGTCTTCGACGACGAACGGCTGCGCCAGCCGCTGAGTTGACCACACCGGACGACATGGAGCGGCAGTCTGCGCGCTACTGCTGGCCGCCGCCACCCTCGCCTGCGCCACGACACCCGAGGGCTCTGGGCCCTGACGGCTGTCCTCAGCCGGGGGATTTCCAGGCAGACGGTCAGGAAGTGCGGAACGACGCCGGCTCGGTCAGGCCGATGCCCTTGCAGTCCCATCGGGTGCCCTGGTCGTGGAATCGCCAACCCGTGTCGGCCGTGTAATGGACAGGTAGATGACGCCGCTGGCGTCCGGACGCTACATGTCGGCCGCCGCCCAGTATCGACGCACTCCACTCCCCTGGAAGCGAAACCGCTGGCGGATGGACCGGTCAGCTCCTGCCCCTGTCGACCAGCAGGCGACCCAGCCTGGTCCGACAAGGCGTGACGAGATGCGGCCAGTGATACGGCAGGTCAATTCCGTTGGAAGTGATGGACTCGTTCGCGAAGTTGTTGAGCATCGCCAACGAAAACAATGTCTCCTACACAGAGCTCTGCACCTAGGCCAGGGACATGGCCCTCGCCGGCGCTGATGACAATCCGGTGCCACCCGTCCCGGTGGACGGATCAGCGGATACCGTTACCACCGACACCTGGGCGACGTCAGATCAGGGTCCTCCGGACGGCAGAGCGGTCAGGTCAGGAGCCTGGAAGTACCGTGGAGAACGCCGAGGTCTTCGGACGGAAGGTGCAGGAACCACCATTTTCGAAAGCCTCGACCCTGGTCGACAACCGGACTCGCCCCACCTCCCGCCCCATTCGCGACGGGCTTGACACCGCAGGGGGCCAGGGGTTGACTTGCGGCTATGGACCCGGCATCAGCTGAAGGCCAAGAATCGTCTGTCCGGGCGAGTGTAGCTGACCGAAAGATTGTCGCTCCACGGTGGTACTACGCGGTAATCGGAGTAATCGCAGGTGCCGCAACTGCGGCAAGCGGTCTTCTGTCGCAGCAGATCGCGGGCCCCTTTCTCGTCATCGCGGCCCTATCCGTGGCAGTGACTAGCCGTATCGCGGCGAAAGTCTCGGGAACTCGTCTGCCTATTCCGGCCAGCGCCGCCGGCGTTGGTTATCTGGTCGCCCTCGCCGTCGTGTTGATCGGGTCCCTGATCGTTGTATGGACCGTAGTACGCCCTGACGGCCCTTCCTGGCTCGCCTGGATGCTTGGCACTCTCGTGTTCGCGGTCGTACTCAGCGGCACGTGGGTGGCGAAGACGGAGCGTGCGGCGCAGCAATCGGCGTAGGCGTCGCTGACAGCCGCCGAGACGACCCAGGCGGGCGGCGGCTCCTGCTCGATCACCGCTCGATTGGTATCGCTGCTGGGCGTATCGCCAGCTACGGTGCGGCTCCTTCGAATCCCTACGGCACCTACCGGGCTCCTGATGGGTTGGGCGGGACAGCGGCACCGCTGCTGGCGGCGGTAGCGGTCACGATGCTCGGCCTGGTGCTGGTCCAGGCGTAGTGGAGACGAAGGTCAACGAGGGGTGATCAGTGGTGCGAAATCGGCGCGAGTGAGGGGCTGGTCGGACAGCGAACCGTCGGCGCGAGGCACTCTGAGAGGTCGGCCATCACGGGAGAACGTGACGGTGGTGACGTCGTCGCGGCTGGTAAGAGTGCAAACGATCTGCCCGAAGGCGAGGACCTCGTCGCTGCGGCCGGCGTCGTCGCCGGGTTTGTCGACCACAATGCGGGCCTGGGTGCCGGTCAGTGTGACACCAGCGGCGTTGACCGCTCCCGGCAGCGCGCTGGTCAAGTCGGTGTCGCGTTCGGCTGCTGTGGGTCCGACCAGCAGATGCCGCAGTTGATCCTCGATCGTTGGCGGTCGGTCGACGCGCCGGACAAAAGAGATGATGCGGTTGTCGCGGACGAAGCAGAGCGTCTCGGTGGCAGGGCCGACTGGTGCGCTGGTGTCGGCGGGCGCGGAGCTCTGGAATGGTCCTTGCGGTGCCTGCACCACCCGGGGGGCATCATCGGTGGGAATGCTGCAGCCGGTCAGCAGCACGGCAAGCGCCAGCACGACGAAATAACGATGGTTCATGGCAGGCTCTCCGGCAGGGTGACACGGAAGCAGGCGCCTCCGCCGGGTCGGTCACCGACGGTGACGTTTCCCGCGTGTGCTGCGGCGTGCTGTGCGACCAACGCGAGTCCGAGCCCTGTGCCGTCGTTTGTGCCGCGGGTGTGAGCTGCTCGTCCCCGGACGAAACGGTCGAAGATCGCCTCGCGGTCCTCGACGGGCACACCGGGTCCGTCGTCGTCGACTTCGATGATGCCGGCGCTACCGTCGCGGCCCAGCCGGACGCCTGCAGGACCGCCTCCGTAGGTCACCGCGTTGTCGAGCAGATTCGCCAGGACCTGTGCGACACGGCGTCGCTCAACCAGCCACGTCGCCGGCACGTCGGGTGCGAGGTGGACGAGCGCCGTGGGCAGGTCGAGGGCGCGACAGGCATCGCGGGCCAGCGCGACGACGTCCACGGAGGCCCGGTGGGCGGGCTGGTCACTGCGGGCCAGGTCGATCAGGTCGTTGACGAGCCGCTGGAAACGGTCGATCTCGTCGGCGACGAGCCCGGCCGCGATGGCGGTTCGTTCGTCCTGGTGTTCCCGACGACGTGCCAGCACGCTGGCCGCCGCGGCGAGGGTCTGCAGTGGTGAGCGCAGCTCGTGGCTGACGTCGGCGGCGAAGCGCCGGTCCCGCTCGATGCGGTGCGCTAGCCGGTCGACCATCTGGTTGAACGACGAGGACAACCGGGTCAGGTCGGGGTCGGTGGTCTTGTCGAGGCGGGCGGTGAAGTCACCGGCGGCGATCTTTTCGGCCGCGTCGGCGACCGCCGTCAGCGGCCGTAGCCCGTGCCGGGTGGCATACCAGCCGAGCGCCGCGCCGGAGCCGGCGACCATGATCGCGACGGTGGTCAGCGCGAGCGCCAGAACCTGGAACGTCTGTTCCAGCTCCCGGAGCGAGTTGACCTCGAAGTACGTCGCCGACGCCGACAGGGGCACTCCGACGACCAGGACAGATTGGCCGTCGACACGTACCCGCTGCACTGCGGGCTCACCGGCCCCGACGACCCGACGCAGCTCAACCGGGATGGCAGCGGTGGTGGTGGGGTCGGCGGTACGGGCATACCACTCGCCGTTCAGGTGCAGCACCGGCCGCCGACTCCCGCCCGTGTCCAGCGACCGAAGCACCTCCACCACATCGGGGGTGTCGGTGTCGAGCCCGGCACGAACGACGGTAGCGTCGAAGTAGGCGGCGCGCAGGGCGGTGCGTTCCCGCTCGTCGAGTAGGGACCGGCGGGTCAACTCGTAGGAGACCAGGGCCATCGACGCTGAGAGCAGGAGCGCGCCGACGGCGAACGCGACAGTGACCCGGGTACGCAGTCCGAGGCGTCTCATCGTTGCAGCTTGTAGCCCAGGCCCCGCAGGGTGACCAGGTGCCGCGGGTTCGCCGGGTCTGACTCGATCTTCTGCCGCAGGCGGCCGACGTGCACATCGACGAGCCGTTCGTCGCCGCTGTCGTACCCCCAGACCCGTTCGAGCAGTTGCTGGCGGGACAGCACCCGGCCGGCGTGCTCGGCCAGCTCGCACAGCAGCCGGAATTCGGTGCGGGTGACCGGTACGGGTTGTCCGGCTCGGCGCACCTCTCCCCCGTCCGGGCTGATCTCCAGCTCGCCGACCACGAGCACGGGCACGGGCTCCGGCGACTGCCCCGCGACGCCGGCACGGGCGCGGCGGCGCAGGGCGCGCAGCCGCGCGGTCAATTCCTTGATCGCCACCGGTTTGACGACATAGTCGTCGGCGCCGGCTTCAAGAGCGGCGACGATGTCGTGCGTGTCGTCGCGGGCGCTGACCACCACGATCGGCACGTCGTCGTCACGGCGCAGCTGCCTGATGCACTCGAAGCCGTCGAGGCCGGGCAGCATCAAGTCGACCAGCACGTAGTCGGCCGGGTCGCGGCGCTGCACGCGCAGGCCCTCCTCGGCCGTGGCCGCGCCGAGAGCGTCGTAGCCCTCGTCCTCGAGCGCGAGCAACAACGCCAGACGGATTCGGTCGTCGTCCTCGATCACCAGCACGGCCGTCATACCGGGAATCATCCCCACACGACCAGCTCGGCGGCCAACCGTGGCGGCCGGTTGGCAGATTTGTCACGGAACTGTCACAGATCCGCGTGGTGACCGCCAAGCCGGCACGGCAGGGTCCTAGACGACCGCGTCCGTGAAGGAGAGGGGTGTGCCCGTGACAGGACCTCTGGCAACCACGCCGTGCACGCTGCCGCTCGTCGAGGTGTGCATCACCGAGTTCGACCTGGCCTGCCTGCCGGCGACCGGAGCAGTGTTCGACCGACTGCTGACCCTGCATCCCGCACAGGTCGTGGTCGACCTGTCCGGGTGCCGGCACATCGACGCCGCTGCCATCGGCCTCCTGCTGGATGTGCACCGGCGGCTGGCCCGCGCCGACGGCGTCCTCACCGTCCGCAATCCGAACCCGCGCATCCGACGCATCCTGCACACGGCCCGTCTGGACCAGATTCTGCCAGTCGTCGACACTGCCTCGTCGTCGTCCTGCACGCCCACGACGGGACAGGAACCCACCTCCACCCCACCGGCGTTGATCGCTCATGGCCGCGCCGCGGTAAGAGCCCCGCACTGACGATCGCCAGTGGTCTCACCTTTCCCACCATCGGGCTCGACCGCCACCCGGCAGGGAAACACCAGATTCGGGAGCCATCTCCGCTTCGGCACTGCACGAATGCCGTGTCACACAGCACCGCAAGACACGGCCCCAGGAAGGACCAGCACAATGACAGTTGTCCCAGACGACCACCTGATGACCCTGATCTGCGACACCTGCGGCGACACCGTCAAGGCCACCGCGTGCGTGCTCCCCGACGCGGAGGTCGTCTGGACCCTGGTGTCCGAACAGGGCTGGAGCGGTTCACCGTTCGCCACCGGCCCGCACCGCTGCCCGCACTGCAGCCTCCTGCCGCTCCCTGGTGGCGGCCATGCGTCGTGCGTCGACCACGGTCCTGGTGGCATCCTCGGCATCGACCACCTCGACGACGTGACCGTTGTCGCCGCCGCCGGTGACGTCGATCTCGATACCGGGGACACCCTGCGCACCGCCCTGCGTCACGCAGCCGACATGGGCGGGCACGTGGTGGTTGATCTGAGCCGAGTACACCTCATCGACTCCACCGGCCTCGGTCACCTCGTCCGCGCCCACCGCGAGGCCCGAGACCGTGGGGCCACCCTCTGCCTGGCCGCGCCGTCGCGGTTCATCCGTACCGTCCTGCACACCATGCGCCTGGACGGTGCCTTCCCCATCTTCGACAGCCCCGAAGAAGCCCTCGCCCAACTGTCGAAGGGGTCGGCTGTGGCGCAACCAACCGCAGCCGCCGCCAAGGCCACTCGTTCCTAATCGAACTCGGTCCCGAAGCGAGGGCATCTTCGTCGCCGGCAGCGACATCTGACACCCATGGGATCGGATCGTTAGGAGCCAGGGGGCGTTCGAACGCGGCCGCTGGTGCCGCGGCGGCTTTCGGGAACCGATCCCCACCTTGTGGTAGCACCCGTACTCGAAGGAGATCCGAGGCAGCCCATGAGTATCGCTGGTCTCGTCATCGCGCTCCTCGTCGGCGTCGCTATCGGCCTGCTCGGCAGGCTCGTCATTCCAGGCCGCCAGGAGGCTCCGATCTGGCTGACCGTCTCCGTCGCGGTGGTCGCCGCGCTGGCGGGCAGCATCGTCGCCCGTCTCGCGGGCGTCGATACCAGCACCCTCAACCTCCTGACCCTGGTCATCCAGGTCGGTCTCGCCGGCATTGGCGTCGTGCTCGTCGTGGCCACCGCCAGGCCCGACCCATCCGACTCCCCCTGAACCGGAGACGACGCAGCGCCAGCACCAGAGGTGAACCACAAGCACGGTCAGGCCGGATTCCGCTCAAGGTGGACGAGGAGCAGGAGTGACATTTCTTGAGTCCCACCCGGTCGCGTTCCTGACCGGCGTGAGGACGCCACCGGCTCGCCGTCCGCCATCCCTCCCGACCTCGTCACAATCAAGGAGCTGACCATGCACATGCCATGGCCGTTGCCCGATGAGAACTGGTCCGCCGACACCTCGCACCAGGCCGCACCGGACCACGAGGACCTGAGACTTGAGGCGCTGGTTGCGCAGCGATTGAGCATCGACTGGACCACGCGGCGTCAGCAGATCACCGTCTCCGTGCAGAACCGGGTCGTCATCCTCGCTGGCGTGGTGAGTGACGCGAACGCGCGGCAGGTCGCAGCGGACCTCGCCTACGACGTGCCGGGCGTCTTCGACCTCTGCAACACACTGCGGCTCAGCGGCCCACGGCGTGGTCACCGGTGACCGACGATCACCGGTGACGCTTTCAGGGGCGGTGACAGGCTGATGGTCGTCGCTTGGCTAACGTAGTAGCCGGTGTGCTGGGAAGACTGGTCGGCGACTTCGTCACCGACCCCACGGAGGACCACGATGAGCCGCCCACCGGCGAACCGCACGCCGCTCCTGCTCAGCCGCAGGAGTTGGCCTGAGGTACGCCGGATCGGGGACATTCTCCGGACCGAAACGGTCGGTGGGGTGCTGCTGCTGATCGCCGCCGTGCTTGCCCTCGCCTGGGCGAATTCGCCCTGGTCCGCCGCGTACCGGTCGCTCGCCGACGTCACAGTGGGCCCTGCGGCGCTGCATCTGGACCTCTCGTTGGCGCAGTGGGCCGCCGATGGCCTGCTGGCCATTGTGATCATCGCGGTCTTCTACACCAGTACCCTGCACTTCGGGCTGCTGCTGCTCGCGCTGGCCCCGATGGCGCTGTTCGGTCTGCTGGTGCAGCGCCGGGTGCGGTCCTGGTGGCTGCTGCTGCCGCTGGCCGCCACGGCGTGGGCACTGGTGCACGCTTCCGGGGTGCATGCCACCGTCGCCGGGGTCGCGCTGGCCTTCACCGTGCCGGTGCTACGCCGCAAGCCGGGACCTGGGCCTGGCCTGGCGGAGCACTTCGAACACCGAATCCGGCCCCTGTCCGCCGGGGTCGCGGTGCCGGTGTTCGCGTTCTTCGCCGCCGGAGTCTCGGTTGCCGGGGCGGGTGGCCTCGGCGCAACCCTGACCGACTCGGTCGCCCTGGGCGTGATCATGGGATTGGTGGTGGGTAAGGCGGCGGGCGTTCTCGGTGCGACCTGGCTCGTGCAGCGGTTCACCCGGGCCCGGCTCGCGGAAGGGCTGGCCTGGTGGGACATGGTGGGGTTGGCGCTGCTGGCCGGGGTCGGTTTCACCGTGTCGCTACTGATCGGTGAATTGGCGTTCGGCGCCGGCAGCGAACGCGACGACCATTCCAAGATCGGCGTTCTGCTGGGGTCGCTGCTGTCGGCGGTGCTGGCAACCGTCGTTCTCCGCGCTCGTAATCGGCATTACCAGGGGGTCTGCGCGCTGGAGGAGCGTGACAGCGACGCCGACGGGGTGCCCGACGTCTATGAGGAGCAGCCGACCAGGACGACGCCGTCCTGATCTGGCACTCCTGGGCTACGGCGGCCAGCCGAGCAGTCGAGCGCCGAGTACGGCTGTCTGCAGCGTGAACCGTTGGGTCGGCTCGCCGGGGTGGTAGCCGGTCAGGTCTCGGATGCGGTCGAGTCGGTAGGTGATCGCGCGGACGGACAGGTGCATCTGCCGGGCGGTTGCGGTGTGGTTGCCCTGGTTGTCGAAGAGCACGGTCAGGGTCTCCAGGTACGGCTCGGCACCGCCGCGCGCCGTGGTCAGTGGCCCGAGGACCGTGGTGACCAGGTCGGTGATGGCGTCTCGGTCACGCAGCAGCACGGGGAACACCAGCAGATCGGCGGCATTGAGGACGGGCGTGGTGAAGCCGAGCCTGACGGCGTAGTCGAGTGTGTGGCGGGCCTCGTCGAGCGACGTGGCCAGGCCCTGCACCCCGGCTTGGGTACGGCCGACGGCGATCTGCCAGTTGCCCGCGCCGAGTTCGGTGAGGAGCAGGTGGGCGAGTTCGGCCGCGATGCCGCGTAGGCCGCCGGCGCTGATGCAGACCACGTCGCCGTCGCGGAGGGTGGTGAGGGTGTTGCCTTCGCCGAACCTGGAGGCCAGTGCGGCATCGATGCGGTGCGTGATGCCGGGAGTCAGGCCGGCCGCACGGGCGATGAGGACGGTGTGGGTGGCCGACAGGCGGATGCCGTACCGGTGTGCGCGCTCGGCCAGACCTCCTGGGTCGGCACGGCCGGTGAGCAGGTCGTTGACGAATGCGGCACGTTCGTTGTCGTGGCGATCCAGCTCGGCGCGGTTCTGCCGGGTGTACCCGTCCACGGCATCGGTGAGCAGGACACGGGCGGTGTCGAGCAGTGTCTCGGCGCGGGAATGCACGGCGGCGGCGGTGTCGGTCGATGCGACCGGTGTGGCGTTCCAGTGGGCAGTGGTGGCATCCAGCAGACCGGTAAGAAGATCGGGCAGCGTCAGCCCCTCATCCGCTGCGCGGGCACCCAGGTTGACCGCTGCCTGACGCCGGGCACTGGCCGGGACGTACAGCAGATCCTGGCAGTTGGCCGCCAGCCAATTGTCGTCGCTCATGGGCTGTTCCTTGTCGGCGTGCTGGTGGCCGCCGGTAAGCGGAGGCCACCAGCCTCAGGTTTACACACCGATGTCGCGACGGTCGAACACGATGACTCCGGCGGTCGTGGTTGCGGCCCCGAGGAGCACGAGGGCGAGAAGCTCGACCGGATGCCAGCCGGTGTGCAGCGGGTCCGTGCCGATGAAGTAGTGGAACGGTGACAGCCAGCGCACCCAGTGCCACCCGTCGAGCATGCCGCCGATGGCGTTGGCCATGTAGGCGGCCAGGGCAAGGCCACCGGTGATCGCGAGGACGACAGCCCGTTTTCCGGTGGCGGCGCCAACGAGGAAGGCGATGCCAGCGAAGCTCCACACCAGGGCGACCAGGCCGGCGGACGCGGCGGCGACGTTGGACAGGGGGATGTCCATGCCGATCCAGGGAACAATGATCATCAGCAGGATCCCCGGGATGGCGGCGATCCCGGTGAGCGCGCTGCCGGCGGCGGCCACCCGTTGCCAGGCGAAAGCGGCTCGCGAGACCGGATTGGCCAGCATCAGCTCCATGCCGCCGTCCTCCTCCGGCCGAGCGATCGTGCGGGCAGTCAGCGTGATGGCGCACATCAGGACCAGCAGTGGGCCGACCAGGCTGAAGATGGTCGCCTGCAGATAGCCGGCGGGCGACAGCATGTCGGCGATGCCGAGGAAGTCCAGCATGCCCTGGGGCAGCGCGTCCTGCTTCAGCTCCGCGGCGCCCTGGAACTGGCTGTAGAACGAGGTGTAGATGGCGGTGAAAGCGGCGACGCCACCGGCCCACCCGATCAATGCCAGGCGGTCGTCACGCCAGGTCTTACGCACCAGCGCGGGAAGCATCGCCGGCTCCTTCCCCGTGGTAGTAGAACGACAGGAACGTCTCTTCCAGGTCAGGCTCGGCCGACAACATGTCGACCACCTGATGACGCGCCGCTGCCTTGATCAGCGGATCGATGCGGCCATCGACAGTGCATTTCAGCACCGGGCCGGACACCACCACGTCACTCACGCCGGGCAGGACACTGAACTCTGCCGGGTCCACCGGATCGTCGAAATGAATCTCGACGGCGCGGACCGCCCGCTTCCCCAGTGACTCAACCCGCTCGACCGCGGCCAACTCGCCGTCGCGGACGATGGCGACCCGGTCGGCCGCCTGCTGCACCTCGGCCAGGACATGAGAGGACATGAAGACGGTCTGCCCAGCACCACTGGCGTCGCGGACCATGGCCAGGAACTCCTGCTGCATGAGTGGATCCAGGCCACTGGTCGGCTCATCCAGGACCAGTACCGCCGGCCGGTGCATGAACGCCTGCACCAACCCGACCTTCTGCTTGTTGCCCTTACTCATCGTCCGTACCGAGCGCGAGAGGTCCAGGTCGAGCCGCTCCGCGAACTCGGTCACCTGCGACCAGGCCACGCCGCCGCGCGCCGCGGCGAAGAAGCGCAGCAGGTCTTCCGCCTTGTCCCGGCCGGGAAACACGAGCTCGCCGGGCAGGTAGCCGACCTGACGGTGCAGTGCGGTCCTGTCCCTGCGCGGGTCGAGCCCGAGCACAGTCGCGTGTCCACGAGTGGGGCGCAGGAAGTCCAACAGCAGCCGGATCGTGGTGGTCTTCCCGGCTCCGTTCGGTCCCAGGAACCCCACCACCTCCCCGGCGCGAACCTCCAGGTTGAGCCCCTCGATACCGCGTCGCTGACCATAGAACTTGGTCAGGTCCTCGGTGAGCAGGGCGATGTCGCTTGTCATGCCCACATCGTCGCCGGCCTTGCTACCCGGCATCCAGGTCAGCATCCGGCCGACATGACACAGAGGCTGTTGCCGAACATCGGAAGCCAGTAGTCCGATCACCAGCCCGGGGGGCCTCCGCGCCGCGACCGCCGGGAGTATTCTCACGTCAGGTGCGCCGGGAAGTCTGGTCGGCAGGTCATGTCCTGCTGCGGCTCTGGAGGCTCCGATGGGCGTTTCTGCCCTGCGCACCGAACATCTGTCCAAGCGGTACGGACGGCTGCTCGCCCTCGATGACCTCACCCTCGACGTCGCGGCGGGTGAGGTGTTCGGGTTTCTCGGCCCCAACGGTGCCGGAAAGTCAACGACGATCCGGCTGCTGCTCGGCCTTGCCCGACCCACCTCCGGACGGGCCTGGGTCTTCGACACCGATGCCGCCGATGTCGCCGCGGCCCACCGCAGGCTCGCCTACGTGCCGGCGGATGTGGCGCTGTGGCCACGGATGACCGGCGCCGAGGTGCTGGACCTGCTCGCCCGCATCGGCCCCGGCACGGACACCGCCTACCGCGACGAGCTCATTCAACGATTCGCGCTGGACGTGTCCAAACCGGCCGGCACCTACTCGACGGGCAACCGGCAGAAGATCGCCCTGATCGCGGCGTTCGCCACCCGGGCGCCTCTGCTGGTGCTCGACGAGCCGACCAGTGGCTTGGACCCGCTCATGGAACTGCAGTTCCGGCAGGCGGTCGGGGTCGCCCGTGACAACGGGCAGACGGTGTTCCTCAGCTCCCACCAGCTCGCCGAGGTCGAGGCGGTCTGTGACCGCGTCGGTATCCTGCGCGCCGGTGAACTGGTGGAGGTGGCGTCCGTCGCACAGCTACGTCGACTGCACCACACCGAAGTGGCCGCGACATTCACCGGCACGCCACCGAACCTCACCGGCGTCCACGGCGTCCACGGCCTGCACACAGACGGCGCCGAAACAGTGCGGTTCACCTTGAACGGCTCCCCCGCCGCGGCGCTGCGCGCCCTGGCCGACGCCGATGTGGCGACGATCGTCGTCCGGGAGCAGAGCCTGGAGGAGATCTTCCTCGCCTACTACGGGCAGAACGCCCGATGATCGCGACCATGGCGGCAGCAGCCCGCCCGGAGCGTGTGCTGAGAGGGCTCGCGGTGCGCCAGGTGCGCCGTGGTGCCCTGGTCGTGACCGCTGTGTGCGCGGGCATGTCCGCCCTGGTGGTTGTCGGCTACCGCAGCGAGGCACTGGATCCGGCGGCGGTGGCGGCGCTGGCCCGCAACCCGGCGATCCGCACCCTGTTCGGCGAACCGGTCGCGCTCGACAATGCGGGCGGGTTCACGGTGTGGCGTACAGGCACCGTCCTGGCGGTCCTGCTCGGAGTGTGGGCGATGCTGGCCGCCACCCGGATCACCCGCGGGGAGGAGGACGCCGGCCGGTGGAGTCTGTTGCTGTCCGGCCGCATCACCCTCGCCGAGGCGGTCCGCCAGCACCTCGGTGTGCTGGCCGTCGTTCCGGTCCTCGTTGGAGCGGCGACCGCAGCGGCGATGATCGCTGCGGGCGTGGACACCGCGGGTTCGTTGTTGCACGGCACCGGCCTCGCCGCCGTCGGGCTCTCCTTCGTCGCCGTCGGGGGCGTCAGCGCGCAGCTGTTCGTCAGCCGTTCGGCGGCCAACGGTGCCGCAGCCGCCGTCCTGGTCGTGGGGCTCCTCACGCGGATGGTCGGCGACGGTGTGCCCGCGCTGGCCTGGCTTCGGTGGCTGTCCCCGTTCGGCCTCTTGGCGTTGACCCGCCCGTTCGACAGCAATCGAGGGTTGCCGGTGTTGGTGCTGGCGTTCGCTGCGGTGCTGCTGCTGGCGTTCGCCGGTCGGCTTGCGGCGCGGCGTGACGTCGGCGCGGCGATTCTTGCGACGCGCGGCAGTCGGCCGGCGCGTACCGCGTTGCTCGGTTCGGTGCCCGCCTTCGCAGTACGGCGCACCATGCGACCGCTGGCCGCATGGTCAGCCGGGACCTGCGCGTACTTCCTGCTCCTGGGCCTGATCGCCCGGTCCATGACCGAATTCCTTACCGGCAACCCCGATTTCGCGGCCATGGCGGCCCAGGCCGGCTTCCCGGCACTCGGCACGGTCGAGGGCTACGCGGCCACCCTGTACGCGCTGCTGGCCGTCCCGGCCGGGGTGTTCGTCGCCGTGCGGCTCGCCGCCACCGCCGCAGACGAGAACGCCCGGCGTCTCACCCTGCTGCTGGCCGCACCGGTGACCCGGGCACGGCAGATGGCCGCCGAAGCGGCCGTCGCTGGTTGCGCCGCGCTGGTCCTGATCACTGTGGCGGGCGTCGCCATGTGGGCCGGCACGGCCACTGTCGATGCCGGCCTTGGGGCCGGTGACGCGCTCGTCGGCGCCTGGAACGTCGTGCCGGTCGTGCTGCTCTGTCTGGGAGCTGCCGTCCTGGCGCTCGGATGGACACCGCGCGCTGTCGCGGCGATCGGCGCCCTCCCGGCCGCTGGCGGGTTCCTGTGGCAGGTCCTCGCCGACAGCATCGACGCGCCCCCCTGGATCCGGGCGCTGTCCCCGTTCGCGCACCTGGCCGCGGTCCCGGCCACCGCACCGGCATGGCCGTCAGCGTTGGGGATGGTCGGCATCGCCGCAGCAGGAGTGGTCGCCGGCACGATCGGCTACCGTCGGCGTGACCTCTATGCCTGAGCGGGGTAGCCGTCGCAGCAGCCGCGATCGGCTGCCCGGGAGCCACCGAGCTTGACCAGAATCGCCGTGGTGGCGCGGCGAAGGCGGCACGGTCTCCGTCAGTGCTCACTGGCGCGGCTATCCTTGATCGAGTACGACCTGTATGCATATGTCCGCTAACTGAGGAGGGACCGTGCCCGATCAGATCGACCTCGCCCGCCTGCGGGACGTGCTCGACGGACCGTGGGCCGCAGTCCGCAACGCGCACCGGGAGCACCTCGACGCGCGTTTCCTCCCGGTGTACGGCGAGACCGGTGACCAGGCACGGGAGCGGATCACCCGACTGCTCGGCGAACTCCCCGCCGAACTGGGCATGGCCTCTGCCTTCCCCACCGAGTACGGCGGCAGCTCCGACGTCGGCGGCTCGATCATCGCCAGTGAGATGCTGGCGCAGGTCGACCTGTCGCTGATGGTCAAGGCGGGCGTGCAGTGGGGCCTGTTCGGCGGTGCTGTCCAAGCCCTCGGCACCCGGCGGCACCACGACGCCTATCTGCGGGACATTGTCTCCGGCACTGTCTTCGGCTGCTTCGCGATGACCGAGACCGGGCACGGCTCCGACGTGCAGCAGCTGCGCACCACCTGCACGTACGACCCGCGGACGCAGACTTTCGACCTGCACACCCCGCACGAGGCGGCCCGCAAGGACTACATCGGCAACGCCGCCCGGGACGGGCGGATGGCGGTGGTCTTCGCGCAGCTGATCACGAACGGTCAGCGGCACGGCGTACACGCGTGGTTGGTGCCGATCCGCGACGAGCGGGGCAACCCGCTGCCCGGCGTGAGCATCGGCGACGCCGGGGCCAAGGCCGGCCTGCTCGGCGTTGACAACGGGCGGCTCACCTTCGAGCACGTACAGGTGCCGAGGGACATGCTTCTGGACCGCTACGGTCAGGTCGCTCAGGACGGGACGTACTCCAGCCCGATCGAGAACGACTCCCGGCGCTTCTTCACCATGCTCGGCACCCTGGTCCGCGGCCGGGTGAGCGTGGGTGGCGCGGCGTCGGCGGCCACGAAGTCGGCGCTGACCATCGCGGTGCGCTACGGCGACATCCGCCGTCAGTTCGGCACCCCCGACGCGGAACGGGAGGTGCTGCTCAACGACTATCTGGCCCACCAACGCAAGCTGCTGCCAGCCCTGGCCACCACGTACGCGCTGCACTTCGCCCAGACCGAGCTGGTCGCCGCGCTCAGCGAGGTGCAGGGCGGCGACGGGCCGGTCGACGAGCATCGGCAACGGGAGCTGGAATCCCGGGCTGCCGGCCTCAAGGCCGCGCAGACCTGGCACGCGACCCGCACCATCCAGATGTGCCGCGAGGCGTGCGGCGGCGCCGGTTACCTGGCCGAGAACCGCCTACCCAGCCTCAAGGCCGATACCGACGTCTTCACCACCTTCGAGGGCGACAACACGGTGCTGCTCCAACTGGTGGCCAAGGGGCTGCTCACCGGCCACCGGGACGCTTTCGGCTCGCTGGACGGCTGGGGCCGGGCTTCCTTCGTCGCCGAGCAGGTCCGCGAGATGGTGCTCGAACGCACCGCGGCGCGGTCGCTCATCGAGCGGCTGATCAGCGCCGTGCCGGGTCGTGACGAGGAGGTCGCCGTCACCGACCGCGGTTGGCAGCTCAAGGTTTTCGAGGACCGCGAGAGGCACCTTCTCGACGGGGCGGTCCGCCGCCTGCGCAACGGCGCGGCCACGAAGAAGGACCGGCCCTTCGACATCTTCAACGACGTCCAGGACCACGTCCTGACCGTCGCCGCCGCGCACATCGACCGGGTCACCCTGGAGGCGTTCGTCGCCGGCATCGAAGACACCCCCGACCCGGCGGTCCGGGCGCTGCTCTCGCGGCTCTGTGACCTGTACGCGCTCAGCGTCATCGAGGCCAACAAGGGGTGGTTCCTGGAGCACGGCCGGCTCACACCGGCCCGCGCCAAGGCCATCACGGCCGTGGTCAACGGTCTACTCAAGGAGCTACGCCCGCACCTGCGCACGCTCGTGGACGGTTTCGCCATCCCGGACGCCTGGCTGCACTGCGCCATCCTCAGAGAGGAACCCCAGCGGCAGGAGAGCATGGCCACCCACGACGCCGCCGACGATCCCCAGGTGGTACCGGCGTAGGAGGAAGAGTCCTGCGGCGCTGACGTCTGGGCGGAAGGCTTTCAGAAGCTGGTGACGGCCCACCCGGGTTGTCGGCGCGGTTCGTGGTGCCGGTACGCGCCGCCCGACAGGTCAAGGACCAGGTCACCCGACGAGTGCTGGACCGCTTCGCGGAGAACGGCATCAGGGTGGCGTCGGTGACGCAGAGCATCACCATTCACCCACCGCAGCCGTTGGGAACCGTGGCCGTTCCGACCAAGGGCCGTTGACGGTCTCCTCGTCGGCGGAGATGTACCGAGCGATTCTCGTCTCGGCGCGCCACAGACGAGTATGTCGCCCTCGCCGGACTCGCGGCCCTCAGCCGCGCCCTGGTGGGGATCACCGCTCGAACCCTGGCGATTCTGGATGTCGAGGTCACTCTCTCGCAGTACCGAACACTGGTCATCCTCGCCTCCCGTGGTCCGCTACGCACGGTGGACCTGGCCGCCGCGCTGCACGTGCACCCGTCCACGGCGACGAGGACCTGTGACCGCCTGGTACGCCGGGACCTGGTGGCCCGGCAGCAGCAGTCGTCGGACCGGCGGGTGGCCCTGCTGACTCTCACCGAGGCCGGCAAGGCGCTGGTGGGCGACGTCATGCGGCACCGAACCCAGGAGATCCGGCGCCTGGTGCGAACTGTCGGCACGGAGCCCCGGACGACCGCCGAGCTGATCAACTCGTTGGTGGTCGCGGCCGGCGAGCCCACGGAAGAACAGTGGTGGCGCCATTGGGAACAGATCACTCGGTAGTTCCTGGCGCTTCAGGGCTTGCCGCCGCTGCCCGACCTCAGGGCGCTCCGCAGCCGGAAGGCTGAGGGCAGCCGGTCCGACTTTCCGTCATCAGACCGGCCCACCCTCATTAGCGGCCGCCGGCATGTGCCGGGCCGCGGAAACCCGCCGGCAGCGGTATCCATCCGACCGGCTCTTCACCGCTCCAACGGCCGCAGCCGGTTGTTGACGTCGTGCACTCCCGGAACGCTCCAGGCGCGGGCGTGGGCCTCCGTGCGCACGTCGGCGCACGTAACCACGCCGTCCAGGATGACCACGCGGTTCTGCACCTCGATGCAGATGCGTTCGTGACGCAACCGGGGATCCCGCTGCATGCTGTCCAGCAGCCGGCAGGCCAACCGGGCATCCTCGGAGGCTGGCTGGAACTGGACCAGCGGTGGAAGGTCGTCGGGCAGGAACCAGGGGACGTAGGTCATGATGTTCCCTCACAGATGCCTCGGTTTCGGCGGGACGTGTTCGGCCGCTGAAATACCGGCCGCTCGGGGGTGGCCGCAACTCAGCGTCGGGTCGGGGGCACCGGGTACGGCGCAGCCACCCCACGCGGGCTGAAGAACGGCGCGTAGCCGTAGTACCAGTACACGTCCTCGTAGTAGCCGGTCTCCTCGACAACCTCCGGGTCGTACGTCGGGGCCTGCTCGACCTTCTCCCGGGTGAGATCGACCCGCACTGTGTCGTCGGTGACCTCGCTGACCGCCTCGACGGGGAGGAAGGTGGCAGTGGCGCCGATGCCGAGAATTCCCCCGTGCTCGACACGCAGGAACCGCACCTTGTGCTCCTCGCGATCGATCAGCAGGTCGTCGACCTTGCCCAGGTCGTCACCGTCGGCGTCGAGGACGCGCCGACCGCGCACGTCCTGCTCGGCATCCGCGATCGTCTGCCCGGAGTCACCGAGCTTGACCAGAATCGCCGTCGTGTCGCGTGGCACGAGCTGCTCCTTCCGTAGCGTCTGATCCTTATGCGCTACCCAAACCACGGCCGGGACTAGACGACGAACCGATGACGGTTGCTGCCCACTTTCGTGACGGCTGAATGCCCGTCCGTCACTGACCCGTCGGGCGGAGAGGACGAGGAGGCCCCACCGATCCGGCGGGGCCTCCTCGTCTCAGGTGGGTCAGGAAAGCGTGTTCAGGTAGTCGGGATTGGCCTTCAGCCACTCCTCGACGGCCTTCTCCTCGTCGCCCTTGTGGGTGTTGAACATCAGGTCTTCCAGGGACGCGAGCTGCTCACCGTCCATCTTGAACTTCTTCAGCATCGCGGTGACCTCGGGGAAGTCGCCGCCGAAGCCGGTGCGGGCGAGAGTGTTGATCTGCTCGGCCTGGCCGAGGGTGCCCTTCGGATCGGCGAGGTCCTTCAACTCGTACTTGGCGTAGGCCCAGTGCGGATGCCAGAGGGTCACCACGATCGGCTTCTTGTCGGCGATCGCGCCGTCCAAGGCCGCCAGCATCGCCGGCGTGGATGAGGTCTTCAGCTTCAGCTTGCCGTCCAGGCCGTACTCGGGGATGACCTTCTCCTGGGTGGCCTTGGTCAGACCTGCGCCCGGCTCGATGCCGATCAGCTGCCCGTCGAAGCTGCCGGCCTTGTCGGCCAGGTCGGCCAGCGAGTCGACACCCTCGACGTAGGCCGGCACCGCGATGCTCAGGCTGGCGTCGTCGTACCAGACGCCGAGCTTTTCCAGCTTGTCGCCGTACTTCTCCAGATAGGAGGCGTGCGTCTGGGGTAGCCAGCTGTCCAGGAACAGGTCGATGTCGCCGTTGGCGAGACCGCCGTAGACGAGACCGGCCTCCAGGTTCTTGAGTTCGACCTCGTAGCCCTTGTCCTGCAGGATGTCCTGCCACAGGTGGGACGCGGCGATCGCCTCGTCCCAGGCCATGTAACCGATGGTGATCTTCTTGCCGTTGTCGGACGCGTCGTCCTGGTCGCCGCAGGCGGCAGCGGCGCCGAGGGCCAGGGCGGCGGTCACCGTGAGCGCGAGGGCACGCTTCAGTGTCGTGAACAAAAGGGTTGTCCTTCCTCTTTCGGGTATGCCGGCGGGCTCCCGCGTACGCGGGAGAGGGATTGCCGGCGGAGAGCGAGGGGTCAGGCGGCCTGCCGCGCGAGGCGTTGCGCCCGGGCGGACGGGAGACGGTCGCCCGCCGAGTCGGTGAGGCGGTCGAGTACCACGGCGAGGATCACGACGGCGATCCCACCCTCGAAGCCGCTGCCCACCTCGACCTGCGACAACGCGAACATGATCACGTCGCCGAGGCCACCAGCGCCCACCATGCCGGCGATCACCACCATGGACAGGGCCAGCATGATGACCTGGTTGACGCCGGTCATGATCGTGGGCAGTGCCAGCGGCAGCTTCGTCCGCAGCAGCACCATCCACGGTGGCGCGCCGAAGGACTCGGCGGCCTGGACGATTTCCTTGTCGACCTGACGCAGACCGAGCTCGGTCAGGCGTACGCCGGGCGGCATGCTGAAGACCAGGGTGGCCAGCACGCCCGGCACGGTGCCGATGCCGAAGAAGAAGATCGCCGGAATGAGGTAGACGAACGCGGGCATGGTCTGCATCAGGTCCAGCACCGGCCGGGCCACCGCTGAGGCCCGCTTGTTCTCAGCGACCAGCACGCCCAGCGGGATGGCCATCAGCAACGCCAGGGTGCTGGCGACGAGCACCTGCGCGAGCGTGCTCATGGTCTCCTCCCAGTACGGCATTCCGGCCACCAGGCCGAGGCCGATCGCGGTGCCGAGGGCGAACTTCCAACCGCGCAGCCACCAGCCGAGCCCGGCGAGCACCAGTACGACCACCACCGCCGGTACGCCGGTGAGCAGGTCGTTGAGCGGTCGCACCAGCGCCTCGACGACGGTGGCGACACCGTCGAAGAACGGGCCGAGGGCGCCGGTTGCCCAGTCGACGGCGGACTCGGTCCAGGTGCCCAACGGCACCCGGGGCAGCCAACTGTCGAGCGGCGACTGCGTCAGACTCATGTCGGCTCTCCCTCCGTTGCGACCAGTTCCGCCTGGTCCTGGTCCTGCGTCGGCTCGCTCGAGGTCGCGGCGGCCAGCGCACTGAGCAGGGTGATCCGGGGGATCACCCCGATCAGCCGGTCGCGCTCGTCGAGAACGGCCACCGGGTGTTGACTCTCCGCGCAGTCGCCGAAGAGGTCGGCCACCGAGGTGTCCGCGGTGACCGTGCGGACCCGCTGGGTCGATACGTAACCGTCGAGGTGGGGGCGGCCCTCGCGGAGCGCCCGCAACACCTCGTCCTCGGTGACCGTGCCGAGGAACCGCTTCATCGGACCGGTCACGTAGACCACCGAGGTTTGGCTTTCCCGCAGCGCCTTCGCGGCGACCCGGGGACCGGCGTTGACGTCCAGCACCTGCTGCGGCTTCTCCATGACCGACGCGGCGGTGAGGATCCGGGTCCGATCGACGTCGGCGACGAACTGCGCCACGTAGTCGTTGGCCGGGTCGGTGAGGATCTCCTCGGCGGTGCCGATCTGGACGATCCGCCCGTCCCGCATCACGGCGATCCGATCGCCGAGCCGCATGGCCTCGTTGAGGTCGTGGGTGATGAAGATGATCGTCTTGCCCAGTTCGGCCTGAAGGTCCAGAAGTTGGTCCTGAATTTCCCGGCGGATGAGCGGGTCCAGTGCCGAGAATGCCTCGTCCATCAGCAGGATCTCGGTGCCGGCAGCGAGCGCGCGGGCCAGCCCGACCCGCTGCCGCATGCCGCCGGAAAGGTCGTGCGGCAGGTTGTCCGCCCACTCCGTCAGGCCCACCATGCGCAGCGCGTCCATGGCCCGCTCACGTCGCTCGGCCTTGGGCAGCCCGGCGACCTCCAGCGCGTACCCGGCGTTCTCCAGCACCGTCCGGTGCGGCATGAGCGCGAAGTGCTGGAACACCATGCTGATCTTCTCGCGGCGCAGCTTGCGCAGCGCCGCCGGCTTGAGCGTGGTCAGTTCGACCCCATCGACCCGCACGCTGCCCCTGGTGGGCTGCAGCAGGCCGTTGAGCATCCGGATCAGGGTCGACTTTCCGGAACCGGAGAGGCCCATGACGACGAAGATCTCGCCTGGGCGTACCTCGAAATTCGCGTCGATCACGGCGGCCGTGGCCGACAGCCCGGCCAGTGCCTCGCCGCGGGGCCTCCCGTCCCCCAGACGTCTTACCGCTTCGTCAGCTCGACTGCCGAATATCTTGTAGAGCGACTGCACTGTGAGCGCGGACACGACCCCCCTTTCGAGACGGAAACCGGTTGGCGTATCGCGCCATGGGCGCCCTCTTCGCGTCTCATCGTCGATATCAACATCGATCACATTCAGCGGGTCACATAGGCCCGGCGGCGAAACCTACCGACGTCATCGCGACAAATCCAGTCGGCACCGCGGGTTGTGGATATGCACACAAAAATTTTCACGCACCGGCACCTGATTGGCCCTCGGCAGATGTTGCGCGATCCATCGCCCAACACCCGCGGACCGCCCGGCTTCCACCCGACCTGCACCGATCGTCCTGCTGGAGCGCGCCTCACCAGCGTTTCGGCGCCTAATCGCAGAGCAGTTCCAGAATTTGACGAGGTTGACAAAGAACTGTCATACAACCGTCATATTCCATCGCGGTACGATCGCGTAGTCTCATCTGCGGGATAGCGCTGCGGCTCCCGCTCGCGGCTCAAGGCTCGCAGAAATAGCCTTCATTCAGGCAACGCCCAACGCATCAGGCCGAGCGAACGGGCAGACGTTGGATCACGTGGTTGGTGCGCCCTCTCACCACGGTCTCCCTCGGTGACTTACTGGGGCGTCGGTATTCTTGTATTGCGCGCACGGCCTGCGTCCATTGCCCTCGACTGAGGGGCGACCGGCAGTAGCGGTGGCAGAACCTGCACTGCACCAGAACAAGATCATCTTCCAGCGGACAAAGACGTGGGAGTCCACCGACCCTGACCGGGACGCCAAGCTCGCCCGAACTGAGTACGTGAGCAGCCGCTTCCCGCAGCGAGTGTTCGCGTTCGTTGAGTTCGGGCCCCTGGTGATCCGGCCGCAGGCCGGTGATGGTTGCGGAGTTCATCGTCCGCGATGCGGATCTGACCGGCGGGACCCCGCTCGTACTGTCGACAGGTCCCTCCGCGCCGGCTCCACCGCAGTTGGTCACCGTGGTCCGGATGCGCACGCGTCATCAGCGCCGCCGAGCAGATGCAAGCCGGCAATGACCTCACCTCATGGGGTGACCGCGCCAGAGTTGTCCTCGGCCAGCTCGGCGAACCAACGGCGATCGCGGCGGAACACCTCGCGGACCGTGAGCCCGGCGGTAGAGGCCACCCCGGTGACCGCCATGGTGTCGAGCCGGGCCCACCGGAACGGTGGCCCGAGGCGAGAACCACCGCCGGCGGCCTGAAGGGCCAGTTGGGCCTGACCGCGCCACAGTCCCGGGCCTGGTGCTTCGAGTTCGACGAGCACGGTGCCGCCGGGGCGCAGCAGGTCGTGGCACCGGCCGAGGAGGGTGACGGGGTCACCGCCGATGCCGATGTTCCCGTCGATCAGTAGCGCGTGCGCCCAACGCCCTTCTGCGGGCAGTGGGGCGAAGACGTCTCTCTGGAGGGCGATTGCGCCTCGGGCCCGGGTCAACCGAACCGCTTGCGCGGAGATGTCGACTCCGACGGCGGTCAGTCCTGCCCGGGTGAGTGCCAGTGTGAGCCGGCCTGGACCGCAGCCAAGGTCGAGCGTCGGGCCGATGCATCGGGCGACGAGTGCGGCCACCGCCGGTTCGGCCGGGCCGTGCCACCGGCGTACCGGCAGGCGGCTGCGCCAACCGTTGTCGCAGTGCACCAGCCAGTGGTCGTCGGTGCGGCGCCGCAACGCGCTGCCGAATGCCTCGGTCGGTCTGGCCCGGATGCTGCGGCTCACCGTGGGATCCCGGGCGTCAGGCTGCGCTGAACCGCCGCGACCTGGCGGGCGAAGCGGCTGCCGGTACCGTGCCGCGCCGGGCGGGCCTCCGGGTGGGCCGCTTTCTGGCCCCCGGACCGCCCGGGCAAGACCGTCACGGCCCGACCAGGACGACCGTCGGCAAGCCCAGGACGACCGTCGGCAATCACGTCGGTCGACCATGTCGGCGCATCGCTGGAAGTCGACGCGGCCACCGCCAGTGCGTCGGCCCACTCGTCGACGTCTTGAAGCAGGGGTAAGGGATCTACCCGCAAACCCGCATTGCGTAAGGCCACGATGGTGTGGTGTCCGGTCAGTGCGGTGGACATCGGCACGGCGCGAAGCACGGCAGCGTGCCGGGGGTTGTGCAGGCCCAGGGCCCACCACCCGCCGTCGATGGCAGGGCCGAGTACGGCGTCAGTCAGGGTGAGGCGGTGGGCGGCCGCATCGAGCTGCGCCGACGTCAGCTGTGGCGTGTCCATGCCGATCTGGAGCACAGGTCGACCCGGGTAGGCGTCCGCCACGTCGGCGTGGGCGTTGGCGAGACGATCGCCGAGGTCGGTGCCGCGCTGCGGCAGGATCTGCCAGCCGGCAATCGCCGCGGTCAGCTCGGCGGATTCTTCGGCGTCGGCCAGCCGACCGTGCAGGGCGAGGACGGGTGTGACGCCGGGCGTGGCGCGTACGGTGTCCAGACTGTCCAGCAGTGCCGCGGCGGCGATCCGGGCCGCCTGCAGGTGGCTGGCCGGTGGGCAGAGACGGGTCTTCACCGCCCCGGGCACGGGTGCCTTCGCCATCACCAGCAGGACTGTCACCGCGATCGCTCCACAGTGCGCAGGACCCCGGCGAAGTCCCGGGTCGCGCGGAGCGTGCCGCGTACCGAGCCGGAGACCTTCGACCGGGTGCCGGCGGCGCGGTGCGAGTACCGCACGTCGAGTTCCCGGATCCGCCAGCCTGCGGCGGCGGCGCGGATGAGTAGTTCCAACGGGTATCCGAAGGCGCGGTCGGTGACTCCGAGGCCGAGCAGCGCTTCGCGGCGGGCCACCCGAATCGGGCTGAGGTCGCGCAGCGGTATGCCCCGGTGCCGCAGCAGCGCCGCGACCAGCGCGGTGCCGGCCCGGGCATGCCACGGCCAGACACCGGCGGCGACGGGCCGACGACGACCGACCACCAGATCGGCCGACCCGTTGGCCACCGGCGCGACCAGTGCCGGGAGTTCGGTGGGATCGAAGGAGCCGTCGGCGTCGAGCACACAGACCAGTGCGCCCTGCGCCGCCTCAAGGCCGGTGTGTACGGCCGCGCCGTAGCCCCGACGCGCTTCGTGGACGACCCGGGCGCCGTGCCGGGCCGCGACCTCCGCTGAGCCGTCCCGGGAGCCGTTGTCCACCACGATCGCCCGGTAGCCGGGTGGCAGGGCGGTCAGGACGCCGGGTAGCGCCGCGGCTTCGTCGAGACACGGCAGTACCACGTCGATCGGTGATGGCATACCGGAAACGCTAGGACGCCAAGCCGCCCTGGATGGGCGAAATCAGACCATCAGCGTCCATGCCAGCGTCGCTCCCTCATCGAACGGTGATGTCCGGCCCGTTCCCGCACCACCGGGCCGGTGATGGCCGTACCGTCCGGTCGTCATGAGAGTGCTCGCGCCCCTGCGCCGGGGACCGGACGTGCCCGCCCGGCGTGTCGACGCCGACCTCGTGGTGCTCGGCGTCGAGGTGGCGTTGGTCGCCGCCGCGGTGGCGGTGGGCGTGCTGCTCAACGCGCGCGGAGTCGGTCTGCACGCCGACGCCGCGCCGCTCTACGCCACCTGGCGTCCGCACCTGGGTTGGGGTACCCCGGCCGCGCTGTTGGTCGCCGCCGTGGTGCTCGGCTGGGGCATCCGGTGGGCCCGGACCGCCGGGTGGGGCCGGCTGCTGGTCGCCGCCTACCTCGCGGCGGTCGCGTGGACGATGTCGTTGGCGCTGGTGGACGGCTGGTCGGCCGGTTTCACCCGGCGACTCACCCCGCAGGCCGAATATTTGCACGAGGTGCCCCGAGTCGCCGACATCACGACCATGCTGGCCGGCTTCAGTGCCCGGATCCTCGATTTTCAGCCGAACGCGTGGTCCACCCACACCGCCGGCCATCCACCGGGTGCGCTGCTGCTCTTCGTCGGATTGGACCGGATCGGCCTCGGCGGCCCCACCGTCGCCGCCCTGGCATGCGTGCTGGTCGGGACGACGGTGACCGTGTCGGTGCCGGTGACGCTGCGGGCCCTCGGCGCGGAAGAAGCCGCCCGCCAGGTGCTGCCGTTCCTGGTGTTGCTGCCCGGCGCGATCTGGGTGGGAGTCTCGGCCGACGGCATCTTCGCCGGTGTGGTCGCGGCAGGGCTGGCCCTGCTGGTGGTGCGGGGACTGGCCGCCGCCGCGGTCGGGGGCCTGTTGCTCGGCTTCGCCCTCTACCTGTCGTACGGCCTCGTACTGGTCGGCGTCCTCGCCCTGGCGGTGGTGGCACTGCGACCGCGAGACCGGTGGCCGGCGATGCTCGCCGCACTGGCCGGCGCCGGTGCGGTGGTTGCCACCTTCACGTTGGCCGGTTTCTGGTGGCTGGACGGCTACCACCTGGTGGTTGAGCGGTATCACCAGGGCTGGGCGGCGGATCGCCCGTACGGCTACTGGGTGTGGGCGAACATGTCGGCGCTTCTGCTCTGTGCGGGCCCGGCGCTCGGGCCCGCACTGCGCAGGACCGCGCTCGCGTCGGCCGGTCCGGCGCGCAGCGTAGCGATGCGATGGCGTGGGCCGGACCGAGCCGGGATGAGTGCCTGGCTTGACGCCCTGCGGGGAGCCGGGCCGACGGTGCTGCTGCCGCTGGCCGCCGTGCTGGCGGTCGTCGCGGCTGATCTGTCCGGGCTGAGCAAGGCGGAGGTGGAACGGATCTGGTTACCGTTCGTGGTCTGGCTGCTGGTGGCCGCCGCCCACCTGCCGCCGGCTGCCCAACGGTTGTGGCTGGCTGGGCAGGTGGTCACCGCTCTGGCGGTCAGTCACCTGCTGTGGACGGTGTCCTGATCCGCCGGCGGCAGTGCGACGATCTCAGGCGGTGAGGGTGGCCGGTTCCCGTAGCGGATCGGTGGCGAAGGCGGCCACCCCCTCGGCGAACCCGACCCGGGCGGTGTAGCCGAGCAGCTTCGCCGCCCGCCGGGGATCGGCGACCACGTGTCGGACGTCGGCCGCCCGGCCACCACCGACGATCTGCGGCACCGGCCCGGCCATCGCCTCAGCGAGGGCAACAGCCAGCTCACCCACCGTGTGCGGCTCGCCTGAGCAGACGTTGACCGGCACGAGGCCCCGCGGTGGCGAGGCGGTCAACGCCAGCAGGTTGGCCCTGGCGACGTCGGTGACGTGGACGAAGTCGCGGCGCTGCCGGCCGTCCTCCAACACCCTCGGCGGCAGACCCTCCGCCAGTGCGGACCGAAAGATCGAGGCCACCCCCGCGTACGGGGTGTCCCGGGGCATCCGAGGGCCGTAGACGTTGTGGTAGCGCAGCGCCCAGACGCTCCCGCCGGTCTGTCGCGCCCACGCGGCGGCCAGGTGTTCCTGGGCAAGCTTGGTGGCCGCGTACGTGCTTCGCGGCTCAAGGGGCGCGTCCTCGGGCACCAGAGCTGGCGAGAGGGTGCCCGCACAGTCCGGGCAGGTTGGCTCGTACCGGCCGGCGGCCAGATCGGCGACGCTACGGGAGGCGGGCCGCACGGTGCCGTGCGCCGCGCAGACGTACCGACCCTCGCCGTAGACGACCATCGAGCTGGCCAGCACCAGCCGGGTCACACCGGCCCGGTGCATCGCGGCGAGCAGCACCACGGTGGCGTAGTCGTTGTGGCTGACGTAGTCGGGGGCGTCGGACGGATCCAGTCCGTGTCCCACCATCGCCGCCTGGTGACACACCACGTCCACTCCGGGAAGAAGCCGGTCCAGCAGCGGGGCGTCCCGGACGTCACCGACCACCGGGGCGTGCCGCCGGGACCACTCGGGGATTTCCCGGCCGTGTGCCTGAGGCAGCAACGCGTCGAGCGCCACCAGGTCGTGGCCCTCGGCGACGAGCAGGTCGGCGATCTGCGATCCGATGAAGCCGGCCGCGCCGGTGAGCAGTACGCGCATCCCGGTGACCGTAGACCGCACTCGGCCGGGGTGGGGTCGAATCACCCCCCTGCCAGGCGATCGGTATCCCGGTATGCGCCAACTTCGGCGCCCACGGCGTCTAGCGTCGCGGGATATGGGTGTGACGGACCGGCAGACGGGTTTCCCCCAGCGGTGGTGGAGGGCCCTTGAGCGGCATCCCCCACCGATCCCCGGTCTGCGCGGAGACCGCTGGCGCAGCCCGCTGCGGGGTCCATGGCTGACCGCCGTCTACGGCGCCGTGCTCCTCGTCGGGCTGCCGCTGGTGATCATCACCGGGCTGCTCGACTACGCCGCCTACGGCCCCCAGTTCGATCAGGCCCTACCCCGCGAGGTGGGCTGGTTACGGCTGCCACCGTTCGACTGGCCGACTCGGCCGTCCTGGCTGTTCCGGGTCACCCAGGGGCTGCACGTGACGCTCGGCATCATCCTGATCCCCGTGGTGCTGGCGAAGCTCTGGTCGGTGATCCCGAAGCTCTTCATCTGGCCACCGGCCCGCTCGCTGGCCCAGGTGCTGGAGCGGCTGTCCCTGCTGCTGCTGGTCGGCGGGATCCTCTTCGAGATCGCAACCGGTCTGCTCAACATCCAGTACGCGTACCTGTTCGGCTTCGACTTCTACACCGCGCACTACTTCGGCGCCTGGGTCTTCATCGCAGCGTTCGTGGCACATGTGACGCTGAAGCTGCCCCGGCTGGTCAGCGCACTCCGATCCCGGCCGGCCCTGCGGGACCCCCGCCGATCGGGGCAGCGCGAGCCACGTCGGGCCGAGCTGCGTACCCCGCTGACCGCGACCCGGCCCGAGCCACCCGATCCGGACGACCTGGTGGCCACCGCACCCGGCGCACCGACAATGAGCCGACGCGGCGCGATAGCCCTGGTCGGTGGTTTGTCGCTGCTGCTCGGCGCCCTCACGATCGGGCAGAGCCTCGACGGTCGCTGGCGTCGCACCGCACTGCTGCTACCGCGCGGACGTGAGCCCGGCACCGGACCGAACGGCTTTCCGATCAACCGCACCGCCGCCGCGGCAGGTATTGGGCCAGACGAGACCGGGCAACGGTGGCGGTTGACGGTGCGGGGCGGCGGCCGTCTCGTCACCCTCGACCGTCTCCGCCTGCTGGCCATGGGCCAGCACACCGCCCGCCTGCCGATCGCCTGCGTGGAGGGGTGGTCGACGCGACAAACCTGGTCAGGTGTACGACTGCGCGACCTCGCCGCCCTGGTCGGTGTGGACGATCCGGCGTCGGCGCAGGTGCGGTCGCTGGAGAAGGCCGGGTTGTTCAACCAGGCGATCCTCCAGGCCAACCAGGTGCTCGACGCCGACTCTCTGCTCGCTCTGCGGGTCAACGGCGCCGATCTCTCGGCCGACCACGGCTTTCCCGCCCGGGTGATCGTTCCGGCTCTGCCCGGCGTGCACTGCACGAAATGGGTCGCCGACATCACCTTCCGGACCGGCGCCGATGGCTGAGCCTCTCCCCCGATTCCGGGCGGCCTACGGATCGTCCCCACAGCACCTCGTCGCCATGATCGCCTGCTTCACCCTCACCGGCTGGGTAGCACTGCGAATCGCCGAAGAGGCCACGGCCGGCCGGATGCTGCTCTGGTTCGTCGGCGCGGCCGTCGCCCACGACCTCATCCTCTTTCCGATCTACGCGTCGGCCGACCGGGTGCTGCGCGGTGCGCTCCGGCGCTCCGGCCACGCCGCTACGGACGGTCAGTCGCCCGCTGCACACCACCCGCTGCCTCGCCGAGCCGGGCACACGCCATCCCGACCATCCCCGCTGAACCACATCCGGGTACCGGCACTCGCCACCGGGCTGCTGTTCCTGGTCTACCTTCCCGGCATCCTGCGGCGGGGCCGGGAGACCTATCTCGCGGCCACCGGTCAGGACCAGCATCCGTACCTGGCCCGCTGGCTGGCAATCACCGCCACGCTGTTCCTGGTCAGCGGCGTCTGGTACCTCGTGCGGCAGATCCGCTGGCGACGGGTCGACGGTTCGGCGCGTTGAACAGGTGACTCCCCGTCGCTGACCCAGGAAGGCACGAGCATGACGAGGTCCGCGGAACTGTCCCGGGCCGAAGTGGGGGTGATCGGTGGCAGTGCCTTGGCGTCGAGGCCGAAGACCGCAGGCAGGCGCACCAAGTCAGTGACCAGGTCCCCACTCCCCCGCAGGGACGGACGACGGATCATCTGCTACGGTATCCGGGTTGCAGTTTTGATTTCCGTAGACGTTTTCCAGCGCCTGATGGGTATCCGAAACCCACCCAGGCGCTTTTCGTTTTTCGTGTCGTTTCGACGCGGGTGATCAACGCGGCGGCGTGAGGGTCCGCACAGTGCGGTCTCCAACAGCCTGCGAGGAGCAGACATGACTACAGGTACCGTGAAGTGGTTCAACGCCGACAAGGGCTTCGGCTTCATCAGCCCGGACGACGGCGGCGCCGACGTCTTCGCCCACTTCTCCGCGATCTCGGCGAGCGGCTTCCGCAGCCTTGACGAGAACCAGAAGGTGGAGTTCGACGTCACCCAGGGCCAGAAGGGCCCGCAGGCGGAGAACATCCGCCCGCTCTGATCCACGCTCCGCGAACGGCGGCCCGGCTGATTCAGCTGGGCCGCCGTTCGGCGTTTCATGCGCTCGCCACGTCATCTCAGAATCGCTGATCGGCAGGCGTCCGGCCATCCCGGTGTAGCGAGTGGGTGGCGCAAACGAGCGCCGCAGCCCCGACGCTGCCGGTGGCCGAAATGGATCGGCTACTCACCAGCCTTCCTTCCCGCCTCTGGTGTCGCGGCGTCGCCTTCTGCTCTTCCGTATGTCTCATCCGCTACCGCTGCCAGTGCTGACGGGCTGGTCGCGGCGAGGCCGTCCAACGCGTGTCGCCACGGGGAGGAGCTCAGGCATTGCGCGACCAGCCGACGCGCCCACTGTGGAGGCACCGCCTGTGCCAGTGCGGTGAGCACCCGCCCTTGGAGGGCGGGGCCGTCGATCTCGGGTACCAGTTCCTCGGCCTCCCGATGCGCACCGGCGGAAACCGAGGCCATTCCGGCCAGGAAGAGTGCCCTACTGCGACTGTGACGGCTTGGTAGGGCACGGCCCGACTCCGCAGCCTCGGTGAGAAGGAGGCGCGCCCGAGTGCGGTCCCCGCAGGCCATGAAGGCCTCGCCGACCTCAATGAGGCAGTCGACGCGATCCCTCGGGTCGGAGAGCCTTCGGCCTTCGGCTTCGGCCTCGACGAGCAGCAGGGCAGCCCGTTCCGGGTGCCCGCAGGCCGCGAAACCCTCAGCGACGAGCGTCAGTCGCCAGACGCGGCGACCGATGTCCTTCAGTCCCCGGGCCTCCGTCTCGCACTGGACGAGGATGGACGTTCCACGCGTGTGCTGCCCTTGGGTGCCTAGTTCCCTGCCCACCCGGTCGAGCGCTGGATTGCCGTACTCTCCCGGAAACTCAATCGACAGTGCCAGCGACTCGGCCTGCTTCCCCGCGCCAGCGGTTGCCAGCGCGACGGCGATGTCGTTGAGCTCGTATGCGCGGTGGGTTGGGTCGGTGAGCGCGGCGGCTATCTCCGCCGCCTCCTGCAGGACCGGAAGAGCGCGTGACCGGTCGGTGCCGGTGGCCGCCGATTGCCCTACTGCCGTGAGAATCCGGACGCGCCACAGCGGATCGGTCAGCCCGCGGGCCACGGCCTCGGCTCGGCCCGGCGCCCCTGCGCTGACCAGTGCTCCGCCCAGTCGGTGCCCTGCTCGTTCCGCGTGAGGATTAGCAATCTGTGCCCCAATGAGGACTTCGGCCTGACCGAGCAATGAAAGGGCCCGGTCTCGCCGTCCGGCCTTTGCCAGGGCGTCTGCCAGGTCGATCAGCTGCCAGGCATCGCGCAGCGGATCGACCGTGTCGTGCGCCAGCGCCTCAATCTCAACGGCCAGGGAAAACGCTTCGGGGTGTCGCCCTTCGACGGTCAGCGCCTTTGCCACCGAGCCGAGAGCAGCCACCCGGTGGTAGGCGTCGCCGATGGAACGGGCCAATGCTTCAGCTTGCGCTGTCTTGCCGAGTCTTGCTAGATCCTTACTGACGAAGGCGAGTAGCTGGTCCTTCTCTCTGATGTCGCGGGCGATGTCCTCGGCCCGCTCGGTGAAACCGGCGGCAGACAGGACAATCCCTATCCGCAGCAGGGTGGAGTCCGGCTCACTCTCTTCCTCTGCCGCCGCCGACCGTGCGACGGCTTCGGCTTTGGCGAGCAGGTCGCCGACTCGTCCGCGTTGCTCCGGGCGGTCCCGCAGGACCCAGGCGACGTGGAGAGGAAAGGCTGACTCAGAGAGAAGCTCTCCGTCCCCGACCAACGTCCGGGTCTGGGTCTGTGGCCACCCCTGATGGGCGTGCTCTGTGTCCTTCAGCGCGTGGAGCACCCGTTCCGCGCGGGCGAGGACGTCGACTCGTCGCCATTCCTCGGCAAACGACAGCTCGTTGCGGGCCAGCTCGATGGCCGCCCACACTGCCGTCCCCGCTCGGTCCAGGTTGCCGGTCTCCTGCCATCCCTCGGCCACGGTCACCAGCGCCTCCGACTGTTCGGAGGGGACGACCAGGGCGGCCGCCTGGGCCTCCGCCTCCCGCAGTGCGGCTTCAGCTCCCTGGTGTCCGACCGGCCACCAGGCCCGTCCCACGTCGACAAGGCCCCGAACGCGATCCTGCGGGTCGCGTTCAGCACGTGCGTTCTCGGCCGCTTCCGCGAGCACAGCCTCGGCATCTTCCTGTGCGCCAGTACCGGCCAGCGCCTGCGCCGCTGCAATGAGCGCCTCGGCGCGCTGGCGCGGTTGAGACAGGCTCCGGGCCAGTGCCTCGGCCCGCCGAGGCTGCCCCAGCTCAACCCACACCGCCGGCAGACTGGCCGGGACGCATTCGTTGCGTTCGTGCAGCGCGTCGCGCCGTACGGCCAATCGGAACAGAGCCGTGAGATCCGGTGTATTCGCCTCGGACAGGGTGTGCTGGACCGAGCGGATCTCGGTCAGAGCCGCCGAGTCGCCGCCAGTCAGGTCCCGCATCCGATCATGGCGAGCGGAATCGGCGGCAAGGACGGCCATCCGGGACACATCCCCGGTGGAGAGCAACAGCGAGAAGTAGCCACGCAGGAGGTATTCCGGGGTTCCCGGCGCCCATCGCGCGGCAGCATATGCGTCTGCCCACGTGTGGATCCGATCCCGGTAGACGCTCAGTATCTTCGGCCCGAGCATCCGGACCGCGTGTTCGCGAAGTTCCTCGTGTCCCAGGACGAAGACCACAGGGAGTTCGCCCGGCCGGGAGTGGCTCTCCCGCGGGCGGAAGGTGCGCCCGGCCCTGCTGCGCAGTATCTCCTCCACCTCGTAAGGGTTCAGGTCCGTGAGCTCGGCCAGCTCCGCGGTGCCGAGGCCGCCGCCCGAGGCGGTGAGCAGACTGAGCAGTTCACGCTCAGGCCCCGAACTCGCCAAGAGGTGCTTCAGTTCGCGCTGTGCCTCCGTCCGGATCACCTGCGCGAAGGCAGAGCGGTCCAGGGGGCGAACGATGTCGGGGTCGCGCAGGGGATGGTGTGCCGGTACGTCCGCAGGTATTGGTGGATGGGGTCTGCCGGCCACTATCACCCGCAGCCCGGCAGGCGGTCGGGCGGGCAGAAGTGCGGCGATACTGTAGGCGTCCGGTCCGGTGGTCACGCCGCGGTCCTCGTCCAGACCGTCGACCAGCAGCACCAGACGCTCACCCCGCCGCTGACATCGGTGAGCCGCGTCGTTCAGCAGCCGCAGGAGGTGCGTTTCGCGGGTCGAGGCGGTCAGGAACGGGGCCGGACCCTCGCGGAGCAGTTCGCCAAGCTGTTCCAGGACGACGTCGGTGAAGGCGACCCTGTCGTTTTGTGCGGCAAACCGGGCCGTGACGAAGAACGGGACAACCCGCACTCCAGGGGGTGGGTGCAGAGCGAACCAGGACATCAGCGCGGTCTTCCCCGCCCACGCTCCGGCCTGCCACCAGATGTAGGGATCGCCTGCGTCGGCGGTGCAGAACGCGGCCAGTTCCCTGAGTTCCGCCTCGCGGCCGACCAGCACCTCCGGGACGATCCGCCTGATCTGCTCGCCGTACCCGGAACGCGGTACCGGCTGTATACCGACCTGTACGTCCCCGTAGACGATGCCGCTGTTGGCCACCGCCCCGGTCTGCGCCTGCGCCCCGCCGGTGCCGGACACTTTCACGGGCCCTGCCTGGCCTCTTCGTCCACCCGCCGCGGACTGCTCGTCTCGGGGCAGCATGCCTCGCTCCTTGTGATGCGTCACGGCGTTGCTCCATCCGCCGAGCCAGCGCCCAGTACCTTGGTAGCCCGCTAACCTGCGGCGTAGCCGTCGCTCGTCTCCTCCCAGCCGAGAAGTGTGTCGGTGAGCGCCGGGAGCGCCGCAGGGGCGAAGTGAAGAAGGCCCTCAAGCAGGTCACTCCAATCGCCCAGGGCGAGCGCGCGTGCCATGAGCCGCCGTCCCTGGGCGGGCTCGACGAGCTGCGCCAGCTTCGCCAGGGTGTCGGCGCGCCAGGCGGGAAGCGGGATACGCTCAGCCAGGTCCAGGGCTGCGCCCATCTCCCCCGTCATGGTCGCCGCCTCCGCCAGGTGATGCAGCCACATGGACCGTCCCCACCGATCGGTTGGCATCGACGTCTCGGCCCGGTGGGCCCAGACCGCCGCCAGTCCCGGCTCACCCGACCTCGCCGCCGCCTTCACCCGGGCCCCCATCGCCGCCGCTCGCCAGTATGGATCGGTGATGCCGCGAGCAAGCTCCTCTGCCGCGTCGAAGCAGCGGCTCCAGGCCAGGGCTTCCACCGCGTAGCACGCCACTGATTCTCGGTACTCGGTGCCCGCACAGCGGCGGGCGAGGTCCTGCAGAGAGACGGCGAGTACGGAGGCGCGGTGCCGGGCCCCGCCGACGGCAGCCGACCGGGCGAAGGAGGCCAGCAGCTGGGCCTGATCTCTCGGCGAACCCGGGAACACGTCAAGCAGCCGCGCGGCCCGGTCGAGCGCGCCGTGCCTGATCGCCGCCTGCGTCAGCGCCGCGCTGGCCTCGGACAGTTCCTCATGGTCCACGAGGCCGAGGATGAAGGCTTCGGCCCTGTCGAACTCCCTCCGGACGGCAAGCGTCCGTACCAGTCGGGCGCCGACATACTTCCTCATCCACAGCGGGGTGACAGTGCGTGCGAGCGCCTCGGCCCGATCGGTCTGACCCATCAACGCCAGTACACCCACCTGCTCCACCTGTACCTCTGCTTTCCAGTAAGGCGAGGCGGTGGCATCGGCGAGAGCGGCGAGGGCGTCGGCCAGGCGTCCGGTTCTCTCCCCGTTGCCAGCGGCGTCTGTCACTCCGGCGAGTGCGGCCAGCGCTCGGGCCCTGGGAACGGGCCGGACGTTGTCGCGGCAGACGCGCTCGGCGTCCGTGACGAGCGCAGTTGCCCGATGATGATCCCCACGGCCAAGCGATACCGTCGCCAGCAAGGCCAACGCCTCGGATTGTTCTTCCGGGTCGGTGATCGCAGCAGCCAGGGCCCCGGCGCGTGCGTCCTGGCCCGCCAACGCCGCCGCTCCCGCCGCGGCCACCAACAGCACGCCCGTTTCCTCAACCACCGGGGCGTGGGCCACGGTCTCCATCGACTGGGACAGCGCTGCCGCGCGTTCCCGGTCGGCGCACGTGGTCAACGCTTCTACCGCCGCCCGGGCCAAGGACCGGCTCGACGCTGAATCCTGCCAGCATGGATGAGCAGGAACCGCAGCCGCCTCCGCGAGCAGGTCCACCAGCCGTGCGGCACGCGGCGCGTCGCCCGAGGCGGCCACTGCCTGGGTGAGCGGCTCAATGACCTCCAACAACCACAGGGGAGGTTCGGCCCACCGGCTCAACTCCGCGGCCGCCTCGCGCAGCGCCACGCCGTGTTGGCCGATGCCAGCAGCGGCAGCCACCGCCAGCCTCGCCTCGATTTCGGCCCGCCGTTGGGCGGAACGCACCGTACCGGCGAGGACTCCCAGGTGTCGCAGCGCAATGGTCACACGCTCCGGCTCCTTTGAATCAACGGCCCACTCGACATCGCTTCGCCACCAGGAATGGGCATTGCGCCGAGCCAACTCTTCGATGGCATCGGCGAGTTCGCCAGCCCGCCTGCGATTTCCGCTCGCGGCGGCCGCCCGTGCACCCGCCGCCAACACATCGGCCTTTTCGCCGTCGCTGGCATCGGCTAGGACGGCATCCATGGCGCGTTCCAGAGCAGCGGCGCGGTCGTGATCGCCAGCGGCACCCGCCGCCTCCGCCACGGCGGCCATTCGGCGCGCCCGCCAGCAGGCCGAGTCGAACCCGTCGAGACCTTCGATGGTGTCAGCCAGTTGGGCCGCTCGCGCCCGGTCGCCCCCGAGACCCGCAACCTTGGCGATCTTCGCCAGCGCGGCACCCACCGCGTCGGGATCGTCCATTCCGCGGGCCAGTGCCTCGGCGCGGTCCGGCTGCCCGGCGGCGGCCCACACAACCGGCAAACTCAATGGATAGGTGTTGCGTTCCAGAAGCCGTCGGCGATGGACGGCGATCAGGGCCGTCGACACCAGGTCAGGCACCTCGCATGCCAGCACCAGGGCTTCCGCGGCGTCGATCTCGTTGAGCGCCGCGGCGTCCCCTCCGGTCAGCTCGCGCATTCGGTCGTGGCGGGCGGAATCGGTGGCGCAGGCGACGGCACGGGGCAGGTCAGCGGTCGCGCGTAGCATCCGGGCATAGCCACGCAGCAGATACTCCGGGGTGGCCAACGGCCAGCCCTGATCGCGGTAGATCTCCGCCCAGGTGTGCAGCCGCTCGCGGTACCTGGACAACCTGTCCAGGCCGATCATCGTGAGTGCCGTCTTCTGGAGTTCCTCGTGGGCCAGGACGTATACCTCGCAGGCGTCCTCTCCGGGCCCGGCCGTTCGCTGCCTACTGGCGGTGCGGGTGGCAAACGTCCGGCCGGTGACCGCTCGCAGGTGCTGGGCAACCTCCCAGGCATTGATGCTGGTCAGTTCGGCCAGATCAGACCTGCTCAAGCCGCCCCCTGCCGCTGCCACCAGACCCAGCAGGGCCCGTTCCTCCGATGTGCCGCGCAGCAGCCGCACCAATTCCCGTTCCATGTCGGCCCGGACCGCCGCAGCGTGCGGGGATCCGTCCAGGGGGCGGACGATGTCGGGGTCGCGCAGGGGATGGTGTGCCGGTACGTCCGCAGGTATTGGTGGATGGGGTCTGCCGGCCACTATCACCCGCAGCCCGGCAGGCGGTCGAGCGGGCAGAAGTGCGGCGATACTGTAGGCGTCCGGTCCGGTGGTCACGCCGCGGTCCTCGTCCAGACCGTCGACCAGCAGCACCAGACGCTCACCCCGCCGCTGACATTGGTGAGCCGCGTCCTCCAGCAGGGTGAGCAGATGGCCTTCACGGGTGGCTTCGGTGAGGTGGGCCGGTACCGGCTGCCCCAGCGATGCGGCGAGCTGTTCGGCGACGACCTCCGTGAAGGCCGCACGGTCGCTCTGCCCGGCGAAGCGCGCGGTGATGAAGAAGGGCAGGATCTTCGCTGACTGCGGGGGGTTGAGCGCGAACCAGGACATCAGCGCGGTCTTCCCGGCCCAGGCGGGCGCCTGCCACCACACGTAGGGCCCCCGGTCTGGTGCGGTGCAGAACGCCGCCAGCTCGTCCAGTTCGGCCTGGCGACCGACTAGTTCGGGGGGCGCAATGCGCAGAACCTGCTGCCGGTATCCGCTGCGGGCAGCAGGCGCCGCGTGCACTGCCACGTCACCGCGTACGACGCCGCTGACCGCCACCCCGCCAGTCGCGGCGTGCGCCTGCCCACTGCTGGTGACGGCGGCCAGCGGTTGTCGCCATCCGCGCGCCGTCACCAGGGCTCCGTTAGTCCCACGTAGGTGCGTCCTTCCTGGCCGGACCATCCCAGCGCTCCGCGCTCAGCCACCATGGGCCGAACACGACGTCTCAGTCGGGCACCGGTCAGGTCAGTCGGATACCGCTGGTGGCATCTCCGCCGTCGGTTGCATCGGCCGGGCCGGTGCGTTCCACCTCGACCGTTCCCCGGTCATCTCCCGTTGCGGCGCCCGGAGCGGTGAGACCGGAAACGGCGGTACCTCCGGCTCCGGCCCGTGCGTCACCGGTATCCGCCACCCGCAGCCCACGTGGACGCTGCCTGGGCAGAGCCGCCCAGACGGCGACGCCGAGCGCCGCCACCGCCACGAGCGCCGACACCACAGTGGCCACCTGACTCGCCTTGTCTCCCCGGAGCAGGAGGAAGGCTGCGCCCAGGCCGGCTACCGCGAAACAGGTCAGCGCCAGCACGATCCGCCGTGTGTTCATCCCTTCATCATCACGGCAGCCCCCACACATCGGGAGGACTTAACGGTCCGTCCTTCGGCCTGTACCGGCCGCCCTTTTGCACCCACGGCACCTGCCGCTTCACCGCACACGACCACGCCACCAGCCGAGGGCCCACGCCGACCGAGGAAATCAGCCGACCGACTACGCCATCAGGTGTTCTCGCCGGTGCTTCGCCACCGGCAGCAGGCCCGGCCCGTCAGCCCTCTACGGACGTTCGGCGGGCACCGACGGGCCAGAGGATCGTGGTCGGGACGCCGTGGTGCCGTGCCCAGTCGATGGTCCGGTCCGTCGACGCGGGGTGACGGCCAGGTTTGCCGTCCCACACCGCCACGAGTCGCTGCACCCGTCGGACCAGCTCCCGGTTGGCAACCACGTAGGCCGCGGTGTCCGAACGGTCGTAACCGGTGTGGACGACCGCTGTCGCCTGGTCGAGCAGCTCGTCGAAGGCCAGCCGATTCTCCGGCCTGATCACCGCGACCCGGTAGTCCCGGGCCGGCAGGATCACCTCGTAGGTGCCATCCAGATCGAGGATCGTGCGCGCGAAGACCTGGTCCGCGCCGGACGCCAGGCAGGTCACGCCGTGCACGGGCCGGTCGCTGATCCGGCCCAACTCGACGCGCAGAGCGTCGGCGACGAGCAGCTCGGTGTCGCGGGTCAGGTTGATGTGCCCGGTCACGCCGACGCGCACCGGGCCGAGGTCAGGCGGCATCCCTCGGGCCTCTCCGCTGCGCGGGCACCGGGGGTGTCAGCCGGATCAGCTCGAACCCGCTGTCGGACAGCACGTCGGGCAGTGCTCGGATCTCCTCGCGATTCTGCTCCTGCACGTCGGACGGCAGCTCCTCCCACGGCCGCAGGGCGGGATGCCGCCGCTGGACGTCATCACGCGGGTCGCCGTACGTCCAGCCGTCCCCGCGCCGTTCCCGGCACCACCGGTCGTGCTCCAGTCGGGCGAGTTCCTCGATCCGGTCGTCGATGGCCTGCCTGGCGGCCGAGGCGTCACCGGTGCCACCGTGCCGGGGCGCCACGACGCAACCGAGATCCAGCAGCTTGGCGGCGATGTCCTGCACGTGGGCCCGGTTGGCCCGCCGCAACGACTCGGGTAGCAGTGACCAGTCCACCATCGCCGGGGCGCCGCCGAGTCGTACCCCGGCGCGCTGCTGGGCCTGGAGGTACCGCTCGTGAATCAGCCGGGCCAGCCGCTCGGTGAGGTCCTCGCCGATCAGTCGGGCGTCGCAGGCGTGGGTGAGCACCGGATAGAGGCGGAGCTTGCCGTGCACCTCGTCGAGCAGGTCGTGACGGGAGTCGCCGTGAAAGGCCGCGGCGAGCGCCGCCTGCCGGTAGACCGGCACGAACACGGCACTCTCGGCGCCCTGCCACAGGGCGGGCGTGTCCAGCACGAACTGCAGGCCGCTGATCTCGTCCGGTGCGCAGACGTAGATGCGGTCGTAGCGGTCGCGGCCCAGACCGACGACACCGTCGAGGTCCAGGTCGTACGCGGTCAGCTGGCAGACGCTGGCCAGGAACGGGTAACGCGACGACGCTAGAGCGATCTCGGTGCCGGCATCCGGTGCCACGACGTCCACCCGCAGGGGTGGCACGGCGTGGCCCCCCGGGGGGTCGGCTCGGGATGCGCGCCAGTGCCGGGCGGTCTCCACCAGGAGTGCCCGGCGGAAGGCGCCGCTGCCCGCGATGAGGATCCTGGTCGGTTGGTCTCCCCCGCTGGGCAGCGGGTGGTGCCGGTGCAGGGCGCGTGCGGCGACGTCGTCGACGTGGAAGTAGTCCAGCCGCAGCCGGCTCGACCCGGCGGCACCGAGTCGTCGGGCCTGCAGGGACAGACACATCTCCGAGTCGTGGACCAGGATGTAGACCCGCGGTGGTTGCCGTCGGTCCTGGATGAGCCGGTTGGCGGTGTTGGCGATCGCGTGGTTTCGGTCGTCGTCCTCGCTGCAGGCGTAGATGGTGTGGGCTCGGGACAGGCCGGCGCCGCGCAACACCTCGGGGCTGGTCGGGTCGCCGACCACGCCGAGGTACCGGCGCCACCGGTACTCCAGCGGCCCGAACGGTTCGGAACGCACCACCACCACACGTTCACCGTCGGCGAAGAGCCGGTCGGCGAGCATGTGGGCGAACTGGGAGTCGCCGCAGACCAGGACGTGACCACGGGCCCGCCGGGCGCGCAGGCGGCGACTCTCGGCGGCCAGCAGCAGCCGGCTGGCCTCGGCCACGGCGAGGAGCGTGAACAGCGGGGCGGCGAACCGGGCCACCTGCAGTTGCCACGGGTACGGGCCGGCGTTCTGGAAGGGTTCGGCGCCGAAGACGAAGAGTTGCAGGTCGTAGTAGAGCACGTCGTACGGATCGTAGGCGACGTCCGGCCGGGCCTGGAGCAGGCGCTCGAAGCCGACATAGCCGAGGACGAGAGCGGCCAGCCCGATCACTCCGAAGAGGACTCGCAGACTCCAGCCGGCCGGGCGGGACGAGCCGGCGACCGGATCCGTCATGAGCTCATGGTATTTGACGAGGTCGATCGGATCGTGGCTCGACGCGCACCGACGGCTCCGGATCGATCACGGAAAGTCGTCGGGTCGGGTGTCGGGCAGCGTGGCCAGTAGTTGCCCGGCCAGCCGCCGCACCGCGCCGTCATCCTCCTGATGCGCGAGCCGCACGAGCACCTCCCGGGTCCGGGTGTCAGTGTCGTAGTGACGGGTCAACGCGAGCAGCGCGGTCCGGCGGATCTCCCAGTCGTCGTCGTCAGCCAGCCGCAGCAGCAGGTCCCGTACCCCCGTGCGGCCGGCCAGGCTTGCGCCCAGCTGCTCAACGGCCCGGCGGCGAACCTCCAGGGCCGGATCGTCGCGGACCAGCCCGACCAGCAGCACCTGAACCTCCGGGTCGGCGCCGAAGTGCTCGCCGAGCGCGGCGGCGATGCGGGCGCGGATCGCCGGGTCCTGGTCCGACAGGCGGCGCATGAGCCGCAGCGTCACCGCCATGGACGCCGAGCCCTGCTTGGTCAGACAACGCACTGCCGCATCGAACACGGTCGGGTCGGTGTCGGACTCGACGCATTCCAGCAGCACGTCGGTCACCAGTTCCGGACTCCCGTACGCGCAGAGGGTCTGTACGGCGGCCAACCGGATGCCGACGTAGCTGTCTCGACGTGCCCGCCGGCACAGTGTCTCCATCAGGCCCGGGGCGTCGCCGTGGCGGGCGAGCGCCTGGGCGGCGGCGCACAGCACGTTCGGGTCGGGGTCCCGACTGACCTGCTCGGCAAGGCACTCCCGCACCTCAAGGTCCGGTGGGTCGGCGAGACGGGCCAGGCTACGGGTGACCCGCAGCCGGACGATCGGGTCCCGCTCCTGGGAGGCGCGGCTGATGAGCAGATCGCGGGTCGCGTGGCCGAACAGCGGTCGCCCGGTGAGCAGGTCGACGGCGGCGAGCCGGACGCTCGCTGTCGGATCGCGTCGAGCGCTCTCCAGCAGCAGTTCCCCGGTGCGGTGGTCGGGGTAGGCCTCGGCCAGCGCGCGCACCGCGGCGAGGCGTACCGTCGCGTCCTCGTCGACGTGAGCCGAGCGGGCCACCACTGTCCAGCTGATGTCGTCGGCGCGGTCCCGGTCGATCAGAGCGGTGACCGCGGCGGCTCGCACGGAGGAGTCCTCGTCCTGCTCGATCTGATCGATCAGCCGGGCCCGGCAGCGCCCCTCCGGGTCGGGTACGAGCGCCAACCGCTGCACGGCGACCGCGCGGACCCGCGCGGACGTGTCCGAGCAGGCCAGCTTCAGCAACAGCTCGATGCTTTCCGGGCTGGGTCGCTCGCGCAGCAGCTCGGTCAGAATGCAGCGTCGGACCTCGTCCGGGGAATCGCCGGTGACCCGCCGCAACGCCGTGGTTCGTGCGGTCTCGGCGTACTCCGGCAGGACCAGCAGACCCTTCAGCGCGCACTGCACCACACCGGGGTCGGCGTCGGTGGCCAGCAGTCGCTGCATCGTCTCGGGTGCGTCCGGCAGGTCGGCGCAACGCGCGGTGAGCACTCCGGCGGCGGCTCGCCGCACCGCGACGGCGGTGTCTCCGGTGGCCCTGGCCAACACCTGACGGACGTCGTCGGAGAGTTCGGACCGGGTGCCGAGGGACTGCACGGCCAACGCCCGTACCGCGAGGTCGGGGGAGCTGGCGAGGTCGCGCAGCACTTCCACGAGGTCGAGGTCGGTGCCGAAGTGGGCGACCAGTGCGCGTACGGCGGCCTGCCGCACCGCTGTGGAGACCTCGGCGTGCGCCTGGGCGAGCAGGATGTCCCGGCATTGGCGACTGCTGCAACCGGTGGCCTCCAGCCGGCCGGCTGCCTCGGCCAGCCCGGCGACCAGGGTGAGGTGGGCCTGCCGCTCACGGCCCTGCCCCAGCTCCCGCACGAGCAGGTCCTCCATCTGCTCCTCGGCGGTGGACAGCACCGCAGCGATCCGGGTGGCGAAGGCAGAGCCGGATCGCCAACTGGTCCGGACCCCACGGCGGCGGTACCAGTGCAGGAAGATCTCCCGGCCGGGCCAACTCGGGCCGAGCGCCCGGATCGAGGACAGCAGCTCCTGCTCGGTGAGATCCACCAGGTTCGGGTCGTCGGCGGAGATGCCATGCTCGATGAGACGCACGACCTGGCGCAGCACGGCGTCGCCCGCGCCGGCCAGTTCGGCGGGCTGCGGCGCCTCGGCCACGCACTGCGCCGCCAGCACCAGGTTCCACGGCGGCCCGGTCAGGTTCAGCGGCGGCCACTGTTGGGTGGCCTCGGTGGCGAGCAGGGTGACCAGCTCGTTGGCGGTCTGGGCGGGCAGGGCGCTGGCGACCAGTCGGAGCACCTCCCGCCACGACGGATCGGCCCAGTGATCGCGAAACAGCGAACGCAGACGATCGATGCCCCAGGTCGGGTCGTGCTCGCATCTGTCCACGATCTCTTCGGCACAGAAGAATTCCAGGAACGCGCGGTGCACAAACCCGAACAGTCGCAGTCCGTAACGTTCCAGGATGAAGCTTCGCTGCCGCAATTTGTCGATCATCGAGTAGGCCATGGCGAGGGCCCGCTCATTCTCAAAACCGTAGAACGCGACGAGGTGGTCCCGGAAGATGCGCGCCAATTCGTCGGATTCAATGTAGTTGCCGGCGGGGCCGGACTCGCGGAACTGCATCCAGTACGCCAGGTGACGCAGCAGCCGGCGCTTCGCCTGCAGGTCCAGCGACGGCACGTCGCCGTGGCTTTCGCGCAGTTGCTTGGTCACATCCCACTCGGAGATCAGTACGTCGGTCACGTGCGCGTACAGCCGGCGTCGGTTGCGGGGCAGCGGGTGACCCCGGCCGACGATCGCCATGAGCATCAGCAGCAGGGGGTTGCCGGCGATCTCGCGCATCGCCCGGGAACTGCCCACCACGTCGAGGATCTGCCGCCGCTGCCGCTCTGCCTCCGCAGCCGGCGTGGGCATCACGTATCGGTACCAGTTGCCGAGAAATCTCGCGATCTGCTCGTCGTCGAGATCCTCCAGTGTGAAGTGGTCGAAGCCTGCGTTGGCAAAGGTGTGCCGTTGATAGCCGGCCGCCCGCGAGGTGACCACTGTCAACACCCCCGGGTACTCGTTGGCGAACGTGGCGATCTGCGCGGCCACCTCTTCCCGCTGCGCCGGGTCGAACACCTCGTCCAGGCCGTCGAACAGGAACAGCGCCTGGCCGCCCTGGCGCAGGTACGCCTCCAGCACCTCCTGGTCGACACCGGCCAGCCCCTGCTGGTGGCGGTGGCCGACGTAGTCGAGCAGGCCGTCGCACCGGCCATCCCCGTGATGGGTGGCGTAGGAGCGCAGCTCGATCAGGACGGGCAGGTACCGGTCCAGCGCACTCAGTCGAGGCTCGACGCAGACCTCGGCCAGCGTCAGCGCCAGGTACCGCGCGGCCGCGGACTTGCCCGAGCCGGGGTCGCCGAGCAGCACCATCGTGCGCCGGCCCGGGTCGGACACCACGTCGAACAACGACAGCTCGTCCTTGGCCGCGTACTCCTCCCAGAGCCGCTCCACCTCCTCCGGGTTGACCACCCCGGGCAGCCCGCCGACGTCGTCACCCGGCGTGGACCCGGCCCAACGCCACCACGCCAGCGGCATCTCCGGTCGCGCGTCCTCGTGGACGCGGGGCTCCACGAACACCTTGGGCAGCCCGACGGTGAGATAGCCGATGGTGGGACGCGGTGAGACCGCGTCCACCGAGACGGCCTGGTATCTCAGCGACAACTGCTTGTAGTACTGGTTGCGGACGGCCGCCGGCAGGTGGGTGTCCGGGTCGGCGGGCTCGCGGGCCGGGGACCTGCCACTGCGCACGTCGGCCAGCGCGGCGGTCACCTTGGCGGTGAGGTCGTCCACGCCGGAGAAGAAGGCGCAGAGGTGGCGTTCCTTGAGCTCGCGGCGCAATGCGACGATCTGCTGCCAGTCGGCATCCCGGTCGATCATGTCGACCGGCCAGGGCGTGTCCTCCGCGAGCAGGAAGACCAGACAGGGCTTTCCCGCCGCGAGCGCCTCCCGGTATTCCAACTCGGTGATGGAGGACTCCTGGCCGGGCGGCCGGAACCCGTACCGCCAGGCGAACAGCCCCACGTAGAGGTCGCACCGGCGCACGTCGGCGAGGCAGCGTTCCAGCGGCGGCCGGATGTCGGCGCCGTACGCCTCCATGGCCACGTCGTCGATCTCCAGGCGGCGAGCCACTGCGTGCACGGCAGCGCGGTATTCCAGCAGGTCCTTTTGTGTGGCCGAAATGTAGACCTTCATGAACGGCAAACTCCAGGGGGTGGCTGGCGACCGCACCATTGAAAATATCAGTCGCTGTCACGTCCGTCCGACCCGCGAACACTCCGAACGCCCGCCGTACATGGGATTCCCGTCCACCCCGGGCCTATGATGGCCATCAACAGATACGCATCCGGGCGGTCGAATCTCGTACTCGTGGAGTTTCGGTTGTCCGACGCGGATGCGTGTCAGTGCCGGTCGCGAGGGGTGTACGTCAATCAGCATGAGCCGCATACCGCACGACGAGCGCGGTGGTCGGTGGCAGCGTTGCGGAGGAAGCCATGCTCACTGTCGGTGAGGTGCACACCAGCCTTCTGCAGCACCGCACGGCGTTGGCCCAGGAGCAGAGCGCCGAAGTGCTCAGCCTGATCGAGGGCGAGGCCGTGCTGACCTCCCGGCGTCCATCGCTGTACGCGGTGTCACCCGATGTCCGCACCGGTGTCGACTGCTGGCTCCCGAGCGCCAGAAAGCGCCAGTTACGTGGGGTGGGAGCCGTCGTCACCCGGGCCATCATCACCGGCGGCCGGATCGTGCAGGCATCCTCGGTCATCCACGTCGTCGCCGGCGAGCGCCGCCAGCCGTGGTCGCACTATCTGGCCAACCCCGGCGTCCTGGAGACGGTCGGCAAGCTGGACGTCGCCGACCTGAGTGCGGGCTTCCTGCACGGCAACGACGCCGACGTGCTGAACCTGGAGGCGATCACCGGCCGGGTGCTCGACGGTGTGCAGATGTCCGACCTGCTGGACCGGCGCCCACCACTGCGCACCGCCCGCACACGGCTGCGCTGGACCGCGCAGACCGACAAGCGCCCGAACCGGGGGGTCTCGGCAGTGGTCACCGTGGACTCGCCCACCCTGCGTACGGTCGAACTCGTGCTCGACCCGCAGGACGTGCCGGCCGCCATGGCCGGGCTCTGCGAAGATCTCGCGTTGCACGACTGGCTGCTGACAGTGCTGTCCTCGCTGGTGGAGTCCGCTGTCACCCGATCGGCCTCCGGGCAGGAGCACGTCGAGCGGCTGCGGCCGGTGCTGGAGCACCTGCTGCACCTGTGGCTGCCCGGCGCGCGGGTGCACCCCCGGCTGCGGCCGATCTGGGACCAGTTGGAGCAGGTACCCGGGTTCAGCCGTCAGTGGAACTCGTCGGTCAACTGGATCCGGGATCAGATCAGCGTGAGCAACATGGCCCTGCTGCGCGACCTGGCCGGCCGGGTGACCATCGACGAGCCGTGCGGGCGCTGAGCACGCTCAGTCGCTGATGAACACGTAGCTCAGCCGGTCGACCAGCTCGCTGGGCAGGTGCAGGCCCTCGCCGCCGGCCCGCTTGGCGACCTGCTGCGCGACCGCCGGCGGCACCGCCACCTGGCCGAGGATGGTCCGTACGGCCAGCTCCACCGGCAGGTACTGGGTGCCCATCAGAGTCAGCGTGCGATACGCGCAGAACGGCGCGGCCGCCGGGTTCAGCTGCACGATCGCCGGGAGTTCGTCCCAGTCCGTCGGCAGCTCGCCGGCGAGCCGGCACGGCTGCGTCATCGTCTCGCCCCGATGCCGTAGCACGCCGAGTCGGGTCATCTGCCAGACCGAGGCGAGCAGGGCGCAGGCCCATACCCGGGCGTCCGGCTCGTCGGACCACAGCTCGATGTCGACGAAGATGGAGTGCCGGGGATCGCCGGACTGCAACGGCGGAGACCACGGACGTGGCAGGGTCATGGCCGGCGCGTCGACGTGCCCGGGTGACCGCTTACCGTTGGACAGCCAGCCCGACTCGCTCAACGGTGGACGACTCCCGGTGGTGTGCCGAGGGGGTTCCACCACCAGTGTGTCGACCACCAACCGGGCCAGCTCGGCACCGTCGTGCCGGGCGAAGCTGGACTCCCGGGCCACGTAGTCCAAGACCAGTCCGTGCTCCGCCGCGGCGCTCTGCACCTGCGGGATCACCTCGCGGGGGGTGCCGAAGCGGTGGAAGTAGTCGTCCAACATGAAGCAGGTGCTGATCCGCGGCTCCCGGTGTGCAGGCAGCCCTCGTCGGGCCAGAGCCGGGATAGCGGCCGACCAGTCCGCGATCCGCTCGAACTTGCGCCTCAGCTCCTCACACCCGTCGCCGAAGTCCTCCGCGTAGAAGTGCCCCAGCTCCACCGACAGATGCGAGTACGCCACGCTCTCTGTACGACGCACCGCAGCTGCCTCCTGGAACCTGACATCCATGCCGATCACGCGGTGTCCCATGCCGTCTCGTCGAAAAGCTTCTCGGTCAGGTCAACGAAGGCGTCCACCGTCTTGACGTTGGCAATTTTGGATTGCACGTCGTGATCGGAGATCAGCTGCTCCCGCCACTGCAGCAGAGGATCCAGCGGCACCACGCCGAGCAGCGTCGTCCGCCCGACACCGCGTCGTCGAGCCAGCTCCGACAGCTCCGCGTCGCACTTGCGCAGGAAGGCCTGCTGGGCGAGGCCGAGGTGGCCGACCTCCGGGCCACGTGAGTCGATCACCGCCGTACGGATGAAGCGCAGCGACTCCCGTAGCCGGTCCGGCTCGTGGCCGTACTCCTTGCCCATGGCCACGATCCCACCCGCCTCGAAGGCCAGGTCTGCCGCTGCGGTGACGTGCTGGGGAGTCCACCGGTGGAAGACCAGCCAGCGCACGGCGACCTTGCGCAGGGTCGAGGTCGCGGTGGCGGCCAGCGCGATCTGACTGGCGTACGACCGGCCGGCACTGAGGTCCACAAGGGTCAGGTCGAACTCCTCCTCCAGCCTGAGGAAGAGTTCGGCGCAGCGCTTGGCGATGTCGTTTGTGAAACCGAACTCGCTGCCGTTGCGTTGCCCCGGCAGGAGCACCAGCGGACCGGACCCGATGGGCCTCTGCCGCAGGCTGGCACGTTCGGAGGTGCCCCACACGTCCAACTGCTCCGGGGACGGGATCTCCCCGCGCAAATATCGGTGCAGGCCACCACCGTTGGGCCCGGCGCCCTCCACGCCATTGACGGCCTGCGGAATCTGGAACGTGATGCCGGCGGTCGGCGAGCCGAAGTCGTAATCCAGGTAGCAGGTGGGGCGACCGGACAACGCGCTGCGGTAGGCGATGTTCGCCGCGGTCACCGACCGCCCGGTGCCGCCCTTGTGCGACGTGACGAAGACCAGCATTCAGATCCCCTCGCTGGCCTTCTGCTGCCCGGTGGCGACGTCGTTGAGCAGCAACAGGAGAGTGTTCACCAGAGCGGCCGCCGTGCCGGGACGCTCGTCGACCAGCAGCTGCGCCCGGCCCAGGCTGGCTCGGATGCTGCGCATGCTGCGCTGCATCGCCTCACCGTCGAAGGTGCCGCGCATCAACTCACGGTCGAACAGGTATTCGGCCTCGTCGATGAGATCCTGCGCGTAGTCGGCCAGCCGGCCGGCTCGTGGGAACGGCCGCTCCCACAGCAGTTGACCGGAGGTGACCAGGGCCTGCACCACCCGCTCGGTCAGATACCAGGAGGGTGCGTCAGGCTTCGGCGCCAGGCCGGGAAAGGCACCACCGGCGTGGTCCCACAGCCCCTGGTGCCGGCCGTCCGGGATGCGCCGCAGCAGCAGGTGGTCCCACACCTCGTCGGCCAGCTCGAGCAGTTCACTGCGCCGTCGGGCGTTGCTCAGCAGACCGGCGACGGTGGTCGCCCGCTGTAACAGCACCGTGGAGAACTCGTTGACGTTCCACGTCATGATCGGCTTTGACGTGTCGTCGTTCAGCGTCACCCGCTTGCCTGGCGCGTGCACGAACAGCGCCGGCTCGCCGGGCGACGCCCGCCGGGTGATCCGCGCCCGCTGCGCCAGCTCCACCAGCACCGAGGCGATCCGCCCGAGCTCCTCGTCACCGCCGCGCCCGACGGCGATCAGGCCCTTCACCGCCAGCGACGTGGCCTGGAGGGTGTAGTAGTCGGTCCGGTCACCGTCGGTCGTCCGCCAGGGGATGTCCTCGATGGGCCACCGCCGTCGGTTGCCGAAGGTCGCCACCGTCGCCCAGTACGTCCGGGTGAGCTCCCAGCGCAGTTGCAGCGCCCGGGACAGCCGCTGCTGCTCCTCGTTGAGCAACCCGAGCAGCCGGGTGCGTTCGGAGTTCAGGTCCTCGATGGCGTCCATCGCGATAACCGTGAAGTACAGGTAGGGGGCGTTCTCCGCCGAGCCCTCACGTTGCGCGCCGATCGGCTCGGTGGTCGGGACCTCCTCGGCACCGGAGATGATCCCCCACGACCAGCCGCACTCGAACAGCATCTCGCTGTTGTCCAGGTCCTCGGTCACCCGACCCGACCCGATGATCACGCTACGCAGGCTCGCCATCGTGTCCCGCAACTGCTCGCGCAGCGCCGCCACCAACTCACGGCGCGGCAGCTCGTCCTGGTTGACCATGTCGCACAGACGAATGCCGTACTCGTCGGTGGAGGTGAAGACGAAGGTGCTGAAGCTGCGGAGCAGGCCGACCATCGCCGCCGTGAGGCGCGCGCCCGCCATCGCGTCCAGTTCGTCCAGTTGCGCCAACAGGTCGCGCCGCTGGGTGGAGCCTCGGTAGACCTTGACGAAACCGATCGTCGCCAGTGTGAGTGTGACCGACACCGCGAACGAGTCGACGATGTCCAGGGAACGCTGCTCGTCGGTGAGCTCCGGACCGCCCTCCAGCGGGGTGAGGTAACTGCCCCCGCCGAAGATCGGCGCGCCGGCGTCGTCGGTGTACCGCCGGAAATAGTCGATCATCACGCTGACCAGGCGGCGGGGAATCTCGATCGCGCCGCCGATCGGGCCGAGCGCCTCGATCACCTCTTCGTCGGCGCGGTCCGGGTCGTCCAGTGACAACACGGGGACCTTGGCCGCGGGGAGCAACAGGGTCAGCAGTTGCTCGGCGTCGCTGATCGAGTTGCTACCACTTCGGCTACCCCAGTGCCATTCACCGTTCGCCCAGCAACTGCGAACCGTAGCCCGCCAGATGTCGAGGATCTCCTGGCGCGGCTGCATCCGCATGACCCACCGCCGTCTGTTGTAGTCGTCGACTCGAAACCTCTGGTATTGCCGTGCCCACGATGGTCCACTATGCCGTTCAGCATCATGGTAGCGGGCCAGTCGAGTGCCACCTGAAAGGCTTCGATGGCCGCGTGTCGGCACTCCGGCCAATCGGGCGCGCTATGCAATGCCACGCCCCCACGCTGCGTCGACAGGCATGGCGTCGACGCATCCCGCAGGCACGCATCGGCGCTATCCGCGGGTACGGCCGGTGGCCAGCAGCATGCTCAAATACCCGTCGCGCAGCGGCGGCTTGGGCCGCACCTCGTGGACGTCCAGGTCGTACGCGCCCGCCGCGATAGTGGCCACCACGTCGGCGCGCTGCAGTGCCACAGCCGGGAACATCCGCCGACCGACGCTGTAGCCGAGGGACCCGAGCATGACCGTCACGGCGAAGGGCGACCCGGGCCGCAGCGCGTCCAGAAACCGACCGATCGCGTGCTCGGCCTCGGCCCGGTCGGCCGAGATGGAGCAGGCCACGAAGAACATCGTGCCGGCGCTCCAGGTGTGCCTCGGAAGGGTGAAGACGCTGGCCCTCACCACCCGGCCCACCTGCGCCAGGCGCCGGCGCGGGTCCGCCAGTGCGGCGTACGCGGGGTGCTCCACGCACACCTGCCAGTACGGGTCCCAGAGCTCGTCGTAGCTGTCGACCTGCGTGCGCAGCCAGTTGACGTTCGCCGTCGACCATTCACACAGGTCGACGGCCTTTGCGAACGGCAGAAGCGACAGCGCCGGGTACAGGTTCGCTCCCGACCCCACGTCGACGCACCGCGCGTCGGAGAGCTTCGCCTCGGCGAAGAAGTCTCGGATGCGGCAGAGGATCTCCCGATCGTCGGACCGCAGATCCGCGTAGTTGTGCCGGACATATGCCTGCGGGTCGAAGCTGTCCCACTCGACGTCGGAATTGACGGGCCTCGGCGACTGAATCGGCGAGCGTGGCGTCGACTCGCCGCAACCGCCCCCAGTCGCCGGGGTCAACGCCATGGACGGGCCTCCATCGGGTCGGCGGATCACATTGGTCGCTGAAGCTGCGCTCAGTGCACTGCCCATTATGTATCGACGGTGGTGTTCGCTCACAAGTGCAGGAACTTCACCACGCGCCGGGAATGACAACGACAGGACGCCGGCCGGATGCCGACAACCCGACCAGTTCGCATCCGGTGACCGGCCCAGTCCACGCTCACCCCGGTCCTGGCCGCGCCGGGCCCCTCGGACGGTGGGTTCTCCGTCATGAGCATCGCCCCGATCATCCCGCTCACCCTGACCAGGGCGGAGGCCACTTCCACCTTGAGGACCACGTCCATTCGGTCGATCTCACACCAGGCGTCGACGCAGCACGGGGTTGAGACTTCGCTGCTGCTGTTACCCCGCCGATAAGATTCGCTGTCGCGGGTGGTCAATGGTATGAATGCAGCGTGTCGTCGTCGCAGAACCCAGACCTGATGGGCACCGTCCGAGCCTTGGTCGAAGACGCGTTACCGGCCTCCCTGCCGGGCGCACGCGTCGCGGCGGAAAGCGATGAGGTCATCATCGCCATGCCGGGTGGTCGGGCCCGGGTGTCCCTGGGTCCGTTGCTCCGTCTCTGCCTGGATCAGCCCCACCAGGCGTGGCCCGAGCTGGTGGCCGACTGGGTCGCAGCGATACGCCGGGAGATGCCGGACCAGGTCTCCGCCGACCTTGGGCCGGCCGACCTCGAGCAACTGCGGCTGCGGCTCATCCCGGCGGCCGAGACCCCCGAGTCGGACAACTATCTGGCCATGCCGTTTGGTGAGCATTTCACTGCGGTGGTGGTGGTGAACCGGCCCGGCCGTCTGGACCTGCTGACCCTCGCTCAGGCGGCGCGACTGGGCCCCGATCCCGAAGGGCTGGTTCGCACTGCCGTGCGGCAGACCGTGGAGCGTGAACTGGTCTCTCTCGACGTGCGGGATCATGAGCTGCCCACCGGTGGTTCGGTTCGTCTGCTCGCCTCGGACGGCAATCCGTTCGTCACGACCGCCCTCATGTCCGTCAAGCGGTTCCTGCCCGAAGGCGCTGACAACGGCGCGCTGGTCGCGGCGCCGCAGTACAGCGCGGTGATGCTGCATAGCGTGTCGGGCCGCCTGCACGACAGCGCGGTGGCGCTGCACCGCTTGGCCAACTCGATGTTCGTGGCGGCCACTGATCCCTGCACCGACCAGATCTTCTGGTGGCACGGCGGGGAATTCCACCCGGTGCGTATCGTGGTGGAGCAGTCCGCAGGGACCGTGCAGGTTCGGTTGCCCGAAGTGTTGGCCCCGGTGGTGGAGAGGCTGGACCGCGGTCACTGAGGGGGCCAGGTCCGACCAGAACGCAATCGTGTCCCTGGGCGAACCGGGTGGTAGGCGAGACTTACGGGGTGAGCGTCTTGTCCAGTTTCTGGGCGGCCAGCGCCTGGTCCCGTTGCGAGGTCAGGAACTGGAGAGCCTGCTCGCGTTCTCCGTCGTGCCATGCCTGGATGAGCCGTTCGTAGAACGTGGCCTGCTCCGCCAGTTGCCGGGCGGCCTTGCCGGACATCCCGGCGGCCCGGTCGCGGCACAGCTGAGCGAGTTGTGTCGCGGGCTCGACTGGCGAAGCGGTGCCGTTGACCACCCGCCAACCCGGTAGCTGGTGCCAGTGTGTGCGGCGCTGGCGCGGGTCGTGGGCGAAGTCCCGCTCGGCCACGTCGGCGAGGCGCGCAGGAGGCCAGTTGTCGATTTCCTTCAGGCCGGTATCAAGCACGAACTGCCGGGTCTGGCCGGCTGCCGCATCGGACATCAGGTCCACCGTCGGCGGCGCTGATTGCACCTCGTCCATCCGCACGCCATAGGTCATAATCCAACTCGCGTAGGGCGTTACGAGCGGCTGCACGCCAGCGGCGACCCAGCCCACGGGCCGGGTGGGCGAACCGGAGTATCCGATCCAGGCCAGGGACCAGCCCAGCGGCTCGCGTGCCAGCACACTACCGACGCCGACGCCGCGCAGGCGCCACTCTCCCGGCAGTGCGGGGCGCAGCTCGGACAGGATCTGCCGCCACCGCCGGGCCTTGTCAGCAGAGGACATACGCACCTTCCGCAGATCGTTGCCAGGGCCCGGTCAGTCTACGCTCAGCGGTCGCTGCGTCGGCCGTAGCTCCTCGGGTTTGGCGGGCAGGTCGAGCACTTGTTTCACCGTGTCGGCCCAGCCCGGCGCGATGCCGGTCTTCAGGCCGGTCTTGAGGTCGTAGGCGTGCACGGCTTCCCAGTCGAGCTTGCCGGTGCCGGAGTCCCTATGCTGCCGCTCGAGGATGACATCCGGACGGAATGCCTGGTCCGTTATCTTCCGTCTCTCGATGCCCTGGGCGTCGTAGCCGATCTCGGGGCGTAGCCGGAAGCCCGTCGCAGGGTCGATGATGGTGCCGTCTCCGGCGTTGATCGCGTCGGTCAGGTGGCGGTGGGATTCAATGCCCAGCGCCGTGCGTTCCACGATCAGGTCCGCTACGTCCTCGTGCTTGCCGCTCTCCACGAGCTTCTCTCGCTGCCGCTGGTATCCCTCCCGCTGAAGAATCTCATCCCGGTTCTGGTCGACGTGGTCCCACGCGTCGTCGGCCATTTTCTGGAGTTTGTCGGCGACCGCATCACGGGCCTTGGCGATTTCCTTTAGGGTCTCCGGGTCGTGCTTGTCCAGCTCCGGGTTGTTCTTCGGGTCGTCGCTCTTCGATCCGGCGGGCTTGCCGTTCTCGGAGGCCGGTCCGCCCGGGCGGCCACGGTCGATTGCTGCGGCGACTGCCTGGTGGGTCTCGGCGACGGTGGTGGGTCTGCCATGTGGGGCGTCGCCGCGCTGCCGCGGCACACCGTTGTCGCCGCCGTCCTCCCCGCCTTCGCTGCCATCACCGGGGCGGCCGTGTGGTCCTTTGGGTTTCGCCACGATCCCCCCGTCAGCCGTTGATGAGCTTTGACAGGTTGGTAAGGCTGCTGACGAGCGCGGTGGTGTAGCCCACGATCCGCCCCGCCCACTTGAGCACCGCGGCGGTGATCTGCACGGCGATCACTGGGATGGTGACCACGAAGATCGCCTCGACTGCCCAGACGATCACGCGAGCGACCAGGTCCGTGATGAGGTCGCGGACGATGTCTCGGGTCATGGAGACCAGGTCTCCCGCAGCCTGGGTGGCGGCCGCCATCGCCGCGGCAGCACCCCCCAGACCCGCGACAGCGTCGAGGTTGTTCTTCATCAGCGACTGGTACGCGTCGGCGGCGTGGCCCTGCCAGTCCGGCAGGTCCCCGGACAGGTGCGCCTGTAGATCGACTGCCATCTGCTGCAGATGGCCAGCCATGTTGTCCCAGGTCGCCGCGTGCGACGCGACCACGTCGGGCATGCCGGTCAACCAGTCGAGCACCTCCCGCAACGGTTCGAAGTACTCCATTGCCCAACCGAGGCCGTTGGCCAGCAACGCGCTGAACGGGTCCAGCACCGTCGCGGCCACGTCCAGCCCGAGGGACACCCCGGCGAGCAGGTCATCCACCCAGCCCTCACTGCGGATCGCGTCCACCAGGCCTTCGACCCCGTCGGCCAGCGACGAGCCGGTCCACACCTCACGGGTCGACTGGACGCCCGCAACCAGCGACACGTCGGTCATGCGCTCAGCCGTCTGCTGATCGCACTCATCGAGGCCGCCCCGTCGCTGTCTACGCCGTCGTAGCTGCCGGCGGTGCGACGCAGGCCGTCCGCGACCAACCGTAGGTTCTCGTCGAGGGACGCGACCAGCTCGTCCTGGCGGGTGTGCCGGCCCTCCAGGATGGCCGAGATCCAGCCGCAGAGCAGCCCGTACGCCTGGTCGTTCTGCGCGATGTGGGCGCTCGCGCCGCGGACTGCCTCCAACCGGGAGCGCAACGCCTCGATCGACGCGCTGTGCGCGCGGATCTGCGCGGTGTCGGCCGTCCACCCTGCTGCGCTGTTCATCGTCGCCAGCCCTGGCCGTCGTGGGAGCCCGGCTCGCCCCACCCGGGTTCCGGATCGGGTCGCAGTTGCCTGCCCACCCGATCGGCGATCGCCCGCGCGGCAGTCGACTCGGTACCGACGGTCTCCGCGATGATCTGCTGCGACCGCTCGGCCAGCTGCTCCTTCGCCCGCCGGAGCGCGTTCATGACCGCCTGGGCCACCACCTCGGGCGAGACCCGCTGAGTCTGCCGACCCAGGCGCAAGCCCAACAGTGCGCCCGTGGAGTCCACAGTGACCTCAGCCAAGCCGTTGTCGTCCGCGACCGTGACCTGCAGCTCCCGCAGCCGATCACTCATCACCTTCGTGTCGGTGGCGAGCTTGTCGATGCGGCCGTGCCAGGCCCGTAGCTGATCCATCGCGCCATCCGGGTCAAGGACACCGCCCCCGCCCACAGCCCCGATTTCCATGCGCCTCCCCGAATAGCCCGGGATCCGGCGGGATATTGCCGAACGTCCCACGCCCTTAAGGCCAGGGTCGATTGTAGAGCATTTTCACGATCTGACTGACCCGCTGTCCGGGCCGTGACTGGCGTGACGGTGTCAATGGATTCGCTGTCCCACGTCGATACTGATCGGTGCGTCGCCGAGGAGACCGCACGAGGCGATGGGTCTGTTCGCGGCAGCGTCGCCCAGGCACGGCATCCGCAGGCTCGACTAGGCCGCGTTGCGTCCTGGGTCATCAGCCGATCGGATGATCAGAGGCGATGATCGGCTATTTCCATGTGCGATGGACACCGCGCGCCGCTTAGGAAGGAGGCATGACCAACGAGGTGACCGTTCCACTGCTGCCGTGCGCATCCATCGACGACATCGAAACCTTCTACGGAGTTCTCGGTTTCCGCACCACGTACAAGCAGCGCAAGCCCAACGCGTGTGTAGGGGTGCAGCGTGAAGACCTGCAGCTGCAGTTCTTCGAGATCCCCGGATTCGACCCGGAACAGTCCTACGGCTCCTGCCTCGTACTCACCGCGGACATCGAGGGACTCCATCGGGCATTCGCAGCCGGCATGCGCGCCGCGTACGGCAAGGTACTGGTGTCCGGAACGCCGCGGATGACCCGGCCCAGGGCGCGGAAGAACGCCGACGGGTTGGGCGGATTCAGCGTCATCGACCCGGGCGGCAACTGGATCCGCGTCTTTCGGCACGCCGCCACCGCGCCCACGCCGGCCGTCACACCTGCCGGGCGGCTGGCCAAGGCCCTGGCGAATGCCGTCGTGCAGGCCGATTCCAGGGGAAACGTCGAACAGGCCGTTCGGATCCTCGACAGCGCGTTGGCCCGCCCGCAAGCCGACGACGACCCGGTCGAGCAGGTGGAGGTCCTGGTATACCGCGCCGAACTCGCGATGGTGCTGCACGACCCAAAGACCGCAGCCGAGATGCTGGCCCGCGCCCAGACCGTCACGCTCACGGAAGACGAATCCGAAAGGGCGGCAACCGCGTTCGACAACGCCGCCGAACTCGCAGCAGCACTACGGTGAATCACCGTACCAACGCCTGACTGGCAACCGGGCGATAGCCGCGCCTGTCAGCGGCAGACCCGGATGTCGGCGGTGGCAGGTGGCGACGACACTGACCAGTTGGTTCGGCACCTGTCCGGCTGGGATGATCGTGGCCATGCGGTTGGAGTGGCGGTGACGGACACGTCGGATCGCGGAGTGCTGCCGGCACACGGTTCGCTGGCGGTCTATCCGGGTACGTTCGATCCGTTCACCCTCGGGCACCGCGACCTGGTGTCCCGTGCTCGGGTGATGTTCGACCGGGTCATCGTGTTGCTGGCGGTGAGCGCCGACAAGCAACCATCAGCCGAGGCCACAGCCAGGGCCGTACGCGTGCGCGAGGCCATGCCGGCCGCCTGGAGCAATGTCGAGGTGGACACCTGGACCGGCCTGACCACTGCCTACTGCGCGCGCCGGGGGGCCACGGTCATCGTCCGCGGCGTGCGCACGGCAGCGGACTTTCGCCACGAGTACCAACTCGCTGCGATGAACGAGCAACTCGGCATGCAGACCGTCTGGTTGCCGCCCCGTCCGCACCTGGCGGCCACCTCGTCCACTGCCACACGCGCATACCGCATGGCGAAGTCCGCCCCGCCGCTCCCGGGAGGCCGAGAGTGACGCGCGGGGCAACCGAAACGGTGGCAACACGACGATGTGGCACGGCCAGGTGGGCGGCCTCGGCCAGCGCCAGGGCGGCGTGCGGGTGGCCGGGTGCCCAACAGCGCCGCAGGAAGCCGGAGCGTGGGCCCGATTGGCCGCGAAGGCCGGCACATGATGGGCGTTCGATCGGAAGCGGATGTTGATGACGCGACCAACACTGTTCCTGACGGTCGGCCTCCCGTGCACCGGGAAGACCACTGCTGCTCGGCGTATCGAAATCGAGTGGAGAGCGCTTCGTCTGACGAAGGACGAATGGGTGAAGGCCCTCTACGGGCACGAGAATCCGCCATCGGCTCAGGACGTCATCGAAGGGCGGCTCATCGAGATCGGGCTGCGCGCCCTGGAACTCGGCAACAATGTTGTGATCGACTACGGCCTCTGGAGTCGAGACGAGCGCTCCGCTCTGCGACAGGCAGCAGCAGACCTCGGCGCGCTGGTGGAGATCCGCTACTTCGAGCTCACCCCGGCCGAACAGCGCCGGCGACTCGATCGGCGCCAGGCCGAAGCGCCGCACACGACGTGGCCGATGTCCGACGAGGAACTCGCCGACTGGGCTGCCACCATCAGCGTCCCGACCCCAGGCGAACTCGACGGCACCGAACCCATCGATGACCCACCGGCTGGTTTCGCGACCTGGAACGAGTGGCGCACACACCGCTGGCCACCGTCGGTCTCCTGACGCCGGCCCCCCGTGTCGGAGGTCGACGAGGTCGCGTTGTCGCTGTCGCCCGGCACGTCCCGTAGACATCGACCGACGGATCAGCGAGGTCAGCTTCGGCGTAGTTCGATCCGGTACCAGGCTCCCGCGTCTGTGGGGGTCTCGATCAGGGTGTCGGTGGTGCAGTTGTATCGGTCGGGCGTCCAGGAGGCGCTGAGGAGCCTCGCCCGCACCTTGCCGTCGATGAGCACGGTGGTCGACGACTCCTGGGAACGTTCGGCGTCGTAGCGGATCACGCCGTCTTGCACCTCGTAGCGGGCGTCGGCCTGCCCGGACCAGATGATGTCGATGCGCTGGCGCTCGATTGTGGTCGTGAAGCGGGTTTCGTTGCCGTAGTCCACGACGACGACGCCGTCGGGCCGGAAGGTCTGGGTGGTGCCGGTGGTGATGATCCGGTGAGTCCGGCCGGCCAGTTCCAGGTCGAACTCCCGTGACACCTCGCGCCAGGTGCCCACGAGGCAGGGATCCCCCACCGCTTCGACCCTCTCGGGCGGTGGCACGGGATGTGTGCCGATGGGCACGGGATCCGGTTTCAAGAATGCGTAGTTCCCCGGCACCTCCACGGCCGCACCGGCCAGTACCAACAGCGCCAGTCCGGCGAGCCCGCCAGCCAGGACTGGACGGGCTGATCCCCGCGTGGCGTCCGCTCTGCCGGTAGATACGGCGGTCGGGATGACCCCCGCGTGCGTTCGGGAGATATGGGTGCGGCGGCGCCAGAGTCCTCCGGCCGCCGCCGCGAGCAGCGCGACCGGCACCGCAATCAGTACCCCAGTTGTCGCGATCAACGCCAAGTGGAAGGTGATGTAGCTGTCGGGCAGGAAGCTCGGCAGTTCACAGCCGCGTCCTCCGGGGCCGGTGAGCCGCAGGCAGTCTGAGATACCCCGGCTCAGGTAGAAGCCGAGCGTGGCCACCGCCACGGTGGTGGTCACCGCAAGCGGTACCAGTACCGGTCGCAGCCGCGTCGAGCGGGCCGCGACGACAGCGGCACCCGCGGCTTGCAGCAGGGCAGCTACGGCCACGTAGGTATTGCCGTACACCAGGTAGAAGTAGAGTGGCTCGCCGCCGGTGAGCTCCTGCACGTTGAAGTCCGCCGGAAGGTGACGGACGTCGGCGGGCAGCGCCGCGTCGGCCGCGAACGGCAGGGCCAGCCCGACGGCGATCACGCCGAGCCCGGCCACGGCACCGATGCGGAGCGCCCGTCGTACCCCCGGTGGGCGGTGCCCAGTGCGCCGGAACCAGCCCAACAGCAGCGCCGGCACCGCCCACAGCAGCACGAGCCCGGCGGTGGCGAGCGGAGTGAACTGGACGAGGACTCGCGGATAGTAGCTGTGGACGAGGCTGGTCCAGCCGGCCATCTGGACGTACCAGCCGATCCCCCACCCCGACTGGGTGGAGTGCCACTGGACGCCCTGCAGGATGCTGCCGCCGAAGGCGGTGGCGTACCAGATCGCGAACAACGGGGCCCCGACCGTGATCGCGGTCGCGGCGCAGAGGCGCCGCCGCCTGTCGGACCGGCCGGTGGACTCGACGAGCACGGTGTCCACGGATCGCACCCAGACGGTGAAGAGGAAAAGACCCGCGACGAGGATCACCGCCGCCACGGGCAACTCGGTCACGCGCAGGAGTCCGGCTCCGCCCAGGTCAAAGTTCTCCGCGTACGTCAGAGACAACGGACCGCTGAGCGCGAATCCCAGCGCCGCGACGACGGGCAGCAGCAACTGCCGGCGTCGTGCCCCGGCTACGTCGGCGGTGCCGGTTCGGAACACCGCGCGGGCGAGCAGGCGGAGCAGGAGCGCTCCGACACCGAGTGACATCAGTGCCAAACCGACGACGAGATACTCCTCCAGCAGACCGCCCACGGTGAGGCTGACGTTGTAGAGCACCAATCCGAGGACGATGCCGTAGCCGGCGGTCTCGGCGAGACCGGGCTGCAACGTCGCGCCTGGATCGGCAACAGCCAGTGCCCGACGTGTCGGCGACGGATGGCTACCGAGCCGGGCCAGAAGCTCTCTCGACCTGCCGCCCAGGCCGATCCGTCCGGTCCGCACGGGCGGCCAGGGCAATGCGTTCACCACCCTGCCGAGTGCGCCGCCCGGCGTGTCCCAGCCAGCGGCGGTGATATCCGCGTGCAGCTCGCGGGCCCGGAGGATCGCGTTGCGCGCGAGGTACACGACCGCGGTCAGCACCCCGAGCGCGACGATCGGGAACAACACTTCGGCTACCGGGTGCGCGCTGTCCGAGGCCTCACGGGCCCGAAAGAGATCGGGCTTCAGTGACACGGCTACGAACGGGACGACGGCAACGGCGACAAACGCCCACCAGGTCGCGATGCTGAGGTAGGTGCGGTCGACGTCACCGTTGTGCAGATGCGCCAACTCGTGCCGCAACACGGCACGGAAGCCGGCCCGGTCGAGGTCGTAACGCACCAGCAGACCGACGTCGAGGCAGATCCGCCGCCTACCCGGCAGCCCGAACGCCTGGCCGCCGTGCGTGGTCGAGTAGGGCGCGACGAGCCACGTCGGCGGCCGACGCAGCCCCGCCTGCCGGGACATATCGGCTAGTTCATCCAGCAGTTCGGCGTCCGCGCCGCTTGCTATCGGACGCATCCGCCGACGCCGGTACAGCCACCACGGATGCAGCAGATACAGCAGTACGGCGACAAGCAGCTCTCCCAGGATTCCCGCCCCAACCCACAGTGCCTGCTCCCGAAGGAACGGACGCATGCAGAGCCGCATCAGGGCGGCCCCGTGGATGGCCGCGTCATCCGGTGGCGTGTAGGCGATCGCCTCCTGAACGTCGACCAGGCACTGGTCCAGCGCGGTGCTGACCGGCCCGGCCCCGGGCGATGCGCTATACACCGAGCCGAACGCGACGACGCTGGATGCCAGGACGGCGGCCACCAGCATCACGAAACGGATATCGGTACTGGCCCGCAGCGCCGCTCTCAACGAGTGCGCCGGGGGTGGCAGAGCATGTTGATCGGGTACGGGTCGGAACGGCTCGGCCCCCTCGTCCCGAGCCGTCACTGCGGTGGTTCCGTTCGTGGCTGGCTGATCCAGTCGCCCACGATCGCGGCGGCCAGCAGGTCGGCCTCCTGGGTCGGCATCCGGCCGTGCTGGATCAGGGACCGGGCGACGAGTGCCCGTACCTCGGCCCACTGGTGCGAGGTCAGCACCGGCATGCCGACTCCTGGCCCATCCGCCACCGGCTCGCCGTGATCGGCTCCGTCGGCATCCTGGTGTGTCACCGGTGTCAGGCCCAGCAACCGGCGGACGCTCCTTGTCCACGACACGGCCGCAGTCACCACACCCAGGCTGACGACGTACGACAGCACCTGCGCCGACGCGTCCAGCAGCACCGGGGTGAGGAGGTACTCGACTTCCGGCAGGCCCAACTTGAGTTGCCCGCTGCGCGGGTCACCACCAGCAAGAGCGCGTTTCGGATCAGCGATGTACGCGTCACGCAGCAGGTCGAAGACCCGCCGCTCCGCAGCGACCTGAGCAGGTCGGACCGATGCGGCGCGTTGCAGCATGATCCGAGCCAGCTCGGCCACCATCTGTTCGTCAACGGCTGGGGTGGTCCTCACGCGGCATCACCGGCGATGCCGTCGAATTGGACACCGGCTCCCGTGGTGAACACGTAACGTACTCGGATCGCCGGCCGATCGATCGCCCGGCGTATAACCAGAACCTGCCTGTCCTGCTGCATCACGCCACGATGATGCACGGTGAGACGCGCGATCGTCACTCAAAGTCACTGTCGTCTTATTGACGTGGCTGCACGGCAGCCGGTGATCATCAACCCGCGGTGGCCAACCCCACCGACAATCCCCATTTCGATGACCTGGGGGGGCATCTGCGAACAATCCGATGGGGCCGGCAGTGCAACAGAGCCGTCAGAGGTATTTGTTCGTCTACGTCGACTCTGATTGGTGAGGCAACGGGAACAGGTCAGCGTGGCGGCGAGGGCTGCTCCAGGGGGCGTCCGTGAGCGCGGATCGTGTCCGAGACGGCGACGCCGAGCAGGACGGCGACAGCTGCCAGCGCGACGACGAGGGGCGGCCGGCCGACCATCACCGGTGCCATGGCCACGAGGACGAAGATCCCGATCGGCCGTGGCCGGGACACCCGGGCGAAGGCCACGTACTCGAACAGTGAGCGCCCGGCGAGGAAGAGCGCGGGACCGCCGAGGATGGCCCCGACCCAGGCGGGCTTGGCGTCTCCGGTGGGATCTATGAGGGTGAGTTCGGAGCCGGCTGAGGCAGCGAGGATGCCCGCCACCATGAGCAGGTGGGCGAGCTCGGCCAACCGGCCGACCCGGCCGGGGTCGGCGGATGCCGCGATGGCCTCGCCCAGGATCTGACCGGCTCGGTAGAAGTAGATCCGCCACAGCAACACCGTGATGAGGAACGACACGGTGAGGGCCATTGTCCGTTCGGGCACGATCGGGCCGCGTAGAAGGCTCGATCCGGAGGTCAGGATCGTCTCCCCGAGCGCGACGATGACGAGCTGCCAGTATCGTTCGGCCAGGTGCTCGCCTGCGCCGGACCACGGGGACACCCGTGAGCGACCAAGCCTCGGGACCGGCCAGCCGATTCTGGCCCCGAGGTAGTCGATCGCCAAAGCCAGCGTCCACAGCGAATTGCGCGTCGCCTCCGGCGCGAAAGCTCCGGTGAGCCACGGCACGGCCGACGTGCCGAACCAGACGAGCGCCAGCGTGTTGACGCGGCGAAGGTTGTGACCCCGCACAATGAGCGCGAAGAAGAGGGTGCGGCCCACCTGGATCGCGACGTAGGTGCTCGCGAAGAGCAGGCCGGTATCGGCGAGAGCCCCTGAAATCGCGACCGCCAGGAGCAGGCTCCCGTACATCGTCGCGAGGACGACGAACTGGATTGCCGGCTGGAACGGATCGAATCTGCTCGTCACCCATGCCGTCTGGGTCCAGATCCACCACACCGCCAGGAACAGCAGCAGCGTCTCGCCGTTCTCCGCGAGGGACGTGGTCAGCCTCTCCGCGACGTGGCCCCTGGTGTAGTCCAGCACCAACTCGTGCACGATCCGGGTGAGGGCGAAGACGAACACGAGGTCGAAGAACAGTTCCAAAAAGGTCGGCCGCTGCGGACTCTCACGTCTGCGCAGCAGACTGGCCACTCTATTCGTCGTCACCCGTCCGCCCGCTTCGTCGGCTTGTTTCTGAAGCAGTCGTACCACGTCACCGCGCCGCTCACGGATGAGATGCCCACTCAACGACCAGGAGGCTCCAACTCGGAAAATTGCTTCATCTTTGCGGATAGCGGCGTGGTGGGGGCCGTGCCGGCTCGATTCCCCGGGTCGTCGGGCAGCGGCTGGCCGCCGACCGTATCGACCCGGGGAGTCGTCTCGCCGAGAGATGCTGACTGGTCAGGCGCAGAGAGCCTCATTCAGGAGCGCGTCGACCGCGGCGAAGACGTCGGCGTACTCACCGCGGAAGTTGGGCGTCAGCGCGACGGTCACCTGGTGGCGCCCGTCCTCATTAGAAAATGACCAGGATTGGTACGTCAGGGTGCCGCCGTCGTTGCCGTACACCCGGATTCCGCACGTGGTGTCTCGCCACGACAGTCCAAGCCCGTAACTACCGCCCTTGACAGCGGGTGCCTTCATCTCGGCGAGGAGGCGACGCGGCAGAAGACGCCCGCCCAGCAGTGCGGCGAAGAATCGGTTCAGATCAGTGGTTGTGGAGATCATCTCGCCAGCTGCGCCGAACACCGAGGGATTCATCCGGGTGTAGTCGAGAAGCTCTATTTCGCCGTCCTGCTGTGTCGGCAGGTAGCCGTGTGGATGCGGTCCGCGGATCTGCGGCGACGTCCCTGGCACTGCGGTGTCGCGCAACCGCAACGGCTGGATGATCCGGTGTTCGACCTCTTCGCGGTATGGCCGGCCGGTCACCTTCTCGATGATCTGGCCGAGCAGAAGATAGTTGGTGTTCGAGTACGCGTAGGCCGCACCCGGCTGGTCAGACGTCGGAGGGTTGGACACCGCCCGCCCAATGAGTTCGGCCGGGGTCCAGGTCCGCCATCGGTTGCTCAGGAACTCAGGCTCGGGCGGCATCGGCAGTGTCTGGACGTAGTCGAACAACCCGCTGCTGTGGTTGAGCAGATGGCGCACGGTAATGCGGTGACCGTCGGGAACGACTCCGGGCAGCCGCGATTCGACAGTGTCGTCAAGCCGCAGCCGACCCTCACCGACAAGCTGGAGGACGACGGTGGCGATGAACGTCTTCGTGATGCTGCCCACCCGGACTCGACCGTCAACCGGGACCGCCCTCGTGGTACCCAGTTCGGCCACACCGCTGGCGCCCTGCCAGATGCCGTGCTGGTCACGCACCTCCGCCAGCGCGCCCACAGTGCCAGCGGCTACGACGTCGTTCAGCCGACGCTGCAGTTCGACGCGATCCCTCTCCGCTGGCACAGCAGTGGCAGCGGCCGGGACGGCAATCACCGCCAGCACTGTCGTCGCGATCGTCATGGACCGGAGCACACGCTTCATTCGGCCTCCTTGAGCAATTCCGCTCGTCGGTTTTTACCGAAGATCACGCTAGGCAGGCGACCGCCCGGGCGGGACCCGGCTGACAGCCGTCTTTTTACTGGGGGGTTTCCCCCACTCCGGCCCTCGCGCAGCCGGCCCGGCGTGCTGCGCGCGGTCGTGGTGACCGGGGATGGTCACCGCCTGGTCGGGCTGTTCGGTCTGGGTCTGGGCGCGACCAGCCGGGCCTGGCAGGTGGGATTCGTGAGCAGAATGAGGGCCGGGCAGGGTAGGACAATGGCGGCATGGACCCTCCGGTGACGCCACCGACAGCGGACGCATCGTCCGGCGGCCAGGGTCGGGGCAGGAGGCCGTGGGCGGTGGCCCGCGCGGCGGTCGGAGCGCCGTTCACCCAACGACAGCTTCGCGAGCTGTCATTCTGCCTGGCCGGGCTGCCGTTCACGCTCATCAATCCACTGGTGCTCTTCGTTCTCACCGTGGACATCATCTGGTTCGTGGTCGACGGCGGGCGGGGTAACCCGTCGGCGGGCGAGATGGCCATCGCCTGTGCCTGCCAGGTACTGCTGCTCGTGCTGCTCGTGTCGACACCGGCGGCCCGGAGGCTCGGCTCACTGCAGCGCCTGCTCGCGACCCGGCTGCTCGGGACGCGAGTCGGGGAGCCGCCGCCGGTGCGGCGGCGCCCCGGCGGTCGGGCCTGGTCCGGGCCGGGCCCCGGGGACGTGGCAGGCTGGCGGGTCATGGCCTATCAGCTGGCCAAGCTGCCGGTCGGCCTGGTCGAGCTGTACGCCGTGTTCTTCTGGGTCGGCGGGCTGGTCAACCTGAGTTACCCGCTCTTGTGGGGGGCGTTCCGTAACCATCCGCCGGGAGTCCAGCTGAGTCCGGTGCCGGTGTTCACGCCGTTCGGGTTGTTCGGCGACGGCACGTTCCGCGTCGCGACCTTCCGCGGCACGTTCGCCGCCGCCGCGGCGGGAGCGGCGATGCTGCTGGTCGCCCCGTGGGTTACCAGGGCCGTCACGTCCGTCGACGACTGGCTGATCCGAGGCTTGCTCGGGCCTGGGCGGCTGGCGCAGCGGGTCCACGACCTGGAGCTGACCCGGGCGCTGGCCGTGGACGACTCCGCCGCGATGCTGCGGCGGCTCGAGCGGGACCTGCACGACGGCGCGCAGATCAGGCTGGCCACCTTGGCCATGAACCTCGGTATGGCCCGGGAGAAGCTCGGCGACGGCGGCGAGGTTCCCGACGCCGCAGCTGCCCGCGAACTGGTCGACGCCGCCATCCGGGGCGCCAAGGACGCGCTCGGCGAGCTGCGCGGCCTGGTCCGCGGGATCCACCCGCCGGTGCTCGACAACGGGCTGGCGGACGCCCTCGCGTCGTTGGCCGCCGACAGCGCGATTCCTGTCGAGCTGCAGGTCGACCTCCCGGTCCGGCCCGCTCCTGCGATCGAGACCATCGCGTATTTCTGCGCTGCCGAACTGCTGGCCAACGCGGCGAAACACAGCCTCGCCAACGCGATCGACGTCCGGGTCGTCGAACATCGGGACGTGCTGCTGCTCAGCGTGACCGACGACGGCACGGGTGGTGTCGACTCGGGCCGGGGCAGTGGCCTGCGCGGGCTGACATCTCGGGTCGCCGTGGTGGATGGCCGGCTCACCATCACGAGCCCACCTGGCGGCCCAACGAGGATCGCCGTCGAGCTACCGTTCCGCGCATGAATGCGCGGGTCGTCATCGCCGAGGATGCGGCTTTGTTCCGGGCGGGGCTCACTCGGCTGATCGAGGACCGCGGCCACCAGGTGTGCGCTGCCGTGGGCGACGGCGACGCGCTGCTGGCCGCCGTGGCCGAGCATCAGCCCGACGTGGTGGTGGTCGACATCCGGATGCCACCAACGCACACCGACGAGGGAGTTCGCGCCGCGCTCGAGATCCGCCACCAGCATCCCCGCACCGGTGTGCTGATGCTGTCGCAGTACATCGAGACCAAGTACACCTCCCGGCTGTTGGAGGGCAATGCGGCAGGTGCCGGCTACCTGCTGAAGGAACGGGTGGCCGACGTCGCCGAGTTCGCCGACGCGCTGGAGCGGGTCGCCACGGGCGGCACGGCGCTGGACCCTGAGATCGTCGGCCGACTGCTGCGGGCCAGCCGCCGCGCCGACGGCGTAGCGACACTTACCGCACGCGAACGCCACGTGCTCGCGCTCATGGCGGAGGGGCGGTCGAACGCAGGCATCGCCGGCACGCTCCTGGTGAGCGACGGAACCGTGGAGAAACACGTCACCAGCATCTTTGGCAAGCTGGGCCTCGCCGCCGGGGACGCCGACAACCGTCGCGTCCTCGCGGTCCTGCGCTACCTCAATTGACCAGGCACTCCGGGGAAATCACCGGCCCGGTACGCGAACGGGGCGCAACAGGGTCGATCTCAGCGCGCACCCTGGGGGGATCGTCGGTGTCCGCGAGGCGACGCGACCCGGTGCCTCACGACCGATGAGGCGTGGCGCAACGCTCAGGCTCACGCAGGTCCAGCTGCGCTGTGGACGTGCTAGCCGGCGATGGCCTCGCGCTGGATCTGCTCGAACTGGGCGGCCATCGCGGCGGCCAGGGCCTGCGCGGCGGACAGCGGGCGAATCATGACCGTGAGCTCATCGATCAGGCCGCTCTCGTCCAGGTGAAGGAAGTCGCAACCTTCGACGGCGACGTCGCCTATCCGCGCCTCGAATACCAGCGCGTGATCGCGATCGCCGTCACCGCTCAGCTCGCTGACGTACCGGAAGTCCTCGAACACCCGCAGCACACCGCGCAGGATCGCCGCGGTGATTGCCTTGCCCGGATACGGCTTGAACGCCACCGGGCTGCGGAAGACCACATCGTCGGCCAGGGCCGCCGCCATGGCGTCCGCATCGCGTGCTTCAACCGCCGCGCGAAAGTCGATCATTGTGTCAGCGTACGGGGTTTTCCTGGCCGCCGGTCGATCGGCGCTTGGCCGTCCTGTGGGTCGTTCCGAACGGGATGGGAGGCTGAACGCGTGGCTTCCCGATCGACGTGCACGTGGACAGGTCTCGGCTGCCCGACGGCTTGGTACCCACCGTGGACGCGTCGGTGTATCTGAAGTCCGGCGAAAGCGCTGTGGAGGGTCACGGAACCGAGCTCCCAGTGCGGCAGACCGGCGGCATCCTCGCCCAGGTGGAGATTGTCGCTGGGTTTCGAGACTCGTACGTCACTGGCGCCCGCCAGTCCCTGAGCCGACGCGACGCCCGCCGGTGACGCCCGGATGAGCCTGGTGTCGGCGTTCGTACCGATCTGGTTCCTTACCGCGGTCGGCTACGCGGCCTGTCGTTGGGGTCTGCTGGGCGAGGCGGTGGCGTCGGTGCTCGGCCGGTTCGTCTTCCATCTTGCGATGCCGTCCGCCCTGTTCCTGACGCTGTCCCGAATGCCGCTCTCCGGGTTCGCCGGCCGCTCGCTGCTCGCCTTTGGAGTGAGCACCGCCGCGGTCGTCGGGTTCGGGTGGGTCGCCGCGAGCCGGCTGTTCGGTCGCGGGCCCGGCGAACGGCCGATCTGGGGCATGGCCGCCGGGTACGTGAACTCGGCGAACCTCGGCATCCCGATCGCAACGCAGGTTCTCGGCAACGTGTCGTTCCTGGCGGAGGTGGTGCTGCTGCAGGTGCTGGTGGTGACGCCCGTGATCCTGGTCGCCCTGGACCGGCACAGCGACCCGGCCGGGCGGGTACGGGTCCGCCGTATCGCCTCTCTGCCGGTCCGCAACCCTGTGATCCTGGCGTCGCTGCTCGGTGTCGCGTGCTCGGCTGCCGGCCTGCAGTTGCCGTCGGCGGCCGCCGCGTCGCTCACCCTGCTGTCGGGCGCCGCGGTTCCGACCGCCCTGGTCGCGCTCGGTGCGTCGCTGCACCCCACCGCGCCGTCACGGGCAGAGCCGGCAGAGCGGCCCAGGCTGGCCGAGCTGGCCGTGATCAGCGCGCTGAAGCTCGTCGCACAGCCGGTCATCGCGTACGCGGCCGGGCTGGCCCTGCACCTGTCCGCGCCGCAGTTGCTCGCCGTGGTGGTGTGCGCGGGCCTGCCGACAGCGCAGAACACGTTCATCTACGGCCAGGAGTACGGCGTCGGCGAGACGGTGGCCAACCGGGCGGTGCTGGTGACCACGACGCTGTCGCTGGCCACAGTGGCCGCGGCGGCGGCGCTGCTCGGGTAGGTCCGTCAGCTGTAACGCACCCCAAGCGACGTCAGTGCGAGCTGGCCGATGTGCGGCTTGAGGTCGGGTACCGCCGGGTGCCCAGACGACCAGTATTGCTAGGACGTCATACGTGTGATGTGATCCTGGTCATGAGTTTCGCGTGCGTTTCCGCCGCATGACGGTCCAACGCCGCTGCACCCCTGCCCGTCGTCCATCTCGGATGGAAGGAACCACGGTGGCTCCAGCTTTCAACCGCACTTCGCGAAGATCTACACCGTCTCCCAAGATTGTGAAGATCGTGACCGGCGTGATTGCGACAGCGGTCGCGACTACTGCAGCAGTCGTCGTGGCGCAGCCGGCGTACGCAGCGACAGCTATCTACGCGGCGCCAGCGGGCTCCGGAACGGCCTGCTCGGCGTCGGCGCCGTGCAGCATCGGGCAAGCGCAGGCCCAGGTTCGATCGGCGCCGGCTGGCGACGTCACGGTGCAGCTCGCCGCGGGGACGTACCGGATCTCCAGCCCACTCCAGTTCCGCGCAGAGGATGGCGGTCGCGGCGGAACGGTCCTGTGGACCGCAGCCCCCGGCGCCAACCCGCTGATCACCGGCGCGCTCGACGTCTCCGGATGGTCGCTGCATGACGCCGCGTCGAACATCTACGTCGCGAACGTCCCGGTGGGTCTCGAAACGCGGCAGCTGTACGTGAACGGCGTCAACGCATCCCGCGCGGCAATCAAGCTCAACAACTCCGACATCACGCTGACGGCGACCGGGATGAGGGTCAACAACTCAGCTCTGAACTACCTGAGCACCCTGCCTCAGCAGAACCGCATCGAGTTCGAGAGCATCGCCGCATTCACGAATCGCTATGCCCAGGTCGCCAGCATCAGCGGAAACGTGATCACGATGGCCCAGCCGGGATGGAACAACAACACCTGGGGCTACGACACCGTGCAGAGTTCCCTGATCGGAGGGCCAACCTACTTCCTCGGGAATTCTCTGCGCTTCCTGACCACTGTCGGGCAGTGGTACATCGATCCCGCTGCGGGGAGGCTGTACTACAAGCCTGCGCCGGGGGTCCATCCCGACCAACTTGACATCGAGTTGCCCCGCCTGCAGAGCCTGCTGAGCATCGGCGGCACCTACAGCAATCCGGTCTCGAACCTCGCGTTCCGGGGTATCAAGTTCTCGGGGACGTCCTGGCTGGGGCCCTCCTCAGTAGAAGGTTACGCCAACCAGCAGAACGGCACCTTCCTCAAGGGTACGTACAGCTATCGGCCGAGCGACGCCTTCACCAGCTGCGCACGCGGCTGCACGATGTTCGAGCGGGCAAGGAACACGTGGCTTCAGGAGCCCGCCGCCGTTCAGGTGTCGGCGGCCAACCACATCGCCTTCACCGACAACACCTTTGCCAACCTCGGTCAGTCGGCGCTCGGTATCGGTCAGGACGCGAACGCGATGGTGTCGGGGGTCGGCCTGGGCGCGAGCGACATCGACGTGATCGGTAACAAGTTCACGGAGGTCTCCGGTCACGGTATCGCCGTCGGCGGAATCCAGCCCGACGCTCACCACCCCAGCGATCAGCGCATGGTCAACAAGAACGTCCGCATCGAGGACAACACCGTCAATCGGGTGGCCGTCGATTACAAGGACAACTCGGGCATCTTGAGTACCTACGTCACCAACGCGCGCATCGTCCGTAACGAGGTCGCGAACGTTGCCTACGACGCGATCGACACCGGGTATGGATGGGGCAGCCATGACCCCGGTGGCTCGAACGAGTATGCCAACCGCGGTTACTACAACTACAGCACGCGTTACACGACTCCAACGACGTTGCGCGACAACTACGTAGCGAACAACCTGGTGCACAACACGAAGGCCAGGTTCCACGACGGCGGCTCGGTGTACAACCTGTCCGCCAGTCCCGGCACGGTCCTTGAGGAGAACTACCTCTACAACGTGTCCGGCGTCGGGCTCTACCTCGACGAGGGCACGCGTTACACAAACTATCGGAACAACGTCCTCCAGGGCTCCAGCCCATGGGTGTTCACAAACTCCTACGGGACGGCGCACAACACAAGCGACAACATGATTACCGGTAACTGGTACAACTCCGGTGGTGCCCAGATTCCGGACGCGGCCATGCACAACAATCAGGTCACCGGCAACATTCAGGTCTCCGGCACGGCGTGGCCGACCGGCGCGCAGGCCGTGATCTGTGAGGCGGGCGTCGCGGCGCAGCGCCGAACGGAGCTCAACGCGAACCTGTTCGCGCCCAACGGCACCTGCGGTCAGACTGGTTCGCCCGTTGCTGCCCCCTATCTCACTACTGCGACATCCGCTGCCAGTTCGTTCTTCGCCCAGTCAGGTTCGCGTTTCGCCCTCTCTGCCGCCGGCGCTGATGTCTGGAGCGGCGCGGGTGACGAGTTCGGGGCGATCTATCAGGACAACTCCGTCACCTCGGGCACGAGCGTGAGCGCCAAGGTCGACTCGCTGAACGATTCCCATGCCTACGCCAAGACCGGCGTGATGATCCGCAACGACATGACGAGGCCGGGATCCTCCAACGGCTATGCGCTGGTCGCGGTCACGAGGACGAACGGGGTCCTCTTCGAGTGGGATTCCAACGGCGATGGGTACGTCGACAGCGAATCCAAGGCGAGCGTCGACACGTACCGCCCGGTCTGGGTCAAGCTCACCCGAAGTGGGAACCAGGCCACTGCCTACTACTCCTACGACGGTGCCAACTTCATCCAGATCGGTTCATCCGTAACGCTGACCGGTGCCAGCGCCACGCAGGACGGCGGCACTTTCACCACGTCGCACGACCGCACGCAGCGGGCCATCAACGTCGTCAGCGACCTGCGCATCTCCGGATCGCAGAATGTGCCGACCGTCCAGATCGTCGGCGGTCCGTCGGGTCGATGTGTCGACGCGCCTGGTACGAGCACGACCAACGGCACGCAGGTACGACTGTGGGACTGCAACGGGGGCGGCAACCAGCGCTGGACCTACACCTCGGGCAAGCAGTTGATGGTCTACGGCAACAAGTGCCTGGACGCCAGTGGCGGAGGTACCAGCAACGGCGTGAAGGCAATCATCTGGGACTGCAATGGTCAGGCCAACCAGCAGTGGAACCTGAACTCCAACGGCACCATCACCGGGGTGCAGTCGGGGCTGTGCCTGGACGCTAGTGCCTCCGGCACCGTCAACGGCACCCTCATCCACCTGTGGACCTGCCATGGTGGCAGCAACCAGCAGTGGAGTCAGCGGAGCTAGTGCCTCGTGCGGGAAGCTCGCCCACAAAATTGTGCGAGTGACTTGAGGATCTCTTCGGCGGTCCTGGTCCAGATGAACGGTCGTGGGTCGCTGTTCCAGTCAGCGATCCACGACCGGATGTCGGCTGCGAGGGACTGCACGGACTTGTGGGTACCGCGGCGGATCCTCTGGTCGGTGAAGATCCGAACCCGGAGGCCCCGGCGGACACCTCCTGCCCGGGTGGGCGGGCCTCCAGATGGGCGGGTTCCTGGCCCTCGGGCTGGCCGGGCAAGCCCGGCGCGGCCCACCCCGGAACAACCGGTGGCAATCCCTCGGGACGAGCATCCCGATGCATCGTCGGGCGTCGACGCGGCTACCGCCAGCGGGTCGGCCCACTCATCGACGTCCTGAGGCAGGGGTAGGGATTCGACGCGCAGGCCCCGCTCGCGCAGGGCCGTCCCGGTCAGTGCGGTGGACATCGGCGCCGCCGTCAGCACGGCGGCGGGGGGGTCGCGCTCGTCCGTCGAGGGCCTACGCCGGCTCGCGTACGCCGCCGGCGTTGCCTCCATCGTCCGGCATTGGTTCGGCCGGGGCTTCTGGCAGTTCGTCCGGCGTGCCGGGCAGGAGGACGCTCGCGTCGTCGGGCACCGGCTCACGCGGGTCGATGGGCGGATACTGTTCGGGGTCGAGATCCGGTCCAGTCATCAGGCGAGTATCCGTCGTCTTCGGGTCTGCCGCTCGTCGGGCCCGCGTCACCCGGTCGCTGGCCGGGCGGCGAGCATGACCGCGCGGCGTCTGGTGGTCCACACCATCGGACGTTGGTGCATCATGGTTGCCCATGTTCGTGGACCAGCGGCAGTTCCCCTTCCTGCCGAGCTTCGGGCCCAGTGGGTTGCCATTCGAGATGAATGCCTTGCTCTCGCGCTTGAGACCTACCAGCCGACTCGTCACCTGAACGCTTCCAGCCGCACCCGGCTCCGGTGACCTGCGCATTGCTCGAATGCGCGGTAGTCGACAGTGGCGGCCGGTCTCGTGGTAGCAACCTCATCGCCTGGCCGCCTGAACGATGTCCGGGCCGCCGGTGTGCGGCGGCGGGAGGGAGCCGGGGTAAGGCCGCGGCGGCGCCGCCACGCAGCACGGCAGGGCGCTCCCTCCCAGCCGGCACACCAGTCAGGACGGTTCATAGGCCAGATTGGGTCGCAGCCATCGTTCGACGTCGGCGACGCTGGTGGCGCGGCGGGCGGCGTAGTCTTCGATCTGGTCCTTGCCGATGCGGCCCACAGTGAAGTATTTCGCCGCCGGGTTGGCGAAGATCAGCCCACTGACGCTGGCTGCCGGCGTCATCGCGAAGGACTCCGTCAGGCTGATCCCGAGCTCGTCGGCCTTCAGCAGGTCGAACAGTTCCCGCTTCTCGCTGTGGTCTGGGCTTGCGGGATAGCCGAGCGCCGGTCGGATGCCCCGGAAGCGTTCGGCGTGCAGGTCGGCGAGGTCCGGCATGGCGTCTGGTTCGAACCAGTCGCGGCGGGCCTTCAGGTGGATGTACTCGGCGAAGGCTTCGGCGAGCCTGTCGGCCAGCGCCTTGACCATGATTGCGCGGTAGTCGTCGTGCTGGGCCTCGTAGTAGGCGGCCAGGGAGTCGGCGCCGTGGATGGTCACGGCGAAGCCGCCCAGGTGGTCGCCGTCGGGGGCCACGTAGTCGGCCAGGCAGCGGTTGTCGCGGCCGGCCGGTTTGACCGTCTGCTGGCGTAGCATCGGCAGGCGCACCCCGTTGCCGAGGACGATGTCGTCGCCCTCGGAGCGCGCGGGCCAGAAGCCGTAGACGCCTCGGGCCTGGAAGGAGTCGTCCTTCGTGATCTTGTCCAACAGTGTGTTGGCGTCGTCGTAGAGCTCGCGGGCGACCGGCTGGTCCAGGATCGCCGGGAACTTGCCCTTGAGTTCCCAGGCCAGAAAGAGGAACTGCCAGTCGATCATCTCGCGCAGCTCGGGAAGGGTGGGCTGGACCGTCCGCCGGCCGGTGAAGTCCGGGGTCGGCAGGTCGGTGAAGTCGACCTCCTCGCGGTTGGCGCGAGCCTCAGTCAGGGCGAGCATCGGCTGGGAGCGCCGGTTGGCATGCGCCTCGCGCAACTGCTCCTGCTCGACGCGGTTGGCGCGGTCCAGTTCGCGGGCCCGGCCATCGTCGAGCAGGTCGGACACCACGCCGACGACCCGGGACGCGTCGAGCACGTGCACTGTTGTGCCGTCGTACGCGGGGGCGATGCGCACGGCGGTGTGTTGACGCGATGTCGTGGCCCCGCCGATCAGCAGGGGCATCTTGAGGCCGCGGCGCTGCATCTCGGCGCCGACTGCGACCATCTCGTCGAGCGATGGCGTGATCAGGCCGGACAGGCCGATGGCGTCAGCTCCCTCGGCGACGGCCGTGTCCAGAATCCGGCCGGCCGGAACCATCACGCCCAGGTCGATGACCTCGTAGCTGTTGCAGCCCAGGACCACGCCGACGATGTTCTTGCCGATGTCGTGCACATCGCCCTTCACGGTCGCCAGCACGACCTTGCCCTGCCCGCGGCCCGGGTCGATCCGGCCCTCGAGGCGGGCCTGCTCCTTCTCGGCTTCCATGAACGGTTCGAGGTAGGCCACTGAGCGCTTCATCACCCGGGCGCTCTTGACGACCTGCGGCAGGAACATCTTGCCGGCGCCGAACAGGTCGCCGACGATCTTCATTCCGTTCATCAGCGGACCCTCGATGACATCGAGGGGTCGGGCGAGGCCCTGTCGGGCCTCCTCCGTGTCCTGTTCGATGAAGTCGACGATGCCGTGGACCAGCGCGTACGACAGCCGCTCGTGCACCGGCGCCTCGCGCCAGGACAGGTCGACCGCACGCTTCGTGCCGGAACCGGTAACGGTCGACGCGAAGGCGACCAGGCGGTCGGTGGCGTCCGGGCGCCGGTCGAAGATCACGTCCTCGACGAGTTCGACGAGGTCGGCGGGGATATCGGCGTACACGGCGAGCTGGCCGGCGTTGACGATGCCCATGTCCAACCCGGCGCGGACAGCGTGCAACAGGAACGCGGAATGCATGGCCTCGCGAACCACGTCGTTGCCGCGGAAGGAGAATGACAGGTTGGAGATGCCTCCGCTGGTGCGGGCACCCGGGCAGCGCGCCTTGATCAGCGGGAGGGCGTCGATGAAGGCCTTCGCGTATCCGTTGTGCTCGGCGATCCCGGTGGCGACCGCGAGGACGTTCGGGTCGAAGATGATGTCCTCCGGCGCGAACCCGACCTGCTCGACGAGCAGATCGTAGGCCCGGCCGCAGATGGACACCTTGCGTTCGGTGGTGTCGGCCTGGCCCTGTTCGTCGAAGGCCATCACCACCACGCCGGCGCCGTAGTCGTGAATTCGGCGGGCCTGAGCCAGGAATGCCTCAGTGCCCTCCTTGAGGCTGATCGAGTTGACCACGCCCTTGCCCTGCACGCACTTGAGGCCGGCCTCGAGGACCGACCACTTCGAACTATCGATCATCACTGGGATCCGGGCGACCTCAGGCTCGGTGGCGATGAGGTTGAGGAAGGTCGTCATGGCGCGCTCGCTGTCGAGCAGGTCCGCGTCCATGTTGACGTCGAGCAGGTTGGCGCCACCGCGGACCTGCTCCAGGGCCACGTCGACCGCGCCCTGATAGTTGTCCGACTCGACGAGCCGGCGGAACTTGGCCGAGCCGGTGACGTTGGTGCGCTCACCGATCATCACGAACCCGGTGTCGGGTCCGATCGCGAACGGTTCCAACCCACTGAACCGGGTGGTCTGCGGCAGGGCGGCGACCGTCCGTGGCGGTGTGCCGGCCACGGCGGCGACGATCCGGGCGATGTGCTCCGGTGAGGTGCCGCAGCAACCGCCGGCGATGTTGAGCAAGCCGGACGCGGCAAACTCGCCGAGCAGGCCGGCGGTCTCCTCCGGCGTCTGGTCGTAGCCGCCAAAAGCGTTCGGCAGACCGGCGTTGGGGTGACACGCCACGTAGGTGCCGGCGATCTTGGAAAGCTCCTCGACGTGCGGGCGCATCTCGGCCGCGCCCAGCGAGCAGTTCACGCCGACGACCAGCGGATCGGCCCGCTCTATCGAGCGCCAGAAAGCCTCCACGGTCTGCCCCGACAGGGTCCGGCCGCTCAGGTCGACGATGGTCACGGAGATCCACAGCGGCAGCTGCGGCGCGACCTCACGGGCCGCGGCGATTGCGGCTTTCGCGTTCAACGTGTCGAAGATCGTCTCGATCAGAAGCAGGTCGACACCGCCCTCGGCCAGGGCCGAGATCTGCTCCGCGTACGCCGCGCGCACTGCGTCGAAGTCGACGGCACGATACGCCGGGTCCTCCACCCGCGGCGACAGCGACAGCGTCACGTTCAGCGGCCCGACCGAGCCGGCCACGAACCGGCCACCGAACTCGTCCGCCGCCTGCCGGGCCAGCCGCGCGCCCTGAACGTTCATCTCACGAACCAGTGACTGGAGCCCGTAGTCGGCCTGGCCGATGCTCGTCGCCGTGAACGTATTGGTGGTGGTGATGTCGGCGCCGGCGGCCAGATACCGCCGGTGTACGTCCAGAATGACGTCCGGTCGGGTGAGGTTGAGCAGGTCGGGATCACCGCTGACGTCCTGCGGATGGTCGACAATCAGGTCGCCCCGATAGTCCGCGGCGGTGAGCTGCGCGCCCTGCAACATCGTTCCCCAGGCGCCGTCCAACACCAGAACGCGCTGGGACATCAGCTGCCGCAGCGACGATGCGGTGTCTTTCTGGCTCAATAACGCGCTCAAGCGGTCGCCTCCGAAGCTCGGAGGCGCCCTTGTCGAAGAGATGGGGGCCGAGCGTGGCGGGCTCCGCCCGTCGCAGCGCCTCTCGACCCGACAGGCAGATGCTACCCGACCCGTCCGCCTGGAGGTCCCCGTACGGCGTCGGCGTCTGGCCGCCACGGTCACGCGCCATGCCCGATCGTGACGAGCCCACGCCCATCACTGGCGATGCGGCGCCGGGGCCTCCCATGTTCGTCGGGACCGTTATCGTGTGCGGTGGCACAAACGTTGCGAGGTGCCCTGCGCGAGTGGGGAGAATCGGGAAGCCGGTGTGAGTCCGGCACGGGCCCGCCGCGGTGACCGGGGAGCTGCCACCCACGCGTACCAGACGCAGCCACTGACCCTGCGGGGTTGGGAAGGCGGGTGACCAGCGTAGATCCGGGAGTCCGAAGACCGGCCTCGCGTCATCGCCCCCTCAGGGGCACGAGCGCAGCGGGAGCCTGCCTTGGACACCGGCCTCTACGAGACCATCCACCGCCGCCGGGACGTACGTGCCCAGTTCACCGGGGCGCCGATCCCCGACGAGACGTTGAACCGGGTCCTCACGGCGGCGCACGCCGCGCCGAGCGTCGGCCTCTCCCAGCCCTGGGACTTCATCCTGGTCCGCGATCCCGAGCTGCGGCAGGAGTTCCACCGGCACGTGGAGCGGGAACGGGACACCTTCGCGGCCACTCTCGAGGGTGCGGCGGCGGAACGCTTCAACCGGATCAAGATCGATGGCGTACGGGAGTCGACGATGTCAGTCGTCGTCACGTACGACCCCGAGCGGGGCGGGCCGGCCGTGCTCGGCCGTCACGCGATCGCCGACGCCGGCCTCTACTCGGTCTGTCTGGCGATCCAGAACCTGTGGCTGGCCGCAACCGCCGAGCAACTCGGGGTCGGCTGGGTCTCGTTCTACCGGGAGCCGTTCCTACGCGACCTGCTCGGCATCCCGGCCACCGTCCGCCCGGTGGCGTGGCTCTGCCTCGGCCCGGTCACCCATCTGGAGCAGACGCCGGACCTGGAGCGGCACGGCTGGCGCCAGCGAAGCCCGGTGTCATCGGTGATCCACCACGATCGTTGGACGACGGAGTGACCGAGTGGTTGTGGCGGCGCTCCCGCGCCAGGCAACCGGCGTGCATGTTCGAGGCGGACCCACGCCACCAGTCAACCCGTGAGCCATAACCCGGGGCACGGCACCATCTCGCCACGCGGCACCGGCAGCGGTCGATCGGGGAGCACGCCCCCGATCGCCGCGCCTTGTCAGCGGCGGCAGAAGAGCTCAGTTGATCGCGCATGTTCGGAAGGTGGTGGGATCCGGCGGGGGCCTGGTCGGGCTGTGGCACGGTGGATTGCTGAGCGACAACAGCGCGCTTCGGACTCCCTCTTTTCCGTTCGCTCGGTTCAGGCGTATCGCGGTGCGTCACGTTGACGCTCATAGTCGGCGACCGTCGGGACGGCGGGCAGGACGAGCAGCAGGACCAGGTACGGCACTGCCAGTAGTCCACCGGTGAGCACGGTCAACAGCAGCACGACGGTTCGTACCCAGTCGACGCGGAACCCGCCGTACGCCGCGATCCCGAGGCAGAGGCCGCCAAACCATTTGCCTTCATCGATCCGGCGCCAGAACCGGCCACGCGACCTCCCCTCGGGTGAAGGCGGCGAGGGGCGTGCGGGGCTCACCGGCCCGAGCTCAGCCAGGATCACTGTCATCTGGGCACCGGTCACCGAAGCGTCGCCCAAGCCTGTGAAAGCGCTCAACCGGTCGCCGATCGCGCACTCGAGATCTCGGACGATCTCGTCAGCGTCTGGGTCGGAGCGCAGCGCGCTCCGCGCATCGTCGAGGTACCGCCGCAGGGCGTCGCGTGCTTCGCTGGTGGCCGGGAAGGCCGCGACATGCCCGGTGAGGCGAATGGATATCGGCTCAGTCATGGGTCATCGTCCAATCGAGTCAATGACGTGGGTCAGCTCGTTCCAGTACTCGCGGAACGCGGCAAGCTGGCCTCTGCCGGCATCCGTCAAGGAGAAGTACTTCCGGGGCGGTCCTGACGGCGACTCACGCCACTCGTGGTGCACAAGCCCGTCTCGCCGGAGTTTGCTCAGCAGCGGGTACAGCGTGCCTTCCTGCGCGGGGAAGCCTGCCTCCTGCAGCGCGGCGAGGATTTCCGCCGCGTACCGCTGCTGGGACTCGACCGCAGCCAGTACGAGTGGTTCGAGCAGGCCGCGCCGCAAGGCTACGAGCTTTGGATCGGTCTGCATGATGCTACCTTGCCAGAGCAAGGTACCTGTTGCAAGATGGAGCACCTGCGGGCTCCGGTCCGCGCTGTGCGGGTGAGTTCTGGCCGGGATCGGCAGGGGCTCTTCGGCAGGAGCCGACGCCGCCCTACCGCCTCCGCCGGTCGTGGCAGCATGGCTTCGGTGACTGCCGCTATCGACTGGCACGACTGGCACCTGCCCTACGACGACGACACATCGCCGTTGTCGCGGAGGCTTCGGCTCGTTCAGCAGCACATCAGCGAATGGCTTGACCACCGGCCGGACTCCTCGCTCCGGATCGTCAGCGTGTGCGCGGGACAAGGGCATGACCTCATCGGCGCCCTTGCGTCGCGGTCGGACGCCGACCGGGTATGCGCAGAGCTGATCGAGTACGACCCTCGCAACGTGGCCGCCGCCCGGATGGGCATCGCCGCCGCTGGTCTCAACGGGATCACCGCCACCCAAGCCGATGCTGGCGACTTCGCCGCGTACCGCAGGGCCGCCCCTGCCGATTTGGTCGTTCTCGCCGGGGTGCTGGGCAATATCAGCGACGGCGACGTGCGAGCAACGATCAACGCCTTGCCGCGGCTGTGCGCAGCCGACGCAACCGTGATCTGGACCAGGACGCGCCGCAGTCCCGACCTCACCCCGGCGATACGCGGCTGGTTCACCGACGCCGGCTTCGCCGAGGAGGCATTCCACGCACCACCTGACGTGCTGTTCTCTGTCGGCGCTCATCGGTTCCACGGACAACCTCAGCAGGCGCGACCCACCGGCAGAATCTTCACCTTCACCGCGTGAGTGGCCGATCGCGATGGCTATATGTCGCCGCGAGGTGATCACAGTGCCCTGCCCGGCGTGCCCGACCTGTTCCCACGGGCACGGCCTCACTGTCCGCCGTCACGGACGCCACGCTCATCAGCGGCAGATCCGGACGCGTCGGATCGGTACGGGCCGTGCGGGCCACCGGTAGGTTTGCCCGCATGTCACCGATCCCGACGCCGCTGCTACCCGAAACCCGGCGCGCGCTGGTTCACCGGCTGGCCACTGGTCAGGTAGCGGGCCGGGCGCCTTCGGTCGTCGCTGCCGTGGTGCGTGATGGCCGTCCTGTGTGGGTGGACGGGTGGGGAACTGTGGACGGCAGGGTGCCGGATGGCAACCTCCAATACCGGATCGGCTCGATCACCAAGACTTTCCTGGCGGTGCTGGTGCTGCGCCTGCGCGACGAGGGGCGACTCGCGCTCACCGATCCACTGGCCGAGCACCTGCCGGGCACGGCGGCGGGCCAGGCCACGGTCGGTGCGCTGCTGGCGCACACCGCTGGGCTGATCGCTGAGGCGCCCGGCCCGTGGTGGGAGCGAACCCCGGGCACGCTACGGCCCGACTTGGCCGACGTGCTGGGCAGCGATCCGCAGGTGCATCCCGCCGGACAGCGCCACCACTATTCCAACCCCGGCTATGCGCTGCTCGGCGCGCTGGTGCAGCGAGTTCGGGGGCAGGCCTGGGGCGAGGTGCTGCGGCGCGAGGTGCTGGAGCCGCTCGCGATGACCCGCACGACCCTGCTGCCCGTCGCGCCACACGCCACGGGCTGGGCGGTGCACCCCTGGGCCGATGTGCTTCTGGCGGAGCCGGCCGTGGACACCGGTCTGATGGCGCCTGCCGGGCAGCTGTGGTCGACCGCGACGGACCTGGCGAGGTTCTCTGCGTTCCTCATCGACGGCGACGACCGGGTGTTGCATCCGGACACCGTCGCGCAGATGCGCACCCCGGCGAGCCCGCCGGAGGCGACGGACTGGGACAGGAGCTATGGGCTTGGCATGCAGCTGCTGCGCCGCGACGGCCGGCTGTTGGCCGGGCACACCGGCTCGATGCCGGGCTTTGTCGCGACCGTGTGGGTCGACCCCGATGACGCTCTGGGCGCGGTCGTCATGGGTAACGTGACCGCCGGCCTGTCCGCCGGTGCTCTCGCCGCTGATCTGCTGCAGACGGTCGCCGAGCGGGAGCCGCGGATCCCTGCGCCGTGGCGACCGCTGCCCTCAGTTGATCCACAGCTACTGGATCTCGCCGGCCCGTGGTACTGGGGGCCGGCCCCCTATGTGCTGCGCCCGCAGGCTGATGGCTTCGTGGAGTTGGCCCCGCTGTCCGGCGGGCGCGGCACCCGGCTGCGCCCCACCGACGACGGCGGCTGGGAGGGGATCAACGGCTACTTCGCCGGCGAACGGCTGCGGGTGCAACACGACGCGACTGGCGCCGTCAGCCACCTCGATCTTGGCACTTTCATCTTCACCCGGCAGCCCTACGACCCCGCGGCGCCAGTGCCCGGCGGTACCGACCCGGCCGGTTGGCGGACCGGCTGACCTCACGAACGATCGGATCGCGGCTAGTTAGCGGACATCGCCCGGCCGATGCCCGGGAGCACCTTGGCTGACACCCTCGGACTCGCCGAAGAGCTCACCAACCTGGAGGGGCTGGTCAGTGAGCCATTTTCATCGTGACAGTGGAGGTCACGGTCGAAGATCGAAGACAGCAAAGGGCGTCTTCGACGACACGGTGGATCTCGGCGATCTCGTCGACGAGGCCAACAAGTGCCCGTGCAACGGACCGAACAAGGACGGCGACTACGAGTGTGACGCGAAGGCCGACAAGCCGGTCGGCCGGACGTCGAAGGACAGTGGCGCACAGATCACGAGTTGTTACATGGTTGGTTCAGGACAGGTGGGGCGGCGTGCGAACGAGGTACCCGATTCCCTGCAAGGACTGACGACCTTAAGGTTGGCCGGCCGGGGTGTGCAATGCCCTGGCCGGCCATTTCGTGAAGGGGGCGCGGCGGTGGGGCTCGATGTGTATATCGAGAACCAGGTGCACGAGCAACGCTATGCCGGCGTGGAAGCAGGCTCCTCGCTGCAACGCCTGGTGGCGGCGAGCGACCGGGAGCGGCACCACCTGGTGTCGAGGATCGATTCCTACGGCGACACCATGATCAACCTGATCCAGCTGCCGCAGCTGACCGCGGAGCTGGACGAGATCGCGAGCCGCAACCCCGAGCTCCGGGTCGACGTGCAGGCGCTGGGGGCGCTCATCGAGGAGGCGACCCGGGCGCGCGGATATCTCTGGATCTCCGGTGACTGAGGCCGGCTCCGGCCGGGACAGATAGGTTGGTCGCAGAACGTGCAGGTACGGTCGGTCTGACGGCCTGATGTGGACATGGGGCGAGGCTCCCGGTAGGAAAGCAGTCGAGCAAGATCCGATGCCCCAACCGGGAGCCTCGCTGCGCTGTCTCACCCTGCCGCGATTCCGCTGTCCACCCGAACCCTGAACCACCTCGCCGGCCTCAGAAGAGGTTGCCGACCCGGACGGCTGCGAACTCGGTGGTGTGAGCAATGGACCAGGCGTGAGGATGCGTCCATGACGCATGATCCGTTGCTTGCTCGGGCTCGGAGGGTTTGGCTCAAGATGGCTGGCGTTTCGATGGACTTCCCCGTTGGCGGTGGCGTTGAGGTAGCCGTCTCGGCCAGGTCCCGGCTCTGTCCACCGGGCTGGGTCGGGATCGTCGGGTTGGGCGACGCCGTCGTCGTCACCGTGCCGACGGGTAGGTGGGCTGGGATCGTGCGTACGGTGCTGCACGAGTTACCCGTCGGGGTTTTGACCGACGCTGACCGGCTGCGTGCCGTCCTGCCGATCGCCGAGGTGCTGGGTCCGGCGAGCCTGGCCTATCTCGATGAGTGCGACTTCCAGCCGGCCGGACTCGATTCCGTGGATGTGGTCCCTGGCGAACATGCCGATCTCGCCGGGCTTCTGGCCTCTGTCGCAACGGACGACGCCGACGAATGCGGGTTGGCCGACATCACCTCCGACGCGTTCGTGGTGCGCCGCGGGAATCGCGTTGTCGCCGCAGCTGGCTACCGACGCTGGCCGGGGCTTGTCGCCCACCTGTGCGTACTCACTGAGCCGAATCATCGTGGACGCGGGCTGGCGCCTGCCGTTGCCTCCGCAGCAGTCGCAGACGCTTTGGCAAACCGTCTGCTGCCGCAGTGGCGGGCTCGACCGTACCCATCGCGCCAAGTAGCGCTAGCCCTGGGCTTCCGTCAGCTTGGCGCCCAGCTGAGCATCCGGATCCGAGTCTCAGCCCAAACGCCACTTCGGCGCCTACCTGAACGACCGCGCCGAACGCGGCGCGAGTCGCGCGATCCGCGGCATGAGAGCGCCTGCGTGGCATGATCACGTTATCGGGTAAGTCCGTGCGGCAGACCGCTGAAAAATTCGCTCGAAATCCGCCGTGATGGGCTTCCTGGTGAAGCGGAGCGGTCGGTGACCACCACCGCCAACCGGTCGCAACGGGGTTCACAGGGGAGGCACTGATGACGGAGTGGCCGGATCCGACGGTGTATCTGCCGTACATCGTGGAGATCGAGCAGGAAGATGGCGAGGTTCGGTCGTACCCGGCCCATTTCGTGACGATGACACCGGACTTCGTCTTCGTCCGTGATCCGGCTGGCGGGTCGGCGAGTCTTCCGACGCGCTCGGTGCGTTCAATCAGGGTCGCGGTGCAGGATCTGCCGGCAGACCACGACTCGTTGCGGGCCGAATATCCCAACGCCTATCAGCCCTGGCACCCGCTCGACGAACTGAGCCTCGAAGACATGCACAAGTTGAGTGGGACGCCCGCGTACGCGCAGCTGCGCCGCCGCCCACCGGCGCACCTCGTCATCAAGGCACGCGAGCGCGGCTACGACCCCACCGCCATGCTGAACGCCATCGAGAAAGAGTCAAAACCCGAGCCGCACTCGTTGGAGGCGCTGTATGCGAGGCGCTCCGCTGAGAACGACTACCTCGTCATCGTCAAACCGGGAATCGATCCCTATCAAATACTCAGTCGGCACCAGCTTTCGCCCAACGACTTGTACCGCATCGTCGGCTCTTGGGGATTCGGCGCCAGGCTGACCGGCCTGCAGTTGGAACAGTCGCCGAGGGCCGGGGTCGCGGCACTTTCCGGAGACTCGGACATCGATCGCATCGAGCCCGACCCCGATCGGCTTGCACCGCATTTCCGTGCCCCACAGGAACGGCGTGTCGATGGTGGGTACATAGTCTCCGTTCGTTGCGGCGGTGATCCGCTTACCGTCGCCGCGCGAGCCGGGGTCTCCCCGAGCAGAGTGTTCGACTTCATCAACAGCTTCTCCGCTGACATGACTGACGCTCAGGTTCAAGCTCTGCGCCGGGACCCCGACGTGGTGCAGATCGAGGACAATGCGACTGTCGAGCTGGACTGCTGATCGTGCGGCTGGCTGACGTCTGACTCCGCCACGACGATGTGCGGAATGCGTTTGCAGCCGACGATGCACTGTTCTCGGCATGAGCGGACGCCGCTGAACCGACGACCGCGAGCAAACCGGCCGACTTCTTCGGGTAGCACCCGGTCAGTGCGATGTTGCGGACGTCCGGGTCTGCGAGGCGGCGTCAGCCGCAGGGCGTACGCGGTCGTGCTGTGTCGGCTGGAGCTGCGGCATCAGCGGAAGCAGCACGACATCCTCGTCGGCAGACTCCGACGGGCCGACAGCCCAGCCTGTCGTCGTTCCCACCAGCGCACGTTCTGACCTTTCCCCGTGACCAGCCAAGGCTAGAGGAAAGCGCTGCGTCGTCCACGCAGGTTTGCGCCGTCGAGCGACGGCTCACCGAAGTCCTCGTAGCCAAGAGCACTGCACGCGCCCGCTCCCCCGGTGCCGAGCTGCACGACCAGCCGTCGCGGTGCGGTCGCAAGGGAATCGAGGCGTCCTCGGTGCTTCCGTCCACTCTGAGTGATGGGCGTCCGCCCAGATGACGATCGGGAGTGACGGTAGAGGGCGGAGCGGCGCGACGGTTGCAGTGCGAGGCATGGAGTTTCAACGACCCTGGCTCCGCCCCGGGCCGGGGCGGAGCCGACATGGTCAGCGCAGTTCGCGGAAGGTGTCGCGGAGGTCGGCAATCCATGCCTCGGGGTTCTCGAGGGCTCCGAAGTGGCCGCCCTTACGGTGCGCCTTGACGTTGACGGGGTTGTACCAATCGCGGGTAGGACCGTTCTCGAAGGCTGCGATGCGTTCCTCTGGTGTGCGGACGCCGATCGGGTTGACGTCGCCGAGCAGCAGTGTGAAGCCCGCCGGCGCCTCGATCTGCGGTTTGCGGTCGTGCGACGGCGTCCATGGATAGCGTTCCGCGTTGCGGTAGACACGCAACGATGATCCGATCGCTTGATTGACCCAGAAGATGGTGGCCGCGGTGAGGATGAAGTCGCGGGGGAAGACCTGGTGGAAGTCGTCGGTCCAGCGGTCGCTCCACGTCTGCCACTTGCGCAGCAGCCATGCGAGCATGCCAGCCGGAGAGTCGTTCCAGCCGTGGGTGACGGTCTGGCCGTCAAGCATGTGAACCGTGACGTGTGCGGCGTAGGTCTCGATGAACTTGCGCATGTCGGCTCGGAGCAACTCGGGGGCGTCCGGCGGAAGGTTGGTGCCACCGGTCAGGTCCCAGAAGCGGTCGCCGCTGAAGATGCCCGGCACCATTTCCACACCGGTATGCAGACCGTAGAGGTCCTTGGCGTATTTGTGGCCCAGCTGAGCTTGGATGAGGGCACCGTAGTCAGAGCCGCCGACGGCAAATTTCTCGTAGCCGAGGACGCCAGTCATCAACTCGTGGAAGATGTCGGCCATCTTCCAGTAGTTGAGGTCGCCGCGTCCGAGGGGCGTGGAGAAGCCGAAGCCCGGCAGGTCCGGCACGATGACGTCGAAGGCGTCGCCGGGATCGCCGCCGTGCGCGGCCGGGTCGGTCAGCGGGTGGATGATTTTGTTGTACGAGGTCGACGGCCATGGCCAGCCGTGCAGAAGCAGCAGCGGGATGGGCTTGGGGCCCTTGCCTGGTTCGCGGATGAACTGAATGGGGGTGCCGCCGACCTCGATGCGGTGCCGGGTGTAGGTATTCAGCTCTTTCTCGGCCTGGCGCCAGTCGTAGCCGTCGGCCCAGTATTCGATCAGCGGCTTGAGGCGCGCGGTGCTGAGGCCGTAGTACTCGTCCTCGTTGTCGAGATCCTGGGCGAACCGGGTCGCCTTCAGGCGGCGCTTGAGGTCGTCGAGAGCCTCTTGCGGGACGTTGATGGTGAAACGCTCGAGTTCCATGTGAGTGCCTTTCCAGTTCGGGGATCAGTAAGTGAAGTCGAGGCGCAGCCGGGTCTGCACGAGCTCGGAGATCTGCCAGGAGCCGTCGACCCGCGCCTGAAACGCGCGTGATAGTGGCCGTAGCCGTGCATGCCCTTGAACGGGAAGTCGTCGGAGACCGGGGCGTCGTCCGGGCGGATGATGATGTCCTCCATGGCGAAGACGCCTCGGGCGTCGTCGGCCGCGTCGACGTCGATCTCGTCGGAGAAGAGATGGTGGATGAGGGTGTCGCCAGGGGTGTTGCTGCCGCCGATGGTCGCCGCGATCTGCTCGCGACCTTCCAGCCGCAGCCAGGCGGTGCCGTCCGGCTTCTCGCTGAAAATGGACCGAACAGTCCAAACTGAGTGCCGGATGTCACATGCGAAAGCGGGGTTCGCCTGCCATCTCGGCTCGGTCTGGCTGCTGACGACCGGCGTAGAAGCCAACGCCGGTCACGCAGGACCATCGGCCCGTTCGCGCCCGGTCATGAGCGACCGCGCGCGGGCCGCCTCGTGATGCAGTCAGGGCAAGGCCACCTTGCCTGTCGCCCCAGCTCAGGCCCATGGCCGGAGGAGTTGCCGGAGTAGGCCTCTGGAAGGATCGGATCCAGGTACCGGACCGGGACGCGATCGTGGACCGTGATTCTGCTGGTGGGTACGCCGGAAACGCGGGTGACCAGGAGCAGGATGTCGAAACGACCACAAGAACATCGTGTCCTGGCACGTGTACGACAAGGCCCCCCGACCTGCTGGTGAGCAGCATCCGTCGCTTCTTCCGCCAACTCCCCTGACCCACACCCCAGCAGGTACGCCCGCCGCGCGTACCCCTGATCTCGACCCTCCGGGAAGGCCACCCGTGCAAACCCTGACCCGCCGCGCCCTCAACCGCGCCACCCTTGAGCGGCAGTTGCTCCTGCGCCGCGCCGACCTCACCCCGTTGCAGGCCATCGAGCACCTCGTCGGCCTGCAGGCCCAGACCCCGCACACCTGGTACGTGGGGCTGTGGACCCGGCTCACCGAGTGCCGACCCGAGGACATCGGGGCGCTGCTCACCCAACGACGGGCAGTGCGGATCGCGCTCATGCGCTCGACGATCCATTTCGTCAGCGCGTCCGACGCGCTGGCGCTACGCCCGCTCGTGCAGCCGGCGTTGGACCGCGACCTGTTCACCAACCACACACACGGCCGGTCCATGCGCGGCCTGGACACTGCCGAGCTCGTCGCTGCAGGCCGGGGACTCCTCGACGAGCAGCCGCGTACCCCGGGCGAACTGGGCCGGTTGCTGGCCCAGCGGTGGCCAGATCGGAACCCCGCGAGCCTCGCCTACGCGGTTCGCAACCTGCTGCCGGTCGTGCAAACCCCGCCGCGCGGCGTGTGGGGCGCCAGTGGCCAACCCGTCCACGCGCCGCTCGAATCGTGGGTCGGCGCGCCGCTGCGCACCGACCAGCCGATCGACCAGATGCTCCTGCGATACCTGGCCGCGTTCGGCCCGGCGACAGTACGCGACGCGCAGACCTGGTGCGGTCTCACCCGACTGGCGGAGGTGCTCGACCGGCTCCGGCCCCGCCTGGCCACGTTCCGCGACGAGAACGGCGTCGAACTGTTCGACCTACCCGACGCACCCCGACCCGACCCCCAGGTCAGCGCGCCTGCCCGGTATCTGTACGACTTCGACAACCTGCTGCTGTCTCACCACGACCGGTCCAGGGTGGTCACCGACGGCCTCCGCCAGCAGAACTTCGCGCCGCACGGTTCCGTCCCCCGCCTGGTACTCCTCGACGGCTTCACCGCAGCAACCTGGACGTTCGCCACGGCACGAGGCGCGGCGTCCCTGACCGTGCACCCATTCGAGCCACTGTCCGCAGCCGACCGCGAGGCATTGACCACCGAGGGCGGCGAGCTGCTGGACCTACTCGCCCCCAAAGCGTCACACGAGATCCGTTTCGCCACACCGACCTGAGGACCGCACTGCCGACAATGGAGGGCACGCTGCCGCGAATGCGGCAATTCGGGGCGGGCAAAAGCCGTACACGGGTCATGGGTCGTTCCTGAGACCGGGATTCCTTCGGGCGCGGCACCCACCCTGACCTGCGGAAATCTGGATCCGCAGGCAGGGGTGGGTGCGGTTGAGTCCAGTCCGATGCCGTTGGACCGGCTGTTCCCGACCTGCTCCCCCGAACCGGCCCGAATCGCGCCGCCGACCGCTGACCGCCGAAGGGGCGTGAGCTGCCGAGCACCTTGCGTCTATGCGGCCCTCTGGTAGCGGTCCGGCTGACCTTCACATGCCAGCCGAATGCGGCAGAAGCCGGATCCCACTATGCGACGCCAGGGGTGGGGACACCGGTCCGAACCGCCTCAATGAAGCCATCAGGTGGCAGGTAGCGATGCTCTTCAACGTAGTGGCCGATCAGCGCCGGTGCGGCGAAGTTCGTTCCATCCACTCCGGTGAGCCAGATCTCCCCGTTCCCGTGCGCAACATCGGGAGCTTCGTAGAGCCGAACGTCGGCCCGAATCACGCGCTGAGGCTCGACCGCTGCCTGGCAGAACTGGCAGTAGTGGTACCCACGCATGAGCCGTACTGGTGTGGCGCCGAGGCTCACCAAGCGATCTCGAACGTCTCGCGGGCAGGCTCCTGTAGTGAAGGGCATGCTCGAATCCAGCCAACCAACGGCAATGGCGTCCGGGGCGCCCGGATAGTAGTCATAGGGCGCCAGGTCAGGGATGTGGGTCACGCCTCGATCATTGCAGTCAGGCACGGCAGCGAGGATCCTCGGCATCCGGATCCCCGCCGTGTAGGCCAGGTGCTTGAGCCGGCGGGTGGCGGCATCCCGGTCCATCCGAACACCGGGGGTATTGCGCAGAATCGGCCCGCAGGTGCTCCAGCCCAAGGGCCGGCGACTCGGACGGCAGCGTGGGCCGACGGACGAGTCCGCCAGCGAATGCTCCCGGATGGCGTCGATGACGCAGACCCGATAAAACCGACCACGACTGACAGGCGCCGCGAGACCGTAGTGGGCTGGTAGCGGCGTACGTCCTCCAGCCAGCGCACACACCGCGCGACGTCCATCCGCACCACGGCGACACTAGCCGCCAGCACAGGCATGGATATCAGGGCGAGGATTCTCCCCAGCACGAAGGCCATCGATTCGCTGCTGCAATGCCCGGCGGTTGGTTCCCGGGTCGCCGCTGCGGCGTCGCTGTCACGCGCCGGGAATGCGGTCGCTCGGTCGACTCATGGGCGACAGAATGGCTGCAATCATGGTGATCGGCGGTGGGGGCGGAGGCGTCGGTGGGCGCGATGTCGCTGGGGACGGTCTTGCGGGGGCGGCTGCGAAGTTTGACGGGCGGCTCGGACGAGTTGCCTGAACCTGACTATCTGCCTGAGCTGCCGACCGTCGAGTGGGTGCGGGCTGGAGCTGGCGGGTTCGATCGAAGCGTTAGTCCGGCGGAGTTCTCGGCCGGGTTGATGACTGTGGCTCGCGATGGTGAGCCGGGTATCCGGGCCGTGGCTGTGGATGCGCTTGGTTCCGCCGAGGCACGGTGGTGGTTGGCGGTGGATGGAGCGCTGCGGGAGCAGTGGTGGTCGGCGCCGCGCTGGTCGCGGAGCCTCGCGGCGGACCTTGCAGACGGTGAGGTGGAGCTACTCCACCTGGTCATGGCCGGCTGCCACCGCGACGGGCGGATCCGCGAGGCGGCGGTCGCTCACCTGGCTGATCACGCACACCCGGCGGCGCTTGCGGTGCTGGCGCTTCGGACCGTCGACTGGGTGGCTGAGGTGCGCCAGCGGGCAAGAGGGCGGTGGAGGTTTGGTGGTCGTCATCGCGGGGTTCGTTGACCCAGCTCGCGGAAATGGCGTTCGCCCTGCGCGGGCGGGGTGAGGGCGCCTGGTTGGCAGAACACGTCGAGGGTGCCCTGCGGACCCTGCCGTTGAGTGGCTTGGAGCCGTTGCTGGCAGCGCGGGATCGTCGGACCCGGCGAGCGGCATACCGCGCCGCGACGACCGGTGGTCTGTTGAGTTTGCACCGGTTGACAACCGCCGCGATGAAAGACGACGACCTGCCGATTCGGATCCTGTGCGCCCGAGGCGCCGTTGAAGTCGCGACCGACCCCGCTCAGCTGCGTGGGTTGCTGCTTAGTAGTACGGCGCTGGTTCGGGCTGAGGCATTGCAGACCGTGACCGCGGTCGGTGATCTGAATGCTGCTGAGGCCGCGTTGCCCGATCGGCATCCGCTGGTGCGGGCGATCGCTCAGGCCGCGCTGCGCCGTAGCGGCGGGGATCCGGCAGTGTCTTATCGCCGCCTCGCCGCCGGGTGGGGGCCACCGGCGCCGGGGGTGATCGCCGGGCTGGGCGAGACCGGTGACGCCGAGGATGCCGGCCTGGTTCGGCGATGGCTGGCGCATCCACGTTCGCGTGGTCGGGTTGAAGCGGTCCGGGCGTTGCGTCGCCTCGGCGTGACCAGGTCGGCCGACCTGGTGTCGCTGCTGCGCGACGAGTCCGGTGCGGTGACCCGCCAGGTGGTGGTGGCACTGCGCCAGGACCTCGGCGTCCTTGACCCAGGGATGCTGGAGGCCCTGCTCGGTCCGGGCAACGCGCCGCATGTCAGGTTCGCGGGGTACCGGTTACTGATCGCGGGGAACGCCTGGCAACGGCTGGTCACCAATCTAAGGCTGATCGATGATCCCGACGACCGGTTGCGTGGCAGTGCGCGAGCGGACCTCAGCGCGTGGCTCGGTCGGCAAGCGGCTACGACCTATCACGGGCCGTCCCGTAAGCATGCGGCCGAACTTGACGAGCTGATCGAGGACGCTCGCCCGATCCTCGGCGAGCACACGGTGCGACTGCTGCGGTTCCACGCCGGCCTGCCCCATCGAACGGCGCTATGACCGGCGGCGACACGCCTCGTCGTCGAGCGAGCGCACCTCCGGAGCCGGGGCGCGCTCGTGGGCCACGTCCCGCAGGTTGCCACCGGCCAGGTCGAGCGCCGAGTTCGAGTACGGGCTCGTGTTCAGCAACAGATTGATCTTCGCGGCCGTGCCGTCGGCGCCGACAGCGACCGGACGGGTCGACGCCGTCACCGCCCGCACGGACCGGATGGACGTCGACGCGTAGCTGATCCGGCCCGACGGCTGCGTCGCCCGGGCCTTGCCCACCGCGCAGGATCTGCACACCACCGCGCTGGTGCGTGCGCTCGGCATCTGGCTCGGCCACCCGGCCTGAGCGGCGCATTAACTGTCGTCTCAGATTCGCTCGGTACGAAGTCGGCATCAGATAAGCGATGTGACCCGTATGGAGGAAGCTAGTGATGGCAGTCAAGGCAGCGCCGCCCGGGGAAGCGCCGGCCGGTCGCTTGGCAGGCCGGTGGGTGCCGTGGTTGGTGATCGGGTTGTGGGTGGCGCTGGCGGCGGTCATGGTGCCGTTGAGCGGGAAGTTGAGCTCGGTAACCACCGACAGAGCCGTGGACACGCTGCCGGCCAGCGCCGAGTCCACCAAGGTGGCGGTGCTGGAGGACAGCCTCCCCGGCGGTGAGGACAACACGTTCGTCTTCGTGTACCACCGCGCCGGCGGCATGACCGACGCCGACCGCGCGTCGGTCGAGCGCCACCACGACACCCTTGCCAAGCGGTACCCGCCGAAGGCGACGGCGGCCGGCGGCGAGGACGACGAGGGCCCAGCGACGAGACCCTCCACCGACGGCAAGGCGATGATGTTCACCCTCGACGTGAGCACGACCTACGGCGCACCAGAGACCCTTGTCGGCCCATTGCGTGAGGCTGCGAAGGACCGCCCCGCCGGCCTGGAACTCGACGTGACCGGACCCGCCGCGGTCGACGGCGACATGGACGCCGTCTTCGACGGCGTCGACCTGCAGGTCTTCCTCACCACCGTCGTCGTCGTCACGCTCCTGCTGATCCTCACCTACCGCAGCCCGGTGTTGTGGCTCATCCCGCTCATGGCTGTGGGCGCGGCCGCACTGACCGCGATGGCGACCGTCTACCTGCTCGTCAAGGGCTTCGGCATCGTGATCAACGACCAGAACTCGGCGCTGCTGACGATCCTGGTATTCGGCGTCGGCACGGACTACGCGCTGTTACTCATCGCCCGGTACCGGGAGACACTGCACCACCACGAGAACGTCCGGGTCGCGATGGTCCACGCGCTACGCGGCGCGGCGCCGGCCATCGTCGCGTCCGCGGCCACCGTGATCGCTGGCCTGCTCTGCCTGCTCGTCGCCGACCTGAACAGCACCAGCGGGTTGGGCCCGATCGGCGCGGCCGGCATCCTGTGCGCGCTGGTGGCCATGCTGACGCTGTTCCCGGCGCTGCTCGTGGTGCTCGGCAGGCGAATCTTCTGGCCGGCCATCCCGCGGTTCGACACGGCCGTTCAGGAGAAGCCGGGGCTGTGGGGACGGCTCGGCACCGCCATCAGCCGCCGTCGGTGGGTGGCGACGCTCGGCTCGCTCGGAGTCCTCGGCGTGCTCGCCATCGGGGTGGCGGGCAATACCGGCGCCCTGCGGGAGCAGGACCAGTTCCTGTCCGCGCCGGAGTCGGTCACCGGCTTCACCGTCCTCCGCCAGCACTTCCCGGAGCTTGGCGGCCAGCCGATGACAATCTTCACGCGGCCGGCGCACCAGGAGCGGGTGCTCGACATCGTCCAGGGCACCAGCGGTGTTGCCCTGGCCGTCCCAGGGCAGACCAGCGGAGGTTGGGCCGACATCTCCGTGTTCCCGACCGACGCGCCGGACACCGCCACGGAGTACGACACGATCAAGCGGGTGCGCACCGCCGTGCACGCGGTGAACGGGGCGGAGGCGATCGTCGGCGGGCCGAGCGCGGAGAACCTCGACACCGAGGTCACCACCACCCGCGACGAGAAGCTGGTGATCCCGCTGGTGCTCACCGTCGTCCTGATCATCCTCGGGCTACTGCTGCGCGCGATCGTGGCCCCGCTGGTCCTGATGGCGACCGTGATCGTCTCGTTCGCCGCAGCCTTCGGCGGCAGCGTGTTCGTCTTCGACACGATCCTCGGGTTCGAGGGCGTCGACTATTCGGTGCCGCTGCTGGCGTTCCTGTTCCTGGTGGCGCTCGGCATCGACTACAACATTTTCCTGGCCAGCCGGGCCCGGGAGGAGACTGTGCGCCTCGGCACCAGAGAGGGCATGCTCAAAGCCCTCTCCGCCACCGGTGGCGTCATCACCTCGGCAGGGCTGGTCCTAGCGGCCACGTTCGCGGTCCTCGCCTCACTTCCGCTGGTGATGCTGATCGAGGTCGGGTTCCTGGTCGCCTTCGGCGTGCTGCTCGACGCCTTGCTGGTGCGGTCGGTCCTGGTGCCCGCCCTCACGCTGCTGATCGGCCGGCGGATGTGGTGGCCGAGCCGGTTGTCCCGACCGGTGGAGCAGCCGGACGATCAACGGCCGGTCGTGGAGGGGCCCGCGCCGCAACGGTGAGCGCGGCGGCACAGTCGAGATCCGGGACGGGCTCTTGCCCGCCCCGGATCTTTGTCATGGCCCGGCGGCCGTCACCGTGTCCGCCGCCCTTGTCCTGCGCCGCCCGCTGCGGCGGGTCCTGGCACCGCGCGCCGTGGCGGTCCCGGCACCGTGCCGCAGCGGGTCAGCGCGCCACCGTGTCCGCCCCCGCGGTGAGCTGCGTGATCCGAGCGGGCGGGGCGGCGGCCGGAAGGATGATCCGCAGCAGCGCCCCACCGCGTGCCGACCGGGCGACGGTGACCCGGCCGGCGTGGGCGTCGACGACCCGCTGCACGATCGACAGCCCCAGACCTGATCCCGGCAGCGCCCGGGCGCTGTCGGCACGGTAGAACCGGTCGAACACCCGCGGTACGTCGGCGGCGTCGATGCCCGGCCCGGCGTCGTCGACCTCGAGGACCGCCGACGCGCCCTCGGCCCGGAGCCGCACCTGGACCGGCTGGTCAGCGGGGGACCACTTGCTGGCGTTGTCGATGAGGTTGAGCACCGCCCGCTGGAGCGCAGCGGGACGCCCGCTCACCCACGCGGAGGTCACGTCGAGCGTGACCTCGATGTCGGGCACGCGGGAACGCGCCCGGGCCGCGGCGGCCACCACCACGTCCGCGAGATCGAGCAGCTCGGCGCTCTCGTCCCTGACGTCGCCGCGCGCCAGGTCGGTCAGCTCGGCGGCAAGGGTGCTCAACTCGGCCACCTGGGCGCCGAGATCGTTGAGCAGCCGGGTCCGGCTCTCCGCCGGCAGTGCGCTGTCCAGGGTGCCGCGCCGATCGAGCCGGATCAGCAGCTCAACGTTGAGGCGCAGGCTGGTGAGCGGGGTCTTGAGTTCGTGGGCGGCGTCCTCGGCGAGCAGCCGCTGCGCCCGCCGGGAGTCCCGGAGCGCGGCGAGCATGTCGTTGATTGACCGGATCAGCCGCCGGATCTCCCCGCCGCCCTCGTCCGGGATGTCGGCGTCGAGGTCCCGCGTCTGCGCGACACGAACCGCGGCGGCAGTGAGCCGGTCGATCGGCGCCAGCCCGGTCCGCGCCACGGTCCGCCCGACAAGGGCACCCCCGACCACGCAGAGCAGTCCGATCAGCAGCATGCCCAGTCCGAACTGGTTGATCGGGCTGTCGTCGCTGTTGCGGGCCACCTGGACCGCGCCGTCGCCCGCCCGCAGCGTGTAGATGAGGTAGCCGTCCTCATCGCTGTCGTTCGACTCCATCAGGTCGGCCGACGCGCCCTGCGCCACCCGCCCGGCGTGCCCACTGACGGGGGGCAGCGCGGGTTGGCCGGCCGGCGTCCGGGTCGAACCGTCGGGCAGGATGACCCGCACCAGCCGACCGGATCCGGGATACGGCGGCAGCTGGAACTGCGCCAGACCGGTGCGCTCCACTGTCGTCGCCAGGACGCGGGAGTCCGCGCGTAGCTGATCCTCGGCGTTGTCCCGCAGCTCCGAGTCCAGCAGTTCGCTGGCCACCTGGAAGGCCACGAACACGCTGACCGCGATGGCCGTCGCCGCGATCACCGTCAGCCTGGTCCGCAAGGACCGCTGGCGCCACCATCGGGTCAGCCGGCGCGGTACCCGACCGGCGGGCCTGCTCACGGAGGAGTCTCCCGCAGCGTGTACCCCAAGCCGCGCAGCGTGTAAATCAATCGCGGCTCACCCTCGGCCTCCATCTTGCGGCGCAGATAGCTCACGTACACCTGAAGGTTGTTGGCGGTGGTGCTCATGTCGAAGCCCCAGATCGCCTCGAACAGCGCGTCACGGGTCAACACCCGGGTCGCATTGCGCACGAGGACCTGTAGCAGGGAGAACTCGGTCCGGGTCAGATACAGCGGCCGCCCACCCCGCCACGCCACGAACCTGTCCGGATCGAGCCGAACGTCGGCGAACGACAGGATCTGCGACTCGTCGTCGCCGGGCGCGCGGCGGCGCAGCAGGGCCCGGACCCGGGCCAGCAACTCCTCGGTGGCGAACGGCTTGGGCAGGTAGTCGTCGGCGCCCGCGTCCAGCCCCGCGACCCGGTCGGAGACCTGATCCCGGGCGGTCAGCATCAGTACCGGCAGATCCCGACCCGCCGCCCGCAACCGCCGGCAGGTCTCCAACCCGCCGAGGCGGGGCATCATCACGTCGAGGATCAGCAGATCCGGCGCCGCGCCACCGATCCCGTCGAGCACGGCGAGACCGTTGGAGGCGGTGCTGGTGCCGTAGCCCTCGACCTGAAGCACCCGCTCCAGCGACTCACGGATGGCCGCCTCGTCATCGGCGATCATGATTCGCACGCCGGCCCGCTCCCTCCCGTTGATGCTTTTGGGCTCATCCTCCCCGATCAACCTGAGGGCAGGATTAATGCTGCAACGGCAGTAGGCGAATACGAGGGCTACTGTGGCGCATCGCGCCTCCTGGCAACGTCTGCCACTCAGTTTCTGTCACGGATACCCGGCCGGGCACGCTCATCGGCCATGAGCGGACGTCGGCGAGGCGCGACCGTACCGGTCGCTGCACGTCGGGTTGTCCAACAACCGCACCGGATGCACGCACCCGGCCGTTCACCTTCGTCGCCGGTATCGGGCCGGCCCTGATCCTCGTTCGCGCCCGGTCATGGGCGACCGTGCGCGGACCGCCGCATGATGCAGTCCGGGGCAAGGCCACCTTGCCTGTCGCCCCAGATCAGGCCCACCGCGGGAGGAGTTTCCGGAGTAGCCCTCCAGACGGATCGGATCCAGGTATCGGACCGGGACGCGATCGCGACCCGTGATTCTGCTGGTGGGGTCGCAGGAAACGTAGGTGGCCAGGGGCGGGATGTCGAGGAGTTCGCCGCTGGCATTGATGCGGGACGTGTCGTCGCCGGTGCTGGCGAGGCCGGACTGGCAGCGGACGCAGCGGAACGCGAGCAGCGGAGAGTACGTGCGCCGAAGGGTCCAGGACGCAACGATATGAGGACGCGTAGACATGATCCCTCTGAAGGCCTGACGGAAGGCATGGGAAAAGAGCCGACGGCGACGTCGGCGACCGATGCACGGAAAAGGTGTCAGGTCTAAAGGGCAGGCGGCGTCACGCGGAGTGAAGTCCTCTCGTGAGTGGATGGGAAAAGATAGATCCAATTGCAAGGTAGGGCCGGACGGGCTGGCGAGGCCACCCATTTTTGTCGTGGTACCGCGCAGTGAGGGTTGAGGTCGGCGAACCGGCCATCGACCACGCGTCGTTCGCCTTCGCAGCCCCTGCCTGCCGTGGTCCGGCCGCCTCCGTGGAACTCGTTCCTTCCGCTGACCACTTCGACCTCTACTGGAAGGTCATGCCGCACCGCCCGACCGCATCTCCACAGGTCAGCGCAACCCCGAGCCGCCCGCCGAGGCCGTGCTCAACCGAGCGACCCCGGCGGGCGGTGTCGTCAACTGTCATATTGATCAGCGGGTAAGCGGACTTGGGGAGACGCCGAGCGCAAGGTCGAACAGCTGCGGAGTCTCAAGGCCGGCGACGCGCGCTCCAGACTGGGATGCAGAGGCGGGCGCCCGACCAGCGGCAGATCAGGATGTCGCCGGTGGTCGGCGGTGACGACAAGTCGAAGTTGGGTCAGCAAGACTACGGCTGGGAATGTCCTCAACGGTCGCACGCGCCTACCGCTCGGCACAGTCGACCCGCCCGTCGCATAGCGCTGAGGGGTGACGCCCGGTCGGCGGCAGATGTGCGCACCTGGTCATGGGAGAAACCCGTGGCTACATTGCGCGACCATGGTGATCCGTCGAGCTTCTCGACCAGTTCGACACCACGGGAAGTGTGCCCTGGATAAGGCCCGGCTGATGCCGTGTGGGGGCGGGAGGCTCAGGACAAGAAGCGGTGCAGGGCTGCGGTCAAGTCGTCGGGGTTCTCCTCGGCGACGTGGTGGCCGGACTCAATTGAGTGCCCGCGTAGATCGGGGGCCCACGGGCGCCAGACGGCTAGCGGGTCGCCGTACAGGTCTTCCATGTCGTCCCGGGTCGACCACAGCACGAGAGTTGGGCAGCGGACAGTACGACCGTCACGCCGGTCGGCTTCCTCGTGCGCTCGGTCAACGCCGAGGCCGGCTCGGTAGTCCTCCAGCATTGCCCGAACCGTGGCCGCATCGTGGATGGCCTGCCGGAACTCCTGGTAATTCGCGGCTCCCATGCTCTCGGACCGGGCCTTGTTGGCGTACCAAGCATCGGGGTCGGCGGCGATGGCTCGCTCTGGCTTGTCCGGCTGAGCAAAGAAGAACCAGTGGTACCAGTCATGGGCGAACTTCGCATCGCACCTGGCAAGAGCCTCACTGATGGGAACGCCGTCAATGATCACAAGATGACCGACAGTGTCGGGATGATCAAGCGCTTGGCGCAACGCCACGTACGACCCACGGTCATGTCCGACCGTTGCGAACGTCGGGTGGCCCAGTTTCTCCATCAGCTGGACCATGTCCGCGGCAACCACTCGCTTGGACTGCTGCGAGTGATCCGCGAGGATCTGCGCCTTGCTGGACTGCCCGTAGCCGCGCATATCGGGACAGACGACGGTGAACCCGCGATCAACCAGCTGCGGCGCGACGCGATGCCACGTCGATCCCGTACGCGGATGCCCGTGGATGAGCAGGACCGGAGGCCCGTGCCCCGCATACCGGACCCGGAGCTCCACCTCCCCGACATCGACCCGCTCGTCCTCGAAACCGTCAAACATGCGCGGAAAGTATCCAGGCCCCCGCCAAGAAAAACATCTACTCATCGGCATGAGTGGACGCCGCCCTACCCCCTCCGCGGAAGGCGCCAGCGCTGACGCCTTCGGGTCCGCCGAAGAGGTCACCGAACAGAGAGCCCTGCTCAACGCGCTGTCGGTGGGATTGATGTTCCAGCCGTTAGGACGGGTGCCGCCTTCTGAACGGCAACGCGCAGCGACAAAAGCCGAATAACTCTGTCCAGAGATGATCCGTTCCGACGGCCGGCGCGAACCGGCGAGGCGGTCGGATCCATGGGGCCTGCCGGATACCCCGAACTACGCGGCTTCGCCGCCGGCGTGGCCAGCGACCGCGACGCGGTCGCCGCCGCCTCACCCAACCCTGGAGCTCAGGTCCGGTCGAAGGCCATGTCAACCGCGTCAAAACCATGAAGCGACAGATGTACGGCCGCGCGAACCTCGACCTCCTCCGGCACTCCCATGTCCGCCGCGTCCGATGGCGCCCCTCAAAACGGGATAGCCATGTCGGACCGGCCGGTGCGATGATCGACATCTGGGTCGCTAGCTCAACTGGATAGAGCATTCGACTGAGTAGCGTGTCCGCTCCCCGCTTGCACGGTGATGGGTGCGCTTCCTTCTCCTAGTTGGATCGAAGGGTTCGGGGTTCGAGTCCCCGGCGACCCACTGTGCCGCAGCTGCCGAGGGGCAACTGCCGGAGTTGGCCGGAACGGGGAACCACGTGCTCGAGAAGCTGATCATCCAGAAGACCCTGCGCGTGCCGGCCAGCACTGGCGCGGCTGGCGATAGCACGGCGCTGGCCCGACAGCTGGACGTGGCGCTGCTCGATGTCGGGTTTTCGGCGTCGCGCGCTCTGCTGGAGCACATCGGCGCCCTGGCCCCGGCGCCGGCAATGGACCTGGCAGCCATGGTCGTCTCGGCGGTGCGCGAACTGGTGGGCGACCATGTCCAGCACAACGCCTATTTCATCGGCTTCCCTGATGACGTGCCGGACACCGCCGAGTTCTGGACGGATCGGCTGCGGGCGGCAGCTTTCACCGGCGGAGGCACGGCAACCGACGAGCAGTTGCGGGACGTCGCCGCCTCGGGTGCGCTGAACCTGCTGGACCTGCCGACTTATGGGACCTACCAGCACACCTATGCCGAGCTGTTGGCCGCGCACGACGAGCTGATCGCCGCAGCCGGTGACCGGGTGACCTTGCTACGCCTCGGCGACGCTGTCGCCGTAGAGGCAACGCTGCTGTATCTGGCCCTGGCCAGTAGCTCAACGCCGCTCGGCGAAGCGGACCTCGCGATCCTCAGCGAGCTCGCGGTCGCGTGCGTGGACGGCGCGCAGCCGGCCGAGATCCCCGTACGGGAGAACCGTGCCGTGCTCAACGGGATCCGGCTCGTTCTCGGCCGGCCGCTGGTTGACGTGGACACGACGACCGACGTGCTGCGCCTCGCCTGCCAGGTATCCGGCGGCGACGCATCGCTCGTGACACCCACGCGATTCCGCGCCTTCCGACGCCCGGAGCGGCGCGTCCTTCTCGCCGCGCTGAACGATGTCGTCGGCGCGAGTCCAGGCAAGCTCGGCGATGTCGTGCGCTACGCGGAGCGGTGGAAGCGGCTCGGGGAACGGCTGCATCCGCACGAGTACGACCAGTGGCCGCACGCACAGGCGGTGTTCGAGGTCGCGCGTGGCGAGCGGCGGGTACGCAACCTCGCCGGCCGCGCGGAGGCGGCGGTCCGTGCCGGCGCCATCGGCTCAGCCGCATCGGTACTGTCGGCGGCGCCGGGTCTACTCCTGCGATCGGCGGACCGGCTGCTGCGGCTGGCGCCGGCGTCGGAGCGCACCGCTGTCGTCGACGCCGTCAACGGTGCGCTCGGCTCGGCGTCCGGGCGAGTGCTGCTCTCGCTGCGGGAGCATGTCGACAACCGGCTGACGCCCGCGTCGGCCCGGATGTACGCGAGCCGCTCGCGCACCGCATGGGTCGGCCCCGACGAGCGGCCACCGCTGCCGGCCGACCTGGTGGCCGAGCTGTCGTCGCTGCTTGACGCCGAGATCAGCACCCGACTGCCGAAGCATGATCGGCCGCTGCTGGTGGATCCGGAGGTGCTCGACGTCGCGCTGCCGCTGTCCGGCAAGGCGGCAGAGGGCGGCTTCGCGGTCCTGCCAAGGGGCTCGCGGGCATCGGTGTCCGGTGAGCTTCTGCGCTTCTTCATGTACTGGCGCCAGACCAATCGTCGTACCGACTACGACCTGTCGGTGCTGCTGCTCGATGACGAGTTCCACGGTGCAGGCCAAGTGTCGTGGACGAACTACCGCCACAACGGTGTGGTGTATTCCGGCGACATCACCGACGCGGCGAACGGCGCAACCGAGTTCATCGACATGCCCATGACCACCGGTGGGCACTATGTCGTCCCGCAGGTCCATATCTACACGGGTGAGTCGTTCGACGAGGTCGCCGAATCGATGTTCGGCTACCAGACCCGAACACAGGACCAGCTCGGTGCCCCATTTGACGCACGGACGGTCCGGGCGCGTTCGCACCTGCGTGGCCAGGGCCGGGTCGCGCTGCCAATGGTGTTCGTCAGGCGCGAGGACGGCTGGCAGGCCGTATGGCTGCACCTGTACCTGCGAGGTACGCCGTCGTTCAATCGGGTGGAGGACAACACGTTCACCACGGCCGACCGAGTACGAGCACTGATGGAGCGGCGTTACCTCACCGTGTCATACCTTGTCGACCGATGGCGCGCACGGGCCGAGGTGATGACGTGGGACGGTCGGCTGCCAGACGAGCCGGTCACGTTCATCGGCATTCAGGCGCCCGAGGACCTGCCAGACGGGTCGGAGGCATATACACTTGATCGACTCAGTGAGCTGATCCCTGAGTAGGTTTGCGACAGCCGAGGCTATGCGGGTGCTTCCTTCTATTCCCGTTCAACTCGGGAAGCTCCGCGCAAGCGGAGGATGTGGTTATTCCAGCCCCTGCGCTTTCCTCGGCTCTCGCGGCGAGCCACAGGAATCCGGTGGCCTCGTCGACTGGTGTGCAGAACGATCTTCGTACGTCTGCGGACCTGCATCCGGCGAGTGCTCGCTGTGGTGGACGATCCGCGCCTTAGACAGATCTTCCCAGAGCAGAGGGCACTTTCGTTCCTGATCCACGATGCGGGCTGCCCTCACTGAGGGCCGAGGCCAACCTTGCCGGCCACGAGCCAGCAGGATAGATCGAGACCAGCAGATGGGGCCCGAGAGCATGGACACCCCCGTGATGATCCGACAAGTCACGCTTGTAGATGTCGACGGCATAGTCGAGGTGCACACTCAAGCGCGCACCGCCTACTACATCGCCGGAGGACTCAACGCCGACGACCTCGCCGACCCAGCGCAGACACAGCGACGCCATGACGGATGGGCCCGCGCCATCCACTCACCGGACCGGGTGGTGAAGTGTGCCACTCAAGACGGCAAGATCGTCGGCATCCTGAGCATGGGACGCCCAAACTCACCGACCATAGAAGCCCGCAAAGTGGGACAGCTGTACCAGATCCACGTTATACCCAGCCATTGGGGCAACGGCATCGGCGCACGCCTGCACACCAGCTTCATCGACTACCTCACGGACTCTTCCCTGCCGACAGGGCTGCTCGAGGTCTGGGAACGCAACATCCGCGCACAGTCCTTCTACAACAGACTCGGCTGGAAGCCCGACGGCGACCGCCGGCCCGGTCCAGCTAGCAGTGACTACGTCTTCCTACGGCTCGCCGCACCTGCCGCGGTAGCACCTACGTACACGACGGAACCTTCACCGGCGTCACCCGTCGCTGGGCGTGGCGTCGCGGCCGAGGCCTTGCGCCGCCGGGGCATCCCGGTGTTTCCTCACTACGACCTGGACAGGGCAGCGGCTGCTCTGGCGGAGCAGGAACGGCAGCACGGCAACGGCTGACGTCCGCTCGTCGCAGCGAGCGGTATCACCTAACGCACTCACATCGGCACCCTGTATCCGCTTTGCTCCCAGGCCGGATGCCCTATGGGAAACCGTACTCAGCGCCATCCTGTTGGGGACCCGTCGGGGCCCGGCTGTCTTCGATCCGTGGCGCATTCGCGGTTTGGAAGAGGGAATCGACGCGGTGTTTGGCACGTCACGATTCCAGTTGCACCGAGAGATCACAGCATTATCGGGTCCGTCGGAGTTGGCCCGCCCCCTGGCCGATGGCGAGACAAGCGCGGCTGAACTACCAGCCTGAAACGCGAACGGTGCGCGCTGCAATCGATCTCAGCGCGCACCGTGCGGTAATGGTTCGTGTCCGAGGGCGACACGACCCGTTGCCCCACCGCCGATAACGCTCAGTGCGATTCTGAAGCTCGCACAAGCCTAGCTGTGGTGGTGACCTCCGAAGAGGTCACCACCAAGGACGCGCTGGTCACGGCGCCTGCGGCGGGATCGCACCAGGTAGTCGGCGACCGGGATCATCGAACGCCGGGCGCCTGACGCCCGTCTACCGAATGCTGGTGGATGGGGAGCTCCCGGCCTACAGGTCGGCCTTCGTCACGCGGGAGGATTCGTACGTCGTGGAGGCCTGAGGGAGGCCCGGCACGGTGGAGACGTCCTTGACGAGCATGCCGGTCGTGGCGTCGATGGTCAGCACCTCGCTGCCCTCGCCGCCGAACACCTCGGGGCCGGCGGTGATCGTCAGCGTGGCCTTGCCGTGGGTGGTCGAGTTCTTGACGCTGACCGCGGAGATGGTGGACAGCAGACGCAGCACACCGGCCCGGACCTGCGTGTTGCCGTCGCCAGCGGACAGCGCTTGGGTGCTGTACGTCCACAGGGCGTTGTCGAAGTGCCGCTGAACGGCCTGGGGGCTGTACGGCTTCGGCTCGGCGTTACCGCCCTTCTGCTTGATGATCACCTGGACATCCGCCTGCTGCTTGTCCCACACCGCCTTCTGCGCTGCGGGGTCGAGGCCCACCAGCGGATCGTTGGCTGCCTTGAGCATCTGGGTCCGGCCGTCGGCCGGGCTGCTGTCCGCCGCGGCGACGGCCGCCTTGAGGAGCGGAGCGTAGCCGCCGTCCGTCATCTGGTCCTGGTGACGGGCGATCGCACGCTTGATGTCCTTCACGCTGTTGCCCGTGTAGATCGCGTGACCATCGGTGTACAGCGTGTAGACGACCTGCATGGTCTTGGTGCCGTGGACCTGCGTCGCCTTCACCAGCCACGCGTCGCCCGTCGACGGGGTGACCGTCTTGATGGACCCAGCCAGGGTCATCAGCGGCGCGCGCTCGGCGGACCCGTCGACGGTGGTCGAGCCCGAGGTGGCGGCTGGCGAATCCTTGCTGGCCTCCACTCCCCCGGTCGCCGGCGAGTTGAGCACCACAGCGACAACTGCCGCCGCCGCGGCAACCCCCACCCCGGCGCCGATGCCCAATCGGCCCGCGACGCCGATCCTGCGGCGGCGCTGAAGCGCCGGACTGGATTCGTGGTCCCGCGTGGTTGTCGTCGTTTCCATTGTTGAAGTCGCCTCCATAGTCGTGTCCTCCGCTGATTTCGCGCCCAGCAGCCGCACGGTTCCGGGGTCGGCCATAGCCGCCCGCAGCACCGCCCGCGCCCGCTGATACGCCTCCGGGCGTAGTGGTTCTGCGCTGCCCAACGCACCGACCAGATCAAGCTCGTCGGTCATCGGTGTCTCTCCTTCGCGCTGTTGCGGTCCTTCAGAAGCGCGGACACCCCCGGGGCGTCGCGCAACGCCGTCCTGGCCTGGCTCAGCAACCGCCGCGCGGTGCCGGCCGGTATGCCGAGGGCCCGCGCGGCGTCGGCTGCGGTCAGGTCCTCCCAGGCGACGAGCCTCAGGACCTCCCGCTCTTCGGGTTTGAGCCGCGTCAGGGCCGACCGGAGCACCGCCCGGGCGTCCACGCCGAGGTCCACCGCCAACCACGGATCCCATCCAGTAGCCACGTCCGGCACGTCCGCCACCAGGTCCTCGGCCGGCCGGGACCGCCAGTAGCGCCGCAAGCGATTCAATGCCACCCCGTACAGCCACGGCCGCGCATCGTTGTACGACCGGTCGTACGATCGCCGCGACTCGAACGCCGCAACCCAAACCTCGCCCAGGAGGTCCTCAGCCGCATCCCGCCCAGCCCGGCGAACGAGGTACGCACCGACGGCGGCCTCATGACGCTCGACCACCTCTACGAAGGCGTCGACATCGCCATCCAGCGACCGGCCTATCAAATCCGCATCCGAAGCCATGGCCCTCCTCGGCAAAGTCCGTGCTTCACCCTGACATTGCCGATCAGGCGGGAAAGTGTTCAGACGCCGAGGGCCGACGGCATGCGGTCGCCCAATAGCGACCTCTCGGCGGCATGAGCGGCTGCGACGCCGTCAGCGTGGGGCCCAGGCCAGGGGCCGGGAGTCGAAGCTGCAAGGTAGCGGCAGCGTCGCGGCAGCGAGGCTCCCAGCCCACATGGCAGTCTCCCCGCCGTTTCAGGGCCGGATCTGGTTCTCGATGGGGCTGCCAGGGGCACCGAGAAGTGGTGGCTCACCCGATTTAGTCGCGGCGACCGGGCCTACCGATCCGAGACCGCCCGACGAGCGGCCCTACCTGCCTGGCTCTACGCCTGCAATCACCATCGCCATCACACCGCACTCGGGATACTCGCTGCTGCCGACGCAAGGGCGACTAAGTGTGCGGACACTCACGGTCGGCGGGAGATCGCTACCCTCGTAGTCCACCGAGCGGGGAGGGGCCAGCATGGCGGCGCTGGTCGAGCACACCGAGCTGTACGTCGATGTCGACTATCGACTGTTCGCGATGATCGACGACAGCAACGACCGGCGCAACGTTCCACCCTCACCGCACGAGCTCGATCAATGGGTCAGCTCGGCGCCGGGCTACGTGGTGGTCGAGAACATCGACGACACCGTGGTGCTGGGTAGCGACACCCGGCTGGAGACCTGGGACGGGCCGGCCGACTTCGATCCGGCCGGCTGGGACCGCAGCCACGTGCTCGAGGTGGTCTTCGAGTCGGGCATCCTCGGGTTCTTTAGCGGCACGGCCGGCGGCATCGCCGACGCCTACCGCCTTCCGCCGGGCCGCCGGTGGCGCGTACGGCTGGCCTGGCGAACCGAGGCGCCACCCGCTCCGGACGAGCTGCCGACCGCGTCGGTCCTCATCCAGTTCAGCCCGGCCTGAGCGGCCGGGCCGACACTTCGCGGTCGGGCGTGTCTGTCCCCGTGAGTTCGGCTACCCCCACGGGGACGCTGACTCTCGGCGCTACTCAATGCTCAAAGCGGGCCGGCACCCACCGGCTGCGGGCCCGGGCGACCGTGGTCACGGCGATCCGGCGACGCACGATCAGTGCCGCGACGACACCCCCGGCCAAGGCCAGAATGCTGGCCGTCGGCACGGGGTTGGGCGGCGGGGCCTCCCGCCTGGCGCACCCGCGGCGGGTTGCCTCCCGTACGGGGGTCCCACGCGCTCTGATCGAGTGGCGCAGGCGGGGCCAGGGTGTCTCGGGCGTACAGGTCGGGTCGTCGATGGAAACGTCCGAACCGTGGAGGTCCGCAGACACGAGTCCGTCCGGCTGCCAGTCTTCTCACTGCTCATGGCATCGCCTGCTCCACGGCGGCCGACGGTGAGCACTGTGGCGCAGCTGGCCGAAGTCTTTCGCCGACGTCGCGACCAGTGCGAGGTCACTGTCCCGGACGTGTGGGGGTGGCGGACACGAAGCCGAAGAGGCTCGAGTGGCCGACGAGGACCACGAACGTCAACACCCGGCGAAGCGCACGTCGAGGGCGTTGGCGCGGCCGGAGTCGCGGCGCCGAGGCTCCAGCGTGGTGCTGGGGCCTCGGCGCGCTTCGCTTTGCTCGACACAGCCGGGGACGCTACAGCGTGCGGATGTTCGGCCGCTGGAGTGATCTCGGTCGGTCAGGCTGCAGGCGTACACGGCGGCGCCCTGCGACGAGAACAGCACCGTGCCGACCGCGACGGCGATCGCAGCCGCGCCGACGAAGAGCATGGTGTCGTCGCCGGTGACCGGCAGGCCCGGGCCGGCGCTCGACGACGCCGATGCCGACGGCAACGGCGGCGACGACGACGCCGAGACGCTCGGCGAGCTCACGGCGACCTTCTTCGCTGGCACGAAGACGCTTGGCTCGTCGCTGTCGTCGGCGCGCACCTGCGCCAGAGTGTGGTCGTTCTCGCCGTTCTCGCCGGCCAGGATCTTCCTCGCCGGCCGGGTGGTCGAGGTCGCGCAGGATCGGCGTGAACTCCGCCCTTTCGGGCACGTGCAGGGGGCGTGCAGCCGCCTCATCCCCTCCCGGCGGCACAGATCGGCGACCCCGACACGCGGACCCTCAGCCCCTGCACCGCCAAGGCCGATCGGCGGTTGATCAGGCGGTCGTCGACGCGAAATGCCCCACGGCGGCGACGGCGAGGACGAGGAAGACCGCGGGAAACGAGATGTTGTGGAACACCCGCGCGCGGGCGTGAGCCAGGATCGCGCCGACGAAGAACAGGACGAGGCCAACGGCTGCGGCCAATCCGACGGGATGTACGCCGAGAAAGCCGAGCACCAGACCGACGACGCCGGCCCCCTCGACCACCGCGAGGTAGGGGATCCACCGCGCGGACAGCCCGACCTCGGCACAGTTGCGCATCACGAAGTCCGCCCTGATCACCTTGGCGGTCACCTCGATGGCGTTGGCAAGGGCGCAAAGGACGGTCGCGACGACCAGGACGCCCTCCAGTACGGCGATCATGACGCGCGTCGGCGCGATTGAGCAATCGGTAAACTCATAGGTGCCTCCACGTGCGCGGGTTCATCAGGCTGTGGTCTCTCGCCCCTTCTGACGCCCAGCACGGATGAAAGGTGACCAGACGTGGAACTCGTCGAACACTTCGAGGCTTCGAGGGCCCGACTGATGTCGTTGGCCTATCGCATCGTCGGCTCGCGCAACGATGCCGAAGACGCGGTGCAGGCCGCCTGGCTGCGCGCGACGTCGGCCGACCCGGCGCAACTGGTCAACCCCGAGGGCTGGCTCACCACGGTGACGGCACGCCTGTGCCTCGACCAGCTTCGCGCCCGCCATCGCCGGCGCGAGGTCCCGCTCAAGGCCGACGACATCCCCAGCGAGCAGCTCGCGGCCGACGAGGCGTTCGTCCGGCGTGAGGACGTCTCCCGGGCGCTGCTGGTCGTGCTCGACGAACTGTCTCCCCCGCAGCGGGTGGCCTACGTGCTGCATGACCTCTTCGCCGTCCCGTTCGACGAGATCGGGCCCGTGCTCGACACGACGGTGGCCGCGGCGAAGAAGCTCGCGAGTCGAGCGCGGATCCGGCTCAGGGACGCTCGTGCGGTCGACCTGCCGGGGTCCGCCCACCAGATGGAGATCATCGACGCGTTCCTCGCCGCGGCGCGTGGCGGCGACATCGCGCGGCTCGTCACGCTCCTGGCGCCTGACGTCGTCCGCACGGCCGACCTCGGATTCCTCGCGAACGGCGCCGCGCCTGTCGTTCGGGGCGCCTGGGCGGTCGCGAAGGAGACCAGGGCGTTCGTGGACCGCATCGCCGCCGCCGCCCCGGTCCTCGTTGAGGGTTACCCAGGAGCGGTGATCGCCCCTGGTGGGCACCCGTTCGCATTAATCCGGATCCGCGTCCACGACGGCCTCGTCACGAGCATCGACATCACGCCCTACGAGCGCGGCACCGTGTCCCTTCCCGCTGCCTTGGTTGCGTGATTCTCAGTCCGCTCAAGGATCCGAGTGATAGCTGGTGCCCACCCACACAGGTCATTAAGCCGGCCGAGAGCAGTGGCCATTCGGCTGCTGCGCTCGGCTTTCTGTGTCTGCTGGTAGAAGCAGCCTGTTCGCTTGATCGGTCAATGTCGATAGCGATGCCGAGCATTGGCGCGGCCTCGTCGTCCAAGGCCAGCCGGAGGGTGCCGGCGTGGGGGTGGGGGCCGAACACTCGCTCCTCGAAGAAAGCGGGTGATCCGATCTACGCGCAGGTCTTCGCGGATGAGCGTTGTCTCCGGCGGTGATCGGGATCCTTGCCGAAAGATCTGCATACCATACCGTATGGTATGCTCGATTGATGGGAACACGTGATCTCTGGCTCGGCGAGGGCGTCGTGGTATTGACCGACGAGGGACCGGCGGGTGTGCGGATCGACCGTCTGGCTGCCCGCCTCGGCCTGACGAAGGGGTCGTTCCATCACCACTTCACGGGGGTCGCCGACTACCACGCGGCGTTGCTGACTCATATCGAGCATGGACAGGTCACCCTGCTCCATGGGCTGTCAGACGAGCTCGCGACCGCCGATCCGGTCGACGCCCTGCGGGCCCTCCCCTCGCGACTCGACGAGCTGTTCGACGCCGAGCTGGATCGGGCCCTCCGGGCGTGGGCGATCGGGAACGACGGTGCGCGTGGCGTGGTGGAGCGCGTCGACAGCGCGCGGCTCACTTTCCTCGAGACCCTCTGGAACCGCGCTGTGCCCGACCCGGCCCGGGCGCGTGCCGCGGCCCTGCTGCCGCTTCTTGTCCTGATCGGAGCGAACGCCATTCGCCCACCGCTCGACGCTGCCAGTCGACGTGCCGTGTTCGACCTACTGCCAGACCTAATTCCCCATGTCTGAGGTCCCGTTCGGGCGCCCCCGCCTGCGGACAGGCGCCGTGCTTGCCGTCGCTGTTGCGCTCGCGCCGGGCATCGTGACTGCTACCGGGGTTCATCGCCTAGAAAGAGGAGACAAATGCCCGCTGTCGATGTGCTGATCGTCGGGGCCGGCCCGACCGGGCTCACCCTCGCGGTCGATCTGGCCCGCCGTGGATTTCGCGCGGTGCTGATAGAGGCCGCGCCCACACTGCCTCGTCAGTCCCGAGGCAAGGGCCTGCAACCTCGAAGCCTGGAGGTGCTTGACGATCTCGGTGTTATCGACGCGGTTCTGAGACACGGCCAGTCGCGCCAGGACATCACCCTGTACCGCGATGGCCGGCGCCTTGCGCGGATACCCGCCGGTCTCGCCGAGCCGCGCGCGGATTTGCCGTACCCGAACATCGTGATGATTCCTCAGTGGCGCACCACCACGCTGCTCGCACGGAGGCTGCACGAACTCGGTTCCGCGATTCGGTTCAACACTCGCCTCGAGTCGTTCACCGCTGGTAACTACGCGGTGCGCGCCGTGGTCACCACACCGGACGGCGGCCGGGAGGATTTGACCGTTCGCTACCTCGTCGGTTGCGACGGCGCGCACAGCATCGTGCGCCGCACACTCGAGCTCGAGTTCGCCGGTTCCTCCGACGAGACGCAGCGCTACCTGCTCGGTGATGTCACCGTTCCCGGTTGGCACCCCGAAGTCGACGGAGCCGTTCGCTCACATGCATGGCTCGGCACAGACGGGTCGTTCCTCGGTCTGGCTGGCCTGCCCAAGACCGGGCAGTGGCAGATCGGCGCGAGCATCACCGCCGGCGACGACCTCGAGCCCACCCTGGAGGCCCTCCAGCGGCTATGGGACGAACGCACCGGCCACCCGCAGGTCCGCCTGTCCGACGCGACCTGGTTGTCGAACTTCCGGGTCAACGTCCGCATGGTCGAGGACTACCGCCGCGGCCGGGTCCTGCTCGCCGGCGACGCCGCGCACGTGCACCCGCCCACCGGAGGGCAGGGAATGAACACCGGCATCCAGGACGCCTACAACCTGGGATGGAAGCTTGCCGCCTGCCTCAACGGCCACGACGACACCCTGCTCGACACCTACCCGGCCGAACGCCTTCCCGTCGCCCGTCGTGCGTTGGCGCAGAGCACCGACATCCTCGACGTGGTCACCAGTCGCAACCCACTCGTCCGGTTCGCCGTGCAACGACTGCTCCTGCCGCTACTCAGCCGACCCTCGATCAACCGCAGGCTCACCGCTCGTGTGTCCCAGATCGACATCGGCTACCGCGACGGGCCCCTGGCAGACGACGAACTGTCCGGCGGCCGCGTCCGACCCGGCGATCGGGCCCCCGATGCGCACCTCGTCGATGCCGCAACCGGGCAACCGCTGCGGCTGTTCGACCTGCTCCGCGGGCCACAATGGATGCTGCTCCTCATCGGCGACGCATCCGCCAGCCGCCTCGACCGTGATGCTCTTCCCGACGAGGTGCACACCTGCTTGATCACGCCCGCGCGGTCGACGTCGTCCTCCGGCCGGGTGGTCATCGACCGCGACGGGACGTTTCGCCGGGCCTACCGAGCAAAGCCCGGTACCGCGTTGCTCATTCGCCCGGACGGCTACCTCCACTGGCGCGCACGCACTCCCTGCGCCGACGCGGTGGCCAAGCACGTCCTCGGCGCAGGCGGGTACGCCCACCCGCTGCCGCTACCCGACGACAGCCCGGGCGCGTGAGAAGCCAAGACACGAAGGAGGGCTGAGCCTTTCCGCTGAGGCAGGGTGGCTGACTGGCACGGCAGCAGGAGTCGGGCACGGTTCGCAGACGATGGCGGGTCACCGGTGTCCGACATGGTGAGGCTCGAATCACGTCCAGTGTGGTTGATTGTGACCCATTACCCTCAGGAGTCCTTCGAGATGGTGCAACCCTGGTGGCCGCTGGCCTTGTTGGCAGTGATCCAGCTCTGCGATGCGGTGCTATGCGCAAAGCCGGTCGCCTTCATTCGGCAGTGTTTGATCGACGTCCGGTTCCCCGAACGCTTCTGGAAGTTTCTCCCTCCGCTCAAGGCTGCCGCAGCGGCTGGGCTCATCGTCGGGATCTGGGTTCCGCCGTTGGCGGTGCTCGTGTGTGCGGCGCTGGTCTGCTACTTCGTGGTGGCGGTCTCGGCGCATGTCCGCGCCCACGATTTCGGCCGCAACCTGTTCCTGAACGCGACGGCGATGTTGGTCATCTGCTCGGCGGCGCTGGCCTTTACCGTCCAGGCCGCATGATCGAACACGCGACGATGGCGCAGGGGTTGGGTCATCGCGCGTAACGCTTCGTATTCGGCGGGTGGGACGTTGACGTGCCTGCGCCGGATCGCAGCCCACAGCGCGTCCAATGCCAGGTCGATGTAGAGAGGCGGGCGACAGCGCAGCCGTGACGCAGTGCGCGTCCCGACCCCTCAGCAGCGCGCGCCGTCCCGCACCGCCAGGAGCGGCAGGCCCGCCGCGTACCGCCGGAAGAAGCCGGCAGTCAGGGTGTCCGCTGTCGCAACGGCCTCCGGCGTGCCCGCCGCGATCACCGTGCCCCCGTCCGGACCGGCTCCTGGCCCCAGGTCGATCACCCAGTCCGCGGATGCGGCGACGGGGATGTCGTGTTCGGCCACGACGACGGTGTTGCCCGAGTCCAGCAACACGTCGAGCGCGTCCACCACGCGCTGAATGTCAGACGGGTGCAGGCCCGAGACGGGCTCGTCAAGAACGACAAGGCCGGCTTTGCGGCTCGCCGCACCTCGCTGGATCGCGGACGCCAGCTTCAGCCGCTGCGCCTCGCCGCCGGACAACTCTGTGGCGCTCTGGCCGAGTTGGAGATAGCCGAGCCCCACCTGGTTCAGAGCTCCCAGGGTCTCTACGAGCTGCCGGGGCTCGGAGAACTGCTCCACGGCCTCGGCAACGGTGAGCTCCAGCACCTGATCGATGGCCAGCCCCCGGTACGTGATCTCCAACGCCTCCGGCTTGTAGCGCCGACCCTCGCACGCGTCGCAAACCACCCACACGTCCGGCAGAAAGTGCATGTCGACCAGCATGCGACCATAACCGGTGCAGCTCTCGCAGCGACCGCCATCCGCGGTGTTGAAGCTGAACCAGGAGGCGTTGAGCCCGCGCCCGCGCGCCACGTCGGTCTCGGCGAACAGCTTGCGGACGATGTCGAACGCCTTGCTGTACGTAGCCGGGTTGGATCGCGGCGTCCGCCCGAGCGGTTCCTGATCGACGACGGCGACCCAGCTGAAACCCTCGATGCCGGTCACCTCCCGCACCGTGTCGGTCGCCGTCCCGTTCAAGGCGGCCTCCACGCTCGCCCCGAGCGCGGCGAGGAGGCTGCTCTTTCCGCTGCCGCTCACGCCGGTCAGGCAGGTGAGCCGCCCGGCGGGGAACCTCACCAGGCTCGCGGACACGTTGTGCGCACGCAGGCCGTGCAGCTCCACCCAGCCGGTGTCATCCCCGGCCGGGCGGCGGGCCCGGTGCAGCCGCGGCCCCTCGCCGGCCAGATAGCGCCCGGTCAGTGACTTGGAATGAGCGGCCACGTCGGCGGGAGGCCCGGACACGAGGACCTCACCGCCAAATCGGCCCGCGCCGGGCCCCATGTCGATCACCCAGTCGACTCGGGCGATCAGCTCAGGGTCGTGCTCGACGAGGAGTACGGTGTTGCCGGCCTCGCGCAGCTCCAGGGCGATGTCGAGCAGGTGTGCCTTGTCCGCCGGATGCAGCCCGGTGCCAGGCTCGTCCAGGACGAAGATGATGCCGCTCAGCTCGGTGCTGAGCTGCGAGGCGAGCCGGGTCCGCTGCAACTCACCCCCGGACAGTGTCGCTGCGCTCCGGGACAGTTGAAGATGGGCCAGGCCGAGCCGGTCAAGGATTCCGAGCCTGCGGCCGAGGTCCTGCAGCAGCGGATCACCCACCTCACGCTGCCGGGCGTCCAGCTCGTCCGCCACGCGTTTCGCCCAGTCGCGCACCTCCCGCACCTCCACCTCGAGCAGGTTGGGGTAGGTCAGTCCACCGAGCCGCACGGACCGGGCCACCTGGTCGTATCCGCTGCCGCCGCAGGTGCCGCAGGGCTGTTTGCGCATGTACGGCAGGTAGCGCTGCTTGGCGCTGGACGTCTGGGCGTTCACGAACACCCGCTCCACCTCGGCGAGCGCGCCCCGCAGCGGCTGGCTCGAGGTGTAGGTCACCAGGGCCGTCTCATTCCTGTTCGTCATGTCGATGGTCGCCTCGATCTTCTCGTCACCCGTGCCGTGGAGCACGCAGTGACGGAACTCCTCAGGCAGCGACTGCCACGACCAGCCGAGGTCCACGCCCCGCTTCTCGGCGAGCGCCGGTATGAACGCGTGTTCCCCCGAGCGCCATTTCGCGTACCAGGGCGAGGCCCCCTCGAAGAGCGGAAGCTCCGGGTGGGTGATGACCAGGTCCTCCTGCGCCTGCCAGCGCCCACCCACCCCGTGGCAGTCCGCACAGCTCCCTTCCGGTGTATTGCTGTCGAAGTGAGCGGTCGTCAGATGCCCGTCCTCAACCGCCGCCGCCGAATCTGTGCCGATCCCCGGAAGACGCGAGTACAGCAGCCCAAGGTGCCCGTCGATGCCGGTGATCGTCGCAACCGTGGAACGGGGGTTACGGTTCAGACGGCGCTGGTCGACCGCGAGCGTCGCGCCGAGGCCCAGGATACGGTCGACCTTCGGCCGATTACGCTGCGTTATGTACTGCCGTACGAACGGCGAAAGCCCCTCCAGATACCGCAGTTGGGCTTCGTTGTGCAGGGTGTCGATGGCCAGCGAAGTCTTGCCGCTGCCACTCACGCCGGTGAAGGCGACGAGCCGCCCCTTGGGAATGCTCACGGACACGTCCCGCAAATTGTTGGTACGAGCCCCCACCACGTCAATCGTCTCGCGTCCCATACTCGCGAAGTCCCGTGCGAATGCGGTCAACCTTTGTTCACCCTCTCGCGACGCGGCATGGCCTGGGCGCAGCGGCCCACCCACCCGTGCCGAACACGTCGATCACGCCACTACCCGGCAGGCCGTCATCGGTGGCGCTGAGCGGTCGCTGCATTAGATCTGTCAGCCCGTCGCCCGACCCCGATACGGCCGTACTGCGGCTCAGGTCTCGGATTCCGCAGTGAGCTTCGCGGTGTCGGGGGCGAAGACGGTCATCCAGTGCGGATGCAGCCGGTAGTAGACGACGTCGTTGTCCCAGTCGAAGAAGTCATCGCCGTAGAAATCCTTGAGGTACGCCAACAGTTCCGGCCAGTCCGCGGCCGGCTCACTATCCCGAGGGTTGAGGGTCTCCACCTTGCCATGCGTGAATACGCCCAGGTCCTCACCGCGCATGTGTGCGGCGCTGACGGCGGACCGCGCCGCGAGGTGGCGGGCCTTGGCGGCACCGCGCGCTGTGCCGAAGTGCCACTTTCCGTGTAGGAAGTGCCCATCCACACCGCTGATCCGGGGCTCGCCTTTCGCCGTCACCGTGGACAGGGCGAGAGTGCACATGCCGGCGAGGACCTGGGTGAGCTGCTGAGCGTTCAGGGTGCGCTCGGTGCTGATGATCGAGCGGAGGTGCTCGGCGGAGCGGGAGAGGGAGTCGTCAAGGAGGGCCTGAAGCTCATTGAGCTCTTCTGTAGTTTCGCGCACGCTGTTCCTCATCCATCTATCCGTCCATGGTGTCGGTCTACGCGGGCCGTCGACGCCGGTCCGATGAACCCCATCCTCAATCCGAAACCTGACACCTTGTGTCACATATCCTCGTCGATCTTGCGGATGCCACCGGACGCAGCCGCAGGAGGCGGGCGACCACGCGGCCGCCCGCCCCTGCCGCGGCCTACTGGCCGTCCGCCTCCTGCGGCTACCGGCCGCGCACCGCACGGCTGGCTTCCCGAGCGGCGTCACCCCCGGAACCGGACCTCCCAGCCGACGCCAGAGGGCCGGTGCCGGACGGATGTCACCCGCCCGCGCCCGCGAGGGCGGGTTCGGGGTTGGATCCGCCCGTCGCCGGCAGGGGCTCGTGGTGCTTGGACAGCCTGCTGGGCCACCACATCCATCGACCCACGTCCAGAGTCAGCGCGGTGACCAGGACCGAGCGGACGATCATGGTGTCCAGCAGCACGCCAAACGCCACCGCGAACCCCAGCTGCGCCGCGAAGACCAACGGCAGCGATCCCAGCGCCGCGAAGGTACCGGCCAGCACCAGACCCGCCGAGGTGATCACACCGCCGGTGGCGGACAGTCCGGTCAGCGCGCCGTATCGGGTTCCCTGCAGCTGCGCCTCTTCCCGCACCCGGGTAACCAGGAAGATGTTGTAGTCGATCCCGAGGGCGACCAGGAACACGAACACCAGGAGTGGGAAGTTCGCGTCCGCCCCGGCGAAGTCGAACACATGGTTGAACATCAACGCGCTTACGCCGAGGGCCGCTCCGAACGACAGCACCACCGTTGCCATGAGCAGCAGCGGTGCGACGATGGCCCGGAGCAGCAGCACGAGGATGAAAAAGACCACGATCAGTACGACGGGAATGATCACCTTGGCGTCGCGGGCCGCCGCCTGTTGTGTGTCGAGTGCGATCGCCGTACTGCCGCCGAGCCGGGCATCCGCACCCTCGATCTGGTGAATCGCGGTTCTGGCCTGCTCGACGGTGCGCATCGCGGCCTTGCTGCCGGGAGGGTCATTGAGCGTCCCGAGCACGAACACGTCGCCATCCCTGATCGTTGGCGCCGCGACGTCGGCGATCCCCGGGATGCCTGAGAGCGCACTCCTGACCTGCTCCGCCGAGGCGGCCTTGGCCACGATGTAGATAGGGTCACCCGATCCGGCGGGGAAGTGCCTGGACTGGATTTCCTCCCCCACGACCGCCTGCGCCTCGTTGGTGAATTGGCCCTTGCTCGGGATCCCATCGGCCTTGAGCCCCGTCACTCCGATCGTCATCACGCCGAGGACGAGTGCGGTGCCGACCCACACCATTCGCGGCCGGCTGGAGATGGCGGTGCCGATCCGCGTCCAGATGCTGCCCTTAGCCGTCCCGACCGAACCGTACGACGGCTTGGCTGGCCAGAAGATCCAACGGCCGCAGATGACCAGGAGGGCCGGCATCAGTGTGCTCATAGCGAGCAGCCCGATGAGTATGCCGATGGCGCAGGCCGGGCCGAGACCTTGTGTGGAGTTGAGCGTGGCCAGCACCAGCACCAGCAGACTGACAGCGACCGTCGCTGCGCTGGCGACGATCGCGGGGCTGGAGCGGTACAGGGCCTCAGCCATCGCCTCGTGCCGATCCTCGTGTCGCCGCAACTCCTCCCGGTACCGCGAGATGAGAAGCAGCGCGTAGTCGGTGGCGGCGCCGAACACCAGTACGGTCAGGATGAGGCTGGTCTGCGTGTTGACGACGAGTCCGGCGTTCTTTGCCAGCAGGTAGATCACCGCTTCTGCCGCGACCAGGGCGCCGCCTGCGGTCAGGAGCGGCAGCACTGGCAGCAGTGGACTGCGGTAGGTGAGCAGCAGGATGACGACCACCACCAAAGCCGTGATCATCCCCAGGGCCCCTCCTCCGCTGAAGGCCGTTATTGAGTCGGATGCGTAGCCGGCCGGTCCGGTGACGTGGAACCCAAGACCATTGGCGCTCTGTCGACCTATCGTGGTCATTTCGCCGACCACCGTGTGGGCCCCGTCCCAGCCCTCACTACCGTCGTCAACCTGGACCACGGTCAGGATGGCCTTGCCATCCTGGGACTTCGACGGCCCCTGTGGCTGCCCCATGACCTTCTCGATGCCCTGGAAGGCTTCGGCGTCGGCTTGGGCCTTGGCCATGTCCGCAGAGGTGATGCCCTCGGGCCGGTCGTAGATCACGATCGCGGGCAGGGTCTCGGCGGGCTGGAACTTCTTTGCCTGGTCGAGGACCCTGGTCGCCTCCGCGTTGCTGGGCAGCCAGGCCGAACTGTCGTTCTTCTCAACATCGCCCAGGTTGCCGGCCAGCAGGAAGGCCGGCACCATCAGGGCGACCCAGATGGCCACGATTGCCCATTTCGCAATCCTGCCACTGGGCAAGGTCATCACTTTTCGCAACATGGGGATTCCTCAGTGCTCAGTCGACGTGAGAACGCTTGTAGGGATTCCTGACGCGTCGATCCCGCATACCTGGCCGCAGGCCGGAATGACGTCGAGGACGACGCCGGTGAGGGGGTGTCGCTGTCGGCGAACAGCAGCGCGCCGTTGACGTTGCGGTAGACGTCGTTGAGAGCCGTGCCGAAGCGGGGAGCCCTTACGGGCGTCCCACCGTCCACGGCCGGAGCTTGTCGGGGTGGCGTACCGCCCAGATGCGCTTGATCCGGTCGCCTACCACCTCGAAGGCGTACACCGATACGGTGAGGCCGTCCTGCTGGGCGATCAGGCCGGGTTGGCCGTTGACCAGACGCTCCAGGAGCGTCAGATTCCGAAGTCTGCCCTCGAGGTGGATCAGGGAGCGGCCGATCTGCTCGGCGCCTTCGATCGGGTGGAGCACGGCGCCGACAATGCCGCCGCCGTCAGCGATCGCCGTGGCGTTGGGGTCGAGGAGGCCGATGAGGGCGTTGATGTCCTTGGCCTCCCATGCCTGTTTGAAATTCCTGACGATGTCGGCGCGTGGGGCTGTCGAGGTCCCGCGGGTCTGTGCCGCGGCAACGCGACGGCGGGCCGAGGAAGCCAACTGCCGGCACGCCGCCGGGGTACGGCCGACAACGTCGCCAACTTCCGCGAAGGAGTAGCGGAAGACGTCGTGCAGGATGAACGCGACGCGCTCGGCCGGGGTCATCGATTCGAGTACGACGAGGAAGGCCATGTTGATCGACTCGTCGAGGGTGATGCGGTCGGCCGGGTCGATGGTGGTGGCGTCGGACCGTCCGCTGATCCACTCTGTGGGTTCGGGTAGCGGCTCGGGGAGCCATTCGCCCACGTAGGTCTCCCGCCTAACCCGCGCCGAGGAGAGCAGGTTGAGGCAGATCCGGCTGGCGACCTTGGTCAACCAGGCGCCGGGGGATCGGATCGCCTCCTGCTGTTGGTGGGCCATGGCGTACCAGCGGGCATAGGTCTCTTGGACGGCATCTTCGGCGTCGGCCAGGGAGCCGAGGAGCCGGTAGGCGAGATTGATCAGCTGACGCCGTTCATTCATGACCGCAGTCAGGCTCGGATCGGGTCGGGCGTGTCCTGGCTCGGTTCGTCTGGTCATGGTGTCGCCGACTCCCTTCGGTCGCATCTGCCTCACTTGGTTCGACAAGACAGCACCCCGAACTGTGAGGTTCGCGCGTCGCCTCACATTCCGAGGCGCCCGGTTGTCGTACCACTGAGACGAACACCCCACCCAGCGGGTCAAAAGCGCAGTGAGACCGTGACCGTTCCCTCCGTCCCGGCGATCGCACCTGACCGGAACCCTGGCCCGTCCCGACGGCACCGACTACACCGCCGGCGTGGACAGCTGCTTCCGGCCCCGGCTGTGTACTGCCACTGCGAGCCTGCAATTTCCAACACATCAGACCGATTTGACGAGGCGACTGAGATGCGAACTGAAGCGACCAGAAAGTTCCAGGAAGCGACCGACGAGAAGTTGGCGACCGTCACACGAAGTAGCTGGACCTGGAGCCGGATCCGCGCCATCGCCTTTTGGGCCACGACGTTTGTAATCGTTTTCGAGTTGGCTGCTGGATCCGTGTGGAACCTGCTGACGATCGAATGGGTGGAAGTGCAGTTGCACCACCTGGGGTACCCGCACTTCTTCGCCTACATTCTCGGCGCGTGGCAGGCCGGCGCGGCCGTCGCGATCATCGCGCCCGGGCTCCCGCTGCTCAAGGAATGGGCGTACGTGGGCGCTCTCTTCCTGTGGTCGGGTGCCGTGGCGTCGCATCTGGCAGTCGGTGACGGTCTCAAGTCGTGGTGGGTGCCGTTGATGTTCGGCACGTGCGCCATCGCGTCGTGGGTGCTGAGGCCAGCCGACCGCCGGCTTCCGGAGACTCGGCTCCGTCGGGCCGGCCGTGCCGACGCTGGACCGGATGGCGTCGGACCGTTGGAGATCCGTCCCCGCACCTGGGCAACCCGTCCTCGCGCTTGGGTTGTCCCGATCGGACTCATCGTTGTTCTGTATGCCGTCTCGTTCCTGACGCTGCCCGTGATGGAAGACGTCATGCGCGAGCAGGCAGTTGAGCTCGGCTGGATCGACAGGTAACGAGTAGGCCTCGACGTTGCGCGACGGTTCCTCGCCCGGTCGTGGACGCACGACATCCGTGTCAGAACCGTTCAGGACGCTAGGTGATGCCACGGCTGACAGATCGCGCAGCACCCCGCAGTGCCGTGGAAGATCACGCCTGCACTGGAAGACGGTCACGAATCTGCCCCGTCACCCGTCAACCAGCGCATATCAAAGGAGACGACCATGACTCACCGCCTGGTGGTACTCGGCGCCGGGTACGCGGGCCTCGGCGCCGCCAGGCGCGCCGCCCGCCGGCTGCGCCGCACCGACGTCGAGGTTACGCTGATCAACGCCACCGACCGATTCGTGGAACGAATCCGGTTGCACCAGCTCGCCGCGGGGCAGGCCCTGCGAGACCGGCCGCTGCGAACCATGCTGGACGGTGCCGACGTGAAACTCGTCGTGGCCCGGGTCACCGCCATCGACGTCGACGCCAGGATCGTCCGACTGGACGCCGAGCCGTACACGGTCGGTTACGACACCTTGGTGTACGCACTGGGCAGTGGCGCGGACGTCAGCTGCGTGCCGGGGGTACGGCAGCACGCGTTCACGATCGCCGAGGCGGCTCAGGCGCAGCGGCTCCGGTCGCATCTGCTCGGTGCCTCGGCCGGCGATGTCGTTACCGTCGTCGGCGGTGGCCTGACCGGCATCGAGGCCGCCACCGAGCTTGCCGAGGCATATCCGGGGCTACGGATCGAACTGGTGACGAGTGACGCCGTCGGTGGTTGGCTGTCTCCGCCCGCCAGGCGCCACCTCGGACGGGCGTTCGACCGGATGGGCATTGGCGTCCACCAGGGTGTTCAGGTCGAGATGGTCTCGGCGGCAGGCCTGCGCCTCGACGACGGGCGGGATCTCGACGCGGAGGTCGTCGTCTGGACGGCAGGTTTCCGGGTGTCCGCGCTGGCCGATCGGGCCGGTCTCGCCGTCGACGGCCGTGGCCGGATGATCGTTGACGAGACCTGCCGATCGGTGTCGCACCCGCAGGTGTACGGGATCGGTGACGCCGCGGCGGCACCCGCATTCGGCGGTGAGACCCGGATGTCCTGCCAGACCGGCCTTCCGATGGGTCTGTACGTGGCAGACGCGATCGCGGCCGTGCTGGACGGACGGACGCCGAGGTCGCTTCGGATCCGCTACGTCTGGCAGAACATCAGCCTCGGCCGACGGGACGGGATCACCCAGTTCACCCGAGCCGATGACACGCCGATCGATGCGGTACTCACCGGCCGGACCGCCATCGCCTTCAAGGAGGCGATCAGCCGCAGCACGATGCACCGCCTGCGCCACCCCGGCCCCGTGCGCTGAGGGGAAGATTCGGCAGTGGTGTCGGTCATCGTGGAGGTGACGTTGTGGCGCACGCTGACGGCAAGCATGACGTGGCTGATGCCGATCGTTTCCTTCCCGCCGACCCCTACTTACCAAGATCGCCGGGAACGCCGTTAGCAAGGCATTCCCGAGCTGGCGTCATCGGTGTACCTCCACTCGTCACCCACCGGCGACCTCGAGGCGGCGAGCGTCAGGGACGCAGCGCCGGTGAGCACCGCCGCGACCAGTCCGGACAGGATGTGTCGAGATTTCACGAGGTCCTTCCTGATGGTCAACAGGGTGATCGTCCTGATGGGTTGAAGTGGCAGGCAGCGCGGGATGCCGTTACTGGACGGGAACCTGGAAATCGCGGAACGGGCCGATCTTGACCTTGAGGGTGGCGGCGGTGTCGGGCAGGGCGAAGAGGTTCCAGAACTCGCGGGTCTGGCCCGGTGGGAACTTCTCGGTGCTGATGCGGACGCCGGAGACGGCTGTGCATGCGCAGTAGAAGTCCACGCCGTCGTCGGTGGGGACCTCGATGCGGCCGGGCAGGTACTGGCGGCGGGCCACGAGGTCGGTCACGCGGACGTTGGTGGCGGCCTGGTATTTGTACGCCTCCCAGTCCTGCGCGTGGTGTAGGTCTCTGAACCAGGCGTCGGACGAGCCCTTATTGGTGATCTTGTAGGTGAGCAGGCCGAGGCCTCCGGGTAGCCGGCGCAGGCCGGTGACCTCCATCGCGATGGGCTGACCGTCGGCCCTGGCGCTGCCGGTCAGGTCGGTCGCGCCGGTGGTGGTCGTGGCCACCGGTTCCTGGGCAGCGGGTTGAGGTTTGGGGAAGGTCACCGTGACGCGGCGATTGCGGCGTTTTCCCTCGTCGCTGTCGTTGCTGTAGAGCGGGCGGCGTGAGCCGTACCCCTCGGTTTGGAAGCGGACCCCGTCTCTGGTCAGCAGCGCCGACAGGGCGTGTTGTACTGCCTGGGCGCGGCGCAGCGAGAGTGGGTCGTTGATGGCGTCAGTGCCGGAGGAGTCGGCGTGGCCCGCCACGGTCACCACCGTGGCGGGCGAGGCGTCGATGAGCTTCGCCGTGCGGGCCATGACCGACCTGGCTTTGGGGGTGAGGGTGGCCTTGTCCACCGCGAACAGCACGTCGGCGGAGAGGTTGACCTGCAGGTCCTTGCCGTCGTCGGCGGTCTCCTCCGACTTGTCCAGTGATTCGGAGGGGAGGATGAGGCGGCGGGTGACCGGGGTGACGGGTTCGGCATCGGGGTCGGGAAAGTCACCGACCGGAGCTTCGTCGCTGATGGGCACGTCGAGCATCGGCGGGCCCACTGGGGTGACGACGACGGTCGTCGCGGGGTTGCCCGACGGCGCGGGCAGCACCGCGTAGACGGTGATCGACCGGCCGGGGTCGATGAAATGGCCGAGGCCGTCGCGGCCCAGGCCACTGCACAGACAGGGGGATCCGGCGGGTTTGTACGGCAGGAGCCAGGTGCGGGCCTGCGCGTCAAGGATGCCGATGCCGGAGGCCCACTTGATCTCGCCAAGCGGGCGCGTGTGGTCGCCCATCTCGCCAGCCCAGGACAGACGCTTCTCTGTGCCGGTGTTGGACAGGCGAATCTGAGCGATGAGGTGCCTGCCCTCGACGCGGTTGAGGCCGACGACCTCGACCTTCAGGTTCTCGGTCATGGTGCTGCGGGTTTCGGCCAGGGCCGTGCCGGTGGTGGCGGTGGAGGTGGAGGTGGCGGACGGAGTGTTTGAGGCGGGCGGCGGCGGGGAGTCCTTGTTCGGCGGTCCCCCGCACCCGATCATTGCCAGGGTGAGTACGGCGCTCAGGGCCAGCCTCCGGCTAGACCTGGGGGAGGCGTCCTGACGTCGGAAATGACGGAGCTTGGTCATGATCCTCGTTTGCGGTCGGTGCGGTTGGTCGCGGGTGGACCCAGGGTGGCGCAGCAGGTTCTTACGCACGGGGTCGTTCGGATCGGGCGGCGTCCGTTGTTCCGGCCTATGCCCGACTCCTGGCTTTCAACCTTGGTCTCACCACACGCACTCGACGAAGCTCCACCCCGTTTTGTGACAGCCACGAGCCACGACCACCTCCGCGCCGGGGCTATCCAGGGTGAAGGTTGCCGGCGCATCCTGTAGCGCTCACTACAACTAGAACGATCGCTACGGGTAGATTTGTGGCGACGGCATCGTCAAGATCGCGGCGCGGTCCTTGGCGCAGCACCCCACGAGCGACAAGGCCCCGACGAGAACGACGACCGCCCCGGCCACAATCGCGCTCACTGTCGGCGCTTCCGCCGCCGCCACCATGCCGCAGCCAGCCGCACCAAGTCCGCTTATTGCGACGGCAACACCGCGCATCTCCGTCATCCTTACTCCTCAGCAAGCTCGGCGTGTGTCTGTGCCGTCACGATCGCGAACCACGTGTCCGAGGTGGTCCGGTCGAACGCAACCGAACATCGGACGCCCTCGAGGAGCCGTGGCAGTACTCTGCTGACGTGACGGTGAGTGACCCGATCCCAGCTCTGCGCGATCGACTCCGCGCGCTACGGCGGCAGGTGGGCTCTCCGACGCTGCGGGCCATCGCCGTAGCGGCCAACCGGAACGGGCAATACTTACCGAAGTCGACCCTCAGCGAGGCCATACGATCGGCGAACATCAATCGAAAGGCGTCCGACGTCCCACACAGGAGGTGTCGTGCCTGACCTGATCGTGGCGCTCCAGCGGCGGATTGACGTAAATGCCCTGCGCGCCGTCAACACCTACCAGCGCGAGGTGCCCGAGTACGCGTCGCCGTCACCGGAGCAGCTCGCGCACATGCTCGACTTCGCGCGTTTCATTCGACGGGTGAGTCTGGAGCGCGTACGGGACGACACGTCGCTCGACGAGGACGACCTGGCGGCCATCGGCGACGTCGGCCGACGACGAGGCGAGGATCGGCTCTCGCTGGCGTCGCAGCGGCAGGCGCTCAGCACCCATACCGCACTGATGCTGCGCGATGTGGTGGAGACCGCTGCTCCGGCTAACACCGAGGACGTGCTCCACATGGCCAACTGGCTCGGGCGGGAGGGCAACCGAGCCCGCTGCGCCTACCTGGACGGGTACCTTGTTGGCGTCGCACAGACCTGGTCGATGTCGGCTCAGGTCCAGTTGCTCGCGCGGTCGCTGCTGGCCGACGAACCACCGCCGGTGGGCATCGCTCGGGCGGCCGGCGTACGTCTCGGGCATCGGTGGCTAGTGACGGTTGTTCGGTTCGACCCGCCGGGCCTGGCCGCCCCGGAGCGGAAACGCATCGTCGCGACAGCCCTGGCGTCCTGGCGGATCCCGATGTCCTGGCTCGGGCCGGCGGAGTTGGTACTGGTCACGCCGGCATCGGTCGACGCACCGGCGGCCACCTCGGCTTGGCTCGTCAACGGTGGGGTCCACGGTCCAGTGGCGGATCGCACCCTGGACCTGGTCCGTGGCGTCGCCGTGGACTCCGGCCGTGGGTGCGCTGCCGGCGCGGCCCTCGGAGCGGTGGGCCAGCTGGCCGGTGTGCTGGACCAGGCTCGACAGATCAGCCGATTGACGTCGGCGGAGCGCAGACCCCAGCACCTCTACAGCGTCGCGGACAGGTTCGTCGAACTCGGAGCCGCCCACTCGCCACACATGGACAGTTGGCTGCGGGAGCTCGTCACCCGACTCGAAGCCGGTCCGGACCTGATCCGCACCCTCGACGCGTACTACCTGCACGACATGTCCCGACCGGCGACGGCACGGGCGCTGGGCGTCCACGCCCGCACGCTCGACTATCGCCTACGGCGCGTCCAAGAGCTGATCGGGCTGCGTCCCGCCTCGACCCGCGGCGTGCGGATCCTGACCGCCGCCGTCGCCTGGACGATCGCCGATCGGCTGCGGCAGGCTTGACGGGGCCGGGCGTACCCGGCCGGCCCCCGCTGGCACTGCGGTGGCCGGCCGGTTTGATCCGTGCGGCCTCCTCAGCAGGTGACCTGCACGATGGGCGACTGTGTTGTCAGCGTCAGTGACGGTGGGTAGTAGCCGCCGGGAGCGGTGTACGTGTGGATGCCCTTGGTGACGTAGTAGTTCGGCACACTCTGGCAGATCGTGAAGGCGACACCTGTGTACGTTTTGTTCCCCGGGCCGGAGTTCAGGCTTCCGACCGACACCAGGTAGAAGCCGCTGCCTGGGACGTACTGGTACAACTCGGCCTGAGCACCGATGTACGGGATTGGCGCGTCACACCACGAATCCGCCTTGCCGTCGATGCTGCCCGGGATGCCGTTGCCGCCGGTCGACGCATGTGGATACTGGGCCCGCGCGGTGCAGGTGATCACATTCTCGGCGGCTGCCGCGACCGGTTTACGAGTGGTCGGCTTCCGGCTGAACGTAGGTGTTACCGCTACGACCTGCCCTCCGGCCAGAGCCTCCGCCGCATCGAGCACCGGCTGGGGGATCGCCCCGGCAGCCATCGCAGACCCTGCTGCACTGGCCGGAGAAGCAACGGCGGCCACGGAGACCGCCAGCAGTGCGGCAAGCCCGATGCCGAGCACGCGACGTCTGAGCATCTTCCCCTCCTACAATCATTCCCCGCAGTAGCAGGGGAATCGAAAAAACATGGTGGGGAAACTATTCAGCGACGGGCGTGCCGACGTCTTCGTGAACGATCGCAAACCTTCCCCCTAATCGACGCCTGACTTGTCATGACGCACAACGACCGGCACCGCACCGTGACATGTGGACTGATGTTCCCCGGGCGGACGATCGTTGGGCTTCGGCCGCTGGCGAACGCGGGAACCGCTCGGCTGGTCGGGCGCGCGACTGGCCACCACCGACCTGGCCACCACGATCGAGACGTTGAGGGCAACCGGCGACGGCGACATCGCCTTGGTCGGAGGCTCCGCACTGGCCCGGGCCGCGACCCGGGCAAGCGCCGGAATCGTGAACACGATGCCCTGCCCCTCGGCGCACGACCGCGCCCGCAACCGACATCGCAGCGGCATCGCCTGGTCCAAAAGCACCGTCCGCGTCATCCTCACCAACCCCCGCTACACCGGCCGGCAGGTCTGGAACAAGCCCCGTACCGACGAAGTCCTCCTCACGCTGAGCGGCTGGCGGCGCCCTGACCGTCGCTAGCGAGTTGCAGATGCCTCGAAAACCGACGCTGTCCGTGTTCATCACATGACTTGAGGTGATGATGGCCAAAGTTACGCTGCCCTGACGTGCGCGAGCGAGCCGAGCTTTGCCGATTCCGGAGGTGCCACCACGATGGACAGCCGAATAGCACGTCCCGCGACCCTCCTGTTGGCGGCGCTGTGCGCACTGTTGCTGCTCGGCGTCGACGCGGTGCTGGGTACGGTCGCGCCGGTACGGGCCGGTAGCGCCACCGCGACAGTCAGCGGCACTCTGACCGAACGGTCCGGCCGACCGGCTGGCCAGGTCAGGGTCACCCTCGCGCCGGACTCCGGCGCCGAGCATCCGACCTACTCGACCACCACGGACCGGGCTGGCCGGTGGCGGGTGTCCGGGGTGTCGGCCGGGCGCTACCGGATCACCAACCAACTGCCCGGCGTGTTCCGGCCCCGCTACTACCCGAGCCGGCTCGGATTCCCCTGGGGAGCTGTCACCGTGCCGACCCGTGGCCGGCTCGTCGTCGACGACGTGCTTCCTCCGGCCGGCCGGATCCGGTTCGTCGCGGCCGACGCGGCCACCGGCGCCGAGGTGCGGAACTTCTGTGTGCAGGACCCGATGGAGCTCGGCCTCATCTGCACCAACCCCGCCGGGACCTTCCCGAACGGGTACGTCGACCTGGAGGTGCCGCCCGGCCACTACCGATTCACCGGTGCCGCGAACGACGGCGTACACGAGGGTGGGATGGTCGAGGCGAACGCGGTCGCCGGGCGGGTGACCCACGCGACGCTGCCGGTCCAGCCGCCCGGTAACGAACTACGAGTGACACTGCGAGACCGGGCGACCGGCGCGCCGGTGCCCAACGCGGGAATCATCGCCATCTCGGTGGACAAGCGGTTCCCCGACATCTATGACGCCAACGAGATCTCCGACGAGAACGGGGTGGTGCGGTTCCGGAGCCTCCACCCGGACCGGTACAACATCTGGGCCGGCGGCTCGGCCGAGGGGCACGGCGCGCAGTGGGTCGGCCCGAACGGTGGCACCGGCGACCGGACCAAGGCACTGGTGGTCGCGCCAGGGCCCGGGATCACCACGCTGCCCGACATCCTGTTGGACCGGGCTGGGTCGATCACCGGGTCGATCACCGACGCGGTCACCGGCCAGCCGGTGTCGGTGACCGTCGCGCTGACGACCTACGATCCGTTCTGGTACGAGACCACCCGGAAGGTTCCCGGCGACGGCTCGTACACCTTCAGCGGGCTCGGCCCGTACGAGTGGTCACTGGCGTTCATCCCACCGGGCAACGGCGGCGCCAACAGCGTCTACGCCACCCAATGGTCCGGTGGGGCGCCGAACAGCGTCAAGGCGACCCGGATCAAGGTCGTCGCAGGCGGCATCACCGTCGCGAACGAGCGGATGAGCGCCGGCACCGCCGTCTCCGGCCAAGCCAACGGCCTCCCGGTGTACGGCTACAGCTACCCCGTCTACGTCTACAACGCCGACACCGGCGACATCGTCGCGGTCGACGAGAACGTCGAGGACGGCCGGTACGACGCTCGACTCCTGCCCGGCCAGCGGGTCCGGCTCTGCCTGCACCCCGACCGCTGCTACCCGAACTACGTCCGGCAGGTCGACGCGTCCGCCATCCGGGTGGGCACCTCGCCGTTCACCGTCAACTTTCCCGGCCCTCGGGGCTGAGCCGGGACGAGCACCGGCGCCGCCCGCGCACCCCGGTCCGGGCCGGGTCAGCGTTCATTGCCGACTTCCGCCAAGCGAGTGCGCAGGTCGCCCCTGAGTAGAGGGGACCTCGATCGGGCTTCGGGCAGCATCCACTCAAGGCTCCCCCGCGCATCAGCCCTGAAGCGTTACAGCGAATGCAGTGGCGAATCCCGTCTGGACGCCGATCGGTGCCGAGAGCGTCCGACACGGGAGGTCGCTACCCTTGGCTCACTGTGACGTCTGTTGTCTGCGTCTGAAGCTCACGAAGATCAAGACTTTGCCGAAACATTACGGTGAAGAGAGGTACGGCGTTTTCAGCTACGGCGCTCAGAGGGAGTGCAGTGGCTCGGAAACGACTCGTCACACTGCGGATCGTGATCGCCCAAGACAGTGCAGGCGTCCACGCAGCCGTCAGATCTGTCCATCCTGCCGTCGCACGTCCTTGATGCTGAACAGGAACGGCAGATTCCCGAAGCACCTCTCCCCCGACGGCACCAACTGTTCCATCTCCGAGGCGAACAACCGCAGATAGGATTCTGAGCAAGCGCCCCGCTTTACGGTCACGTTTCACGCGCTTTCGGCGGACACGTGAGGATCCTGCTTAGAGGCCTGAGCCATCGGAAGTGATCGCATTGACCGCCTTGCGCTGCATGGGGGATCCGAATCATCCGAAAAGTTCGCGGATAACTCCCATTGCTCGTGGCGAGATCGCTTCGTCGGGTTAAAGGTCGCTGCACAGACGTATAGCGTCGTCCACCGTCGTTACCTTGGCCAGCGCCGCCAGGGCGCGAAGGTCGTCCACGTCGCGGGTTCGCGCCGCGAGCGCTTTCATCGCGAAGATGTGCTCCGGAGAGGCGGCCATCACGCGCAGGCCAGGGTGGTCGAAGACTCGCCGCTTGCCCGGGTCATCCTTGCCGGAGACATACACGCTGGCCTGCTCGTTGAGCCACCACGGCGGTAGGCCCAGTTCGTCGGCCACTGCACGCGCCTCATCGAGGACGACTCCGTGCGGGACGAACAATGCGTCGACGTCCCTGGTGACCCGTTTCGCGTCGTAGGCGAGCGCCATCGCGGCACCACCCACAATAAAGATGTCAGCGACGACTCCGCGGCGGACAAGCCGGTCGCCCAGGTGAGTGAACGCGCGTTCGAGTTCCGCGCGCCCCATGAGGACGCTGTCTGATCCGCTCACGCCGCGGCCAGGTCGTGAACGGACAGGTACACACCGTGCTTCCGGAATGCAGCCGGGGCCCACGCCAGGGCGTCGGCCCGGTGAATGGCCAGTTCGGCCGGGAACCATGCCCGGCGCAGCACACGTGCGTCGACCCATGCGGGCGGAGCAAGATCCGCCTGAGCTAACAGGTGCTCCGCGAGCGCGGCAAGCAGCGCGTCCCACCGTGGGTCTCCGGTTAGCCCGGGCTCGTCTCTTAACAGGTCGACCCTGGTTTCGGCGGGTTCCCAGCGGTACTCCTCCAGAAACTCCCATACGAGCTTCCAGCGAGTCTGGTCGGTGTCCGCGGATGCCAGATGGGTGGCCAACCTGGCCAGACTCATCGGTTCGTAGCTGGTACCCATCGGGCAAGCCTCACCTTCGAGCCGACGGCTTCATCCGTTGCAGACTATCGCGGCGCCGCCCGCGAACACCGCAGAGGTGGGGTGGCGACGGGTGCCCGATTTTGGGCCGCGCCCCTGCTCGGAACGTTCACTCATGCTGCGCTCCCGGCATCACCCTTGTGATCTTGGTTGTAGACGGCGCAGTCTGTGACGTTGCCTGTCAAATAACAAGGGGTGCATGCGAGCGTGACTCTCAGTCAGGATGCGATCGAGAAGGCGACGAAGCTGGTCGAGTTTCTCGCTTGCCGACGGAGGACCAGCCGATCACGCTGATCTGGTGAGGGCGCACCCGCCGCTCAACTGTCCGGCCGGTGCCGACGTCGATCAGCGCCACGCGGTCACACGTAGACGGCGTGGGTCGGAGAATTGGTCGAGCACAGCCGACCGGAATGGCAACCAACGCTGCAACCCACGGAGGTTGTGGCTGGACAGGTGCTGCCCGCGAAGCAGCGCTTTTCGCCAGCAAGGCCGGGTGTCGGGCAATGCCGAATGGTGATGTCTGCTGCAGGGATCGGTGACAGTTTCAGTCACGCGGCCTGACTGGCCGGTGGGGTCATGATGATCTCGTACTCGATAGGGTCAACCGGGACAGGGAGTCGACTCGGAGCATCGGCGCGCGTGCTGGCCCGCGAGCACAAGACGTCCGTCGCCACCCGGTTGATCAAGATCGCCTAGGACGCCGGCGCGACCGGCCCATACCTGCTCGGAGAGCAGCTGGCGCTCCTGCTCGACGGCGCCTCGGCCCGGACCCGCACCCTCGGCGTCGACGTCTACCCGACCGCTGCCGGCATCGCGGCCGCCCTGATCGAGCACGCCATCCCCGACACGACACCCGCGCTGGGATCACGCTGACGTTCTCCGGTCACCTTGACGGGACGAATTGTTTGGTACTGGCAGGAGCGGGAACACGGCTTGCCACCATGCGCTGTCCGGCCCACCCGACGATCACCGGCCTAGCATCCAGATGGGAGCATCCACATGGCTCCGCACGAGGATGACACCGTTGTCACACACCACCGTGCCGAGATCGACGGCTTCAAGACGCACTACCAGCTCGGCGGCGGTCTTTGCCTCCGCCGACGGCTCGGGCCGCTTCTTACGTCCGCTCTGATCGTTCAGCGTCGCGGTCATCATGGCACCCTCCTCACCAGGCACAACGCCAGGCAGGTCAGGCCGGAAACACAGTTAGATCCACACTCCCTCTGTCGGGGTTGCCGTGTTCCGCACGCATGAGATGCGGCCGGGGTGGGTGCCTTCTCTACTCCGAGGCGGCGGTGTCCTCCCGACCAGCGCAGCCTCTCTGGTCGGCGCCTGCCGCTTCCCAGCGGCCAGCCCTATACCCCGCTGGAACCTCCCACCTCGCGGAGCTGCTGATAACGGAGCATACGAAGATTCACTTGGTTCACCCGTCCGGCCTTCCCCTCGCCCGTAGCCCCCGGGTGGAACGGGAACCCTTCGGCTTTCTCCTGGGCTTCGCACCCCGCAGTCACCCGCGACGCACGCCAGGACGGGGACGATCCAATGGACACTGGACCGGATCACACCTTTGTCATCGACTACCTCCAAGCAGTGCGATCACTCACGACGTGCGACCTCACGTCGCACGGCTGCCCCCAGCTTCAATCAGGCCGCTGCGACGACCCAACGGTGAAGTCGTCTCACCTCCACACAGTCACAAAGTGCTTCGTGGCGCACGGTTTCCACGTTCCGCATGCATGAGAGACGCACGGATAGGGCGCCCTCTGTACCCCGGGGACGATGGTGCTCACCCGGCAGCGCTGCGTTCCACCACCGGCATCCGCCGCTTCCCACCGGCCAGTCCCTGACCTCGGCCCGGTCCCGCTTCCCTCCACCCGGACCTTCAAGATGACGAGGCATCAACCAAGGGTTCACTCACGTTCGCCCGCCCGTACTTCTCCTCACCCGTAGCCCCCGGAAGGAACGAGGACCCTTCGGCTTGAACCCTGGGCTCCGCACCCCGCAGTCACCCACGACGCACGCCAGAGAGGAGACCGGCCACCGAGCACGGACCGGGGATCACGTCACCACACAGGCACCTCCTCCGCCGTGATCCACTCACCACATGCGACCTCGTGTCGCACGCGCAGTGTCTTGCCGTCCACGGCGATCGCCTGCCGCTGAGCGGGTGCTGTCGCTATGGTCCGGGTGGACAGCCAGCCGCTGACGGCGGCGGTGAGCAGGTCCGGGTCCAGGGGCTGCAACAGGCGGCGGATCATCGACTCCGACGGGCGCCGATCCGGGACGATGCCCAGCGCGAGCGCGGTCGCAGCCGGGACATCGGCAACCCACTCGGCGATCGCGGTGTAGGAGCGGTAGCCGGCCACCACGGCACACACGGCCGCAGTGACGACGACCGTCAGCCGGTGCCGTACTCCACGACGAGCACGGGGATCCGGCAGATCGGCCAGCGCTGCGAGCAGCCCGGCAGCGGTTTCGGGCGTGGTGAGAGCCGGTGCACCGGACAAGGATGAGATCAGCGATGATGGCAGCGCGGGCATGACTCACTTCGGACGATCAACAAGGCGTAGGAACCTCGATGATCATCTGAACGGTCATGCCCGCCCTGCTACCACCAGCAAGGGCGCGTCTACACCAACCCCATCAAGCCGGGCACTCCACGACTTTGCCGGGACCCTGCTGGTAGAGGGGCTTGACCCCCTGATTTTGGACACGGGGTTTATGCGGCCGGGGCCAGCGTAGCTGGCGCTGGCCGGGTGCTCTTCTCGTAGGTGATCGGTGGCTGCTGTCCAAGGCGGGAGTGGCGGCGAACGGTGTTGTAGCGGTGCGGCCGCCGGAACGTGGTCAGCGGTGCTTCGCGTTCGTCTATGAAGGCGCGGCGGCCTTGCACCCGGATGAACTCGGCAACCTAGCACACCTCGGCGGCTTGGCCGTCTCGCACGTGTCCTACGAACGACTCGCTCCGGACCCAACCCCATGCGGCGAGGCGTCGGCGGAGTCGATCCCGGGCACGGCCTGGTCGAGCAATCGCCGGACCGAGGATTCGGGCTGCAGAAGGACGTGACGCAGTATGGTCTCGTACGTTCGCAGCAGAGCCGCTACGTGCCTCTCGTCGGCCTGCGGGAGAGTCGTCTGGTACTCCAAGGTCAAGCACGGCTCGTCGACAACGATGAAGTAGCAGGAGGCGGCGGACGTCTTCTGCTGACTCGTCACCCGCGGCTCTGCGAACGGGATCTGGTCGAGGGGGCGCTTGTCGTCTGTACCGGTGAACCCCTCGTTCAGGGCATAGTTGAACATGTACTGCCGCCGTGGCCGTCCACCGATCATCTCTTCGGCCAGGTTGTTGAACTCGTCGACGTCGTAGCTGGCGTAGCGGAGCGAGGCCAGGCTGTTGGCCTGAAGGCGTTGGATCAGCTCCGCGACCGTCCCTCGCGGGATGAGATCGGCATGCACAGGTACGACCTGGTTCATGGAGGTGACCAGCCCACTCGTTCGAGGGTCGAACCGGTTGGAGGACATGAGCCACCACGCGGCTGACAACTCATCGAAACAGGCGGCCGTGGTCAACGTGGCGGCGGCCAGCAGCAGTGTATGGGGCAGCAGACGCATGCCGCGCGCGCGGCTGAGGAGCGCGCCAGCGAGATGATCCAGACGCAGTTCACCGTCATGACGCGTCGGCAGCGTGCGTAGGCGCTCACCGGGCATGAAGGGGCTCGGCGTCAGCAGGCCGCTGGCCAGGAAGTCACGAAGATAGCGACGCCCCCGTTGTCGCCTCTCGCGCCAGGACGTCGAACGTTGCTCCGACGCCAGGGCCCCAGGGCTCCGCACGGCGTCGCGCCCGTCGATCGAAGGCCCATGCGGTGCGACCTTGAGGATCGGTGACAGGCCCTGCCCGACGATGCGCTGGGCCCAGCCGTCAGCGGCGATGTGGTGGATGCAGAAGCCGATGCCGCGAGGAGTGCCGTCGGTCGTGGCTATTGTCGCGCGCCACCCGACCTCATCCTCGATCCTGAAAGCGCATTGTCGGGAGGCTTCGACCAAGGCGACCTGCGCCTCGGCCGAATTGTCGATCTCCGCGTACTCCACCACGCTGATGGGTTCCTTCTCGACCCGTTGTGTCGGCGGGCCCTCTTCCGGCAGTCGATAGACCGTGCGCAGCGATTCATGTCGCCGAGCAAGATGGTTCAAAGCCGCGTGTACCTCATCCGTGGCAAGCCCTGTTCGAAGTGGTAGCCAGTAGGCAATGTTCGCAATATGCCACTGGCTAACGTCGATGTGTTCTATGCTGCGCAGCACGGACAGCTGGCCGTAACTGAGGAGAGCCAGGACAAACACCACCTCGGACCAAGCAACTGATCGTCCGGGAATCGGAACGACCGATCCTGCGGGCACGCTCTCGTCGTGTACGCCGAGCTGCACTCTGGCAACACGCCCCCCGCGTATGCCCCCATCGAATCAAGAACGACACCGCAAGTCAAGTGGGGCGGTCGGGTCCGTCGTGGCCGGGGTGTGCCTTCGGATCTGGGGCCGGGCTCTTCGCTGAAGCGGATCGCTGGCCGCGGCGGTGACGCTGTCCGACGCGTCGATGGCGCCGTCGCCGGACCCCGAGGTTCTGCGCTGGCACGAGTTCCTCGACATCCACCAACAGCCGGTCCTGCGCCTCAACGCACTCGCCCTGTCACCGGCCGGGGAACCACTGAAGATCATGCTCGGCGACGCCACGTTCACCGCGCACTCGCTGCTGCGCTCGGTCACGCGGACGCTGCACGGTTTGCCACGCAGCGGTGAAGGCGACAAGGAGTCGGAAGACGCGGCCGAGGACTTCTACCAGCAGGGCACCTGCGGCGAGGGCAGCCAGCACACCGGCGATCACGGCCCCGATGCTGCCCCACGCCTGCATCCAGTCGGTAATCTTCGGCTGTTCCTCGCCAGCCGGGGGCCGGTAGGACTTCGAGAAGTCGACCATGAGCACGACGGCCGAGGCAGTGATCAGGAGCCCGGAGCCGACGAGCCAGGCGACCAGGTGCTGCGCGATCCAGTCGGAGAGCTTTTTCACCCTGCTATCATGCCGACGGCCTGCCAGGGCAAGCCTGGCGGTCCGGATCACTCGCCGTGGCCGTCGGAGGCCCCCCCTTGCGAGACCGGATCCGTAGTGTAGACCTGTGAGGTTCGAAGAGGGGCAGAAACTCCGCATTCCGGACAAGCGCCTGCCGGAGTGGGTGACCGTGATGAACGCTTTGCCCTTGGCTGGCGGTGTTCGGCTCTTTGTGCTCGACGCCAATGGGCGTCTTCTCCCTCAGCCGGTTGATCTCACCGACGCCGAGGCGGCGAGGGTTCTCGCTCTGACTCAGGACGGTGGAGGTGACTCGGCGCGCGTACTGGCGGGTATGTGGACCCTGTGGATGCCGAAAATCTCATCCACCCTGTTCACAGCCATCTTGATCACCGGGGCAAGGGAGCTGGGGCCGACGCGGATCTTCTCGGCTGGATCGTGACGGTGCTCGACGTCGAGCGCTGGGCGACGATGGGGTGTGTTGTTTCGACTGGCGTACCTCGGCGTGACCAACGCTCTGGCTCTGCTGCGGCTGCTGCCGATGAGTGACCGCGACAAGGACGCCGAGATCCTCGCTCTGCGGCACCAGGTCATGGTTCTCGAACGTCAACTGCACGGCGAACGGGTCCGGTTCACTCCAGCGGACCGGGCGTGGCTGGCGGCCCTGCTGCACCCGCTATCGCGAACCGTGCGCAACCAGCTGCGGTTGCTGGTGCGCCCGGAGACCGTGCTGCGCTGGCACCGCGATCTGATCGCCCGCCGGCATGCCAGCAGTTCCCGGCCCCACCGGCCCGGACGGCCACGAACGATCCGGTCGATCCGCCGGCTGGTCCTGCGACTGGCCCCGGAGAACAACAGCTGGGGATACCGCCGTATCCACGGCGAACTACTCGTCCTGGGCGTCAAGGTCGCCGCGTCCACCGTCTGGGAGATCCTGAAAGAAGCCGATGTCGATCCGGCACCTCAGCGCACCAGCAGCACATGGGCGACGTTCCTGCGCTCCCAGGCCCACGCCATCATCGCCGCCGACTTCTTCGAAACCACCACACTGACCGGCGCCCGCCTCTACATCCTGGCCGTCATCGAACACGCCACCCGCCGCATCCGAATCCTCGGCGCCACCGCACACCCCACCGCAGGCTTGGTCACCCAGACCGCACGTAACCTGGTGATGGACCTGGAAGACGCCGGCTGCCAGGTGAAATACATGATCCGGGACAGGGACGGCAAGTACCCGGCCCTATTCAACACCATCCTCGCCGACCTCGAGTTTCGCAGGGGAGTGTGTCGATTTCCGTGTTTGGGCCTGTGGTGTGATCGATGCTGTTAGATGGCGATCCGGTCGCCGTAGGCGAGGATCAGGGCGTTGAGGG